>NZ_JONL01000002.1 GCF_000711735.1 Maridesulfovibrio frigidus DSM 17176
TGTTGCTGGATGAATGCTTCGGGGAAATGATTACAGCTAAAAGCTGCGACCGCTTTATATTTGCGATGATACAATGCTATGGCATGAAAGATTCCTTCCACAATAAATATTTTATCACCCGCATTGATGGGCATATCTGGCGGTGACCAGACATCCCCTTTATAAATAGAACCGTCAGCTTTTCGTTTTCCTCCAAAATTTGCTTTTTGTCCGTCTTTCGTAGTTTTACCTATGAGCCTTTCCCAATATCTAGTGCGATTTTTATCCAGATAAAATCGCACAGTGCTACAGAATTTATTTGTGTCAGGAAACAGGTAGGCTTTCTGCTCATACCATCCTTTGATGATGGACAGATCAAAGCCTCGATCCTTGGTCAAAAAGGCATCAGCGGTTCTGTTTGGATTTTGGTCTGTTGCAGGATATCTTTTTGAAAAACAGCCAAAAAGATCAGGATAAATGTTTTTGACACTTTCTTCGAATCCGCAATGGTGGAGCCTGTTGCATTTCAACTGCCACGGCTTTTCTTTTGAGATGAACAGCTCTTTCTTACCACATTGAGGACAAATTCCTTTAATCAAATTGGCTGCGCTTTCTTGAAAGGCAAATTGCTCATCATTACACAGTCTATGGACTATTTTAGATGTGTTCGTTTCTTTATTCATTTAAGTCTCTTACCCCTGCAACCAGCTTTCTAGCCATGTGATAAGATCGCCCCGAAGGTATGCGACCCGTCTTCCACTTTTAATACTTTTTGGGCCACGTCCCTGAGAATCAAGGTTCGCAAGATACCCGCTAGAAATGAGGCCACCAAGGTAAAGCTGAACATCCTTGCGGGCAATGATAGGGGGAAGGGTTTGGTGCAGAATTTTGAGATCTGCACCGGAAGAGTCATTGGATCGTTTATTAGGCATGTGTGATAACCTCCGTACACGTGTTAAGATGTATGAAGATTAACAACTGATTATCGGCTATGCACAAAAGTGGAATGGTTTATTTCATAGCGTTATTCGCCACTAATTAACGCTATTCTCTCTAGTGGAATTATTTGGAAGATTCTTTTTGTACCTCGATAAGTATTTTTCAAATGTCTTGTACACTATTCTATTAGCCTCTTCATGATCCAAATATGCTATCCATTGTTTCGGAGTCATAGGTAGGGTGGAGTAAAAGAGCTTATCTTCGTGGAGGACGACTTGAAATTCGTCAAAACAGATCGGCTTTTCGGGAGCAGATTGAGTTTTGATCATATTCCAGAAGTTGCGAGCAGAAATCTTTTCACCTGATTTAAGATGATCACAAAGAAGAGCAAACCACTCTATGTTTTCTTCAACAGCTTTTTTAGAAGCAACTTCCTCAGTACTGAATTCTTCTCGTGGATAAGTCTCAAAAGCCCAATCATAAAAATTACAGACAACTTCAGACAACTCATACAAGGACAATCTCGAAATCCTTTTGTCTTCATTGAGATCGTCCAGCAGATCATTTGAGATTGCTATAATTTTGAATAATTGCTGAATTGACTGATAAAAAGGAAACGTTTTAAGGATTGATGGAGCGGGCAAAACAATATGCCTTAAATCAATATTTGCAAAATTAGTATAAGCAACGATTGGGGAAGCCTTAAGCATCTGCTCGACAATCATCACAGGAAATAGAAAAAGGCTTCCGTGTGCTCTGTCTTCAAGCAAGGAGAGAGACCGTTTGAAACGCTGTTTATCACGTGAGAATGATCTTACGTGATTGAGCATATCTTCTGCATATATGGTTAGGTGAGTTGGTCTTTTGTGCCAATTGCGTTCTAATTCAAAAGTCATGTTAATTACCTTAATTTAGATTTTATCTACACGAATGCTATGGCATTCAGCTGTAGTGCAAAATTTGGAAAAACAAAAAGAAATAAGTGGTAGAAAAGTGGTTGAAGGAATATTTAACCAAACTATCAATTTTGAATCATCATAGGATAAAGTAAAAGGTTATATTGATATTAATTATTACAAACTAAACAAATAGTTTCTCAGCCTTGGCACAAGACTCAACATATGGAAGCTTAAATATCATTCTTGAAAGTTTCTCATTCTGTGAACTGTTATAAACAAACCGCTGAGCATACTTAGCGGTTTCCCTATTAAAATATTTTGTCTGATTTTTATTTAAATAACAAACATTAAGATGTTCCGTTATTCGTTGATTTTCCACATTATTTACAGAAAGAGATTGCGGAGAAATCGCTAACGCTAAATCTTTCCTAAGTGGCATATAAATAGAAGCAAAAGGATCGGCAGGACCAACAACAGAGATTTCTGGAGTCGCAGAAATAAACCGAGCAGGGTTATCTGAAACTACATAGTTAAAATCAGCATGTGGAACATACAAAAACCATCTTTTACAAAGCAATGACTCGATTATCATTGGAGCTATTTCCCCCATTGATGGCAAAGAAAAAAAGTCTTCTATCTTAACATTAAGCCCTCCGCTTCCATTAATCTTTTCTGCAACTTCCGGAGAGGGATGTGGGATTTCGCCACTATCTAGTAAGATCGAAATTGCTCTAACAACAGAATCTCTAGCCATTCCGTGAACATTATCGCGAAACATTGGAACTCGAACAAGTTGAAAACTGATATACTCAGCCAACGACATTAATTCAGAATGGCTTACTTTGATCTTTTCACCATCTTTTTTCGGCCCCAACGTCCTCAAAACTCTTATAAAAGGATCTTCAATAAGGTTAAATGCATTTTCAAGTAGCTCATGATCAATTTCATCTTCACTGACTGGAACCGCATAGTAGTGATGACTACAACATATTAACCTAACAGATTTTATCCTATTAGAAAGCACTTTCTCCTTCTTGTCATATTCCCACAACTCAGAGGGATTTGACTTAGAACAAAAACCCTTCAAGTACGCCTGTTGAACATAATGGTGCTTGTCTTTTGCACACACACCCACCTCCTCTCTTTATCTTCTGAAAACCACAAAAATTATTAAAACTCTCAGCGAGTTAATACTTAAGTTGAAAAACACCGACATTTCAAGTCACTATGTTTACGGTAATTCAAAATATGTAAAAACAAAATGGTGGAAAAGTGGTGTACAAAAATACAACGCACAAAAAAAGGGTTTACAGTTTTACCCGTAAACCCTTGAAATATATGGTGGAGCTGGAGGGAATCGAACCCACGGCCTATTGAATGCCATTCAATCGCTCTCCCAACTGAGCTACAGCCCCACGCTGTGGAGAATTAACTACAGAGTACTCGGTAAACTGTCAATACAATATGACACTTATTTTCGACTTTGTTCTGATATTCCCACCCCAAACGAATTCTATTCGCATTTAGATTCATCTGTTGATTCGTCAGCGGACTTAGACTATCTTAGCAAAGCTCTTACAGGAGCCTAAATCTCTATTTTTCACGAGGTATCATGCTGGATATTGGATTAAAGATCTTGGCAAAAATCGCATGGGTCGGTGTTGTATTCATCGGCATTACTGTTATCAGCTTCTGGGTCATTCATCTTGCTCCCGGCTCACCTACTGATATGCAAACAACCATGAACCCTACTGCCACAATAGAAACACGCCACAAGCTTGAAAAACTTTACGGGCTGGATAAACCTTTGCATGTTCAATACGGCAAATGGGTTTCCCGCATGGTCCGCTTCGATTTCGGTCGCTCCATGTCCGGCGATAGCCGCCCTGTATGGGAGCGCATTAAAGAGCGTTTACCACTGACTTTCGGCATGAACATAGCGTCGCTGTTTCTAACTCTACTCATCGCTATACCTATAGGTATGTACTCGGCATGGAAACAGGACGGCTGGTTCGATAGGGGGATGACGGTCTTTGTGTTCATTGGATTTGCAGTTCCGGGCTTCTGGCTTGCGCTTCTGCTCATGCTCTGGCTGGGCATATACTACCCTGTTTTCCCCATATCTGGTCTTACTTCGCTGGATTATGCCCTACTATCACCCATGGGTAAATTTCTCGATATAGCTCACCATCTCGCGCTCCCCATATTCATTTATACATTCGGAAGTCTGGCGGGAATGTCGCGTTTTATGCGCTCATCCATGCTGGAAGTTCTGCGACAGGATTACATCGTCACTGCAAAAGCTAAAGGACTTCCCATGCACAAGGTGCTGTTTAAACACGCCTTTCGCAATGGCCTTTTGCCCGTCATTACTCTGCTGGGTCTTTCTATTCCCGGCCTTATCGGCGGCAGTGTTATCATTGAATCAATTTTCGCTCTCCCCGGACTAGGGCAGCTTTTTTATAATGCGGTCATGTCTCGCGACTATTCATTAATAATGGGAAGTCTTGTTCTTGGCGCACTGCTGACCTTGGCTGGCAACTTGCTGGCTGATGTTGCATATGGCTTTGCCGATCCCCGCATTCGGGCCGGAGGTAAGGACTGATGCGTAATAAAAAACCACTGACACCCCCTACTCGTTTTCAAAGGTACGGATTGCTGATTATGGGCCTTACTCTTGTAGGAACGATTTCTATAGCGGCAATTTTTGCGCCACTTCTAACTCCTTACGATCCATTTGCTTTGAATGTGGATAATCTTTTACAGGCTCCGAACTCGACTCATCTGTTCGGCACAGATGCTTTAGGGCGTGATGTTTTTTCACGTATTCTCTATGGCGGACGAGTTTCGCTATGGGTCGGATTTGTGGCAGTTGGAATTTCAACAGCAATAGGCCTTGTGTTAGGTCTGACCGCAGGGTACTTCGGAGGTCTCGTTGATGAAATCATCATGCGCGGCGTTGACGTGATGCTCTGCTTCCCTTCATTTTTCCTAATTCTGGCAGTTATTGCGTTCCTTGAACCGGGTCTTATGAACATTATGATCGTGATCGGATTCACTTCATGGATGGGCGTAGCTAGGCTAGTTCGCGCGGAGACGTTATCACTTCGAAAGCGTGATTTTGTGCAAGCTTCGAAGCTTGCCGGAGCGGGACCGATCCGCATCATGGCTACACATATTCTGCCCAATGCGATTACACCTGTGCTTGTTTCGGCAACACTTGGCGTAGCGGGCGCAATACTTGTAGAATCATCGCTCAGCTTTCTAGGGCTCGGAGTTCAACCGCCTGATCCGTCTTGGGGCAATCTGCTTATGGACGGAAAAGAGGTGCTCGAAATTGCTCCATGGCTATCAATTTTCCCAGGAATGGCAATACTGCTTACAGTTCTCGGCTACAATCTACTTGGTGAAGCTTTGCGTGACATTCTTGATCCCCGACTCAAACAGTAAACAGGATACTAAATGCTGGAACTGCTTAGAATACGTGACCTTGCTCTAATCGAAGACGCTGAAATAGAATTCGCACCGGGAATGAACACTCTGACGGGTGAAACCGGTGCGGGTAAATCTTTCATTTTGCGCGCCATAGATTTCTTAACGGGTCAGCGCATGGCTCCCGACATGGTCCGTCCCGGGAAAGAGCAGGCTCTTGTTGAAGCTATATTTGTCCATCCAGACGGGCATGAATCTATCGTACGCAGGGTTCTTTCCGCTGAAACGGGCCGCAGCAGAGTTTATGTAAACGACAAGCTCAGCTCACAGGGAATCATCCGAGATTTAGGCGCAACCATGATCCTGCATACCAGTCAGCACGCTCAGCAAAAACTAATGCAACCCGCCTATCAATGTGCTGTGCTCGATACTTTTCTTAAAGATAAATCCCTGCCGCGAGTAAAAGACTCCATTTTGACTTCATTGCGGGAACTTTTAGCTAAAAAAGAAGATCTCAAGAACAAATCCGCTACGTTACTTGAAAAAAAAGATTTCCTCGAATTTCAACGTGCGGCAATAGATAAAGTAGCTCCTTACCCCGGTGAGGAAGACGAGCTTCTCAAAAAGAAAAACGCGCTCCGCAAGCAGGATGATGCAGGAAAATGCATCGAGAATGCTATGGATATTATGCGCGGAAAAGCCGATTTAGTAGGAGGTCTTGCGGACCTGTCTGCTGAAATGGAACGAGTCTGTGAGCTTTTCCCAGATTATGAAAAAGACAGGGAATCCGTAGTCGAGTTCAAACATTTCCTTGATGAACTGGCCGGAAGGTTGCGCGCTCAGCCAATGGACTTCGAGGTCGAAGATTCTATTGACGATATCGAAAGTAGGCTTTTTGATCTTTCGAAACTTAAGCGCAAACTGGGCCGTACGCTTGATCAAATCGTCGATATGCAGAAAGAAATCGAGGACAATCTGAACTTTCTTGATTCCTGCGCAATTGAAATAGCTCAGCTTGAACGTAAAGAAAAAGAGCTTGTAGAAAAGCTCACCACTGCTCTTGAAGCTCTTTATGAAGCGAGAAAGGTCGCGGATAAGAAGCTTACTTCGCGCATTGAATCCGAGCTAAAACAACTTGGATTCTCAGACCATGTACGAGTAGAATTTGAATTTCAACCACATGAGCTTTATCCGGGCCTAAATGAGATGCGCGGCAGGCTAATGTGGATTCCAAACCCTGGCCAGTCCGCACAGCCGCTCGATAAAATTGCGTCCGGCGGAGAGCTTTCCCGCTTCCTGCTGGCCATTGCAGGCCTTCAAGGTGAAGCAGACAAACCTAGTCTCATATTCGATGAAATTGATTCTGGCATTGGCGGAGCCACACTGAACCGAGTTGGCGAAAAGATGCAGGAACTGGCAGATCGTCAACAATTGATTGTCATCACTCATTGGCCTCAGCTTGCGAAACTCGCGGACAGGCACTTTCTGATTCATAAAGGTGTGGTTAACAAAGAAACTTTCACCACTTGCCGTCAGCTTGATGCGCCAGAAGTTGAAGCTGAACTTTCACGAATGGAAGGCAAGGAATAAGCCTTTTAAGCCTCAATTTTAGCCTATTAAGTAACATGTTCAATGTTTTTCACGCTTTTCTTAAAAAAAGTATTGACGACAAAGCAAAGCAGGAATAATTTGGTTTCTCGTTCTTTGAATTACAAATAAACAACTCATGAAGAGGATGCGAGGGATCTGGCCCGTCGACCATCCGGCAACCTGCTATTTTATAGCAAGGTGCCAAACCTCCCGTTCGGGACCATGAGTGAAGATTCAACACAGATTTTTCAAAAAGCACTTCCAGACATGGAGGTGCTTTTTTTGTTTCTGATACTTTTAGAACAACCTAAGTCACTGCCCGCAGTGATGAATAAAGTGGGAAGATTTATGATAATTGCGCGCCCACTAAAAAAACAGATGCCGCTAAAATGCCCACGCTGACAGGAATAACTACTCCAGGGCATTCAAGGGAGTAGGACGCAAACACGGAGATTTTTAACATGACAAACATTGTCAAAAAAGCATCATGCAACAGGCCTTCCGGAGTCATTAAGTTTTTATGTAAAGACAGTCATAGCGAGGTGCAGCCAAAGGATTATAGTGATCCGCTAGCCCTGCTCGGTGACATAAAAATATTAAAGCTTAATGAACAGCAAGAAGAAGAACTCCGCGAAATACTTAGCAAGGAAGTAGCCGAATGCGGTCCTTGCGAAATATGGAAAAATCGCACATTCCGCAAAAACTTGATTCTATCCTTCGGCAAGGTTGTATAACAACCTGTTTCACTTGCTTTGCCGTATATATTTTTTCGATAAATAAGTTTAAATTAGGCTCTTCTTGTTTGCGTTTATTCGCAGCCAAGAAGAGCTTTCTTATATTTTAGCAATAGCGCATTGCTTTTGCGAGCTGGTATGGTTAAAACCTGTACAACGTTTATTCACAGGGAGATCACATGACTTTAAAAAACATTTCTATATTTTTCATCCTTACTGCTGCTTTATTGATTTGCACAGCACCTTCCGCCATGGCTCAGGAAAAAAGTTTTACAATAATCAACCACACAAAAGGAACCATCCGAGTGTGGGGCAAAAGCAACGAATTTGAATTTGGTAGAGTCAAAGCTCGCACCTTGGCAGCATGTTCATGCAATGCTCTTTATAATAAGGATTGCTTTGATAAAAAAGGTGGTAAAGCTAAAATAAAATTAGCTCTTGAAGACAAAAACGGCATCGACATGTGGTCCGGAGATTCATGTATAAAACTCTACATCGCTCCGGGCACAAACATTGATGTGACCATGGCCCCAGATGGTCGTCACATCAAATGTGAATTCGTTTCAGACTTTGAAGTCAGAGAGCCGCTCCCTTCGTTCGAAGATGCCGACTCCAATAATGATGGTAAAATTGATGAAAAGGAAGCTGAGGCAATTCAACTCAAAGAAAAATTCGGCGACTTTGATAAAGACCTCAACAATGAACTGAATCCTAAAGAATTCGATGATGCGGCCAGCAAATTCAATATTTTCCGTGGCGTACCCTTCTAAAAAGGAAGATCTAAAATGAGTAATGACAATCCGATTCTCGAAGCTTTAGTAAACAGACGATCCATTCGTAAATATACTGACGAAGCTATTTCCCGCGAAGATATCACCAGCATACTCGAAGCTGGAAGATGGGCGCCGAGCGGCCTGAACAATCAGCCTTGGCGTTTTTTGGTAGTGCATAAAAATGACCACCGCGCAGCCCAAGTCGCAAAATGTACAAAATATTCAAAAATAGCGGACGCTGCGCAACTCCAGATATGTGTATTCCTTGAGCGCGAGAACATCTATAATGAGATGAAGGATCATCAAGCCATCGGGGCATGTCTCCAGAACATGATGCTTGCCGCTCATTCACTCGGCCTAGGTTCTGTATGGCTGGGAGAAATTCTCAATCAAGAAGCACAGGTTCTCGAAGTTTTAAATGTCCCGCTTGATAAATACGAACTGCAGGCTGTCATAGCTGTAGGTCACCCCGCCCAGAAAGGCGGATCCAGTCGAAAAGATCTTTCTGAAATAATGTTGGAGGACTACTAATGGATATTAAAGTTTTTGGCCTCGGGCCTCTGGAAACGAACTGCTACGTAATCGTAAACGACAATAAAGCTGTTGTGATTGATCCGGGCGGAGACCCTGCTCAGGTGCTCGAATTTTTGAAAAAAACAGGTGTTAAACTGGATCGCATTCTAAATACACACCTTCATTTTGATCATATACATGGCAACTCCGAACTTGCGACAGCAACTGGAACGACCATCTACGCATCAGATTTAGGACTCCCTGTGCTCGATACTCCCGTAGGCAATGGGAGTATGATTGGCGTACAGGTTCCCGCCTTCGAATCAGAAGACATCGCGACCGGTACAACGGAAATAATCGGCCTAGAATGCACTGTTTTAGCTACGCCCGGACACGCTCCCGGAAGTTTGACCTTCTATTTTCCGGCCCTTGAAACAGCTTTTGTCGGTGACCTTATTTTCCGCCGTTCCATTGGCAGAACAGACTTTCCCGGCGGCGATACCGCTCTGCTGCAAAGGTCCGTGCAGGAACAGATTTTCACTCTGCCGGGGAACACAGCTCTTCTCTCGGGCCATGGGCCGGCAACTTCTGTTAGCGAAGAAAAGATTCACAATCCATTTTTCAGCAATGTACAATTCTAGAGGTGTATAATGGACGATAATCCACGTATTGTTGATGCTCGCAATCAGTGTTGAGGAGTAGGACAGGAGGTAGGTTGGTATCTCCGTTTTGCCAAGACGCGGATTATTATAGCTCTTGTAGATAAAGGAACCGAACCACAGCTAAATCATTTATTAGCTATCCTTCCTGAGTGGTCGGTTGAGTTTCAAGAGGAAGAAAATCATGTGAAAGCGACTTTCACATGTACGCATCCACGCGGAAAAAGAATGGGCTAAACAGCCATTAAGCATAAAAGCAATAAAGTATGACACAACTTCCGGTAATATTTGCGTGCAGCCATCATAGAAAAGGTAACAGCGACTATGCTGCGTCCCTTTTCCTTGATGGAATTCGCAAGGCCGGAGGGGATGCAGAAATTGTTTATCTTGGCGATCTTGATTTCCACCACTGCATAGGTTGTTTGAAATGCCGCACGTCCAAAAACAATATCTGCATATTTGCTAAAAAAGATGAAGCGCAAGGGCTTTACCAAAAGATCATAAATGCGCCCTTCACCTTTTTTACCGCGCCCATATATTTCTACCACCTACCCTCACGGCTAAAGACCTTTATCGACCGTGGGCAATGGGGTTTCGAAGCTATGAATCAGCCCGAATCGCAAATAGCTAAACTTGAAGAAAGGATCTCATATGCATGCTTTGTTGCGGGCAGACCAAGGGGCGAGAAACTCTTTGAGGGCGCAGAGCTTACCTTGAAATTTTTCCTTAAATTTTTCAAAGTAACTCTCGAGTCGACCATTACATTCAGGGGAATTGACTCTCCGCATGATTTAAAAAATGATCCAGAAAAGTGCGATTTGTTGGTTCAAGCCGGAATTCAGGCATGGGAAAGGAGTCTTAATCCGTGAGTAGCAACGACAATTCAAATTTTAAAATATTGGTAGCTGAAGACTCTAAGCCAGTGCGCCTTGTTCTTAAAACATATCTAGCACAACTGGGCATTGAACCTGTTTTCGCAGAGAACGGCAAAGAAGCTCTAGAGAAGCTCGTAAGTACAGATTTCGATTTGGCATTAATGGATGTTCACATGCCGGAAATGAATGGGACCGAAGTAGTAGCCAAGGTCCGGGAACAAGGAATAACTCTGCCCATATTTGCCATGACTACTGGAGACAAGCCTGAGCTGCTCACCAAGTGTTTAGACTGCGGTTACAATAGTTTCTTGATCAAACCCATCGCAAAGACTGAGCTTGCTAAAATAATTTCAAGACTTCACAACTCTCAATAAATCATGATCTCCGGCCTACTCGCAAATTTTTCACCTTCTGCAGCATTTGATCTATTCCGCTCAATTTTCGCTGAAAAAAGATGCCCTGTCTGCCGCGCGCCTCATGCCGCAGCAAGCCTCATCTGTGAGGAGTGCTCAGGAGATATCCTTGAAAAAGCAGACAATTCCTGCATCTTGTGTGGCATAAATATATTCACTACTGAAAACAAGAAACGACTCTGCGCAGATTGTATAGAAGACAGCCCGCTCCATAAGAGGCTATACTATTACGGACCATATGACGGGTTGCTGCGCCGATTAATTCTAGACTGGAAATTCGGGAACAGCTTTGGATACGGGTCAGTTTTATCACAACTCGCAGTCGTTACAGCGCAGGAAATACCAAAAGAATCACACCCTGATATCATTATCCCTGTGCCGCTCCATCCCTCGAGACTGCGCAAGCGTGGGTTCAATCAGTCCATAGTTCTCGGAAAGAGCATTGCCAAAGCATTAGGGACAAAATTTTCTGACCGTGCACTGGTGAGAGTACGAAAAACTACTCCTCAAACGGAGCTCTCAAAAAATGAACGTGCTGAAAATATGGCAAAGGCTTTCATTGCCGACAGCTCAATAATTGCGGACAAAAAGATTCTGCTTATTGACGACGTGTACACAACGGGAGCAACATCCAGAGAGTGCACACGAACTCTTTACAAGGCCGGGGCACAAAGAATTGAAGTCCTAGTTCTGGCAAAGCCCTTGATTTAACTTATAGATATGGGGTAACTTCGCTCCTCTGTCTTTCACAAATTTTATTCATTCAGCAACAATTAATACGGAGACTCAGCTTTGTCCTTTAAACTCAACGAGTGGACCAGAATATCTCACGACAATACTCCTGTTTATATCCGAGCAGACTCTCCTGACTGGTTTGTCCCAACGCCTTCAGGTGACGCCTTGCTACAAAAGATTAAAAGCGACAACAATACATTCCTATCTATTACCGATGAACGCTTTTTGTTGCGGCTTCCTGACGAATCTACAGCGAACTATCCGGGACGAAATGATCTCCTACAGCTGAACAAACTACGTGAGCTATGGTTTCACCTGACCAATAATTGCAACATGAGTTGTAATCACTGCCTGTTCTGTTCCTCACCTGAGGATAAACAGGAACTTCCGACAGAAACAGTTCTAGAGCTGACTGGACAAGCTGAAAAACTTGGCTGTAAACTTTTTGCGCTAACAGGCGGAGAGCCGCTGACCCACCCCGGCGCGGGCAAAATTATCAGCAGAATGCTTGAAGCTGAATCCAACCATGTTGCGATTCTTACCAACGGCCTTAATGCTAAAAAGTTCTTTTCTAAAAACCGCTATGACTTTAACCGCTGTCATCTACAAATCAGTGTTGACGGTATCGAAGATACGCATGATGAAATAAGAGGACCCGGCGCATTTATCGCCCTCAATAAATCCCTTGAATGGCTGTCATCAGAGTCAATTCCATTTACCATATCCATGTGCGTTACTAAATCAAATGTAACAGAAATGAAGGACGTTGTGCAGTTCGCGGCGGACACAGGAGCATCAAACGTTCACTTTATGTGGTATTTTGTGCGTGGGAGAGGCGAGTCTGAGCGTCTTGTAGAGCCTAACGACATCTATTCCCATTTGCTTGACGCAATGGATGTCAGTGAGCGCACAGGAGTCACAATAGATAATATTGAAGCTATCAAAAGCATGATCTTTGCACCCTGCGGAACAATTCATGACGGATCAACGGCAGGATGGGAATCATTCGCGGTAGGTCCAGACAACTGCATATACCCCTCCCCCGCTACCATAGGCATTGCTGAGCTGGCGACACCGATTGAAACGAGCCTAGAAGCGAGCTGGAAAGACAGCGCTGTTCTAAGCAAGCTACGTGAGAGCAGCAGTAAAGATCTATCCACTCCATTTAAGTTGATACTAGGCGGAGGCGACACTGACCACAGCTGGATGCATGACGAGAATTTTACCGGCAGTGATCCATATTCCCCCCTGTATGAAAAAACCGCGCTTAAACTAATCACCGACAAGGCGGCTCAGAGTCAGACTCATGAATCACCTAAACTTCTATTAAAGATGGGTGACAAGCTTGATAAGTGTTCGGGACACGGCAAAGTAGCACTGACACATACGAACTGTCTTCTAGCGGTAGCAGGCAACGATAGCCTTGCAATAGTGAAAGACTTTTATACTGCGGCGGCAGATACAGCTAAAGAAGATATTTTGAATCCAGCATGCTACGCACCAGAACTAATGAATCATATTCCCGAAGAATTCAGATTCAGAGGATATGGCTGTGGATCGCCTGTAATGGACGCTGAAATAGAGAAAGGTGAACATGTAGTTGATCTTGGTAGCGGACGCGGAATTGAATGCTTTATTGCAGCTAAAATGGTTGGTAGTTCCGGCAGAGTTACAGGCATAGACATGCTTGACCCCATGCTTGCCCACTCGCGAAAGGGGCAAGAGCAAGTCGCACGAAGCCTTGGCTACGACAATATGGATTTCCGTAAAGGATATCTAGAGTCTCTGCCACTTGAAGATAACTGCGCTAACCTGCTACTTTCAAACTGCGTGCTCAACTTATCGTCTGATAAGCGCAAAACATTTTCAGAAATGATCAGAATTCTCGCCCCGGGCGGCAGACTAACCATCTCAGATGTCGTCTGCGAAACTGAACCCGGACCTGATATTCGAAATGATGACACTCTACATGGAGAGTGCATAGCCGGAGCACAAACTATTAAAAATCTTGTCGGGCTGTTAGAAGAAGCTGGTTTTGAATCTATTTCCATGATCAAAAGATTCCCCTACAGAATTGTGGGCGATCATGATTTTTACTCACTGACATTTTCTGCGTATAAACCGACCAGCGAGAAAATGACCAAAATAATGTTCAGAGGGCCTTTCGCAACTGCCCAGACAGCACAGGGCGAACTGCTTGTACCGGGAAGCATCACTGAAGTTCCTGCAAAGGAAGCAGCTAGCCTTGGAGAGCAGGTATTTGTACTGAACAATGACGGACTCATATCCAATATGATGGTCGGCAGCTCATGTTGTTGTCCTACGCCTGACGATTTCGACAAGCCCGGCAAGCCGCAACTTGAAAAGTTATCACTCTCTGCGATGGAACTCCCTTCTCCTGCGAAATCAACCCCTAAAAACAAATCAGGGTGTATGGTCTGCGGTACTGAGCTGGATTATTTTTCGGAATATAAAGAATTAACCTGTGAATACTGCGGTGAAACGGGGGAAGCCAACGCTCACTGTAAAAACAACCATTTCGTGTGTGACAATTGCCACAGGGAAGACAGCGTGGGAATTCTACCCCGTTTACTCATAAGCAGCACTGAAACGGACATGATAGCACTTCTAAAAAAAATTAGAAGTCATCCTTCAATTCCTGTCCACGGGCCGGAACACCATGCCATTGTCCCCGGCATAATTACAACAGTGTATCGCAATAGCGGCGGAGCTATCGAGGACAAGGTAATTGAGACTGCGATTGCACGCGGATCTAAAATTTCTGGAGGATTTTGCGGCTTCATGGGTGCTTGCGGGGCTGCAATTGGCGTTGGAGTGGCCATAAGTGCAATTAATGAAGCCACTCCGATAACAGGTCAATCCAGATCGTCCGCACAGCGCGGAACCCTTGCGGCTCTTGAGCTAATCGCAAATATTCAGGCTGCAAGATGTTGCCAGAGAGACTCATGGTTGGCACTAAAATCGGCCGCACAGATATCAGATGAAATTCTTGGCTTGCGTATTCTGGCAGACGAGCATATGGTGTGCTCCCAAATGACCACAAATCTGGAGTGCATGGGCAAAAGCTGCCCTGTAATCCGCAACAATAAAGGGAAGACAATCCGCACTGGCTCGGAATAAGATTTAGGTGGAAGTTCTGTTGAATTAAATTAAAACAGAGCTTGACTTTTATACCGACTTACGGATACCTTCCCCTCTCTTACGTGACGGAGGTAAGTTACAAAATGTATGCAATAATAGAGACTGGCGGCAAGCAGATCCGCGTTGAAGAAGGCCTCGAACTCAACATCCAGAAAATGGACGTTGAAACAGGCACTAAAGTTGATCTTGATAAAATTCTTCTCATCGGCCAGGGCGAAGATATCAAAATCGGCGCACCTTATGTTGATGGCGCAAAAGTAGCCTGTACGATTCTTGAGCACGGACGTGATAAAAAAATCATCGTTTTCAAGAAAAGACGCAGGAAAGACTCACAGACTAAGCAGGGTCATCGTCAGGATTTCACAAGAATCAAAATCGACGCCATCCAGGCTTAGGTTGACGACAATTCCTCTTAAGGAGACTTAAAATGGCACATAAAAAAGCAGGCGGAAGTACCAGGAATGGTCGCGATAGTAATGCTAAACGCCGCGGCGTGAAGCGTTATGGTGGGCAGGAAGTTCTTGCTGGTAGCATTCTGGTTCGTCAGGTTGGAACTAAAATCCACCCCGGCACGAATGTTGGCACAGGTAGAGACTGGACATTGTTTGCACTGGTTGACGGCGTTGTGAAATACGAAAAGTATATCCGCAACAACCGTAGTAAAACCAGAGTTTCCATAGTTCCTCACGAAGCCTAGTAATTTCAGGCCGAAAGTTTTTCGGGCAGGGGTCGCACTAATAATGCGTTCCCTGCCTTTTGTCGTCTATAATCCATAATGGATTTCCCTTATTCCGCTGCGATAAGCCGCTAAAATGCTTCACTGTTTATTTCAGTAAGCATTCGAAAGGTTAACTTGCAGCTTTGTCTATTTAAATCCGAGAATATTACTGGCTGAGATAAGGCTAGCCCCTTCTCCGGTCATTTTAAGGAAGGATTTTTAAATGAAGTTTATTGATGAAGCTAGAATTACAGTGGGATCAGGAAAAGGCGGCAATGGTTGTGTTGCTTTCAGACGAGAAAGTAACATGCCGAAAGGCGGACCCAGCGGCGGAGATGGCGGCAAAGGCGGAGACTTAATTCTTCGCGGAAGCTCGCAGCTCCTTACACTTTACGATTTCAGACTCAAAAGAGTTTATGAAGCTAGAAGTGGTGAGCAGGGAATGGGCCGTGATAAATACGGTAAAGCTGCAGAAGATCTAATTCTTGATCTACCTATGGGAACAATGATTTTCGAAGTAGATAGAGAAGACGAATCTGAAAAACTCATTGCTGACCTTACTAAAGAAGGCAAAAAAGTTGTCGTCTGTAAGGGCGGTGACGGCGGACGTGGAAACATCCACTTCAAATCCTCTGTCAACCAAGCTCCGCGTCAGGCTGAAGACGGCTTCCCCGGCGAAGAAAAACGCATTCGCCTACAGCTCAAGATTATTGCAGACGTAGGCTTGCTTGGGCTTCCGAACGCAGGAAAATCAACTTTCATTTCCAAAATTTCTGCTGCAAAGCCAAAAATTGCAGCATACCCATTCACCACTCTTGTTCCGAATCTAGGTGTTATCGAAGACTATGAAGGGAACAAGATGGTCATTGCTGATATCCCCGGATTGATTGAAGGGGCAAGCACAGGCATGGGTCTCGGCCACAGATATTTGAAACATGTTGAGCGTACAAGGTTTCTTGTACATATTCTAAGCGCATCTGATCTCAGCTTAGATGATCCATTTTCCGGATTTGATCTACTCGATGAAGAGTTGCGCATTTATGACGATGAGCTTGCAGCTAAAACACAGATACGAGTCATCAACAAAATTGATTTGCTTTCCGAAGAAGACCTTGCAGCTTTAAAAGAAAAAGCTAAAGAGGCTAATGATAACATCTATTTCATGTCTGCACTTCACGAAGACGGAGTTGAAGAACTCCTCAGTGACATGTGGACTCGATTCAGTAAAATGAATCAAGAGGAAGCTGATGAGCAAAGCAGGAAAACTGAAGAACAGGCTTAAAACTCTTCGCGAAGCAAAGCGAATTGTTGTAAAAATAGGCAGTGCTGTTCTGACAACATCAGAAGGCATTAACCTCGGGCTGATTTGCAGACTTGCGGACCAGCTTGCGACACTCCACGAACGTGGGGTAGATATTGTTTTAGTCTCATCCGGCGCAGTTGCCGCCGGACGTGAAACTATTCCTGCGGGCCATAAGCTGAATGATCTTCCTGCAAGGCAGGCGGCATCATCTATTGGTCAGAGCCGCCTTATGCATGAGTATGATGAAACATTCCGTAGATTCGGACTCGTTTCATCACAAATTCTGCTTACTCGTGATGACCTCAAACATCGCGACAGATTTCTGAATGTCCGCAACACTCTTTCACGCCTTCTTGAGTGGAGAGTAATCCCAATCATTAATGAAAACGACACCGTCGCAGTTCAGGAACTTGAATTCGGAGATAATGACACTCTGGCAAGTTTAATCCTAAATGTCGTGGAAGCTGATCTTTTCATTAACCTCACATCAGCTGACGGGGTTTTTGATAAAAATCCTGACAAAAATGATGATGCTAAACATCTTTCCCACATCGCTAATATCGGAGCCCTTGACCTTGATACCATGTGCGACGGCAAGACTGCTGTCGGCTCCGGAGGTATGTTCTCTAAAATGAGGGCAGCTCACAGAGCAGCACAACTCGGCGTTCCGACCCTGATACTAGCAGGTAAAGAACGCATGATCATTGAGCGTGTATTTAACGGTGAAGAGTGCGGAACATGGATTGTTCCTGACGAAAAGAGTGTATCCCGCCGCAAATTCTGGCTGGCTTACCACTGCGACCCTGCCGGAGATTTAGTCATTGATAAAGGAGCTGAAAAAGCTCTTATGGCAGGCGGGAAAAGTCTACTTCCAGCTGGTATTTCTTCCGTAGCCGGCACTTTCAAAGCTGGTGAATTAGTCAGAGTCGTTGACGCGGACGAAAAACCGATTGCAGTTGGACTATCATGCTACAGTTCTGAAGATATGGCCAAAATACTCGGACACAAGTCTGATGAGATAGAATCAATTCTAGGCAAATGTCCTTTCCCAGAAGCTATTCACAGGGATAATCTGCTTTTAGACGCAGCTCTTTAGATTCTTCGGGCTTCAAGCCCCTCTAAATAGTCCCTACGATCACCAAAGTAAGTCCTCTCCCGTTTATAAATATTAAAAGATCATTACTCGGTCGTAAGCATTAAAGAATCACAACTGTTCTAATTCATGAACTGTTGTGATTTTCTTTTCCTCTGCCTGCCTCTACCTTTCTAATATTTGCTCTCATTTCTATGGCTCGCTCCCGATCTCTTTGTGACAAGAACATTCCAATGGTTCCAGCTACAAATACAGCAAGATACATTTGCCCGAATAAACCTTGCAACATAACAAGTGCTCGAGCAATAGGGGTAACGGGCAGCATTTCACCATACCCAATAGTCATCATCGTAATATAGCTGAAGTAAGAAAGAGACCTGCGCGCAGCATAAACAGTCCCCCCAAGATCTAATCCAGAAAATGAACCAGAATGGTATATTTCACAAACACTATAACCATTTGCCCAGATCGCACCTATCAGCATGTAGACGCAGATCGCTCCGGAAATTAAGTCACGTGTTACCCGCTTCTGTTTGGACATAAAACTCATGATACCCCATACCGTAAGGCCAAGAATAATCATATCTGCAACTTCACTTGCCGTGAGCCAATGCACAAGATCAGTCCGCATAAACATTATCGAACTAACAAAAGAGACGACATAAAGAACTATAAAACTACAAATCTTAAACCGGCTTTTAGCAATGGCTGTCATAGCAGAAAGTAAAACTAGGTAAGTATAGAAATAAATAGTTTGTTGCCAGAAAACGGACTCACTTGCTAAGGGCTGGATAAGAACCTGTGAAACAAGAAACGCTAACAGGATTGTAAATTTGGAAGGACTGTGCCTGAATATTTTATATAATCTAAACATAATAGCCTCTTAATATCGCACATGAACTTAAATTTCTATTCATTTGTTTATACGGCCAACTTTTTCCGAATCCGCACTATTGCGGTGTCTAGATTTTGCGAGTAGCTTGCCACTTCATCTACATCTTTGGAAAGGACATTAGTTAATGAGAGACCTTTGTAAAAATAAAAATCTCCGCATAGTTTTCACAGTCACCTTAATGGCTGTCATGGGAGTCTCAAGTATAATCCCTTCATTACCGCTAATGATAAAAGAACTAGGGATTTCGCCTTCATCAATAGGATTAGTTTTTACTGTATTCACACTACCTGGAATCATATTTGCGCCATTAGCCGGAATCTTCGCGGATAGAATCGGCAGGAAAAAAATTCTTGTTCCTTCGCTGATACTTTTTGGACTAGCTGGAATAGGGTGTTTTTTTGCGCCCGACTATAAATGGTTACTTGCCTTACGTGTTATCCAAGGAATAGGAGCTGCTGCCATCGGAGTGCTTTGCCTCACCATAATCGGTGATCTTTTCACAGGGGAAGATCGTATCAAAGCTATGGGGCTAAATGCAAGTGTGCTTAGCATCGGAACAGCAATATTACCTGCTTTAGGTGGAGCTTTAGCTCAAATAAATTGGCAAGCCCCATTCTTACTAGCTTCAACAGCACTCCCTTTAGCCTGGGTAGTAGCCTATAAGCTTGATAGCCCAGAACCGACATCCAACGGAGCGTTCATGAAATACCTGAACGCAGCAATAAGCGGTATGAAAAACAGACAGGTGATCGGCCTTTTCGCCATATCAACGCTGACTTTCATAATATTATACGGCCCAATTGTGACATACCTACCGATACTATTAAGCTCACGCTTCGGGTCTTCGCCAATAATGATCGGATTCGTTATCTCAAGTGCATCTTTTGTTACAGCTATAGCGGCCTCACAAATGGGTAGGCTTATACATATAATGTCTCAAACAAAAATGATTGCTCTTTCAGCTTTCGCCTATGCTGCCGCAATGATTTTACTACCGAATTCAAGCGCAGCACTTTGGTGTATAATACCCGTATGCTTTTTCGGACTTGGCCAAGGTCTTAACCTTCCGAATACCATGTCAATGATCACAGCAATTGCCCCAATGGAACAACGAGCTATTTTCATGGCTATAAACGGGATGCTTCTAAGAGTAGGACAAACTATTGCCCCTATATTAATGGGTCTAATTTATGCGGGATTCGGGCTGGATTCAGTCTTTTATGCAGGAGTCGTAATAGCTACGATAACATTCATTATCACGCTCGCCACCCTGAGAGGATTTAAAGCATAAAAAAGTACGGCACGAATAATGCTTATAATTGACTAAAAGTAAATTTCGGTACAATTTTTATCTTTGCAAGTCAGGAACAACGAGCTAATTCTAATAATAAAATATTAAACACTTATAAAACCTATGAAAGTCGAAATCAAAGAATTTCTAGAACACGTTTTGAACCCGCTCCACATCTATTGCAGAATTATGGACTGCGGAATTTCATCCTCAAAAGCAAAAAAAATAGCCAGAGCATATGAGCTGTGCATATTTAAACCTACATCGTTCTGCATTCCGGCTATTAAACATCAAAAGCAGGCGAAATAAGTTCACCATCAATACTGTCTGCATCCGTAGAATTATACTTAACCATCTTGCGCAAATGAGTAAAACTAACCTCATCCATTGCAACAAAATCTACTGCCAGTCCGGTTTTATCAGCTCTTACAACCCTCCCTTCGATAATAACTATAATGTCCTCAGAAAGGGCAATTGATACAGTACAAGCATCATCTGCGGAAAAACCCTCAACACCATCACAAAGAATACCCTTCATGCTCAGGTTGTGAGTTGCCACTTCTACTCCAAAGCCTTTTTTACTTATTTGAACAGTAAACTCAGCATCAATACGAGTTCTTCGCCTTTTGTCTTGTCCCATTAAGTACTCCATTAATCATAATATTAACTGTCATAATACTATTTCAGCAAGTCACATCTTACCATTCCTGCTATAATAAACACTATTTTCAAAACATACAATGTCTCTATTTGTTATAGAGCACAAGAACGTATGCTCACCCTATTCACAATCTACGCGGAACTTCCTTCATTTTCCGCAAAGCAATGCGAGTACATATTGGCCCTGCAATTTCAAAAAATACCGTTGAGGTGACAATAACCGTCACAATTGATCCAAGCTCTGGGAACCTATGTGCAGCAGTTAATGCCATGCCGAGCGCGACTCCGGCCTGCGGCATTAGAGCCATTCCCATCCAATATCCATAAGATTTTCCAGCACCAACCATTGTAGCGCCACCGACAGAACCTATGAAACGACTGATGATTCGAAGTAATATATATAAAACAATAAGCAGCGCGTTTTCTGAAACATCGTGAAGTTCAATGCTTACCCCTGCAAAAATAAAAAAGAGCACAAGCATCGGCCACTCAATAGCCTTAATCGATTCAATAGCGCAGAAAGGACATTTATGATGCTTTGCCATATTTGAAACGACAGATCCCATGGTCATTGCAGCTAAAAGAAATGAAACATCCAGCCACAAAGCAACCCCTCCGCAAATAAAAACCATACTCAATGCCTCAAGCAGAGTCGGTTCTCCGGGCTTAACGCGTCCGGCAAGTAGGCTCATGGGAGCCCCGAGAGCAAGGCCAACAACAATAGCTAAAACAATATCACGCCCGCCCAAAACAAGCGTTTCCAGACTACCACCACTGCTTAAAATCATCTGAGCCCCAGCAATCATTAAGCTGAAAATTATCAGCCCGAGAGCATCGTCCGTGGCAACTATTTTAATAAGACTATCTGTAAATGGCCCCTGCGCTTTTGATTCATGGATAACATCAATAGTGGCAGCAGGAGCTGTTGCAGGCGCAATCCCTCCATATAAAAGAGCTAGGTATAATGGTATTCCCGACATCCAAAGGCCTAACCCAACGATCGTAGATGTTGCGAGAACAACCGCAATTGTTATCACAATGACTAGACGGCCATTTTTTTTGAAATCTGAAATTTTAAGAGAACTACCTAAAATAAATCCGATCATTACAAGAGCCATATCCGAAACAACTTCAATCCATTCACTTGTTTCAGCAGGAAGAACATCGAATCCAGCCGGACCGATGCAAAACCCAAAAACCATAAGTGTTGAGACTCTAGGAATAAAAGTACTGCGTCCTATAAAATCCGCAACAAGTCCGAGCAGAAATAATAACCCTAAGGTAATGAGAGTCAGCGCAGAAGTTGTCATAGATATTCTCGTTTAAAGTGCTTGTATTCCGAGGTTCATCAAGCATATGATTTTATATTAAATTTAAAAAATTAAAAAGAACTCTTTAATTCAGTCCCCATCGTAATTACAGGGTTTCCCTTGTCACCTTTTTCAATTATACAGAGTCTGAAAGTTTTTTAATTTTAATTTACTGATAAATTTCATTTGAAACGAATATATATTATTATAATTGAGTAAATATTAGGAGAGTTTAATTCTATGGAAAGAGAAATTATGAAAGCAAAACTGCTAATTGAATCATTACCATATATTAAAGAATTTTTCGGAGAAACGGTTGTCATCAAATACGGCGGAAATGCCATGATTGATGAACCACTTAAAAGGGCCTTTGCTCTTAACGTTATCTTACTTAAATATATCGGAGTTAATCCGGTGGTTGTTCATGGTGGCGGACCGCAGATACAAAAAATGCTTAGCGCTCTAAACATCGACAGCCAGTTCAAGAGTGGTTACCGCGTTACTGATGAAGCAACTATGGACGTGGTTGAAATGGTTCTGGTGGGACAAGTGAATAAGCAAATTGTTAACCTGCTTAACCTTAATGGCGGAAAAGCTGTTGGACTTTCTGGTAAAGACGGGATGCTTATAAAAGCTGAAAAAAAAGAGCTTGTTATCGAATCTGAAGCGAAAGCCCCTGAAATCATAGATCTGGGTAAGGTTGGAGAGGTTACCGAAGTCAACACAACATTAATACACTCATTACAACGCGATGGCTTTATCCCCGTTATTGCTCCGGTTGGAGTCGATGACGAAGGAGCCACCTACAATATTAACGCTGACTCCGTGGCAAGTGCTGTTGCCGTTGCAATGAATGCAAAAAGGCTTCATCTACTTACAGATGTTGCTGGATTTTTAGATCGGGATAAAAAGTTAATTTCATCAATGACCTGCCGTAAAGCGGCCGAAGCGATTGATTCAGGGCTTGCAACCGGCGGTATGATACCTAAGCTAACCTGCTGCCTTGAAGCGGTGAATGGTGGAGTTGAAAAAGCACATATTATTGACGGAAGAGTTGAGAACTGTGTTCTTCTTGAGCTCTTCACCAAAAATGGTATCGGCACAGAAATTATCAGCTAACACAATCTGGAGATATTAATGAAAGCCATTGCAATAGTTGGAAAAAAGAAGACCGGAAAAACAACACTAGGATTAGCATTAGCAAAACATTTTGCTGACAAAGGAATGAAAGTTGGGATTATAAAACACTCCCACCACGGTTTTGATGAAGCGGAAGGAACGGACACTCAGCAATATAAAGAGATTGCATCCTGTGTAGCCGCTTACTCACCAACTCAATCCTTTGTTTCATGGAATCAAGAAAAACCACTTCACGACTTACTCCCCCTGCTTGATGCTGATGTCATCATCATGGAAGGTGGAAATAAGCTTGGATGGATGCCGCGCATAATTACTGTACGTGAAGATGCTGACGACAAAGAGTTTTTCCCAGAACTTGCACTGGCGCAAATTCCAGCCTGTACAAAGGACAATCCTCCAAGTGCAGCAGAAATTGAAAGGCTCGCCGGACTTGTTATGGATAAAGGATTTCTCCTGCCCGGTTTGAACTGCGGAGCTTGCGGACGTGAATTATGCCGAGATTTCGCAGCAGATATTAATGCAGGAAAAGCAACACGGGATGGCTGTAAAGCAACATCCGGTAAAATGGATGTAACCTGCAACGGTATGCCACTAGCACTTAACCCGTTCGTATCAGATATCCTTTCAGCGGGTATATCTGCCATGCTGGGACAGCTTAAAGGTTACGCGCCCGGCGATTTAAATATCACTATCAAAACGGATAGCTAAATAGATGAATCACGACTTTTTTAACATCATCAGCAGGGAAGAGTTCGAATCTTTCCTGCTTTCCTTTGCTCCTACAGACATTGAGATGTCACCCATTTCTGACGCGTTCGGCCTTGTCCTTGGTGAAGATATTGTTTCACCGGAAGACCTGCCGCCCGCCAGCCGCTCGTGCATGGATGGATTTGCTGTAAATGCTCGAAACGCTTTCGGAGCAACTGAGGGTAATCCGGCATATCTCGAATGCTGCGCGGAGTTACGAGTTGACGAAGCTCCTGATTTTGTCCTTAAAAGTGGAGACTGCGCAGCAATTGCTACAGGCGGAACATTGCCTGAGGGCGCAGACGCAGTTGTTATGGTTGAACACACTCAGGAGCTTGGTTCCGGAACCATTGAGATCCGCAAATCTTCTGCCCCCGGTGAGCACGTCATGCTTAAGGGAGAGGACACGGCCAAAGGTGAAAAAATTTACGAAGCAGGCCATGCCGTTCGCTTTCAAGACGTAGGGTTACTGGCAGCTCTCGGAATTAAGAATGTATCTATCCACAAAAAACCACGCGTCGGAATTATCTCCACAGGTGACGAGCTTGTTGAAATAGATTCTCCGCCCCGTATCGGATCGATTCGGGACGTCAACTCCCACACACTTCGCTGTCTTGTATCTAAAGCGGGGGCAATTCCTGTTAATTACGGCATTGTCCGTGATGAAATAGACAAGCTAGAAGCGACGCTAGCCAAAGCCATAGCAGAAAATGACCTCGTATTACTTTCCGGTGGTAGCTCAGTCGGTATGCGCGATTTGACAGTCCAAGCAATCGAAGCCATGCCCGACTCTGAAATCATTGCTCATGGCGTGGCTATAAGTCCCGGAAAACCCACAATTTTAGGTAAAGCAGGCTCGAAGCCTGTACTTGGACTTCCCGGTCAGGTAACGTCCGTTCAGGTCGTGATGCTGTCTATAGTAATGCCCTTCATCAGGCATCTTATGGGTGAAAAGAATAGCTTTTCCAGACTGGACCGCCCTGTGAAACAAGCCGAGCTTGGACGTAATACACCGTCTAAACCGGGCCGTGAAGATTATGTCAGAGTTAAACTTGAGCACAGAGAAGGTAAGCTTCCACTGGCCCTGCCGATTTATGGCAAATCAGGTCTTCTGAAGACATTAATTCAGGCCGACGGGCTTATGATCATTCCTGCCGACACAGAAGGATCATACGCAGGACAAGAAATTCAAGTTTGGATGATTTAGTATACTTCGTACATGGAGACTCATTATGTCTGATCGCAATATATATTTGAAAACTATCCCAGTTCCAGAAGCCGTAGCTACAGCCATTGCGGCCCTCGACCGAGACACACTGGTTCTGCCCGAATCCATTCCGGTTCACGAGTCACTAGGTAGAGTCACAGCCGAAGCAGTCTATGCAAGATGCTCATCTCCTACATATCATGCGGCCGCCATGGACGGATTTGCTGTTAAAAGTGATACAACTTTTTCAGCGCGCGAAGGTCAGCCAGTAGACTTAATCAAAAATGGTACATGTATCCCTGTCAACACAGGTAATGCTCTACCAGATGGCATGGATGCGGTCATCATGATAGAAAACGTCGTAGATAACGGCGACACCATCAGCATAGAAGGACCTGCTTTTCCATGGCAGCACATCCGCCGCATAGGCGAAGATATAGTTGCCACAGAAATGCTGCTTCCACGCAACCACACTATTTCTGCTTTTGACCTCGGAGCGCTGCTTTCAGCCGGTATTTATGACATTAAAGTGCATGAGAAAATACGCATGACGTTCATCCCTACAGGGGATGAGATTTTGCCATTTGCCGACCGCCCTACCCCTGCTCCCGGAGAAGTAATTGAGTCCAACTCGCAAGTTTTCAGATCCCTTGCAACGGGGCTAGACGTAGAATTTACAGCAACTTCCCCAGTGCGTGATCGCAAAGATTTGCTGGTGAAAGCTGTTCAGACAGCTCTTCAAAACTCACATATAGTTGTGATCGGGGCTGGATCGTCAGCCGGAAGTAAAGACTTCACAAGCAAAGTCATCGGAGAGCTCGGAACCTTACTGGTTCATGGCATAGCGATAATGCCTGGCAAACCGACAGTACTCGGCACGGCAAATAATAAATTACTTGTAGGAGCACCGGGCTACCCAGTTAGCGCCGTAGTCTGCTTCGAAGATGTGCTCACACCGATTATTTCATGGCTTTCAGGAAAACTAAGACCGGAGCGGGAAAAAGTTCAGGTTCGTCTAGCTAGGCGCACCCCGTCCAAACCCGGCATGGAAGAGCTGGTCAGACTTGCTGTAGGTAAAGTAGGAGATGGCTACGCAGGAGTTCCGCTTGCACGTGGGGCGGGTATGATCACTACGCTTACCAAAGCTCAGGGATTTACCAGAGTACCTGCGGAAAGTGAGGGTATTGAGCTTAATGAGTCCGTAGAAGTAGAACTTTTCTCAAGTAAGCAAACTTTAAAGAACACTCTCATGCATGTGGGTAGCCACGATAACACCCTAGATTTGCTGGGAGATATCCTCATGGGCGGTGAAACGCCTATGCGTCTGGTGTCAACCCACGCAGGCTCGATGGGAGGGATATCAGCTCTCAAATCCGATGTCGCTCTTTTTGCAGGAACGCACCTTTTTGATCCGGAAAGCGGAGATTTTAACTTTCCGTTCCTTGAAAAATACTTACCAGATGTTGATGTCACAGTAATTAATCTAGCTATCCGCCATCAAGGATTCATTGTTCCTAAGGGAAACCCTCTCGGAATAACAGGAATTGAGAGCCTCAGCTCAGGAAAGATAAATTTCATCAACAGGCAACGTGGAGCAGGCACAAGAATACTTTTCGACTATCATCTTGATAAAGCAAACATATTGCCCAACCTCGTCATGGGGTATAGTCGCGAAGAATACACGCATATGGCCGTCGCAGCGAATGTTCTCACAGGATCAGCCGACTGCGGACTTGGCATATTTGCAGCAGCCAATGCGCTGGGTCTTGATTTTGTTCCCTTAGCTCATGAAAGATACGACATTGTAATTCCAAATAAATATCTGGAAGACAAGAGAATCGTTGCGCTGATAGGCTTGCTAAAGTCTGATAAGATTAAAGAAGCCATCGGCAAACTGGGCGGATACGAAACTCCGCTGACCGGAAAAACGATGCTCCCGGGCATGGGCCTTAGCCAAAGTTAAATTTGTATCCCACTCATCTAACTAAATTCATATTTTCATAGTAAAAAAAATCCCGCTGAACTAAATGTTCAGCGGGACTTTTTTTTAGAATTTGTAACTACTCATTCTGCTAATAAGACTTGCCTTTTAAAATATTTCCACCTTCTTCAAAGTAAGAAGACTTCCCCCGTATAAGCGCCATAAGTGCGACTATTCCGAGCAACATAGCAAAAACCAAATGAGTCCAATCAATCATCATCACCGTAAAAGGGTCCATGGTGACATACGGCAGGTTTTTGATAACTCGGAAAACCCCCGTAAAAATGATAAGTGCAAAGAGTGCGGCGCGAACCACACCGCAACGGGAAAGTTTCATACTGTTACGTTTAGTCAGAATGTATTCGGTAGCTAGATACATAACCATGAAGATCAAAACCGCAGCAAGTGCATAGTGAATTTTATTAGTAAGATAAAAGTCAGCCAGCCAGCCAAGTCCCGGCAGATCGGAGATATAATATCTCTTAAAGATCGGCATCTGCGCGACTCCGGTTAGAGCCATAAAAAATACTATAATTTTAAAAAAACGTGCAAAATATATATTACTCATTATCGTTCTCCTTTTTGGAAGAAGACAGATAGCGGCCAACCTTGATGATTCCGGCAGCGATTCCGGCAAAAGGGGCAATTGCTATAGCTGTTGCAAGCTTCTCTTCATCTGCCATTGAATCAGCAACGGCCTGCAAACCGGGCTTTCCGGCTCCCTTTTCAACCGCACCATTTAGAATATCAAATGGGACAGGTGAAACATAAACAGTATTAGTTCCGCCGTTTTCATCTTCCCCGTAAATAAACCACCCATTTTTTTTGACAAGCTCATGTGCTTTGGCCAAAATTTCACTGCGCGGCCCTATTGTCTGAACAGATTCAGGACAAACTTCAACGCATGCAGGCAGCTTACCTTCATTTATGCGATTATAACATCGATCACATTTGTACATGACCCCATTTCCTGCAAATTTAGGAAGCAGGCGCAGATATAATCCAACTCCAGTTTGCCGTTGCGGAATATGCCAAGGACAGACAGCACGGCACTTTGCACCGCCCAGACATACATTCTCAAAAATACGCACGATTCCGTTTTTCTGTTTTGCCGCCGCGCCCCACGGACATAGATTCGCACATGGAGGATTCTGACAATGCAGACAACGGCGAGGGATATTAATTTCGTATGACTCTCCATTATATTCTACTTCCGCAGTCTGGATGTATAGCCAGTTGTAGGGAGTCAGCCGATCATCAACGTCTCGCTTATCAGTCCAGTCTTCGGGCTTAGCACGCGATGCAGGGTACATTTCCGGATATGGCTTTATGGGATCAGGATACTTGGTTTCATTAACATCCGAGCAGCCCTGTACACATTCACCGCACCCTGTACACTTAGATATATCAAGCAAGGTCATAAGTTCTTCCGAATCAGACGTTGCCGCGCTGACAACAGAAGGGGCTACAGATGGTAAAAGTGCTGCGGCACTACCAACTCCTAATCCCTTCAAAAAATTACGCCTTGAAATTCCTGTCTTTTTCAACTTCATACTTTTTCCGAGTTGGACTCACAGTTTAAAATCAAAAATTCGAAACACAAATTTATGTATTGCGCCCAAATATTAATTAACAAAATTATGCAGTTCTTCAGCAATACTCAATTATAATGGACGACTTGAACTGACCACCAGCCATTACCAACTGGCTTTCTTTATATCACAAGAATAAGAGTAACACTATCAAGCGTACAAAGCACAAGGTAAGTACGGGAGCAGCGTTATGCAATAGTATTTCGAATTATTATTTATTTTGATCAATTATATCAAAAAGAAATTCAGTTTAAAGCCTACTTAGCAGAAGAGAACTCGTCGCCCGTTTTGACTGGACTTTTTAGTGAAATTTGCATAGTAATTGTTCAACATCAGGGGAGAAAGCACCCGTCTTTGCCCCGAATTTTCAGCCGTATAACTCATACACTGGTGACGTAACATCAAGCCGCAGCTGACTTGATCCCAGTGACAAAGCCACGATATTGCCCGCTCTAAAATCCGGATTTAACTCAGGTTATCAAAGCCTTAGCACCGGTAACTGCAATACCTGTAAGTAGAAATAATTCAGCCTTTTCATATGGAAAAGACCGATATTTTCTGAAAACGGTTAATTGCCACTTAATCAAAAAATGACAGCGCGCACTGGCTTGAAAACCAGAGGAGACTTCTATGAGCAATGATAAAGCTACACTTAATTACAACGGCAAAGAATACGAGCTGCCGGTCATCACAGGATCAGAAGGCGAAGTGGGTATTGATATATCAAGACTGCGTTCTGAAAGCGGACTGATCACATTCGACCCAGGATTCGGAAACACAGGCTCATGCAAAAGT
This sequence comes from Maridesulfovibrio frigidus DSM 17176, assembly GCF_000711735.1. Taxonomy (NCBI): domain Bacteria; kingdom Pseudomonadati; phylum Thermodesulfobacteriota; class Desulfovibrionia; order Desulfovibrionales; family Desulfovibrionaceae; genus Maridesulfovibrio; species Maridesulfovibrio frigidus. Next base: position 29,436 of record NZ_JONL01000002.1, read on the forward strand.
AGAATAACCTTTGTTGATGGCGAAAACGGAATCCTTCGCTACAGAGGATATCCAATCGAAGAGCTTGCCGAACACGGCAATTTCATCGAAACAGCTTGGCTTCTTATTTTCGGAGAGCTTCCACTTAAGGAAGACCTTGCCAGATTCAGAGCTCTTCTTTGTGCGGAAGAACTTATCCATGAAGATCTACTTCACCACTTCAATGGATTCCCTTCTCACAAAAGCCAGCCTATGGCGATTCTATCCGCGGTAATTAATGCCCTTGGCAGCTACCATACAGATCTCTATGACATTAATAGTAAGGCTGAATTCTTCCTTGCTGTGGGTAAAATCATCTCTAAGATAAGAACTATTGCCGCATTTTCATACAGAAAATCCATCGGCAGACCATTCATGTATCCAGATCCTGACCTCAGCTATTGTCATAACTTTCTACACATGATGTTTTCGATCCCGAACAAGCATTATGACCCACCAAGAGCAGCCGTTAAGGCGCTTTCACTTGTGTTCATGCTGCATGCCGATCACGAGCAGAACTGTTCATGTTCCACTGTTCGCATGGTCGGATCAACACAGGCTAATATTTTTGCATCTGTATCTGCCGGGATCTGCGCCCTCTGGGGACGCTTGCACGGTGGAGCAAACTCGGCTGTTATTGATATGCTTGAGCACATTAAGAGCGGAGATTACACCATTGATGAATATCTCGATCGTGTAAAAAAGAAAGAATGCAAACTTATGGGATTTGGTCACCGTATCTATAAGAGCTTTGATCCACGCGCACGCATCCTGAAAAATGCAACGCATGAACTGCTGCAGCAAGGGTTCAACGATGAGCTTTTAGACATTGCAATGGAACTGGAAGAAAAAGCACTGGCAGATGATTACTTCACCGAGCGCAAACTTTACCCGAATGTTGATTTCTACTCCGGAATTATTCTTCGCGCCCTTGGTATCCCAGTTGCTATGTTCCCTGTAATGTTTGCAATTGGACGCATGCCTGGCTGGATTGCTCACTGGTACGAGGATTTCGAAAACCCAAACACCAGAATCAACCGTCCAAGACAGATATACACTGGCGAAACCGAGCGTAACTACATGCCAATCGATTTCAGAAAATAGCCAGTTCCAAAACTAAATAAATCTGAAGATTAAAACACAAAAGTCCAGAATTACGCATTAAAACATGCTGTAATTCTGGACTTTTTATTTGGCAATAGAACGGGAAACGCAACTACAAAACTAAATTAACTAGCAAGAGGCGTATAGTACATTCCGAGCTTATGCACAGTTTCTTCAACATCCTCTTTTAACTTAATCTTAACATCGCCCTTAACCCACTTGTGAACATTCCAGCCATCTTGAGTGGAGACCTTTGATTTTCCAAAGCTATCACTAAAATGGTTATGAAGCTTCTCAAGATCGGCGGAATCAAGAATATTAACTATCCTAGCGTACAACTTACCACCTTTGAAAGCGTAAGTAACTTTGGTCGCTGCAACCTTAGTGATCTCACAAACCTTTTCATCATTAACTGTATAGTATTTAACATCACCGCTTTCATGCGAAAAGGTCAAATTCTTAAATGTTGAGAAGTCTTTTCCCCAAGGAAGTTCGTGACCATTATCGGCATAGGATACGCAGCTTATAGACAGTACAAACAACACACATAACAAACTTAAAAGTCTTTTTTTCAAAGCAATTTCCTCCATGTTTTCAACATGATACCAAATTACATACTATTAGCAATATATAATAAATTATTTACAAAACCAAAAGACCGTAACTACAATCCTTAAACCCAACCCCTTCCATTGTATGCTTCTGGAAGTGCTAAAACCGCTCAAAGGAATCATCTTCGCCTTGGCTAGCCGAGAGAGCTCCACGAGTTATTCCGGCTAAAGCGGGCTTAGAGGTCGCCACCGCCGACCCAAGAGCCTTCCTTTCTCCACAGTTAAAGTACGACATCATTTGCCTAAGGGAGCTACCTTGAGCAGCTAGTTCTTCGGATGTTGATGCCATTTCCTCTGAGGCTGCAGCACTTGAATGCGTTGTAACTTCCACCTGATTCACAGCATTTGATATTTGCTTGATAGCTTCATCCTGCTCTTCGCAAGAAGCATTTATCTCAGCAATAAGTTCTGAAGTTTTCTCAATATCAGGCACCAACTCATCAAGCATAGTCAGAGCCTTGTCGGCTACCTCAACAGTGCTAGTTGAAAGACCACTAATCTCGTTAGCAGCAGCGCCACTTCGTTCGGCTAACTTACGAACTTCCGCAGCTACAACGGCAAAACCCTTACCATGTTCACCAGCCCGAGCGGCCTCAATGGCGGCATTTAAAGCAAGCAGATTAGTCTGACGGGCGATTTCTTCAATGATAGATATTTTTTCAGCGATTTCTTTCATGGCGCTTACAGCTTGAGTCACAGCCTCGCCACTTTCACTTGCTTTCTGAGCAGATTGTGAGGCTATTTGCGAGGTCTCTTGAGAGTTTACGGCATTTTGTGAAATTGATGCAGTAACCTGCTCGATGGCAGTAGACAGTTCTTCAATGCTAGCAGCCTGCTCCGTAGTCCCTTGAGACAGTGTGCCGGAAGTACTTGATAATTCTTCACTACCTGCGGCTACGTTATCTACAGCATCATTTACACCGTACACTACATCACGCAACCGGAATATCATCTCACGCATTGCAGCAAGCATTTGCCCTGTTTCGTCACTACCTTCAGCCACTACGTCTTCTCTTAAATCACCATCAGCCATATTCTTTGCTGTCACAGCCGCAGCTTTCAGCGGAGTTGTGATTGCATTGGTTATTAGCACAGAAAGCAATAAACCAATGACTAATGCTATAATCCCAATACTTACGGCAGTAATCGAATAGTCTGCTGCTGCAACATCAAGGGCTGTTGCTTCTGCAACCTGAGCTTTCACAGATAATTCTTCAATCTTTACAAGCAAAGGTTCGATAGCATGGGTGGCAGCTCTCATCTCTTTTACATAACCCGCTATCAGCTGATCAGATTCGACCAGGCCGACAAAAGCCTTTTTATATGCTTTCAAATCTTTTTCTATGTCAACAGCATGTTCCGGACTAGCACTGGATTGCTTAAAAGCTGTATACAGAGCCGTAATTGAACCAAGAGTTTTTTCGACGTATTTATCTTCACCTCGAAGCAAATAGTCTTTCTCATTCTTTCTAATATCAAGAGCAAGAGCCTCTACTCTTGGTACCAGCACTGAGTTAAGGGCAGTTTCAAGCTTGGCGGCAGCCCCTCTTACTTTCTGATAATATGCATGCTCTTCTTCAAGCGACCGGCCTTGTAAAATTTGATCTGCTGCTGCCCGGTACACAGCCAATGCTGCTAGCTGCGAATCTTTAGCAACTTTCTCACAACCACTTGCTTCCAGATTTGTTTTATACGTATCCATGGCAGTTATAAGTTTTGTGCGGTATTTATCTGACTTGGTGCGCATATAGTCTTTTTCGTAGCGCCGCATTTGCAGAAGATCGACCAGCAGATTATCCACTGCATGCTCAGGAACTTTACCTGCTATAGTATGGGCTGCAGCCCTAAAATCACCCTGTAAACCTGACTTCTGGTCCAACCCTTTTATTTTATTTCCTTCAACTACTTTCATAAATGAAGCCAGATAGTCTCTGGATTTTTGAATAGCTAAAGTTGATATACGAGTAAGTTCATTCAATTTAGCTTGCTTACTTACTTCACCGATATTCTCGAGAAAGCCTATCATCTCAGAAACATGTTTTTCAACTTTAGGCGGATACTTCATATCCATTCGCAATAAGAAATCCTTCTCAGAACGGCGAGCTGAAAGCATAGAAATAGTTGCTCCCCTAGCATCACTAGCGATCAAAACCTCATGATTGAGAATTTCAGTATAACCATCCCCAGTATGACTTAAAGCATAATGATATACACCCAAAGCTATACCGAAAAAAAACATTACTGCGACAATATTGCCAAGAAATTTAGTTTTGATGTTGTAATTCAGCAAAAAATTCATAAAGACCCCTTACAATAAAATTACTAACCGAACGATAAAAGCAATCCAGCAGAAACAACAATCCAACAATTAAGACCTTTTAAAGATTAACTGACTATAGATGACACAGTCAACACTATCATAGTTAAGAATAATAAATACAGTACACAAGCTTTCCAACTTTTAATCTATTAAACGGAAAACTTGGAACACAGAATAGATTACCGCTGTATTTTTTTCAACAAACTAATCAATTCCAGATTTTTAAGCGAACAAATCAAGAAACATACACCAACATCTCAATATTTATTATAATAATACAAGTCGATTAATATTTAGCTTTTTATCACACAATTTCAATTAACTCTTTACACAAATAAAAAATAATGCGTATTATGTAGTACACACTTGCTAGGTGACAAATATTTACTAGGAAAAAGTAATTTAACAAAAAAAACGAACATACCCCTTACCCAAAAGCGTTTAAAATTTTCATACATAACCCTTATTAAAAGGAGATTCAGCGTGAAATTAAAGTTAAAGACCAAAATAATATTAGGGATATGTGGGCCTCTACTACTCCTTTTAATTTTAGGGCTAGTTGCGATAATAAACATTGATAAAATCGTATCCACAAATGAAATGGTTAGTCACACCTATGAAGTCTTGGGCGATGCAAATGGAATCGTCGGGTCGGCTGTTGACATGGAAACAGGCATGCGCGGGTATCTCCTAGCAGGTAAAGAAGGATTCCTGTCACCTTACGAAGGTGGCGAAAAATCCACATACATGAATATTGATAAACTAAAGCAGACCGTGAGCGATAACCCGAAACAGGTAACTCGCCTTGGTGAAGCTGAATCAGTTCTCAAAGCATGGCAAAAAGATGTAACAGAACCGACCATTCAGCTGCGCCGCGACATTGGCGATGCAAAAACCATGAACGACATTTCTCACCTTGTGGGTGAGGCTCGCGGCAAAAAATATTTTGACGCATTTCGCGGCATGATCGCAGAATTCATTGATACAGAAATGACTCTTCTCAAGAAACGCCAAAGAGAAAGCCTGAGTAATTCCGGAGAAGATTGGATTAGCCACACTTATGAAGTAATTATAAAGGCCACCAACCTTCTAGGTACTGCCGTAGATATGGAAACAGGCATGCGCGGCTATCTACTGGCTGGTAAAGATGAGTTTCTAGATCCTTATATTAATGGCTCAAAGCAATTTGATGAATTAGAAGCGAGTCTGGAACAAACAGTCAGTGACAATCCAGCTCAAGTAAACCGCCTTCGCAATATGCGTAAAACCATCAGCGAATGGAGGTCCCAAGTTGTTGAGCCTGCAATACAACTTCGCCGTGATATCGGTGATGCTAAAACAATGGATGATATGGCTCATTTGGTTGGAGAAGCGCGAGGCAAACAATATTTCGACAAGTTCCGTTCACTGATGGTCCAATTCAACGCTGAAGAAACAGGGCTTATGAAGATTCGTCAAGAATCAAATAAAGCGACTGTAAGCAGCACCACAGTATCCATTGTGACCTGCCTACTCATCGCCATAGCTCTTGGTGGAGCTTTAGGAGTATGGGTAATCAGAGATGTACAAACTCAGGTTGGCGGCGAGCCTGCACTCATTGCCGATATCTCTCAGCAAATTGCAGATGGCGATCTAGTTGTCTCATTTAGAGAATTCAAGAAGAAGGAAGGCATAGTATCCGCCCTAGCTGGTATGACCGAAAAATTAACCGCCGTTGTAAGTGAAGTGAAAAGCTCAGCTGAAAACGTTGCATCCGGCAGTCAGGAGCTTTCTGCATCGTCCCAGACAATGTCTGAAGGCGCCAGCGAACAGGCCGCCTCGGTTGAAGAAGTATCCGCATCTGTTATACAAATGTCAGAAAGCATCCAGAATAATGCCGAAAATGCAAGTAAAACTGAAGGAATTGCCTCCAAGGCAGCAATCGACGCCCAATCCAGTGGAGACGCTGTTGCACAAACAGTTTCAGCCATGAAGGAAATTGCCGAAAAAATATCCATCATCGAGGAAATCGCAAGACAAACCAACCTGCTGGCATTAAACGCTGCCATCGAAGCAGCACGAGCAGGTGAACATGGTAAAGGATTTGCCGTTGTAGCAGCTGAAGTCCGCAAACTTGCCGAACGAAGCGGAAGCGCTGCAACAGAAATAAGCGAACTTTCTTCATCAAGCGTGGAAGTAGCTGAAAAAGCTGGAGAGATGCTGAGCAGAATTGTTCCAGACATTCAAGGAACAGCTGAACTTGTTCAGGAAATATCTTCAGCAACCAATGAGCAGAATCAAGGAATACAGCAGATCAATACTGCCCTGACAAGACTGGATAAAATTGTACAGCAAAACGCAGCAGGGGCCGAAGAGATCGCATCAACATCCGAAGAGCTGTCCGCACAGGCTGAGCAACTCAACTCCGTGATGAACTTCTTCAAAACCAACACAAGCGGTCACGGCAACTTCCGCCCACAGCGAACAGTACAAGCTATGAGCAGGCCAAAGCCTCTGCCGCAATCCACAACCAGAAACGCAGCACCTAAAACATCTGGCCTAGAACTAAGCATGGGCGATGATCCAGATTCTGATTTCGAAAAATTCTAAACACCATAGAACAGGCCGTCCTTCCAAAGGGCGGCCTAAATTCAAGAGGGAATATGGCTACAAGAACCAACGATACGAATCAATTCCTGACCTATATTCTGGGCAAAGAGATTTTTGCTCTGGATATCAGCACGGTTAGAGAAGTTTTAGAGTTGACCAACATTACCAGCATTCCTCGCACCCCGAATTTCATGAAGGGAGTTATCAATCTGCGAGGCCGCGCCGTTCCTGTCATGGGCCTGCGCAGTAAACTGGGGATGGGAGAAATTAAACACACAGTAAACACCTGCATCATCATAGTTGAAGTCAACTTAGAAGACGAATTTATTGTGATTGGCGTTCTCGTTGATTCTGTTCGAGAGGTTATCGAAATGACGCCAGAGTCAATCGAGCCACCTCCTAGAATGGGGACTTCCGTACATACCGATTTCATAACAGGCATGGGACGTCAGAATGACGAGTTCATCATGATCCTTAATATTGATGGGATCTTTTCCGCAGAAGAATTGGCAGGTGCGGTTCAGCAATCGGAAGGCCAAGCGGCTGATATCGAGATTGTTGATGAGGCTGTATAGTTAATGACTTGATGGGTTGACTGTTCATATACATTATAAAGAAACCGCTTTTAGCCGGATGGCTGAAAGCGGTTTCTATCAACATGTTTACAAACTATCTTAACTATTTTCTAAAGAAAAGACTTGACCCAACCCCTTACAAATGATTAAAGGGTTCTCGTCCGTCCAGATCCGGTTGTGTTGATTCTGTTTATACAGAATTGAATCATTGCAAGGGCAGTGTACCTGTTTCGTACTCCGTCCTACCTATAAAGACGATAGATCTTAGAACTCCTTTTAAATGACTGGGACCAGTTATGTCAGGCACCCCGCTTGGCTGTTCTAAGAATGTAAGTACGATCTGCCCTTATAAGCTCACTTTTTTAGTGTGCTGTTTGTAGATCGCGATAACCGGACGGTCCCCCTCAAATACCGGACATATTTAATACGGTAAAAAGACCTCCCCTAAATTTCTGGGGTGGACTTTTCATTTTGTTTCCACCCCGCATTTCCGCCGAACCGGAATTGTCGATCACGATAAGTTGATCGCGCTTTATATTTTTTTGCTTATGCAAAAGTTATAGATCCACGACTGTTGGCTTTATACAAAATCCGGCTTAGCTGAATAACGGGAATTAAACACGCATCCTTGCTTACAACATGGATGCAATGCGATGTTTATTGCCCTGTTTTCATTATCAATTACACAAAAAACCACACAAAACCAAATAAGAAGAATATAATACTATGGAAAAATTTAGAAATCTCGGACTCTCTGACGTAATCATCGAAGCACTTGAAAAGAAAGGATTCACTGAGCCTACTCCTATTCAGGAGCAGACCATTCCAATGCTTCTCTCCGGCGAAAAAGATATCGTTGGTCAGGCGCAGACCGGAACAGGTAAGACAGCCGCATTCGGACTGCCTATCCTTGAAAACGTAGTTGAAGGAGCCGGACACGTTCAGGCAATCGTCCTTACACCGACTCGTGAACTTGCTATGCAGGTTGCAGATGAAATCAACTCATTCCGCGGCAAAAGAAGAATTAGCATCGCTACTGTATACGGTGGGCAGGCAATGCTCCCGCAGCTTAAAGCTCTAAAACGCGGCGCTGACATCGTAGTTGGAACACCTGGCCGTGTTCTTGATCATATTAAAAGAAAGACTTTGAAGCTTTCACAGATTAAATTCTTCGTTTTAGATGAAGCTGATGAAATGTGTAACATGGGTTTTCTTGAAGACGTAAGTGAAATCATGGAAGCTGGCGGCGATAACCACCGCACACTTCTTTTCTCCGCAACCATGCCTCAGGCTGTTATGCGTATTGCTCGTAAATTCATGGGTGATTACGATGTTGTTTCTGTTAAGCCTGAAAAAGACGAAGTTGCTCTTACCGAACAGGTTTTCCATGAAATGCCTGAACGCGATCGTCTTGAAGCTCTTTGTCGCGTTATCGATTCACAGAACGATTTCTTCGGACTCGTTTTCTGTAGAACCCGTTCAGACGCTGACCGCGTAGCAGCAGCTCTTAACGAACGCAAATACCCAGCTGAGCCTATTCATGGTGATCTTTCACAGTCTCGCCGTGAAGAAATTCTTCGTAAGTTCAGAGCAAAAAAATGCAAAATCCTTGTTGCTACTGACGTTGCAGCTCGTGGTATTGACGTACCTGACCTCACTCATGTTGTTAACTTTGCACTTCCTCAGGACCCGCAGAGTTATGTTCACCGTATCGGTCGTACTGGCCGTGCAGGGAAAAAAGGGATTGCAGTTACTCTAGTTAACCCTAATGAGTTCGGCAAACTTAGATATATCGCTAAAATGACTGGCGCTAAAATCGACAAGAAAGCTCTGCCTACTATTGATGAAGTTATCGAAGCTAAGAAAAACCAGATGGGTGAAGAGCTTCATGATATCGTCACCAACGGCAAACACTTGTCTTACCTTCCTCTTGCAAGCGAATTGCTCGAAGACAGCGATCCGCTCGAAGTCATCGCAGCTCTTCTCAAGCAGTCACAGGGTAACATTCTCGATAAGAGCGCGTACCGCAGAATTGAAGAAGGCGCAGGCCGCGGCGGACGTGGTAGAGTTAGATTCACAGCTTGCGTAGGTCGCACCCACGGTATGACTCCTCGTAAACTGGTTGATATGATTTGCCGCAAATCAAGAATCAACCCTGTCAGCATTCAGCATGTTAAAATCAACGGACAGATGTCCACCTTTACCGTACCAGGTACTGATTCTGACAACGTTATGCGTACAGTGAATAAAGCTTCTAACAACGGCAAACCACTTCTAAGACGCAACTAGTCTTAAGCTACACATCGAATAATAAAAGCCCGTCCAAGTTAACTTGGACGGGCTTTTTCGTGTTCTTCTTTTCAGCGCGAATTGAGAGTATTCGTAACTTACTATTCTAAGCCCATTCCCGGATGATGTGCAGGATATTCCATATTGTCTTCATGACACACGGTACATGTTCCGCCAGACCCTATAGGTTTAGACTCACCCATATATTGAAGCGCGCGAATATTGTCACGTTCATCAACAGCAGGGAATATTGCGTGTGGAGCGTTATGACATGCGGCGCACATAACGGCATCCATTTCATCTTTGCGGTTACGAAACAACTCAGACTTATCCTCATTCCATACATTGAATGCAGAGTCTGTGTCCGGTCCGGCAAAGTCCACATGACAAGTCAGGCAATCCGGCTCCTGCACCCAAGGCGTACGAGGATTGATCTCTGCCACATCAATATCAACAGGCATGATCAATGACATCAATTTCTTAGCGACAGGCTTATCTTTTTCAGATTTAAGCAACGCCAACGCATGATTTTCCATTGGGCCATGACAGTTCACACATTCCATGCCCACATCTTTATGCAGACCGCGCAAGCTCTCCTGCGGATGACACATGGTGCAAGCCTCATTATCCTTTTCGGCAAGATATACAGCGTGGAACCCGTGAAGTGCAGTCGACAGCTCAAGCTGGGTATCGCCGTCATGACAACTCAAACAATCAATAGCAGCGCCATCCTCAGAATTCACTTGCGCTACAAAATCAGTATGGTTGTCGCGGTCATGAATCTTCAGGAAATCATCAGCAGTTTGCGAGGCTAAACCACCCTGACCTTTCACCGCCCACTCTCCACCATGACAATTATTACATGTAGCTCTTGTGGAAACAGGTAGAACAATGGTCGTGGTCGCGATAATTTCTCCATCGCCGTCCACAGCGCTGACCTCAACTAAAGGTAATGGCTGGTAGCCATCATCAGAATAAGGAAGCGCCTTGATTGCGGAGGACTCAAAGAATCCGTCCTTAACCGTCATATCGTAAGTTTGATTAATCGATTTGAGTTCGCATACGATCTTAACATCATCAGTAACAACTTCCGGTGGATCTCCACGAAGAAGAAGCTGAGCCCGAACAATACTGCCACTTTCAGAAAGCTCTACCCGACCTTCACTTTGCACGATGAGGCGCAAACCTTCGAGCGGCCAAGCCATTAAAGTATACTTCTGATCTTTTATAAATGGTGATGGAACCGCTTCAGCTTCAACAGGAGTAGCAAGCTCAACTTTTTCCTGAGGACTTAGCCCGTCAATGTATTCAGCAAGAGCCATACGTTCGTCGGGCAAACCTAGGAACGGAGACATATATTTTGACAAGCTGCCCATGCCGGAGATGAATGCATCAAGTCCCGCTAAATTGTACTTGGCTGTTCTCGGAACGATATCGTTCATAGGGCCATTGACGGCATGACACGGCGCACACTGCATCTGGTATAGCCAAGATCCAGCTTCAATTTGATTCTCTTCAGTAATCTTCCTTAAATTATCAGGAACCCACTTTGCTTCCTGCAAGAAGCTTTTGCCCTCAAGGGAGGGAACTCTCTCGACCTTAACTGAGTTGGAATAAACAACGCCCCACAAAACGTAAGGCTTTCTTCCGGCTTCACGAATGAACTCGAATGAACCGTAGAAGGTCAAGGCAACCAAAAGCAATATTATAGCCGATGGAAACTTAATTATACGAGGCTGACAGATTGCCATTAGCAGTCCACCCACCAAAATAATCGGAGCAGTAATCTGGTACATTTTCAGGTAATATGTAACGCGATGAGATTTATCTAGCACCATCGCAGCCTGTTCTGGCGGCAGAGCCATCAGATACCAATAGCCACATGGAATAACTAGAATCAGTCCGAGCAAAGTCCAGATACTACAAAGGCGGACCATTTTACAGCGAACCGCATCATCTTTCAGCCACGATGCAGTGACGAAACCGAATAAGCCAGCCAGCATCACACATAAGAATGAGCGGAAAGCGAGTTGCGGCCAGAAGGTCGGGTTAAATATACCATCCCAGAAATTATGAGTTTCCAGCCAGTCTCCGGGGGTAAGCATAAAGCCAACCACGCCGTTGATGGTGAAAAGGGACAGCCATGCAAAAATGAAATAGAACCAACCTATCTTTATATGATCAGACCGCTTCATTCTATCCCAATAATAAAAATAGATCAGCAGTGCGATGATTTCGCCCACGAACCAAACCCATTCAGTAGCCCAAGCAAATAAAAATTCACGAACAAGAATGAGCGCGCCCTGCGGACTGAGAAGTGCCATGCTGAACCAGAGCGCGACCCCGCTGACCCCTCCGAATACCATCGACAAGAGCAGGAAAAATTTAGAATGTTTTTTCACGTAACCAAGTAGTTCATCAGAGCCAGTGCGGTACGCCATCTGTTCACTTAAAACGAGAAAAAGACCGCCGCCTACTGCAAACTGAGCCACAAAAACGTGAATAGTCGCGATAAAAGCAATCCAGAAGCCGCCGCCGAAAGTAGTGAGGTGCCAAATTGGATATTCCATGATTAACTCCTCCCCGCCTTGAACATAAGCTTAAGCATATAAGCTATACCGGCAATTCCTATCACGAGCGATATGAGAAATAAATATAGCGGAGAATATTGTCCGGTTACCGGAATATCCTCAACTTTAAAGTATGGAGCAAGATAAGCTTTTCTAAGCAAATGCCTCATGACTACCATCACATAGACCATTATCACAACAATGACCGATGAGAGCACAACATTGCGTTTCATTCCGGCATGAATGAGTCCGATGGTTCCCACCATCCCAATGCCAAGAAGAATCGTCGCAAACATATCACGCCCCATAAAGATGAGCATGATATCCCTAGGAAGTGCCATGAGAAACCACAGACCTACCCCTATATTAACGAGGGTAGCTCGCACAAACCATTTTGACCCGGTCTCGATATAATCTTGATCAGATTTCATTTTCCCGAGAATAGCGACAAAAAGTCCACCTACAGCAAGAGCGGAAACCATGAAATGAAGATAACGGGGAATCAGTGCTGAATCGTTAAGATTGAGAACCAGCCCATTTGGATTCTGAAAGTATTCTGCCCAATGATCGGGCCTCAGCATCAAGGTCATATTGTTGGAAAGCATGAATCCTACATATAAGAGGATACACAGCACCATAAAAATAAGCCCTTTACGGCCGCCATCTTTCAGACTGTCGTAACGGTAATAATGATAATACAAAGCGTAATATCCAATGAGCAGCGCGAAAATCGCGGCAAGCCAGAAAACAGCCATTAGCACTGAAGATGTATAATTAAATTGAGCATACACCGCTTTGACAAACAAAAGAGGTGGAACACCGGCATTAATAACCAGAGCTAAGATTGTCGGCAGTTTACCTGAAAGATCGCGCGAAATCTTACTTCCGCCACTCAGGCTATGCCACGCGACAATGACGGTCCCACCAAGCGCGATGTTCATGAGCAAAAGATGTATGGCGAAGGTAACTATCAGCAGTGTAATCGGCCAAATAGGCTCGACTGCAATAGTGTGTATCGCCGGAATAAGTGAAGATGGAACCATGTATTCCCCCTGAATATTTTCCCGATTTCTATAGGTATAACAATACATGACTGTACGGACAATTAGAAATTTAATTAAGTTCACATTGACACAACAGCCATTTATAAAAAAACATCTTGCCAAAGAGCCCCTAAATCACTATACAAATTCCCAGTGCCGAAGTGGTGGAATTGGTAGACACGCTAGATTCAGGGTCTAGTGGGGGCAACTCCGTGGAAGTTCGAGTCTTCTCTTCGGCACCACCGACAACAAGGAAAAAGGGCTGTAGCAACGTGCTACAGCCCTTTTCTTTTTTTAATGCTAAAAAATTAATCGTCACCAAAAAGCAGCTTGAATCATTAACTCCAATTTATCTACAAAGATTCAGCCAAAAGTCGTCCATAGGCTTCACATTCTTCTTTGGCGGCACTATCCGGCTTCCATAAGACCTTCAAGCCATCGCCAACCATTTCCAATCCCGATTTCTCTAGAGAATCTGAAACCATTTTCACACTTTCCCCAGACCAACCATAAGAGCCGAATGCCGCTCCCTTCTTATTCTTAAAAGAAAGCCCGTGGATCATTTCCAGCATACCCGCCATGTGGAAGAGGATTCCTTTATTAATGGTAGAGCACCCCGCCACCACCATTTTAGATCGGAATATTTCGGAGATAACTTCGTTTTTGTCCCGCTGTCCCACATTGTAAATTTTGATTACTATATCCTTATTCGCCTGCCTAATGCCAGAAGCAATAGCCTCAGCCATATCCCGAGTGCTGTTCCACATGGTATCGTATATGATGGTGATTTGGTCTTCCTGATAATCGTCCGCCCATTCGAGATATTTTTGGACAATCTGCAACGGATTTTCCCGCCACATAATACCGTGACTGGGGAAGATGAAATCAAGAGGCAGTTCCATTGCGACAATCTCATTGATTTTTTTAGTCACCAGCTTGTTGAACGGCGTTAGGATATTCGCATAGTATTTGATGCATTCGTGCATTAGCTCGTCTTGATCGACAAGGTCGTTGTACATCAAATCGGACGCGAAATGATGGCCAAAAGCGTCATTACTGAACAGCACGTTTTCCTTATCCATGTAAGTAAACATGGAATCCGGCCAATGCAGCATGGGTGCAGAGACAAAGGAAAGAGTTTTCTCTCCTAAAGAGAGCGTGTCACCACTTTTAACTACTTTGTAATTCCAGTCGGCGTGGTAATATCCTTTGAGAATTTTAACAGCCTGAGCCGAGCAATAGATTGGAACATCCGGAATGCGACGCATCAGCTCTGGCAACCCACCGCTATGATCCACCTCGCAATGGTTCATAATAATGTAATCAATCTTTGAAAGATCGATTTCCCGTTCAAGGTTGGCAACAAATTCGGCGCCATATGGCCCGTAAACAGTATCAATCAAGACTGTTTTCTCATCACGAACAAGATAAGAGTTATACGAAGAGCCTTTGAATGTTGAATACTCCTCGCCATGGAATTTCTGCAATGCCCAATCTATTTTACCTACCCACGTAACGCTGTCTGTTAATTTGAAACTCATGACCTCTCCTAGTTATGTTTACTTTTGTGCAATATTCACATGACCTTAGCTAGCTCCTTAACTTCACACATGCCCACTTGTTGCTTCCGCATAACTGAGGGCAGTGGCCTTGCAAACATATATTGAGGAGCTTCAACCTCTTCTCTTTAATACCAACGACAATAAGGGTTGTAGCAATGCGCTACAACCCTTTTCTTATTTTTAACGCTAGACTCTTTGCATTCACAAAAGACCATTTGCCATGAGATGTTCTAATCAAAATCGACAGAACTTCGCGTGATTGTCATAGCAAGACCAGGCCCTTTGAGTCATCATCTTAAATAGAAACTACTTTTCATATAATTGAAAACATGCCTAAGATTAGCATAATCAGACTAATATATTTGCTCTGATAAGTAATGTGCTGTGTTATTTTTGGGAATGTTTTTTCCAAAGGAGGAGTGAATGCGACTTCTAAAAATATTGCTATTGCAATGTATCCTTTTATGTCTGTGTTGCGCCGTTGTTCAAGCACAGCCAAAGAAGGTTATTATACTTGAAACCATGACAGCGCCTTTGGTGCAGGATATGACAGACTCATTCCTGGATCACCTGCAATCGCTTGGGTACCAAAGTAATGAGGATTATCAGATCGTTCGATTAAATGCGGAAGGCAACGCGGAGAACGCCGAGACTCTCCTAAGGAAAGAACTCGAAAAGGGACAGCCTGATCTTGTCGTTTCAGTAGCTACATATGCTACCAAAGCAGCGGTAAAACTCCTTGGAAATACGAACGTTCCCATTGTTTTCATAGCCGTCTCCGACCCGATTGGCTCTGGTATCGTTAAAGATGTAGGCAAACCTACTGGCACCAATATTACAGGTATTGTCTTCTCGGTGTCTGAAAAGACCATTATTAAAATGGTTTTAAAGACTTTTTCTAATTGCCCAAAGAAGAGGCCATTACGTTTTGGAGTTGTATATTCTGGCTACCATTCCGCAGTCGGTGATGCTCGCAGATTAAAGGAAGCTGCGATGGATAACCCCGATATTCAGTTTGTTTTTAAAAAGGTAGCCTTTCGCCCCGGCAAGGAAGGAGAGGACCCCATGCTCCAAGCAGCGGCTCAAGCCATGCGTTCCCTCGAGGGGCAGGTTGATTTCATGTGGCAACCTTCAGATTACATGGGGGCATTACCACAATCTTCCGAAGTATTTGCGAAAGCTTCTCCTGTGCCGATTGGATTCACTCGATACATTCGATCATTGGAGAAAGGGGCTCTACTCCGCATAGTTCCCAGCATTGTTGGGAGTGGAGTTGCTGCTGCTCAAATTGTGGATTCCATTTGGCATGGAGCCAACCCTGACTCAATTCCTGTAAAGGCACCACCGACTATGGACATCGGGTTGAATCTTTCAACTATGAAGAATTTAAATTTGGTAATCCCTATTGAAATCATGGAATTTGCAAAAGACAACTACGTCAAGTGAAGGTGTTTATATGCGAATTATACAAAAATTACTAATCTCGTGTGCGTCTGTGCTCCTGTTATTTGGAATTGCTCATGCTGATCACCAAAGGATAATAGTGCTCGAGACAATGACAGCCCCTATTATACAAGAGGGGACGGATATTTTATTAAACCACCTGAAAACACTAGAGTTCCCGCATAAAGAGGGTTTAGTTATTGTCCGAAAAAATGCGGAAGGGAATTACGATAATGCCATTGCGCTTTTAAAAAAGGAGATTGAAAAAGGGAAACCAGATATTATAGTGACTGTGGCAACGTATGCTACCAAAGCTGCAGTGGAACTACTTGGCGGAACTAACATCCCAATTGTTTTTATGATCGTCTCGGACCCTGTAGGTTCTGGGATTGTCTCACAAATTGGTGAACCTTCTAAAACCAATGTGACCGGAGTTGTCTATTCTGTAACTCAAAAAGCAACTATCGACATGATGCTGAAGGTTCTTTCTAATTATAAAAAGAAAAGGCCACTGCGATTTGGCGTTGTTTACTCATCTTATCCTTCAGCAATGGGCGATGTCAGGCGTCTGAAAAAAGCAGCCGAAGGGAAGCCAAATGTTCAATTCATATATAAGGAAATTCCTTTCCGCTCAGGAAAAGAGGGAGAAATGCCAATGCTTGAAGACGCAATTCAAGCATGTCGCTCTTTGAATGGACAAGTAGATTTCATGTGGGAACCAGGGGGGTATATGGCTGTATTACCTCAGACTGCAAAGATGTTTGTCAAAGCTTCCTCAGTTCCTTTCGCGTTTACCCGTTTCCAAAACATGCTAAAAGAAGGAGCTTTGTTACGTGTTGCGCCAAATTCTCAAATGAGTGCAATTGCCGCGGCAGAGTATGTAAATTTAATACTGAATGGCGCCGATCCTGGTTCTTTGCCTGTGATGGTACCCGGGGACATGGATATCGGGCTGAATCTGACCACTGCGAAAAAGATGAAGCTTGTGATACCATCGGAAATCATGGAACTAGCAAAGGACAACTTCGTTCAATGAGGCCAATATGAGACTCGGACCTAAACTCGTAGTATTCATTTTACCCATAATTCTCATCGCCATAGTTGGGCTGGGGAGATGGACGTACTTGGAAGCCAAGCAGGGCTTACTAGTTTCTAACTACAGGTATATGCGCTTGGCACTTGACGATGTGTTTATCGATCAGGTTAAACGTAGAAGCGATCTCGTTATTAAAGCGGACATGCAAGGTATCGCCTACTTTGTAGAGAAATATAAAAGTGAAGCTCGTCAGGATATTCAGGCCTCAAGTCAACGTTTTCAAGGAGATTTCTTTGTTTTTTCTCCATCAGACGTATCTGACATTAAAGGTCATAATGCAGATTGTCCTCTGACGGATGAACAGGCAAGAGTTGTAATGAAAGACCTGAAAGAATCCGAGGACATGCGGTTTGAAGGGACCTTGAAAGGCTCAACTCTACTCTTATGCGAAGCCCGCTATTTTGCCGAATGGGATTGGGTTGTTGGTTACACCATTCCTGAGAAGACAACTGAACAATATCTGAAACCAATTTACCAAGCAACCATCCTAGCCGTTTTTGTTGTAGGGCTTGCCCTCACACTTCTAATTGGCTTTTTGACTCGGAGGTTCATAACGAACCCCATAGGTATATTGGAGCGCTCGGCTCAAGATATTGCAGCAGGGAATTCTCGTGCAAGTATTCTAATTAATTCAAGAGATGAATTGGGCGCCTTAGCGCGTAGTCTAGAAGATATGGTGGAAGAGATTCAACTCAGAGAAACCGATCTCACACAAAGTAGGGCTATATTGTTGGAAGCAGAGAGACTCGCGGATCTAGGCGCATGGAACTGGGACATTCAAAGTGATTCCTGGACCTGTTCTGACAATTGGTTACGAATTCATGGATTATCAAATCCCAATTTGTCTTTGCATGAAGTTCTTAAAATTGCGCATCCTGATGACCTACAATCAATAAGTAAGGCTGTCTCAAAATCTGTGGAACAAGGACTCCCCTTCTCCTTAGAGTATAGAGTGATTCGTCCTGATACAGATGAAATTGTACATATACACAAAAATGGTGAAGTAGAATTAGATTCTTTCGGCAATGCTGTAAGGTTGTACGGTGCAGCGCAAAACATAACTCGACGCAAGGAAATGGAACAGCGGCTTGCGCTGGCCCAAAAACTTGAGTCAGTAGGGCAACTCGCTTCTGGCATTGCTCATGAGATCAATACTCCTCTCCAATATATAGGTAGTAATCTTAAATTCATGAAGGGAGCATTTTCCGAACTAGAAGAAGCTTTCCATGTTTGTAAGCAAGGGCTACAAGAGTACGATGACACGAAGGCGGCAGAGGCCGTATCTATTGTGAAAGAAGCCCTAGAACTTCTTCAGGAGCTTAAGCCAGCATCGACAGAATCCATAGACGGTGTAAACCAAGTTTCGACAATTGTTCAAGCCATGAAAAGATTCGCACATCCTGATGTTAATAGCATTAGAGCAATCGACCTCAATGAAACAGTGAAGAATACGGTCGCTATCGCGAAGAATGAATGGAAGTATGTGTCTGACGTTGAGTTGGATCTTGCAGAGGACCTTCCTTACATCAGTTGTAATCATGGGGAGATCAATCAAGTCTTGTTGAATTTGCTGGTAAATGCATCACATGCAATTTCCCAGAAAGTCGAAGGTAGTCCGGGAAAAGGAAGAATTACAATTTCTACTCAACATCATAACAATGAACTAGTCTTGTCTGTTAAAGACACTGGCTGCGGTATACCTGAGGGGATCAAGAATCGTATTTATGATCCTTTTTTCACCACCAAAGAGATTGGCAAGGGGACCGGGCAAGGGCTAGCCATCGCATATGCGATAATCGAAAAACACAACGGCTCCATTAATATGGATTCAACCGAAGGAGAAGGAACAACCTTTACAGTTCGGTTGCCATTATAAAGCACCTAAAAAATCGTATTCTTCCATCCTCACAAAGTTGACCTCAAGAGTCGTGGCATTATTCAACATTCCTTCCTTTGCGACAATCTTCTTCGTTGAAATATCAACACCTCTATCCCACAAATTGACAACCTTTTCTTATTTTTAACGCAAGCTGCTTTACCTTCACAAAAGACAGCTTGACCATGATATCTCATCAAAGATAGCCTCACCCCTCGATATTCAGCACCGCCGCGATCACTCAGCACAGTTTCATTATAAGGTTGGACATGCCAAATATTACTAAAAATATCCCCGTAATAGCTTTCATACTGCTCGGCACAATATGGGGCAGCAACTTCATATATATGAAGCTTGCATCCGAGCTTATATCTCCTGCGCAGATTGTGTTCTTCCGCGTTCTATTCGGGTTTCTACCGATTTTAGCATATGCACTTTTCAAGAAATCTCTACGCATAGCCCATCTGAAACACTCTGTTCATTTCATTGTGATGGCCCTACTTGCGACAACACTATATTACTATAGTTTCGCCAAAGGCGCGTCCCTTCTTCTTTCTGGATTAGCCGGAGCGCTCAGCGGATCTATCCCTCTTTTCGCATTCATACTCGCCATCATTTTTATACCC
Organism: Maridesulfovibrio frigidus DSM 17176; assembly: GCF_000711735.1. Taxonomy (NCBI): domain Bacteria; kingdom Pseudomonadati; phylum Thermodesulfobacteriota; class Desulfovibrionia; order Desulfovibrionales; family Desulfovibrionaceae; genus Maridesulfovibrio; species Maridesulfovibrio frigidus. The sequence goes on from NZ_JONL01000002.1 coordinate 49,158, forward strand.
GAAGAAAAACCTTCGCTTATGAAAATTCTCGGCATCGTCATTGGTTTTATAGGAGTCGTAATCATCGCGCGCCCTTCGGGAGACAGCTTGCTATCTTCCAATTTTGAGGGAGTATTATATATGATAGCGGGATCACTCAGCGTCGGAGCTTCTTTTGTTTATGCTAGAAAGTTTATTACGCCGCTAAACATTCCAGCATCAGCACTGACAACTTACCAGCTTGGTTTCGCCATGATACTGCTAGCCGCGACTACCAGCTATGACGGAATAGGAAATATTTGGGGCAACTATAACGCAGCAATTGGACTAGTCGTGGGCCTCGGGCTTCTGGGTACAGGACTAGCCTACATAATATACTATTACATCGTTTCCACGCTTGGCGCAGTCTCGGCATCTTCTGTCACATACATACCGCCACTAGTCGCTTTGCTGATCGGCGCTGTGATCATTGGAGAGCCGATTGAGCTGATTGATTATTTAGCGACAGCATTGATTTTTGTCGGTGTTTATATGCTTAAACGGAGATAACCGCTTTTCCGGAGTTAAGCCAAAACCAGTCACCACCTCCATGCTACCACTTAGCAAATAATACGACCTAATAAACTTTCCATGGTATCGCTTAAAGCGAGCTTCATATAGAAGAGAACAAACACAAAGGGGGCACTCCCCCCTTTCATACCATGGAGGTTTGGAATGAAGTCTAAGATTAAGGTTCTCGTATTTTTCACAATGTTGTGCCTGATGGCCAGCCCTGCATTCGCAGCTAAGAAAGTTAAATGGAAACTGGCCATGACATGGTCATCCACTTTGACACCTTTCGCATCTGCACCAATCCAGATGGCTAAAATGGTCGAAGAAATGAGTGGCGGTAACTTTGTTATCCGCGTTGAAGGCTCCGAAAAGCACAAAGCTGCTCTAGGTATCCTCGACATGGTTAAAGGCGGCCAGTACGATATCGGCCACAGTGCTGCTTACTACTGGAAAGGCAAAGACATCAGCACCGTATTTTTCTGCACAGTTCCTTTCGGAATGAACGCTGACGAGCAGTACGCATGGTTGTACTACGGCGGCGGTATGGAACTTATGGCAAAAGCTTTCTCTAAATACAAAGTCCTCAGCTTCCCCGGTGGTAACTCCGGCGTGCAGATGGGCGGATGGTTCAAGAAAGAAATCAACTCAATTGAAGACCTCAAAGGTCTCAAAATGCGCATTCCCGGCCTTGCTGGTGAAGTTTTCGCTAAACTCGGCGTTAACGTAACTAACATCCCTTCCGGCGAACTCTACACATCACTTGATCGTGGTACTATCGACGCTCTTGAGTGGGTTGGACCTGCAATGGACATCAAGATGGGCTTCCACAAAATCGCACCTTACTACTACACAGGTTGGCATGAGCCAGCAACTGAGCTTCAGTTCATCGTTAACCAGCGTGAATACGAAAAGCTTCCAGCTGAATACAAAGCTATCCTCAAAGTTGCGATGAAAGCATCTTCCATGGATATGTACATTGAAAACTACGCTGGTAGCATCGACGCTTGGGACAAAATGCAGACTGAATTCCCTAACATCAAGGTTAAAGAATTCCCAATGCCAGTTCTCAAAGCTATGAAAAAAGCTGCTAACGAAATCTATGACGCATACGCTGCTAAAGATGCATTCTTCAAAGAAGTACTCGAATCACAGCGCGCTTACATGAAGAAAGCTCGTGCATGGACCGCAATCTCTGAATACAACTACATCAAGACTTCTATGGAACTTGAAAAGTAGAGTAATGATCCTCTAAGGCGAATATATTGCCGCTCCGTCCCCCTACAGGACGGGGCGGTTATTTACGCCATCTGAAAATACCGAGAGTACAATGCAAAAATTAGAAAATTTTATTCGTCGCTCTGTCGACTATGTGGGACTGGCGCTTGCGGGCGTGCTGATTCTCATGGTTCTCAACGTCTCCTTTGACGTTATGATGCGATACACTTTCCACGCCAGTTCCGTTGGCATGCAGGAAATGGAATGGCATCTTTTCGCGATTATCATTCTTTTCGGGATGGGAGTTGGGCTTCAACATGATGCTCATGTCCGCGTCGACTTCATCTACGACCGTCTTGGCCCTAAAAAAAGAGCCATGATTAACATTTGGGGGACGGTATTCATGCTTGTTCCCTTAGCACTGCTGATCCTTTTCGGTTCTTTTGAATACGTTCAGGACGCATTCGTATCAAACGAGATTTCCGAAGATCCAGGTGGCCTACCTTTCCGCTGGATAATCAAAAGCATGATACCTCTCTCTTTCGTATTCCTTTTGTATAGTGCACTCGGATTCGTTCTTACAAATATCAGAAAATACAAGGAGGCGAAACTATGACAGGTTTAGTCATGTTCGCTGCCGCCCTTGCAGCATTAATCATAGGCTATCCTGTGGCCTTCACGTTCGGTTCTGTGGCCCTTGTTTTCGGAGCCATCGCAGCTTTTGTTGAGATGATGCCTGATCCTTCTTTCATGATGGTAGCTGAAGAATTCGGCAGCATGTTCTCTATGATGCCATTCCGTATCTACTCCATCATGACCAACACGATTCTAATGGCGATTCCGCTGTTTATCCTGATGGGACTTATCCTTCAGAGATCACAGCTTGCAGAGCGCCTACTCGAATCTATGGGGATCCTTTTCGGTAAACTGCGCGGCGGACTAGCAATCAGTACTGTACTTGTCGGGACCCTGCTTGCAGCTTCCACTGGTGTTGTTGGAGCTTCCGTTGTTGCTATGGGTGTAATTTCTCTGCCGGTCATGCTCAAACATGGCTACTCCAAAAAACTGGCCACAGGTACTATCTGTGCGGCCGGAACACTTGGCCAGATTATTCCGCCATCCATTGTACTTATCATTCTGGGAGATGTATTCCAGCAGCCAGTAGGCGACCTGTTCCAGGCGGCACTTATGCCGGGCCTAGTTTTAGTTGGTTGCTACATCCTTTACATCATAGTCATTTCCATAATTGACAAAGATGCTGCTCCAGAAATTATTATTCCTGAAGAATTAAAAAAAGGGGCTGTACTGCGGGCGATCATAGCCATCGTACCTCCTCTGGCTTTGATCATTATGGTACTTGGTTCCATCTTTATGGGTGTTGCGACACCAACGGAATCTGCATCTGTCGGCGCACTAGGTGCAATGGTACTTGCTGCTATGTTTAAAAGACTCAGTTGGGATGTTGTTATAGATTCATCGCTTGAGACAGTTAAAATCACAGCTATGGTTTTCGCTATCCTTATTGGTGCCACCGCCTTCTCCATGGTTTTCGTCTACACCGGCGCTGACTATATGGTTGAAGAATTCATGATGGGCTTACCGGGCGAAAAATGGGGATTCCTCATCTTGTCCATGTCTGCTATTATGGTGCTCGGGTTCTTCATCGACTTCATCGAAATATCATACATCGTTGTACCAATTCTGCTTCCTATTGCAGAAGCAATTGGCATCAACCCGTTGTGGTATGCTATTCTCATCGCGATGAACCTCCAGACGTCTTTCCTTTCACCTCCTTTCGGATTCTCGCTCTTTTATTTAAAAGGAGTCTGTCCGCCCGAGGTTCGAACGACCGACATTTATCGAGGGGTAGTGCCATTTATTATCATCCAGTTACTGGTGTTGGCATCTATCGTTATCTTCCCCGCAATATATGGACTCCAATAGTTAATTGACTCTAACCTGAAGATGGAACTTGAAATCAAGTTCCATCTTCAGGCTTTTTAAAACCGCATACTTCCAGACTCGACTAAAGCTAACACGGGAAATGGGCACGGACAGAATATGGATACCCTTCTTTTTACCCAGCACAATATTTTCATGCTGCTACAGCAAATGTCCGTATTCCTTGTCATCGCGTATCTGTTCACAAAATCACCAGTATTTCGTACTTTCAATATTGGAGATCTGCGCCCTAAACAGATGATTATCCTATATGTCGTTTTCTCTACATTTTCTATAATGGGAACCTATTTCGGTTTCCCTATTAACGACGCTATAGCGAACACACGGGCAATCGGAGCCGTTCTTGCTGGAATCATCGGAGGTCCCGTGCTTGGCACAGCCGTGGGGCTTACTTCCGGTCTGCACCGCATGACACTCGGCGGATTCACAGCCGTATCCTGCGGAATTTCCACAACGCTTGAAGGATTGATCGGAGGACTGTTTCACCTTTATCTAATTCGAAACAACCAGCAGTCAAAACTTCTCAGCCCCAAAATAGCTTTCTTCGCCACATTTATAGCCGAAATAGTTCAAATGCTGACAATTTTGGCGACAGCAAAACCTTACACTGAAGCATTGGCCCTTGTTCAAGTTATCTACCTGCCAATGATCGTTGCTAATAGTTGCGGTTCCGCCATATTTGTCAGCATCATACGCGACCAGAAAAGCATGTTCGATAAACTCGGTGTAATTTTCTCAAATAAAGCGCTCAGAATCGCAGACAAAACGCTTTCTATACTAAGCAAAGGATTCAACGAAGATACAGCTGATAAGCTTGCAAAAGTTATCCACCATGAAACAGGCGTCGGAGCTGTCGCCATTACAGACCGCGATAAGGTGCTTGCTTTTCGAGGCTTAGGAAATGACCACCACACTGTCGGGATTAATTTAACTTCACCTGAAACTATTCGGGCTATCAGCGAAGACCGCATCATATTTGTGGACGGGTCAAAAAAGCAGTGGAAATGTGCGCTGTCTGATAATTGTCCGCTGGGATCCATATTATCGGTTCCGCTCCGCTTTGATAACGAGGTCATCGGCACCATAAATCTATTCGAGCCTAAAGATAAAATTTTCCTGACCATGAATAAAACGCTTGGAGAAGGCATCACCAATCTGCTCTCCAACCAGCTACTCTACGCTAGGTATAACGAACAAAAAAGTTTACTCATTGAGGCGGAGCTCAAGCTCATTCAGGCTCAGATTAACCCGCATTTTCTATTCAATGCGCTCAATACGATCATTGCTATTTTACGCAGAGACTCAGATCGAGCTCGCGAATTACTGTTACATATTTCCAACTTTTTCCGTACAAATCTAAAGAGAAAAGGCGACCTTGCCACTCTCGAAGATGAACTGAATCACGTTAATTCATATCTTGTTATTGAAAAAGCTCGCTTCGAAGACAGGCTAAACATAATTATGGATATCGATCCCAAACTATTGAATGTTAAAATGCCGGTTTTCACACTCCAGCCCTTGATTGAAAATTCCATCAAGCACGGTATTTCTGACATGATCACGCCCGGTACAGTTAAAATTTCTGCTAAAAGCATGGACGGCATGACCATCATCGCAATTGAAGACAATGCTGGGAATTGCGGAGAGTGGGACACAACTGGACTCGGCATGAATATTGTGGAAAAACGTATTAAGAACCTTTGCGGTGACCAATACGGGCTAGAAGTTGACTGTGTGCCCGACGAGAGAACCACGGTTACCGTCAAACTTCCTGAGCGAGGATGCCGGAGTGATAAGAGTACTGATCATTGATGACGAGAGACATGCACGAGAAGAAATGGAAGCGCTGCTAAGCGAAACAGGCGAAGTTGAAATTGTCGACTCCTGCGAAAACGCTTTTGACGCCTTAAAAGCCATAAACCAGCATCGTCCGGATGTTGTTTTTTTAGATATCCAGATGCCAATGGTAAACGGATTTGAGCTACTCAGTATGGTCAATCAGGACATAATGCCTCACGTCGTATTCGTAACAGCATACGATGAATATTCCCTCAAAGCTTTCGAAGAAAAAACTCTCGACTATATTTTGAAGCCAGTATCAATCGAACGCATCAACAAAACCGTTGCTAAGTTAAAAGAACTTCTCGTCACCGCACAGCCTGTTGCTTTTGAAGCTGAACCTATCAAACGTATCCCCTGCCTCATCGGAAAACGCATTAAGCTGATTGGACTGGATAAGGTAGAATTCGTTTCGGCTGGAGCAAGGGGGCACTACTTAGTTACAAGCGAAGATGAATATTACACAGACATTACCCTCAAGGTCCTCGAAGAACGAACCGGCCTCATTCGCTGCCACAAGCAATATCTAGTTAATATGGATTTCATTAATGAAATCGCGCTACTTGAAAACGGGCTGGGAGTTATCACAACTTCTTCGGGAGGCTCTGTTCCAGTCAGCCGCATGTATCTCAAAAAACTCAAGAGTATGTTACTACTTTAACTAGTCAGATTATATCCCCCAGCATGCCTTTTTTTTATCACTTCCTGTCTATTTCTAATGGTAAAAATATGATCTTTTAAGTATATCTTGTATCTACTATAAAAAAATGGAGTGCTTTTATGAAAAACTACCTTGCCTGTTTCAAAAAATTATTAATATCTTTCGTGGCCTTATCCTGCCTTCTATTTCAGATTTCCAATGCAAACGCTTTTGGTTTAGAAGATTTGTCCTCATCTGCTGACTCTATTAAAACAGCATCAGACACAGCTCAAGCTTCAGCGGACGGTGCAAGCCTCTTAAACCGAGCGAAAAGCGTTTACAACGGCTTCGCAGGTTCCACAGAGCAGCTGATCAGCGCCCAAAGCACAACTATGTCGCTTATTAATCCTACTCAGCATGTTGTTGGCGCGGATTCATTTGACTCCGCCACTGGACTTACCAAGTTAATGGAAATGACCTCATTATCTAAAAGTATGGGTTCTGAAATGGACGGTATGGATCTTACGGGTAGACTCACTAAGATTTTCACAGATCCAACAAGCTTAGAAAAGGCCCAGTCAGTTTACAACAATGCATCAGGCGCTTATTCTTCTGGAAATACTTCAGTCATGGAAGCAAAAACTCTCTACGCGGAAATCAAAGATTTTATCGCTTCGCCTTCCGCAAAGAACCTAAATGTTGGATTACTAGAAAACCTTGGTGATTACTCAGACAAGATACTGCCATTCATAATGGAGCACGGCCCTGAGCAAGTCCAGACTGCAGGCAAATTAGCTGAAGTTCTTAAAGGATTTCTCTAGACCGCAGACTTAGACTGTTTCATTTAATCGAAGTTGTCCGCCTCCCATAAAAAAAGCCCCTGAAAGCATTGCTTTCGGGGGCTTTAAACGTACTAAATAATATCTGTTTATTCACATGTTCCAAGGCGAATCTTTTCGCGAAAGTCACCGCTGGCTTCTGGAAATTTAAGCAGAGCGCCTTTAACAAGACATTTACCAACAATTCCCAATCCATCCTGGTCATTACTAGTTGCGCTTCCGCGCCAAAGGTAAGTTCTTAGTTCCTCATTTTCTGGAGTGACCATGTACACCCTTACAGTGTTGTCATTTCTGGATTCATCGCCAGTTTTAACAACACCAATATTGGCATAAGTATTGTGAAGCAAATCGTAGTTATTAGCATCGCGGGTATAAGTAACACCCCTCTCGATAACTGACTTTGATCCGAAATTTAAAATCACTAGAAAATCAGGATTCTCAGAATCGTAAGCAAAACCTTTAGCTTCCAGTTCAACTCTGGCCGCTTCTAGCAAAACAGTCTCAAGAGTGCTCTTCGAATCATCTGCTTTCTTATATGCAAAAGTGTGAACCGTCTTAAAATCTAGCCCGGGAGTAGGCTTATTCTGTATGTTCATGTCAACATAGACACAACCTGAAAGACTCATAACAAATAACATCACTACCAATAATAACTTCTGCACCCCGGACTCCTGAAAAATAAAAATTATACGAAACCAGACTCTATCTAGTGACTTAGCAAGCTTAAAGCAGTAATCAACTCATCACACCTTCTTAGCTGCTTTATCTGCTTTAGCCAAGGAATGAAAGAGATATACAGAGCCAAAACAAAAAAATAATACACTTCTATGGAAAAATAATTCTAAATAAAAGCACTTCAATTGGAGGAATAATGAACAAATTACACGAAAGACGCGATTCAAGCAGAATAGATCTCACCAATATGAATGACTTATTCAGACAATGTGACATCTCGGCTTCTTCATGCTCGACAGATTTAGATATTACTATACTGGATATTTCAGCTAAAGGCATGAAACTTAGGCTAAATTGCGATGATGATAATGAAAAACTTAATCTCAGCGATGAGATATTCATCCGCGGTTGCATTTTTAATGATCGCATTGGTTTTCTAAGCAGCCAAAAGGGAGTCACTATCTGGAAGGACAATAATCACATTGGACTTAAATTTACCCCTTCACTTGATATCGATGAATGCCACATACGCGAAATGCTGAAAGCTTAACTCATTACTTTATTATGCCTTCATAAGTTGCTACGTTCCCAACTGTGAACATAAAAAAAAATAAAACAATTGCGTGGATAGGCAACACCTTCTTCAGGACAGGTATGGATCAACTGGGCTATGAAACAACCCACATTCCTATCCGCGGTCAGCAGGTATTCACATGGGACGACATTTTAGAGAAGACTGGATCAGTTCCTGACATAGTCCTTTACGCAGATAGATCCATAGCGCCGCCTTTAGCCGGTGTGGAATCTTTCCCCTGCCTTACAGTCTTCTATTGCATAGATACCCATATTCACAGCTGGTATCCACTTTATGCTCAAGGGTTTGACATCTGCCTCGTCAGTCTCAAAGATCACCTAGACCTTTTTACTCCGCGCTTACCCGAATCTCGCCTCATTTGGTTTCCGCCAGTAGTCATGGATAATGATATACCCGTCCAAATGGAAAAAGAATGGGACCTACTATTCGTCGGTAAAGTTGATCCAGAACTAACTCCCGAACGAATGTTTTTTCTTGACCAAGTCGCGAAACTTGTTCCGGATCTTCATGTTACTCAAGGTGAATACCGTAAGCTTTTTCCTAAAGCTAAAGTGGTTCTCAATATTGCAGAACGCGGGGACTTAAATTTCAGAGTATTCGAAGCTCTTGCCTGCGGTTCATGCTTACTAACACCGTACATTGAACACGGCTTAAATGATATATTCAAAGACGGAGTACACCTTGTCACATACAAGCCCAATGATGCTCCAGACCTTGTTGAAAAATTGCAGGGACTACTTAATGATGACGAGCGTAGAATACGCATAGCAAAGCAGGGAAATGATCTAATTGAATCTTCCCACCGAATCATACACCGCGCGGGAATTCTTCATAATCTGATTATAGATATGGACACTGAAAAAGCTGTCAGTGATCGACTTTCTGCAGCCCCTACACTTCGCAAAAGTTTTATGAAAAGTATCTACCTGCATTGGGCCGAAGCCATCGACGATAATAAACTTAAATCAATATATTTAAAAGCCGCTAAAGATTAACGAACCAGCCCTTCTTAACGACGCACAGAAAAACCCCGGTGAAGATAATCTTCACCGGGGTTTTAATATTTATCGCCCTGATTAAAAAATCAGGATTAGACTTACTGTTACTCTCTAATATGAAGAGCCTTGGTAAGTTTAGCGAGAATTTCAGGCTTGCAGTTAAGGTCTTCAGTCTGCTCAAGAAAGTGCCTGCGCTGTGCAAATCTATCTTTGAGAGTCTGCATGTACAAAGTCTGATTATCGGTATTCTTAGGATTGTATGTGAAATGGTATCCTGGAAGGAAGTTTTCCATACAATCACGTTTAGGTAGCTGTGCACCTGGTAGCAGATCCCAGTCTTCCCACTCAAGCTTATCTTGCAAGATCAATGACTGCAGGTGCAAGGATGTCTGTAGCGGAATAGGATGGAGATCAGTATCAGAAGATTTCCAGAAACCAACAGAGTTAAAGCTGTAACCCGTTGCGCCGTTTTCGTAGACCTTGGTAAATGCATCAACATCTTTCCAAAGTTCGTAAACTCTGAATGGATTTGCGTAAGGAATGAAAACAAGCTTTTTAAGTTCTTCTTCTGAAACGTTTTCTGCAAGGTTACGCTTAGTCATCAGGGCTGCGCCCATTGCAACTGCGAGATTTGTGTCAGTAAAACGAATAAGTGGAGGCAAACATGTATCTTTCATGAGCCAGCAAAGGACTTCAGGGAACTTACAACGATTTACATGAGATCCTAAAACGTCGCGATCAATAAGAGCGCGCCCATTTGGATTACGTAAATCCTGACCAATAGGAAGTACTTTACCGTCAACATTAAGAGTAGCATGGTTCATTACTGATACCATGTATTCCCAGTCGGGGTTGCCCAGAGGTCTTGAGTCGGTTTTATCAAAAAGAGTCGGTTCCCATACACGGCAAACACGATTATCGATATCAATTTGGAATGCATCATCATGCAAAACTTTCTTAGTGAACCCTTCAGGTAGAGTTCCACCGTTATCATGGGAGTTTGTGTGAGATGATTTACCAGTTCCGGAAAGTCCGAAAAAGGCAATGGAACGCTGTCCCATTTTCTTAGCATCAGCACTCTTACATCCAGTGAAATCAATTTCCTTGATTCCACCATGACAAGCAGCCATTCCAACACGAATGCCGGAAGTCCAAGCAAGTGTCAAAGTTCCCTTTTTGCGCTCACCGAAGTAACGCATACCGAAATTGTAGATGACGTTACATTCTTCATCTACAAGAGCGAGCTGTGGGAAACCCTGGTTATGATAAAAAGGATCTTCATTACGCCAAACATTGTCACCGATGATGATAATATCCTGAATGGGCAATTTTGAGCTTTTTTCATACTCTGCTGCCAACTCTTCGTATGGAGTAAAGTTGACAAGCCAGTTATAAATATTCGCAGCATCATCTTCACCACCAACAATGGTAGCTCTGATCATAAGATCTTTATCAAGGCCGATAATCGCTTCAGCCTTAATTAGAGGACGTTGCTGCATATCAGAGATAGCTTCTCTGAGATCTCCGAGGACTTTGCGCTGAGTTGATCCATCAAGTTTATTATAAAACCTGCGAGCCAAACCTGTGCGTCCAACGATCTTACCATGACAATGGTTTAAAACAGTTGCGCCTTCTGGAAGGCCCAAACGTTTTGCTGCCTTAGGATAGATCGGCTGATCCGTTTCCATGACATCCCACTGTTTTTTAGCAAGTTCATATGCCTCTGCAGCATTAACTTTTCTAACTCTTTTATCGTTAACGAGTGTTTCTGCAATAGCCCTTAAAGGTGGTATTTTAGAAAGATCGTCTTTGTAAAAATCATAGGTAGATTGACTAGCCACTGGTTACTCCTCCAAAGAAAATATAAGTCTGACTGACTGTTAAGATTCGCCCTAACCCTATTCCTAGAAAAAATCCACCCTAACCTGAACTCTGCTCCAAATGTCAGCAAGAACTCTGCATAAACCAACATGATTTAAAGAGTGATCACCCTACTACTATAATCAAAACATTTAACCGAAAATATACTTAAGCAAAAAGGCGCACTCTCATTTTGAGAATGCGCCTTTTGACATTAGTCTTTTAACTGGACCTTTTTTTTCTGCATAGTTGTCTCCAGACCGAGCGTTTTAAGCGCAATACTGCGCTTAAGCTTTTTCGTTCTCGCTCGATTTGTAATTACCATGATCATAACTCTACAGTCCAAGTACAGACCAGAGCACACCAGCCGCAACCGCGGAGCCAAGAACTCCCGATACGTTAGGTGCCATGGCATGCATGAGCAGGAAGTTATGAGGATCTTCTTGGCGTGCTACCATCTGGACAACTCGCGCGGAGTCAGGAACAGCGGATACACCAGCAGCTCCAATCAGAGGGTTTATCTTATCCTTAAGGAAAAGATTCATAAGCTTGGCAAAAAGAAGGCCACTTGCAGTAGCCACACAAAAGGAAGCCGCCCCTAGTCCGAAAATGAGCAGACTATCAGGAGTCAGAAATGTCTGAGCCTGAGTCGAAGCTCCAACGGAGAATCCAAGAAGGATAGTAACGGAATCAATGAGTGATGTACGCGCTGTTTCTGCCAAACGCTCAGTAACACCAGACTCTTTAAGCAAGTTACCTAGGAAGAGCATACCGACCAGAGCAAGAGACCCTGGAGCGATAAGAGCTGTGATTATGAATGCGCCGACAGGAAAGAGAACTTTCTCACGAGCTGATACTTCTCTTGGAGCTTTCATGCGAATGAGACGCTCTTTTTTAGAAGTAAACAATTTCATAATCGGAGGCTGAATTACGGGAACTAGCGCCATATACGAATAAGCCGCAATGGCGATGGCTCCCAGCAGATGCGGGGCCAGCTTCGACGAGAGGAAAATAGCAGTAGGACCATCCGCCCCACCGATAATACCAATCGCGCCAGCTTCAGCTGGGCTGAAACCAAGATACATAGCTCCGACGAGAGTAATAAAAATACCCATCTGAGCTGCTGCACCAAGCAGTACAAGTTTAGGATTCGAGAGCATACACGAAAAGTCCGTCATGGCTCCGATTCCAAGGAAGATCAGCGGTGGGAAAAGCCCTTTGCTGACTCCGAAGTAGATGTATGAAAGAACGCTTCCTTCGTCATAGACGCTAAGAGGCATACCCGCGATAGACGGGATATTACCTACAATTGCTCCAAACCCGATAGGCAAGAGCAGAAGCGGTTCGTAGTCCTTTATGATAGCAAGGGCGATGAAAAATATTCCGATGACAATCATTAAGAAATTGCCAATCGTCATTTCAGCGAACCCTGTGGTACTTAAGAAATGAAGAAGTATATCCATAACGTTCCGTCTAGCTCTTATTTTTGTGCAGATATGCAACTGCAGCTGCGACTATCTCCGCTTCATTAGGTCCTGCCGGAGCGGGAGCCTCTACACCGCTATGGTGCGCAGAAGGAGGGATAATCATATTACAGAAAGCAGCCAGCTTCGGAAGCATAGCTATGTAAAGACTTACCAGCAGCAAAGCCACAAATACGATGCCCATGCCCGTCAAAGAAAGGGCAATCCCGTTCCCATCGGTTACATGTTGCCAACTGAACACCATTTCCTGCATTGGAAACTCCTTTTGCGTTTAAAAATGCTCAGCTAGATAGATAGAAGAACTAAAGGCTGGCCCTGTTTGACCTGATCACCACCAGCAACTTCGATAGAAGCTACAGTTCCGGCAACATGAGCCTTAACTTCCATTTCCATCTTCATAGCTTCCATAATCAATAAGGTCTGACCTTCCTGAACAGCCGTTCCGGGCTGGACAGCAAGACGGATAATAAGACCAGGCATTGGAGCTGCAATAGGCTCGGTTGCTCCGCCCGCAGGCGCGGCAGAACCGGCTGCTGCAGGAGTACCATCTCCGGCTCCAATATTGAAAGACTTACCGTTAAGAGTAGCAGTCGCACCATCAACAGCAACAGAGTAAGACTGTCCGTTAACTGAAACATTTACTGTTCCAGAACCGGTTCCAGCGCTACCGCCGCCAAGATTTGCAATCTGCTCTGCTTCAACGTCTTTCTTATAGCGAATGCCCACTTTGGCATCGCCTTTAAGATAGGCAACGCCTTTATCTTTACAGGTAGCAACGATGAATACGTTCTCATCATTTACAGGCAAGCCTTCCTCTTCGAGGACCTTGCGTGCAGGTCCGAGACCTTTCGTAGGATCAGCATCGTTGAGTTCGATAGGGCTTTTCGTAGTAACTTCAAGTCCCATCTTCTCAGAAGCAAGCTTAATAAGCTCAGCATCAGGCGCAACAGGAGTTTTACCAAAGTAACCGAGAAGCATTTTACCGTAACCGTCAGCAAATTTTTCCCATGGTCCGAACATAACGTTGTTAAACGCCTGCTGGAAGTAGAACTGGGAAACAGGAGTAACGGAAGTACCGAAACCACCTCTGCGAACAACTTCACTCATTGCGCGAATAATCTCAGGGTAGCGATCCATAAGACCGTTATCTCTGAGCATCTGAGTATTAGCTGTCAGCGCGCCGCCGGGCATTGGGCTGAAAGGAATCATTGGATCAACCATAGTTGCTTCTGGCGGCAGGAAGTAATCCTTCATGCAATCGCGGAAGACATCTTCGGCTGTGATAATTTTGTCGATATCCACATCAATAGTGTAGTCGGTGCCGCGCAGAATGTGCCACATGGTGACAATATCAGTCTGACAGGTTCCGCCTGACGCTGGAGCCATGGACAAGTCGATGGCGTCTGCTCCGGCCTCAATGGCGGACATGTAGCAGAGACCGCCGATTCCGGCTGTTTCGTGAGTGTGGAAATGAATCATTGTATCTGCGGGAAGCATCTTGCGTGCGAGCTTGATAGTCTCGTAGACCTTGGAAGGAGTCGAAGTTCCTGATGCGTCTTTAAAGCAGACGGAATCATAAGGAATACCCGCATCCAAAATCTGGCGCAGAGTGCTTTCGTAGAAAGCCGCATCATGAGCACCGGAACATCCAGGAGGAAGTTCCATCATGGAAACAACAACCTGATGTTTAAGGCCGGCATCAGCAATACACTGCCCGCTATAGATCAGGTTATTGACGTCATTTAGTGCGTCGAAGTTTCGGATGGTAGTAATACCGTGTTTTGCAAAAAGATCCGCATGAGCTTTAATGACATCACTGGATTGAGATTCGAGACCAACAACGTTAACACCGCGAGACAGAGTCTGAAGATCTGCATCAGGGCCAGCTGTGGCTCTAAATCTATCCATCATATCAAAAGCATCTTCATTGGAATAAAAATATAGGGCTTGGAAACGTGCTCCCCCGCCAGCTTCAAACCAGTTGATTCCTGCATCTCTAGCTGCTTCTACAGCAGGCAGAAAATCATCGGTCTTAACTCTGGCTCCGTATACGGACTGAAAGCCGTCACGAAAGGCAGTACACATAAACTTAACTTTCTTCTTGGCCACTTCCCCTCCCTTGGTATGTGAATGAGTGAATCACCGCAATCCCGCCGGACCGCGTTTAAACATTCTTGTTAAACATATTTTTCTAAAGGAAACCAAATATTTACAACACTACACTCGCTATGGTTGCATCGAACACAACCTCATAACAAGCTGAAAGTGAACATCGAGTAGCACAATTCCGTCACAATTTCAGCAAGAAACCGCACCCTTAAAAAAATCATTTAAGAAAGGCTGGAATATATATGGCAGATGAGCAGGAGAAACATACGTAAAACCTACTATAGCCGAGGAATTTAATAAGCACAGGATTCGGATTCTATAAAGAAAAAAGTTGTGCAACAAAAGTTGCAAAGCGACAATTTTGTTTGACAACAGCTTCCTCTGTTACGTTTATAGCAATTTAAGGCCGTTTTTTATTGCATAAAAGTTAATTTGGCTAATAAAAACTCATTCTGCAACGGCAAAAAAATAATTCGAAAAGTTAAATTCCTACCCAACCAGTATCTATTTACCGCCAAAAGAGCACCTTAATTCAAAACAACCTTTCAAAATCAAGATAAACTACATTGAGATTCGAATAATTACTTCTTTTGTCTAAGATCTCCTATAGAAGACCCTTCTGA
Source organism: Maridesulfovibrio frigidus DSM 17176 (assembly GCF_000711735.1). Lineage (NCBI taxonomy): Bacteria > Pseudomonadati > Thermodesulfobacteriota > Desulfovibrionia > Desulfovibrionales > Desulfovibrionaceae > Maridesulfovibrio > Maridesulfovibrio frigidus. The sequence continues at coordinate 64,528 of NZ_JONL01000002.1, forward strand.
GTTACTGCGGTCACCATTAATAGTTTTATTAGCGGCACCACAATCACAACCACAGCCGCACCCTCCGACTCCCTTTCGGAACCATTTGATTCCTAAGTACAAGGCTGCAACCCCTATAATGACGAATACTAGTATTTCCTGCATAAGGCTCCTCGGTGATATAGAATTTCATTATCAGCTTCTTTTAACTTAATATTTATACAATCGAAGTCAACTAAAACCAAATCCGGCAATACAATTCAGGCAGCATCTTTGCACCATTACCGTAACAGGATCTATAAATACCACCGAGGGCTGATCAAGGCCTTATTTACCTATACTATCAACATCAGTCCGATACAACTTAACTGTTGCCCTTAATTTACTGACAGATCCGTACAGATAAAAATTACTGAGTTACTTGATTCTGTATAATTCACCTCAACGTAAAATGAATAAAAAAATCCTCCCTGGCCCAGATTAGACAAGAGAGGATTTTTTTTCATAGTAAACATAACTTCTCATGCGAGAATTTTTTGCAGCAAGACGATAAGTTTTTCTAGGGGTTCTGGAAATCTTTCCAGAAAGCTTTGAAGTGTAATATAGCTGGCAGATAAAAAAGCAACGAATCCGCCGTATACTACAACATCAAACAAAACCGGAATTGTTTTTCCCTTAATTTTAACTTTGGGCATATTTTTCCTCCTTCGTTAGAGGAGGCAACATATGTACCAGATAATATTAAGAAATATTAACTATTTACTAAGACGTCTAATGAACAATAGCCCTACCCCGCCCATAAGAATAGCCCATTCAAGACCAAATCCGGCAGTAGGATTCAAAACACATCCACCGCCAGTATCTGAGGGACTTTGCACTCCCAACGCAGCAGGGTCTTTAATAACACCAAGGGTTGGATCAGTATCGTATTTTCCGTTATCTTTTACAACGTAATTTACCCAGTAATTGGTGCCCAAAGTAAGCACGGTCTCTGAAGGCAAATAATTTTCGCTATCATCCTCCATCCACCAAGCCCCCTCAGTATCAGGATCTGCGACAGAAGCGTAGCTGCCAAAAGGTATACTGGTCCCATTTGCTTCGTAACACTTCATAAGAACCACATCAGCGACTGTTCCGTTAAGGCTTGTGGAATTAAAACTAAACACCCCGTTAGCTCCGGAACTGCTTACAGTAGCGGTAAACGTAGCAAGTGGAGAACGCAGGTTAAAACTGGAAGGAATGCTAAAAGTGTCCTGAATGACAGTATCTGTCGTTGCATTTTGGGTATTAGCAGTAACTGCAACTGTTACACCGGCCTGCTGATGTTCAGACTTTTTAACATAATCCTCTTCTATCGCCATACCCAATTGAATGGGACCATTCATAGTAGCTGAAGTAATTACTTGCTGTGGAACGGTAAGACCATCATCCGTGGTCTTAAAAACAACAAGTGTATCTATCGCAAAACTTGATACGTAAATTAAAGAATCCTTCACGATCAAGCCGTAAGGATTGTTTACAGCTGTACCTGCGGCTGAGATAGTGGTACTTGGAACAGTTACCCCACTTGAAGCGAGAGGGAAACTCATAATCGTGTCAGTACCACCTTGACTAATATAAATAATATCATTTGATATCCATAAGCCACGAGCGTCGTTCATCACGCCTGACACACTGAATGTTCGCTTAGGAGCTACATTTCCAGTGTCTGTAACATTAAAGACCGATACCAGATTCAAACCGTTATCAAGTACATATAGGTCACTGCCGTAAACCATCATCATACAGGGTTTTGAAAATCCTGTAGCAGCTCCGACGATCTCACGTTTAGGAGCGACATTACCACTATCAGAAGTATTAAAAACTTTGATGGACTTGGAACCTTCGTCTGCAATATAAATCTCGGAGTTGGAAATAAACAGCCCTCGTGGAATGTTAAGCCCTGGTGCAGCTCCGCTAATCACCCTTGTAGGGGCAATATTGCCAGTACCAGTTGAAGGGAAGACGGATATTGAGTCGTCATTCTCGTCGGTAATGTAAACTTCTTCATCATATAAAAATAAACCATAGCCATGACCTCCGCTGAGCAGAGTGGCAGCTCCGGAAATATTGCGCGCAGGAGTTGATAACCCGTCATCGGCACTGTCAAAAACCAGAATTTCCCCGCTATCGCGAGACATAACGTAAAGGTCTTCCGCAGAAGCAACAGCTCCTCCGAAAAGCAAAGCCGATAAACAAACGGTAATATATAGCAAAAAAGTACTTCTAATCACAATAGTAGACCTCCCCAGATATTCTATTTATTAGAGCTATTTATCCTATACAAGCAACAAATCAAGGTTGTAATAGAAATAACAGCAAACCAATTTTAATATATGATCCATTTTAAAGGAAACCAAATAAAAAAGTCCCCCCTTGTCAGTAACTAGACAAGAGAGGACTTTTTTTCGGAGTAATCTTACTTTCTCATGCGAGAAATTTTTGCAGCAGGCCGATAAGTTTTTCCGCTGGTTCAGGAAATCTTTCCAGAAAACCTTGAAAAGTAATATAGCTAGCCAACAAAAACGCAGCGAATCCGCCATATACTACGACATCAAACATGACTGGAATTGCCTTTTCCATAATTCTCTCTTTGTGCATATTTTTCCTCCTCGCTTTGGAGAAGCAACATGCATACCAGACAACATTAAGGAATTAGAATAACACCAAAGAGTGCCTAATAAATCATAGAATAGGATTCATAATATACAGCCTAAAAGACCTCAATCTAATTTCAAAACAGCTTGACACAACAAGTAGTGTGTCATAGTTTTTAAAAACGTATGCAGTACTAAGCTCATTAATTCGTTTTCTAGCTCGCTGCCACCTTTCTAATATTAATAAAGGTAGCGCAATAAATAAGGATTTGAACTATGCACATATCAGAGGGAGTTTTATCTCTTCCCGTTCTTGCCACTGGAGCGGCTGTAACAGTCGCCGGAACCATGATCGGACTGAAAAAAATTGATTCAGAAAAGCTCGTAACAGTTGCTCTGCTTTCGTCTGTATTCTTTGTCGCATCGCTTATTCATATTCCTCTAGGACCAGGCAGTGCGCACCTTATTCTCAGCGGGCTTATGGGGCTGGTACTCGGATGGGCCGCCTTCCCCGCGATCCTTACCGGATTACTATTGCAAGCTATCCTCTTTCAATATGGAGGACTCACTGTCATCGGCGTAAACACTGCCACTATGGCCTTGCCTGCGGTTCTCTGCCATTACCTATTCCGCTCTCTGCTCAATAAGGGCGGCAAGAGCATGACTGTCGGCGCATTTCTTTGCGGGGCGGTATCAATCGGACTTTCGGCGATGCTGACCGCATTCGCATTATCTTTCACCGACGACAGTTTCATCGGCGCGGCACAGCTTATTGTATATGCGCACTTGCCCATCATGATTATTGAAGGATTTATCTGCGTATTCACATACAGCTTCCTTTACAAGGTCAGACCTGAAATGCTGATGGCTACTCAAGAATAATTTACGCTAACGCGACTTATATGTTTCACGTAAAGAAGCGCGTAAGAGGATATCCTCTTACGCGCTTCTTTCTTGGCTATAACAAAAAGGATTAAACCGAAAACAGCTTACTCGATAACTTTCATACTCTGCCATTTACCGCCCTTGAAGCGTAAGTAAAAAGAAAAGCTTAGAGCAACCACGTAAGCGGTAAAAATCGCCCAGAGGAAATTAGGACCAAGCTTCCAAACCTCCACCCCGAGATAGCACGGTATTACCATCAAAGTTACACATAAAAAACCGACAAGCTTCATAACCCAGACAACATCTCCCGCACCCTTCAATGCTCCAGAGTAGACAAGCGCAAGTCCATCAAAGAAAATATAAGCAACCGTGAACAGCAAGAAGATTCGACCATGCTCAAGAACTTCTCCAAATTGCGCATCACCGATATCATGAGGACGAAACATACTTATCAAAGTGTCCGGTATGGCTATGTAAATCAGCCCCATAAAGAGCATCCACGCACAAGTGATATGAAATGCACAGGTCGTAGCTCTTTTAGCATACTCAGGGCGCCCCTGCCCTATTGCCTGACCAACCAGAGTACTAACTCCGACAGAAATACCATAGGCGGGGAAAAATGTTATTCCGTCAATAGAAAGAACAATATTGCTTGCAGCAAGAATTGTTGTTCCAAGCCTTCCCACCATATAAACAAAAAAAGTAACGGCAAAAATATCTAGAAAGAACTGAACCCCGTTTGACAAACCATACTTTATGAATCTGCGAAAAAGTTGCGGAGCGAATTTAAAATTACTTAATACACCGTATTTCTTCTCATTCTTACTATTAAAGATAAGAGGAATATAAAGACCTACAATTACACATCCAGCTAGAACAGTCGCAATTCCAGCCCCTTGAATACCCAACTCTGGGAAAATCCAAACACCGTTTATGAGTGCATAATCTAATGGAATATTGACCAGTGCTCCCACCATGTTCACGATCATAACGGTTCTGGTAAGCCCGCGTCCTGAATAGAAACTTGATAGTGCTGTATCTAGAACAGGCAGCCCTGCTCCGAACATCAATATTCTAAAATATTGGATCTCGAGCACGGTGACTTCAGGCGGATGTCCACCCAATACAAGCAATGGAGTCAGGAAATGACCAAAAATCACAAGAATGACCCACGCTGCGAGTGAAAAATATATGCCCTGCCATAAACTAGTTGCGACCTTGTCTGGCCTTGCGGCTCCGGTATATTGAGCAATGAAAACGTTTATATAGCTGGCAACGCCCATAAAGAAGGATATGAATAAAAAAGCAAGGATCCCTGCTGGAAGTGCGGCGGCAATTGCCTCAACGGAATACCTCCCAAGGAACACTCTATCAGTAATCTGCATAATAGTAGTAGAGGCCATGCTAACAGCAAGCGGTAAGCTTATTTTTAAAACATCCTTATAGCCAAAAGGCCTATTCCAAAGGGAAGACATTGAACGTTACTCCGTAAATAATAATTTTAATGTACATACGCATAAATATTGCAATCGGTTTAAGCAACCAAAATTTTCGCAAAAAAAAAGCCGCTTCCGGAATTCCCGGAAGCGGCTTGAACAGTCGTAAATAAAAAAATTATTTAACTGCGTCCTTGAGGAATTTTCCAGGAGTGAACTTTACTCCGCGTGATGCTGGAATCTGAATAGCGTCTCCAGTCTGAGGATTGCGTCCGGTTCGTGCGGAACGCTCAACGGTCTTAAAAGTACCGAATCCTGTAAGAGTCACATTACCTTCTTCTTTAAGTCCATCTTCGATTGCACCAAGAACACCAGCAATAGCTGCAGATGCATCTTTAGCGCTCATATCTAATTTTTCCCGGAACTTCTTAACAAGAACAGCCTTACTCATAATAAACTCCTTCAATTTGTTTTTACCGCTACCCAAGCGATATATCCGTACCCCAAAAAGGCCACTACACCATTCAACATCAAAAAGCCATAGGCAAAATGTTTTATTGCCAATCGCAGCATTACTTTACAAATAATTATAATAGAACCGCATTATGTCAGAAACACAATTGACCGTAATCAAGTTTGATGCGGAGGTGGCGGACTACAGGTGATACCGAACAATTGTCAAGTGAAACCTCTTATTTTGCGTATTTTTTAACATAAACGACACATTAAGCCAGTTTAAATTTTTAAAAAGAAAATTCAGCTATTATAATGCTCTTTTTTTATTCTGTGGTGTTGACTTATGGCTTCCGTGTCTTAATTTAGTTGAGCTTCACTTAGATGTAGCGGTCGACTCTTGCCGAAATACAAAGGTCCGGCCTTTAAAATCAAAAGTAGAAACCGCCATAACCACGCGGATTCTTTATTCATTATTAACCAATACTTTATTTAGTCGAGGGGGAAACATGAATCTCAAGCCACTACAGGATCGCGTACTTATCAAGCGTCTGGAAAGCGAACAGAAAACAGCCGGTGGAATTATCATTCCTGATTCAGCAAAAGAAAAACCTATGAAGGGTGTTGTTGCTGCTGCAGGTCCAGGTAAAGAAAAAGCTCCTATGTCCGTAAAAGAAGGTGACGTAGTTCTCTTCGCTAAATACGCAGGCAACGAGCTTTCCATTGATGGTGATGACTTCATCATTATGCGCGAAGAAGAAATTCTCGCAGTTGTTGAATAATTTCCGTTATATAAATTAAACGAATTTCTCTCTGGAGGATATTTAGATGGCAAAAGCTATAGAATTTGACGTAAAAGCACGCGAGCACCTCAAAATCGGTGTAGACACCCTTGCTGAAGCTGTAAAGGTAACACTCGGACCCCGTGGTCGTAATGTAGTTATTGAACAGTCCTGGGGCGCTCCTATCATCACTAAAGATGGTGTTACAGTTGCGAAAGAAATTGATCTCGAAGACAAATTCGAGAACATGGGCGCACAGATGGTTAAGGAAGTTGCTTCCAAAACCAATGACATCGCTGGTGACGGAACAACTACAGCGACTGTTCTTGCTCAGTCCATCTTTGCTGAAGGCGTAAAGCTCGTTGCTGCAGGCCGTAACCCAATGTCCATCAAACGCGGAATTGATTCTGCTGTTGCTGCCATTGTTGAAGAACTTAACGTTCTAGCTAAGCCTACACGTGACAAAGCTGAAATCGCTCAGGTCGGAACTATTTCCGCAAACAGCGATTCCACCATCGGCGAAATCCTTGCAGAAGCAATGGACAAAGTCGGTAAAGAAGGCGTTATCACTGTTGAGGAAGCAAAATCCATGAAGACTGAACTTGATGTCGTTGAAGGCATGCAGTTCGATCGCGGATACCTTTCTCCTTACTTCGCAACTGACACAGACAAAATGGTTTGTGAATTTGAAGATCCAATGATCCTTCTCTGCGAAAAGAAAATTTCCAGCATGAAAGATCTTCTCCCTATTCTGGAGCAGGTTCTCAAAATGTCTCGCCCTCTGCTCATCGTAGCTGAAGACATCGACGGTGAAGCTCTTGCAACTCTCGTAGTTAACAGACTTCGTGCTAACCTTCAGGTTTGTGCTATCAAAGCTCCTGGCTTTGGTGATCGCCGTAAAGAAATGCTTCAGGATCTCGCTATCCTGACTGGCGCACAGGTTGTTTCCGAAGACGTAGGTCTGTCTCTTGACGCTATGACCATCGACGGACTTGGAACTGCTAAACGCGTAAGAGTCGACAAAGAAAACACCACTATCATCGATGGTGCTGGTTCTGTTGAAGACATCAAAGGCCGTGTACGCAGAATTGAAGCTCAGGCAGCTGACTCCACTTCTGACTACGACCGCGAAAAGTTGCAGGAACGTCTAGCTAAGCTTGTTGGCGGCGTTGCAGTAATTAAAGTCGGTGCAGCAACTGAAGTTGAGATGAAAGAAAAGAAAGCTCGCGTAGAAGATGCTCTTAACGCAACTCGCGCAGCTGTTGAAGAAGGCATCGTAGCAGGTGGCGGAACCGCTCTTGTTCGTTGTGCTCTCGTTCTTGACAACCTCAAAGCTGGCAACGATGACGAACTAGCTGGAATCGGTATCATCCGCCGTGCTGCTCAGCAGCCTCTACGTATGATCGCTGAAAATGCTGGTTTCGAAGGTTCTATTGTTGTAGAAAAAGTAGCTGCTGGTAAAGACGGCTTCGGTTTCAACGCAGCAACAGGCGTTTACGAAGACCTCATCAAAGCTGGTGTAATCGATCCTAAAAAGGTTACCCGCATCGCTCTACAGAATGCAGCTTCCGTTTCCAGCTTATTGCTGACAACAGAATGTGCAATCTCCGAAGCTGTTGAAGAAGATTAATCTTCAACAACTAGTTTCACAGTAAGAATATAAGGCCCGAACGCTTAAGCGTTCGGGCCTTTTTTGGTGATATTTAGGCTAGGCTGTATGCCTCCGGAGGCTGAGCTCCGCCAAACAGACCCTCCCCCTAAATGGGATTCCATAAGGGGTCGCACTCCTTTGGCCTCGGAGACGAACTCATCTGTTAAATTGCACGCAGTGCGTCAAAATTGCTTTTTATAAGTACAAAAAAAAGAGCCGCATCAGTATATACTGATGCGGCTCTTTTATAAGCTATATTTAGCAGGGTTTTACCAATCGAGAGTTGCTTTGAAAGCTTCTGCAAGAAGGTGAACCTTACTTCTGACAATGCCTGTTGTACCTTCAGCAATACCAAAGGAATTAAGACCTGTTGTCATTCCGATACGCCCGCAGAATTGTCCTTCGAATAGCGCTTCAAACTGCTGAGCTTTCTCAGGAGAAACAGTCACTGCGAATCTACTTGCGGTTTCACTGTAAAGAGTTGAAAGAGTGCTCATGCCATATTCACAAGGCACAGAACACAAATCAATCTCAGCACCGATTCTACCGCCGAGAGACATCTCAGCAAGAGCAACTCCCAATCCGCCATCGGAAAGGTCATGACAGGCGCTTATGAGGCCCTGACGCATGGCTGCCTGAACAGTCTGATAACGTTTTAGAGCAGTGAGAGCTTCAACATGTGGAACTGAAGGATGAGTAAAACCAAGTTGTGAAGCAACTTCGGAGCCACCCATTTCATCTCTAGTCAAACCTAGAACATATATAAAGTCTCCAGCCTTCTTAAAGTCTGAAGTAACACACATATTAACATCAGGAACAACCCCGACTGCTGAAAAGAGAACGGTAGGCGGAATGGAGATTTTTACGCCCCCGCCCTTGTAGTCATTTTTCATGGAGTCTTTACCGGAAATACAAGGCACACCGTATGCGCGGCTAAAGTGAGAAAGGGCCTGATTGGCTCTAACCAACTGTGCTAGTTTGTAATGTCCGTCTGGAGTTGTTTCAGACTGAACTGGATCACACCAACAGAAGTTATCGATTCCGGCCATGTGGGAAATATCACCACCGACTGAAACCGCGTTTCTAACAGCTTCATCAATGGCATTAGCCATCATCCAGTAGGTGTCGAGGTCGCTGAACTTAGGACAGATACCGTGAGAAACGACAAGTCCCTTCTCCGAATCAAGGTCCGGCCTGAGCACACCTGCATCAGCAGGTCCATCTTCTTTCTCACCAACTAGAGGCTTAACAACGCTACGTCCCTGAACCTCATGGTCGTACTGACGGATAACGTATTCTTTACTACAAATATTAAGTCTGCCGAGCATATCTTTAAGCAGGGCAGTATGATCTTCAACTACAGGCTCACCTGTGAACTCAACAACAGGACGATCCCATACAGCTTTGAGCTGCATCTGCGGAACACCATCATGCAGGAAGTCCATGCGGAGGCTAGCAACAGGCTTATCACCATATCTGATATTGTATAGACCGCTGTCTGTGTATGTTCCAAGAGCAGCAGCTTCAACATCCATTTCTTTTGCAAGAGCCATAAACTCGTCAAGCTTTTCAGGTGGAACAGCAAGAGTCATGCGTTCCTGAGCTTCGGAAACAAGAATTTCCCAAGGCTTAAGTCCATCATACTTGAGAGGAGCTTGCGCGAGATCGAGATCACAGCCGCCAGTATCTTCTGCCATTTCACCAACAGAAGAAGACAAACCGCCAGCTCCGTTATCAGTGATAGCGTTGTATAGTCCGGTATCACGAGCGCGCATGAGACAATCATACATTTTGCGCTGAGTGATAGGGTCACCGATCTGAACTGCTGTTGCAGGGGAACCTTCATGTAGCTCTTCGGAAGAGAAGGTAGCTCCATGAATCCCATCTTTACCGATACGTCCACCGGTCATAACGATAATATCGCCAACCTGAGCTTGTTTTTCATGGCTCAGACGGCCAGCAACTTTAATGGGCATAGTGCCGATGGTTCCACAATAAACAAGTGGTTTACCTAGATATCTTTCATCAAAGACGATAGATCCGTTTACAGTCGGTACACCAGACTTATTACCGCCATGCTCAACACCTTCGCGTACTCCTTCGAATACCCTGCGAGGATGCAACAAACGAGGAGGAAGCTCGCCTTCGTGGAAAGGTGAAGCAAAACAAAAAACATCTGTGTTACAGAGAAGGTTTGCTCCAAGCCCAGTTCCCATAGGATCGCGGTTAACACCGACGATTCCGGTAAGCGCTCCACCGTATGGGTCTAGAGCGGACGGGCTATTGTGCGTTTCCATTTTAACGCAGACATTCAGCTTTTCATTGAACTTGATAACTCCGGCATTATCCTTAAAGACGGACAGACAAAAATCGTCGTCGCCCTTTTCTTTACGGATATCGCGAGTCGTGTTCTGAATGCAGGTTTTGTAAAGGCTGTCCACGGTAGAAGAAACACCAGTTTCTCTGTTCTCGTATTCAATCTTAGAGGCGAAAATTTTGTGCTTACAATGCTCAGACCAAGTCTGCGCGAGAGCTTCAAGCTCAGCATCAGTAGGCTTAGCGCCAATCCCTGATTTTTCGCGTTCTGCGATAACTTCTGGATCGGAGTAGTAATCACGAATGACACGGAATTCTTCAATGGACATGGCAAGAGTATTTGCGCGGCTGAAGTCCATCATTTCTTCATCACTCATAGCGAGCAAATCGATGGTGGCAACTTCGTCGCTAGCTTTGCCTGTAACCTGAGCTGCTTTAGCTTCAAAGCCTGGGGACTTTTCCCACTCGTCGGCAGAACGAATTTCGTAACGCTGAATGAGTTCATTAGCTAAAAGATCAGTTACGATGGACGATATCTGATCTTTTTCAAGCTTCTCTGCGAAAATATACTGAGTAGAGGTATAAACCTTAACTTTAGTAGCATCTTCAGGAGTAATAACTAGAACTACGGATTCTTGTGCTGTACGCCCTTCGTTGTCAGTGACACCGGGACGAAAGCCGACTTCCACGTTCCATGTAAAATTATCAGCAATAGGGGTAAGAGCAACATCATGAAGCACAGGGTCATGCAACACGCCAAGCTCTAAGACCTTATCAATATCAGCTTTTTCAAGCCCTTCAACAGTATATACTTTAATAGTCCGGACTTCGCCGGCTTCTATTCCGAGCTCTTCCCGAATCTTACGAGAAACTCTATGCCCCTGAACATCACGGACATTTTTTTTAAGACCAACCTCAACCCGCCAGAGCATGGTTATCTCCTTTTTTAATATAACTAACGAGATCTCAGCAAAAGCTTAAGACTCTTTTTCCGCCCATTTCAACAAATTACCGCCTAAATCTTTAGCAGCGTATGCCGCCGTGTCAGCTCTCTTAAGCATGCTGACAGAAGTGTCACCATCTTCTAAAACGGTCATACCGCCGCTGATGGTAACTCTTCCTGAAAATTTCTTCTCTATTTTCATCCGAATTCTATTCCCGATCATCTCAAGTGAGTCAGGACGAACCTCAGTGACAATAACTCCGAACTCATCTCCGCCGTATCGACAAGGAAAGTCCATTCCAGCTCTAAGCTCTTCTTTCAATATTTTAGCCACAGTTTTTAGAACAGCATCCCCAGCCTGATGTCCTTCTGTGTCATTCACTTTTTTAAATCCGTCCAGATCAAAAAACAATATACCAACAGGCCGCTTAGTTCTCCTGCTACGGGTAACCTCGCGCGCCAGCATTGTATTGAACTGCGTATGATTAAACAGCTCAGTCAACCCATCAAAAACAGCCTGCTTTTTAAGCTTCTCTTCAAGGCGCCTGACAGTTGTCATATCCCGGGCAACGATAAGATATTTATCTCCGGAACCTGCAAGCTGACTGATAACAAGTTCAAAGGGCAACCCCGCAGAATCAGTCCTTTTCATCAAGACTTCCACTACCGTTTTCTTATCCTCAAAAATTTCCGGACCCCATCGACCTGTGAAGGACTCTGTCGGGCTTGCTATATTAAAGATATTACGCCCTAGAAAAATCTTTGAATAACGTGAGGATGCATAGTGAACATTTCCTTTAGCATCTACGGTGAGAACCACATCACGCATAGAATCAATAAGCCCTTCAAGAAAATCTCTTTGTTTAAGAGCCTGAATCTGGCTTTCTGACACCTCAGTCATATCTTCCATTATGACTGATATTGCCATCCCCTCTTCGCTCTTCTGCTTATAAGCGGAAAAGTAAAGACAAGCTTCACGAGGCGTGCTTCCTGTGCGAAGGCGGACACATAGAATTTTGCTAAATGACTTTTTGGCCTCTTCATCAACGAACGCCCTCCACTCCACGCCAAGGCCGGCACTAACGCCTAGATCTAATAATTCACCAAAATCTTTAATACCGGAAACACCGGCCCCTCCAAGAATACGTCCCATCTCCTCGTTCATATCAAGAAGGTCACCGCTGATATCTAAGCGGGCAATCCCAAGAGGAAGAGTTTCAAGCGTAAGGGAGCGCCCTTCGGTCAAATGCTGATTAGAACAATAGTGTTCATAAGCCTGACCAACGAATTTAAAATATAGCTCTAAATTTTTCTTCTCATCCTTTGAAAGTCCGGGGCACATACAACGGAATTCTCCGTGATCGACACCACGACTGCTGATCTGTATCCCCACTCCGCGAAAAGACCAGCGCAAATCCGGTCTGACAACTTTAGAAGCGACTTTATCCAGAGCGAGTCCTTCCGCCTTATACAAGGAATACTTATCTAGGTCAGGTGACTTAAGCGCCAGTTCCCATTCAGTAACATCCCAGTTAAGTTTAACGTGGCGACCTATTATGCGTGGTATAGAATCGAGGCCACCTTCTGCGGTCAGCAGTTCCAGACTCATGAAATAACTTGATTGCAAAGACTTGATGGAATGATTGTAAAACCCGGCTCTGCTGTCACGTTCCCCCATACCTAAAGTACTGAGCATGGACTGAAATTTAGTGCGGCAGACACTTCTAAAGTCCTCAATATCGTCTGCATCCATATCAAGAGCAGTCTGCAATTGGACTTCAAATTGAAGCACATTAAACGGTGCAGAAAAGCTACCGAGTTCCATTTCTGCCCATTTCGTAGCTAAAATAACAGCTTGTGTTGGCAAATCAAATGAATCGAGATCATCCAAGGAATGGTGATGCAAAAGAGAGGGACACTCAAGAGTTTTAAGCTTCCAACGAGACAACAATAGTTGGCTAAGAGCACCATGAGACATACCCCAAACATCATTTTCAACAGCATCCTGCTCAGGATAAGACATAGTTACTGTATCTTTGTGACATTTATCTGGAAGCTCTTCCGGAGCGGCGCATCTTAAAAAAAGTAAGGAAATATCTTTAAGTAAACAGCAGAGGTAAATTTTATCAGCATGCTCAGGACAGGTCCGAGAGGCTATCAACTGGGCAGAAATAGCTCCCCAAACGGTAAGCATCCAATCATCATATATATCGTAATCGCATTTTTCGAGACTGCCAGTCGTATGCTTTTGATATGAAACCGTAACGGCAAGATTCAAAAGTTCACGAGTCCCTAGGACAATAGCTGCCCTTTTGAGATCAGAAACTTCCTGTGACAGACCGTAAAAAGGAGAGTTAACTAGGCTAAGAATTGTAGTTGATAGGGCAGGGTCTGTACTGATGATCTTTCCCATCACAGAAAAATCAGGTTCAGGCTTTGCGGCCTCCTCCATCAGTTGAAGCATCACCGGAGGAAAACTAAGTTTCATCATCAGCCGAGGTGATTCAAGGATCGCATCAAGACTCATTGTCAACAACTCCTCTCTTTTACCTACAACTACTTCCGACGGGTCAAAACAAAATCTGCGGCTTGCTTAAGAACAAGACATTCTACGCTGTCATCCAGTAAAGACAAACATTCTTTTGCTTTTTCTATATAATCGGCCGCATACTGCCTTGTTTTTGTCCCAAGCCCCTGCTCTCGAATAGATTCCAGAACAGCATCACGTTTTGCATCAGAAATTGTGCGATCTTTAATCTCTGCAAGTAAATTCTGAGCTTCATTACCTTCTAACATCTCAAGGTAAAGAATCAAAGGTAAAGTAACTTTACCTTCTCTCAAATCTCCGCCTTCCGGCTTACCGGTATCACCGACAGGAGATTCGTAATCGATAGCATCATCAACCAGCTGAAACGCAATTCCCATATTTAGCCCAAAATTTCCAAGCGCATCTTCTAAGTCAGAATCATCGCTCGCAATTGCTGCGCCAATCCGGCAGGAAGCTTCAATGAGCCGTGCAGTTTTACCTATGATAATGTCCATGTAGACATCGCGGTCAACTTTAGGCTCGGAAATATGTGCGATTTCAAGGATTTCGCCTTCTGCTGTGGACATTATCGCCGACGCGAGAATATAGCTTATACGAGAAATTCCGTAATCTGCTCCAATGCGATTAGCTAGGGCAAGAAGAACATCTCCGGCTAAAACAGTCTCGGTAACACCAAAAACGAGATGCGAAGCTTCAACTCCACGTCTCAAATCAGCATCATCAAGTATATCGTCATGAAGCAAGGTTGCAGCATGCAGCAGCTCGAGTGAGCAGGCTAAAGGATAAATATCATCCTTTGTATATCCCAATCCCCTAGCTGAAAGTATGGTGAGCACAGGACGTATCCGTTTACCGGGAGCAAGCAGAACATGCTTTGCGACCCCTTTCACCAATCCCGCAAGCTTATCGGTTTCTTCAATTAGAAAGCCGTTAATGCGAGGCAACTCTTGTTCGAAATATGCTAATAACTCAGTCATCCGCGTATGAATTATCCCAATTGTGTGTGAGAAAAGTACAAAAAAAGCAGGATTGTATTATTTCAACAGTGTAGAACAAACTCGGCCGAGTTCGGCCAAAGCTCCACGCAAATCCCAATCTTCTTTGTCTCTTGATCCCACGAGGTTCGACACAGTACGCACCTGACATACAGCTACTCCCGAAAGAATAGATCCATATGCAGCCGCAAAACCTTCCATATTTTCTATATCAGCCTCAAACTCGTCTCTCATCCTGACAGCTTCATCCGCCGTCGCCGTAACTCCGCTAACTGTTAAAGAAACAGCTTCGGGCAGTTTTGCGAATCGGTCAAGCCCGGACTTTCTGAGTGCAGATCCGGAAACAAGATTAACTGTATTCCAGATCTTCTCATTATCCACTTCCGCAAGGCAGAAGCCAAGACCTTTCGCATCAATATTCTTTCCGACCTTCAGTCCGTACTCAGGCCAGATTTCAGTCTTTACCATACAAGCTGAACAAACAGGAAAGCGCTGAGGATCAAAAGTGCCAGCAACTCCGGCAAGGATAACAAGTTCCACATTGTGCTTGGCTAAAGTCTGCCCCAAAGCAAAAGCGGAATTAATCACTCCTATCCCGGTAACAAGCAAAAGGCCTGATTTGCCTGCGAAGTCAAATGGAGCCGCAACTCCCTGCTCAAGTTCAGGAAGCTTACACACCCCACCAAGGGCCGCTTTCATTTCCTTAACTGTTGCAGTTGCAAAAAGAATTGACTTCAAAGTCCCCCCGAAGGTTCAACCGACTACAATCTCCAGAATCTAATTCCAGCTTTATCAAGCTCATCGCGATCAAAAAAGCATTTTACGTCAATAATCAAAGCATTTGCAGGAACTCTGAACCAGCTCTTGATTTCGTCAAAACTTAGATTGCGATATTCGTCATGCGAAACAGCAAGAATAACCGCATCCAGCCCGTTAAAATCAGAGAAAGGAACAGTTTTAAGTCCATATTCTTCTACAGCTTCTTCCGGATCAGCATAAGGATCGTGAACAAGAACATTGACCCCGAAGGAACGAAGCTCATCTACAACGTCAACAACCTTTGTGTTGCGGAGATCAGGAACATTTTCCTTGAAGGTCAAACCGAGAATACCGACCTTAGCATTTTTAACTTTGCTGTCACCATCAATCATTTGTTTAACTGTGGTTTCAGCCAAAAATTTACCTACAGAGTCATTAATCTTACGTCCGGCTAGAATAACCTGTGGGTGATGCCCGAGAGCTTCAGCCTTAGTAGTAAGGTAGTAAGGGTCAACTCCGATACAGTGCCCACCAACTAAGCCCGGACGAAACGGAAGGAAATTCCACTTTGTTCCAGCAGCTTCAAGAACGTCAAGAGTATCAATACCCAAACGGTCAAAAATCATGGACAGCTCATTCATGAGAGCGATGTTAAGATCGCGCTGAGTATTTTCAATAACTTTAGCAGCTTCGGCAACCTTAATGCAGGCAGCGCGGTGAGTCCCAGCTGTAACAACAGTGGAATACAGCTTGTCTAAAAGATCCGCAACTTCAACAGAATTACCGGCAACAACCTTTACGATTGTCTGTAAGGTATGTTCTCTGTCACCGGGATTGATTCTCTCTGGAGAATAACCAACACCGAACTCAGTTTCATACTCAAGCCCTGATTCTTTGGCGAGAATCGGAACACATATATCTTCAGTAAGACCCGGATATACAGTAGATTCATATACAACTATCGATCCGGTAGACATATTCTTACCGACCATTGTAGATGCGCCGACAACAGGGCGAAGATCAGGATTGCGTGCTTCATCGATCGGAGTAGGTACTGCGATAATTATTACGCCAGCATTCTTAAGCTCAGTAGGATCACTGGTGAACTCAACGAAATTATGAAAATCTGTTTCCAGAACTTCTGTTGTGCGGTCATAACCTTTGCGAAGCTCACTGATGCGCTGCTCGGAAATATCCAGCCCCAACACATTGAAATGACGTCCAAGAGCAACGGCAAGAGGCAGCCCGACATATCCGAGGCCGACAACTGCGACAGTGGTTTTCTTATCTTTTATATCTTCAAACTTAATCATGACTTCTAATCCTTTAATGTTTTACCGGAAAGCCGGTGACTATAATTCTTGTTCAATTACCATCTAAAATTTTATCAACAAACTTCCGACAGAAGGGTGGACAATGCTTAGCTGCCCATATAAAACCAGAGCTATGAATATTGACTGGTCTTTTTTGCTATCTGCCCTAGGCCTAGCCTTCATACTTGAAGGAATTCCCTACTTTTTGTTTTCTGAGCGTATGCCCAGAATTCTAATCTCTATCATCGAAAAAGGTCCGAAGCAGATGCGTATTCTCGGTCTGATTGCTATGATCTTCGGATTACTGCTTATCTCATTCGGGCAGTCTCTCGTTGACCTTTGACCGCTTACTCTGCTGACTCCAGAGGTTTTTCCGCCACATGAATGTACACAATTCCTGACAGCAGAGGGATGAACATCACTCTGCCGAATCCGGACTTGCGCAATTCTTCTCCTAAAGTTCTTTCGTCTGGGAAAGAGCGGATAGTGTCCGCTAAATACTTGTACGCACCGGAATCACCGGATACGACTTTACCCAAAAGCGGAAGAACCTTATTCAAATAAAAATTGTAAAAACCTTTCCAAATACGCTTGCGCCCTGAACCAAACTCAAGAATACAAAATCTTGCGCCGGGTTTGAGTGTGCGCAAAATCTCTTCATATGCATCTTCACGTGGAAGAATATTGCGGATTCCGAATGCTATGGTTGCGCCGTCAAGACAAGAGTCTGGCAATGGTAGTTGCTTTCCATCTGCTTGAACTGCCGCCACCGTTGCACCTCTTGTCTTCTCATGCTTGCCATCCAACTTTTTGGACTTCCCACAAGAAAGCATCGGATATGCGAAATCCATAGCTAGAACTTTGATGGATGGGTACTGTTTTTTCAGTTCCACAGAAACATCCAAAGTCCCAGCAGCAAGGTCAAGAACAAGGCCATTCTTAACTGGGCGAACAAGCTTTACCAAACGATAACGCCAGTAAATATCCTGCCCAGCGCTAAGAGCGTGGTTTAAAAAATCGTACCAGCCGGCAATTCGCCCGAACATGTCTGCAACTTTTTTACCATGCTCCTGATGCGTCTGCTCCTTCATCTACTTTGAATCTCCATTAGCTTCTTCTGTCGCAGCATTTTGTTGTGCTCTGACAGAAGCAATAACATCGGCGTATATAGAGCTGAAATTTTCGGAAAAGTTAGACGGAGAAATTCTTCCCACTTCGATGAATTTTACGACTATTTCCTTAGTTACCTGCAAAGCCTGCTTCTCAATTTTATCCATAATATGCTCCTGCTTGCGCTGAAAACCCCGCCCGGGGGAAATGGCCACGACCTCCACAGGTAGGGCTACCGGGCGGGTAAAAAGAAAAAAACCGAAAAGCCCTTCTCTTTTGAGAGGCTCAGTAACATGAGACCCCCATTTAGTCGACCCGCCTATTTTCCCGCATTTTGCACGCAGGACCCTGTGAAAATCAAACAATTTATCAAATATTTAAGCCACATAAAGTAAAGAGGTCCGCTGGAATATAACCTCCAGCGGACCGTCAAATTAATCTGTATTTTTTTTCGTCCAATTATTCTTCAAATTCACGGGCAAGAGCCGCAATTTCCTCTCGAATAATTCTAGCAGCTTCAGCCGGGACGGACTTTTCAAGCTTCACAGCAAGAATATCATCAATAGTAGACTTGAAGGATTCTTCAATTTCTGCCTTCATCTCGTCTACCTTCTCGGCAATGCGAGGTGTCAGATAGTCTTCTATCTCTTCGGTTAAGGTACTCTTTATACGATAAAATGAAGTAGATTCAGGATCAAGTTCTTTCTCCAAAACGCTACTTACCAATTCTTCTACATTTGGAGCTTCATCCAGACGTTCTTCAGTAATAGATACACGCTCGCCCATTTCGACCTGAAGAGTATCTACAGCCGTAATGCGCTCGCCAATTTCAGTCTGAATATTTTCTGCAGCCGAGACGCGTTCGCTAATTTCGGCCTGATTATTTTCTGCGACCGAGACACGTTCGCTAATTTCGGTCTGAATATTTTCTGCGGCCGAGACGCGTTCGCCAATTCCGGTCTGAATATTTTCCGTGACCGATACACGTTCACTCATTTCTATCTGATTATTTTCTACAGCCAAGACGCGTTCGCCTATCCCAGACTGAACCTCTGCGGCAGCAGCGGCTGCAATTGCAACAACCGCCGGAGCTTCCGGCTTAAGAACTTCGCTTAATTTCTGATCAATGGCAGAGTCTACATCAACACCCTGAGACAGCTTATCCTCAAGAGCCTGAATATTTTCCATCATCGCAGAAACGTTACTTTCAAGAGAATCAAACTTAGCAAGCTTATCTTCTAATGTGGCAATCTTAGAAGAAGACTCAGCAAGTGCAATCTCAAGATCTTCCGCACGCTTTTCAGCTAGTGCAACTTTTTCTTCAAGGTCAGCACCCTTACAACCCGCTGCATTCTCTTCAACAAAATATTTCAATGAGCCTAACTGAGAGTCAAGCTGGCTGACTTGTTCTGTTAAGCTATCAACAACCTCAGAACTAACTGATGCGACAACCTCATCAACCGGTACGGAATCATCCTCCAGATCAGAGAAGTCCATGTCGACATCTTCAAGTAATTCACCAAGATCAATGTCACCATTATCAAGATCGACATCATCATCGATAGAACCCAGAAGGTCAGCATCTTCAAATTCAGCAACATCAATTTCAGGATCAGAATCATAATCTAAAGATTCGCTCTCTAAAGATAAATCAAGATCATCAGTATCTTCAAGAAGAGAATCTAAATCTACATCAAGATCTATATCTTCTGCTGCAACCTCTTCTGTTGCGACTTCTTCTAGCACTGGTTCTTCTGCGGTAAGCTCTTCTATCACGGGTTCTTCCGCAACAGCTTCCACCACAGGTTCTTCTTCCGGAGCAACATCTATGACATCTGCCTCAACCATTCCCTCTGCTTCAGCAATTGGTTCTGCGCCCAACAAATCATCAAGAGGATCAAGGCCTTCTTCTGATACTTCTACTAATTCATCCTCTCCATCAGTAAGCAGAGCTTCGATATCTTCATCAGCAAGCACATCGTCAACAACGCCTGAAAGATCAACGCCATCTTCTACTTCGCCAAGCAAGTCATCAAGTTCGCCAAGTTCATCATCACCGGAATCTTCAAGCAACTGATCAAGGTCCGCGACATCTGTATCGCCATTAAATAAATCATCTACATCAAGATCATCGTCCGCAGCTACAGTCGTCTCGCCGCCAAGATCATCAATGAGATTATCCAATCCTTCAGGGTCAATATCTGCATCTGCAGCCCCATCAAAATCAGCCATCAGCTCTGCTTCGCCGAGATCAAAATTTTCTAATAAATCGTCAGTATCTTTGTCCACGGACCCTGCTTCCTCAACAATATCGTCAAGCTCAAGCACATCTTCCTCAACGACATCATCCAGAACAAGAGCATCATCTCCTGCTTCCTCAACGACATCAGTCAAATCAAGAATATCATCATCCGCAACATCTTCAATAACGTCGTCAAGCACAAGAGCATCATCATCTCCAGCGTCCTCAACAACATCAGTCAAATCAAGAATGTCATCATCCGCAACATCTTCTATAACATCATCAAGCACAAGAGCATCATCGGCTCCTGCGTCCTCAACAACATCAGTCAAGTCAAGGATTTCGTCGCCCGCGAAATCATCAACTATATCATCAAGTACGAGGACATCGTCCTCTGCTACAACATCGTCAAGCACCAGAAGATCTTCATCCTCGGATTCATTTGCAGCTGACTCGTCGAGATCAAGGTCTTCAGAGAAGAGATCTTCGAGTTCCTGCTCAAAAATATCATCGACATCAGGAGCGCCAGAAGAACCGCTATCAGCAATTTCTTCCGCGATATCATTAAGGTCTAAAACCTCGTCCTTTGCCTGCTTATCCTGTGAATCCGGGGTCATAGCTTACCCTCTGTGAAAATTTAAAAAGGGGACCCGTAAGTCCCCCTTCATTACAAAATCAAGAATACTTACTTCTTTTTCTTAGGGTGACAATCGCCACACTTAGTAGGTCCAGTCTTAGCTTTAGCTTTCTTCATAGACTTATGACAGCCTACACAGCTATTGTCAGCTTTAGCATGGAAAGCAGAGTAGAAAGACTCAGGCTTTTTCTTGCCTTTTTTACTTGTGTCAACGTGACAGCCTTCAGAAGAACATTTCTTTACAGCAGCTTTGCCGTCCCAAGTGTGGTGACACTTAGCACAGTCAACAGCAACATGTCCTTTGTGAGAAAAATCAACAGGCGCTTTAGTCATCTTAGCACCAGCTGGTGCTTTCAGAACCATATCACCAGGAGCATCTACAGCGTACAAAGTAGGGAGTGCGAATGCACATACTAATGCAGCTGTAACCATACAAATCAATAAGGTCTTTTTCATCCTAAGTTTCCTCCATTAAAATAACGTTAACCTAATTACAGTCTCCTAGAGGATTTAATTTAGAAAAAAAACCATGTCAAGCACACTCAGCAAAAACAATCTATTAAGATCAACTAAATCAATCGCTTTTACGACTCATTAAATATCATATTTTCTTGCATATCCACGAGGAGTAAGCATCTTATCCCCAACTGCTCTACTTGAAGAATTACCAATAATTAATACAGTTTGCATATCTACATCTTCTTCATTCACAGAACCTAAAGTCACGACCTGAACTCGCTGACCTTCCCGATATGCTTTATTCACAATCCCGACAGGAGTTGTCTCGTCACGAAATTCTTTTATTATTTTAATAGCATCTTTCAAATGTCCGGCTCTTTTTTTAGAACGCGGATTGTAAATTGCTATAACAAAATCCCCATCAGCAGCACATTTTAACCGTTTTTCTATCTTTTCCCACGGAGTGAGCAAATCACTTAAGCTGACGGACGCAAAATCGTGCATAAGCGGAGCACCAAGAAGGGCCGCAGCCGCAGTAAAAGCTGGAATCCCAGGAACGACTTCAAAACATATATCCCTAAACAGATCACGCGCTTCAAGAAGCTCCATAATGAGCCCTGCCATGGCATAAATCCCGGGATCACCACTGCAAACCATCACCACGTCTTTGCCGGCCAACGCTTCATCAATAGCTTTTCGGCAACGCTCTACTTCCGCCATCATGCCAGTAGATAAAACATCTTTGCCCTCAAGCAAATCTGCCGGAACCAGCTTCACATAGCCCGTATAACCTACCACACAATCAGCTTGTTTAATAGCGTCTCGAGCTTGAGGAGCCATTAGACACTCATCGCCCGGCCCGAGTCCTACGACTCTAAGACACCCTTTATTATGAGATCCTTTGCTACAGCCATTGTTACTCGCGCACTTTTGTTCTTCGGTATTATCAGATCCATTGTTCCGGCCTGTTTCATCGCTGCCGCTTCGCATACGCTGCCAACTCCCATATGTTTCATCACCATTCCCGAGGGATTGGTTCCTTTAATTTTGTCTAATTCATCTGCACTGAAAAATTTTATTTCGAGCCCCATGCGCTCGGCAAATTCAAGCATCCCAACTTCATCACTTTTAGCATCAATGCTGGACATAGAGCCAATTGACTGGCCCGCAACGCCATGATCAGCCAAAACGGCCACAATCAACGCGTATATTTCTTCAGCCGGAACACCTCTTCGACATCCCACACCAAGCCGCAGACATTGAGGGTAAAGCTTGAGCACACTTTCCGGCAAAACGTGAACACGCCAATCAATGCAAACGCCGCATCGTAAGTCCGCAAGTTCGCGGACATTCTCAACTCTATAAAAATAAGCACTAAGTCCATCCAAGTCCATATCCCCTTCAGGATCGTAAACTCCGACCATTTCGCCATCGAGCAAAGCACTGTTCACAGTCTTTATCCTGTCTATCTCACCAATAACCAGCCCATTTTTCTGAGCAAGCATGTCTATAGAAGGAACTCCGGCACAGTCTGTAGCGGTAGTAACCACAGCAGTCGCCCCGATTTTACCGGCTATCATGTAAGCAAGTTCATTGGCCCCGCCCAAGTGGCCCGAAAGAAGTGAAATGACAAACTGCCCTTCCTGATCAAGCACCACCACAGCGGGATCTTTATCCTTTGATTCCAAATGCGGCGCAATAGCGCGAACCACAATGCCCGAGGCGGCAATAAAAATATGGGAATCGTAAAGAGAAAAAGTTTCCGCAATAAGCGGCAGGAATTGCGTGTAAGAAATATCGCTATCATCAGCGTAGCGTTCAAGTACATAGCAAACTGCGTCTGCTTCTGGTGCAATGGAGCGCGCAAGTTCCGCGCCTTTGGCAGTTAGGGCGTATATGGCTGTTTTGGTGTTCATAATACTTCTCTAATTAAAGTAGATACCGGAAGAAAGCAAAAGTTCGGGAAGAGTTAACCTCTCCCCGAACTTTACGTGGAATATTTTACAAGAAACTAGTTACTAGCCTTTAAAGCTTTTAACAGCTTCCAAAGTAGCTTCGTAATCTGCTTCGCTGTGAGCGAAGGAAGTGAAAGTACATTCAAAACCGGAAGGCGCGAGGTTGACCCCATTTGCGCGCATGTGGCGGTAGAATGCGGAATAAACATCAGCATCACCAGTTTTTGCGGACTCAAAATCAGTTACCGGCTTGTCTGTGAAGAACATGGTAAAGATTGACGCAATGTGGTTCATGGTGATTTTGAAACCGTTTGCTTCGAGAGCGGCTTTGCAATCCTGTGCCAGCTTTAGTGTACGAGCTTCGAGAGCGTCGTAATCCTGCTGCTGTAATGCACGAAGGGTTGCGATTCCTGCGGCCATAGCAACCGGGTTACCGGAAAGCGTTCCAGCCTGATATACATCTCCGCAAGGAGAAATACGGCTCATATATTTACGCTTACCTCCGTATGCTCCTACAGGGAAACCGCCGCCGATGATCTTACCGAGTGTGGTTAGATCAGCTTCAACGCCGAAACGTTTCTGAACACCGCCGGAAGCGACTCTGAATCCGGTGATAACTTCGTCGAAAATAAGGAGAGCTCCATATTCGTCACAGAGATCGCGTAGTCCCTGAAGGAATCCTTCAGCGGGAAGAACGAGACCCATGTTACCTGCTACAGGCTCAACGATGATAGCCGCGATATTTTTGCCTTCTTTTTCGAAGACAGCTTTAACTGCTGCGAGATCATTATATGGAGCAAGCAGAGTATCTTTAACTGTGCCTTCAGGAACACCGGGGGTTCCGGGAATGCAGAAAGTTGCGAGACCTGATCCTGCGCTAGCAAGGAAACAATCGCTGTGTCCGTGGTAACAACCTTCGAACTTGAGAACTTTATCTCTGCCAGTCACACCGCGTGCGAGGCGGAGCGCACTCATTGTTGCTTCCGTACCGGAATTAACCATACGAACCATATCTATAGAAGGGATCATCTTAATGATTTCTTCTGCGAGTGTAATTTCATCAGGACAAGGAGCACCGAAACTTGCGCCCATATCAACAGCTTTATGAGCCGCGTCTTTGATTGCCTGATAACCGTGACCGAGCATCATTGGGCCCCAGCTCATTACGTAATCAATGAGTTCCTGACCGTCGACAGACCACATACGGCTGCCATCAGCTTTTTCAATAAAAAGAGGTTCACAGCCAACGCTTTTGCAAGCTCTTACAGGGCTGTTAACACCGCCGGGAAGAACTTCCTGCGCATGCTTAAATAGTTCAGAAGATGAAGCCATTAGAGGCACTCCTTATCTATACGGTTAAGTGATAATTTATAATAATATTAACAACTTTTGAGAGTGCAGAATAATTGTTCTCTAACAATTATGCCGTGCTCTCATTTAAATTCGAAATATTTCATTGAGGTCTTTTTGAGTTCTTTAAGACTTCTCAAGATACAATTGTCAGTGATACCTGTTTCAGACTCCAGCTCTTTGACCACATTTTTGCAGTCATCAGGCCCTTTGCCGTGAATCATAGTATATAGATTGTATTTCCATTCAGGATACGTGGTGCGCAAATAGCAGTGGCTGATTTCCGGTCTTTTAGCCATGTATTCGCCAATTTTCATTGGGTCCTGCTCATCCTTAACGCACCATGCAACCATCGCATTTGCACCATATCCGGCTTTCTGATGCCTGAGAGTGGCACCAAAGCGACGAATAATCTTTTCATCTTTAAGACGAGTGAGCAGCTCGATTACTGTTCCTTCATCAGTTCCAGCTTTCTCAGCTATATCTGCATAAGGGGTTAAACTCTCTGAAAGAGTTCCACCTGCAAGCGCCAAAATATTCTCTTCAAGCTCAGTAAATTTAATAGCCATGTATCCATCCTTGACTGCGACCGTTAATTAATTTCAGGCCGAATTCGTTTTTATAAAAATGGTGATACCTGCATATCGCCTCATCCTCAAGGGCTGAAACACAAATAATTACCCTCAGCCGTTTGTATAGGCAGTAAACATTGTTACCTGTTAAATATATTATCGACACAAGCCCTCTTTTATGACTTAAGTCATAGACTTAAAATCACAATAATGAGATATTCAATGCATTAATAATTTTTTATAGGAGGTAGCTTAGAATTTGATGCTAAGGAATGAGGTTTAAGAGAGATAACTCCTAACAGCATGGAGGTGACTGAAAAATGCCAGACAACCCTAAACCAAAAGGGAGTGGCGGTTTCAGTCGAAAATGGCGTTGGGGAGTTGCAACGGGACTTTTGGTAGCAGTTGTTACGGTGCTTGCATCCGGGTTTATGATAGACACGACAAATACAGATGTATTTTGTCAAACGTGTCATGAAATGAAACCGTTCAGGGCTTCATGGCAAAAATCAGTACATGGCGGACAAAATCCGCAGGGCTTTGCGGCTCAGTGTGTTGATTGCCATCTGCCACACGGAAATTTTCTGGAATATCTTACAACCAAGGCAATTACTGGAACGAGTGACGTAATCCATCATATCACGTTCAACCCTTCAGAGTTCGACTGGGCCGAAAATGCCGAGAAGAACAGGTTGAAGTTCACCTACGACAGTGCCTGTAGGCATTGCCATGTGAAGCTGGAACCAGTTGGTGTTAAACCTGGGGCTCTTCTCGCCCACCGGGCTTATCTCTACGGTCAGACTGATAAGAAGTGTGCAAGTTGTCACCCGCATGTCGGTCACAAAGACATGATTGAAATGGCCAACGAGTTCTTCAAGAAGGACTTATGATTTTAATTGGGGGTAATCATGTTGAAGCAGATGATTAAATTAGTGATAGTTGCTACGCTTATAGCACTATCCACCGCAGTGGCTTTCGCTGCTGCCGAGGCTCCTTTTCCTAACCTAGCTCCAAAAGAGCTGGTTGTTAAAAGGGGATTTTCTGAAGACGCTAGTAAATGTATTGAATGTCATGCAAAGAAAACACCCGGGATTGTGGAAGATTGGAAAACGGGCAAAATGGCCCATGCCACAGTATCCTGTTATGACTGTCACGTTGTTGAAAAAGCATCACCGATGGCTAGTCAGTGTGAAGGACTGAAAGGAACTAATACTTTCATTTCTCCAATGGTGTCTTCCAAAACATGTTCACGCTGTCACCCGCAAGAAGTTGATCAGTTCCTGAAAAGTGGACATGCTAAACTTGCCGGTGCTCCAGTCATCGAAAACAAAAAATTCCTCAAACTTATGTACTACTACGAAGGTGCAGAGTTTATTGGAGTGAAATCAGGCTCACCTGAAAGCATGGCATCCCGTGCCTCTGGCTGTCAGATGTGTCACGGAACTCAGGTCGAACTTGGACCTGACAACAAGCCTATCAACAACACATGGCCTGGCGGCGTGGGAACACGCTACCCTGATGGCTCAATCGGAACATGTACTGTTTGTCATACCAGACATAAGTTCTCCATTGAAGAAGCACGCAAGCCTGAAGCTTGTGCTAGCTGTCATTTAGGACCAGACCATCCGGATATCGAAATTTATCTGGAAAGCAAGCACGGCCAGCGCTACCTCACCCATGGTGAAGAGTGGAGATGGGACAGTGCACCTGATGCATGGCAGCCGGGCGATTACGATGCTCCAACCTGTGCAGTCTGTCACATGAGCGGAATTGGCGAACTCAGCACTACTCATAACGTCAATGAACGCCTCAAGTGGGACCTCATGCATAAGAAGAGCGTTATCCGCAGCGGCGAACGCGGTGACGGTGAGAAGGGCGACAAGCTCATGCGTAAAGTATGTGCTAACTGTCACGGTATCACTCACACCAACGTTCAGCGCGACACCCTTGATGCTTCTGTAGCTCTCTACAACAAGTACTGGGAAGGCGCGACTGTGATGCAGAAGGAACTTGCTGAAAAGGGACTTCTCCTCACTGATGATCCTTGGAATGATGGATTCCAGGAGCTGATGTACTACCTCTGGCATCACTGTGGTAGACGTGCCCGTCAGGGTTCAGCTATGAATGGACCTGACTATGCACATTGGCATGGTTTCTTCCAGGTATTCCAGGTTTACAAGGATATGCAGAAGATTCATGATTCCCGTATCAAGAACGGTAAGATTGAAGAACTGTCTCACGTAATGAGCACCGGACCTCTCTAGGCCAAGCGCATACGTAATTGATTGAAAGAGAAGGGGCCGCACATTGTGCGGCCCCTTTTTTACATTATGAGTATTCTGCACTTACCTGAGTGGCGCCGGACCGTTTAAATAGTATTCCTGAACCTTTTGAATCCAGAAGTAATCTTCACTTGGCGGACTGCCAACTCCATCGGTGCTCTGCCCGACTCCAGCTCCGAAGAGAACCGCGGTTACTCCGGCTCTGGCTGTTTCTTCCATATGACTGCCCCAAGTTATAGAATCAGAACTTGCGCTGAACTTCGAGTCATTTACCTTATTACCAAGGAAATGAGCCATCCTGTTCTGATTGCCCGGCTTGAAAGTGTCACCAAGGAACCATGTGGTTGCACTGTCCTCATAATTCCTATGAGTATTCGTCAGTTCAGGATACTTTTCTCCAGTATAAGCACTTATCGCGGTAGACTGATTAATGTGTCCAACCGGAATCTGCCAAAGTATAACTGGCAAACCTGATTCACTACTAATCTCCTCAGCAACCAAGAGATAGCTATTCCAATGATCGGAATTCCAGAACCACGGTGAATTAAATGGATCATCGGGATTCTTAACTCCTGCATCAAGGCCGTACTTGTCGATACTTAGGAAGTCTGCACCATGTGATAGAACTCCCGCCTCTACAGCATAAGCGGCGATATCCCGCGCTGTTTGAGCTATATAGTTACGACCAGCATCCCAGCCCATCTGAGCCCAGTCATCAAAATCAGTACGTCTTATCAAGCCCCTTCCACCATTGCTGCCAGCCTTTGCCCAAAGGTTTAGCTGCCAACCGAAGTGAACATTATCACCCTTTTCAGAGATGGTCTCATTAATGCGCTTTACAGTGTCGACAACAGTGCCGTCAGCAGTGCTTATTTCATGTGCCCTCTTGCCCGAATTCTGTTGCATGTACCCTAAGAAATCAGGCTCGAGGATCACGCCGTATAGTTCGCCCTTCATTATAGTTGTTACTTCGGAAAGGAAGAATTCAAGATTACTATGGTACGCAGCCATGTAGTTTGCATCCTGTACATTCTTCAAATCATCAACATAAGACTCCACAGTGTCAGGAATGTTGTAAAAGACAAAGAAAGGAATCATGCCGAACTTGAGACTTTCGCGAGCAAACAATCTTGCTCTAACGTTACCCCAAGTGGTCCAGCCGTTAATTGGTCCGCCGTTAATATAAATGTAACGGATATCCATTCTACGCCCCTTCCTTTCTTCGCCCATGTCCTTCCAGAACATAAGATCTTCCGGTGTGTCTTCAGAACCTGAACCTACTGCCAAATACTCTGGCATACCGGGAAGTTCACCTGAACTTGAATCAACACGCAAACCAGTGAAGTAGGTCTTCCCGTCTGCGGTATCAATCCGAAGTCCTGTTCGCCCTGTTTCCTTACCGCTTATTTCTATAGATGAGCCGGATACATCAATATCGGCGACATCAGGATTGCGGGAAAGAACACGGGTTATCTGCTTGTCAAAGTTAAAGGTTGTAGTCTGGAACTCATTTACATGAATCTGGAATGCAAGGTTTTCATCCAAGATGAAAGTCGTTTCATCACGATCGTCGTCATACCTTGAGCCATCACCAGCATCCACAACCGGAGTTTCAGTTGCGGTACCACCAGAGCTACTGCTGCCCGTGCTACCAGATCCAACGTTAATAGTTACAGAGCCACTTTCTGAATAAGCTCCATTTGTTCCATATAGTCTGACAGTATAAGCATACTGGCCGGAATCGCGGCCGGTAAGGGCTGCCATCCCTGTTTGAGCCTGCGGAGAATTCGGTGTCAGATCTTCAGAATGCACCTGAATACCATTTTCAAACAGTCCCCATCTTATCGCGTTATCGCCCCACCACATGTTCCATGCTACGGAGTAGTCGCCGTAACTTTGAACTGGGCTGACCCATGCCATTACAGGCTTGGCAGGTGCGCCAACAGCCGCTTCACCAGAATCAACTTCACCGCTGGTTCCAGAGTCACCAGTACTACCTGAACCGCTATCAACAACACTGGAATCATCCACTGAATCCCCACCCGAACCGACACCATTCTCATCACCGATTGAACCGGATTCGAGGAGGTTGTTTGCAAGAGCACCAAGAAGAGACTTTTCATTATCAACATCACGAATATCGCCTGAAAGCTCCCATAGTAATGCTCCGCCAAGCTTCTGCGCCTTAATATAATCAGTCTTGTTCTTGATAGATCTGACATCATCAAATGTGATGAACATACCGCCAGTCTTGCCGCCGGAGATATTTGCTCCATATGCATAAGAACACTTCGACTCACTGTCCCAGAACAAGGTAGTTCTGCCATCATCAATCATCTGACTGATTAACCAGTAATCAAAAGCACCTGCTTCCCAATGACCGGGACCAGAAGGAGCAGGAATACCTGTTGCCGGCTGGAAGACTCCATTTTCAGTGCTCTGCACGCCTTCCCAAGCCCTGCCATAAAAAGGCACGCCCAGGACAAGCTTTTCCGAAGGAACGCCCATTGAGAGATATGTCTGAACAGCACTCTCAATGCTTACGTCGCCATTATCGCTCGGATGAGCCTTCATTGCGGCATGATGTCCTGTCACATTCTCCCACCCGCCGTGAAAGTCGTAAGCCATCAGATTAATGAAATCCAAATAAGGCATCATTCCTCTAAGATCATAGTTCGCAATCTTATCTGAACCGGCAGGTCCGGCAATAGTCAGCTCATACTTGTCACCTGTTTCAGCTTCCTTTTCATCAAGCTGTCTTCTAATTTCACGTAACAAATGCACATAATTATCACGGTCAACCGGACGATATCTCTGGTATTGCTTTTCCAGTTCGATAGACATCTGAGCATTGGTTAAACCATCAGGAGGCTGAGGCAATCCGCCCGAAACAGGATACTCCCAATCAAGATCAATCCCGTCAAAACCCTGATGAATCATCATATCTACAGCAGAAGCCGCAAACCTCTCGCGAGTCTCTTCAGTCAATGCAACATCGGAGAAGAAAGTTGAGAGAGTCCATCCGCCCACAGAAAGCATCAGCTTGATGTGAGGATACTTCTGCTTAAGCTGCCTGAGTCTACCGAAGTTTCCGGCACGACTGAGACTTGCGTCCGCCCAACTCTGAGCAGGCAAACCATTTTCAGCAGGGAAGACCTTCTCAAAATCTGCATATTCGTCCACAGACTTAACCTTCAAAGTAGTTCCATCGATACCTACAAAGGCATAGTTGATATGAGTCAACTTATGAGCAGGAATGTCAGCAACCTGATAATCTCTGCCGTAAATTCCCCACTGAGCAAAATTGGCTATAACCTTTCTACCAGTGTACTCAATAGGATCACCTTCGCCAGTAGTACCACTCTCTGTTCCTGAATCTGTGCCGGAACCAGTATCTGCCCCTGTCCCCGCACCGGAGTCAGTTCCAGATCCAGAATCTGTGCCGCCACTTCCAGTATCATCACCACTTCCGGTATCACTACCGATTCCGGTATCACCACCGGTTCCAGTGCCGGAATCACTTCCACCAGTTGTACCGGAGCCACCGACAGTTGAAACAGCTACTCCATTCAATGAAACATTGGTAAATGCTGACGGGTCAACATTACCGGGCTGTCCGTTGAAACCGAATGAGATAGCACCGCCAGACGCTACATTACCATTCCAATCAAGCGGTCCGACCTTATAGTGATCCCCATTGTGCTGAAGAATCTTAGCGTTCCAAATGGAAGTGATATTTCCACTGTAATCGAACTCAAGAGCCCATCCATTCACAGCTGAACTAACCGTTACGTCTGCCTTGCCGCCAAAACCAGCACCCCAATCTGAGGTAATAGTAAATGTGGACTGCGCGGAAACGGAACCGCTGCCACTTGAACTTCCGCCAGTGCTTCCGCTGGAATCTCCACTGGAACTGCCACTATCGGATGGAGGCGAGCTGTCACCGGATGACAAGACAAAATTCTTCACCATATCGGAGGAAAGAGCGCCTTGTGTCTTTCCATTAAATCCGAATTCCAGAACAGCTCCAGCCGCCAAATTATTATTCCAATCCGGGCCTGAAACAGCATATGTGTGAGAACCGTCACTCTCTTCCACATCACCATCAATGCTGGCACTCCAGATCGAAGTTATTTCAAAAGGCACATTAAAAGTGGCCTTCCATTGTTCTAACTTGTTACCGCTGTCATTTTCGAACGATATCTTGCCGTCAAATCCTCCGCCCCACCACGTGGAACCATAAGAGAACTTTGCTGCAGCCGAAGCATCAGCACTGGCAAAACCGACTAGGCAAAAAATTGCCAACATGACACATAAAACTCTACGCATTAAAAACCCCTTGTATTAAAAGGTTAAAAGCTGTTTATGAAAAGATTCATTAAACTTGCTTCTAATCCGCATAACCTGCTCCAGTTTGCAGCCGGAACATCAGTTAAACTTAATAAATACAAAGCACCATGCATGCCACAGAGTTAACATACTTAAATACTTCACTTTAGACACAAAACGACCATTTAATGACTACTGATATTTCGTAAACATGGTTGATTTACATTCTACATTCCGATATTTCCTTAAAAACAGATATCCTCTTTACTCTAAAAACAGGACACCAGAATGCCCTACGTAAGCTTCCTGAAAGAACTTGTCGGTGAACTTTCCATCAGCGAATTACAGAAACGCTTTCTGCAGTTGATACTCAACTTACAGAATGTTGAACGGGGATCGATCTGGATAAAGAAAGAAGACAAAATTCAATGCATAGAAGCCGAAGGTAAAGAGAGCGATAAAATACTGCACACAATACTTAGCACGAAGAGCAAAAGTATTGTCGGCTGGGTTCTTGAGAACGAAGAGATGACCATTGCTGAGGGCGGGGTGGACAAGAGGCATTACAAGGATATCGAAGAAGAGCTGCACAAGAAAAGCCGCCTTATATTATGTTTTCCTTTGTTTCTTACCAGTGGAGAAATATACGGAGCCGTACAGGTTATCGACACCAGCGCGGGAGGTAAAAAACTTAACCTGAAACCTGAATACCTCAAAATTTTGCAAGATATGGTGGACATAGGTTCCATTGCCCTCTCCAATGCCCTGATCAGACAAAAAAGAATCGCGCAGGTAAAAGCTCTCCACGACACCATTGATTCAATGTATTCTGGAAGGTTTCTGCTTGGCGTAAGTCAGGCTTTCAGCAAAGTAATGACCCAGCTCGCAAGCTACGCCGTAACGGATTACCCCATCCTTATTTATGGGGAATCAGGAACGGGAAAAGAGCTTATCGCTAGAGAAATTCATAGACGAAGTCATCGTAAAGACATGCCTATGTTCATCCAGAATTGCAGCGCAATTCCCGGTCCGCTTCTGGAATCAGAACTTTTCGGATATGTAAAAGGAGCTTTCACAGGAGCATTCGAAAATAAAATCGGGCTATTTGAGGCTTCCAGCGGAGGAACAGTGTTCCTAGATGAGCTGGGTGAAATGGAATACGCTCTTCAGGCAAAATTATTGAGGGTCATCGAAGAAAACGAAGTAAAGCCTCTCGGCTCCAACCAGTCCCGTAAAATTAATATGAGGATCATATCCGCAACTAACAAGGACCTTGATCAGGCACTTAACGACGGAACTTTTCGGCAGGATCTGTTTTACAGGCTGAATGTACTGCCACTCTTTTTGCCCCCACTTCGGGAAAGACGGGAAGACATTCCGTTTCTCGTCGAACATTTCATTAATAGAGAAGCCCGTTTCATGAATTGTCCTCGAAAAAAGCTAACCGCGGACTCCATAAAACAACTTAAGGAGTACCGCTGGCCCGGTAATATCCGAGAACTTGAGAACTTCATCCGCCAGTTGATGGTGCTCTGCCATGAAGAAATTGTAACACCTGCGGATCTCCCTTCATATATCAGCGGAGATCAGTGCGGAACCGAGACTCATTTCACGCACTGCTCAGACACCTTTACGCCTTTTACAAGCGAGGAAGGCCCCAGCCCGACCCTGAACATGGAAGGGCTTACATGGAGCGAAGTGGAAGAATCTTACGCAAAATTTGTCCTCGAGAGCAGCGACGGAAATATTTCCCGTGCATCAAAAATTGCCAACGTAAATCGATCAACCTTCGATTCGCGGCTAGCAAAATTAGGCATAAAGAAATAATTGCCATGAGACATACTTATCAACCTACATGGTCATGCAGGTTGCCATAATCACTTAGTATGAGTACCTTGCCCAAAGTAAGTTAATATCAATATATATCCGTACAGAAAGGGTGTAAGCCAATTCAACGGAATTTCTAATAAGTTTGGTGAAGGAGTAGATATGAAAATCGCTGTTATCGGTGCGGGAGCATGGGGAACAACCCTCGCTAACACGCTTGCCAAAAAAGATCTGAACGTCAATCTCTGGGTCAGAGAACAGGAACTTGTTGACGAAATTACTAAAACCGGGCGCAATACGGTCTTTCTGCCGGACTTTGACCTTTCTAAGAATTTAATATGTGACAGCGACCCAGCAAAAGTGATGGAAGGCGCTGACTACTTTATCCTTGTAGTTCCGAGTCAATTCATACGCTCAGCTCTGGCAGACTTAAAGCACCTATTCCCACAAAACCCAGCTATCATCTGTGCGAGTAAAGGAATCGAGCTAAACACCGGTGCACCTATGTCTCAGGTTGTATTTGAAGCGCTTGAAGGACTTAACCCAAGATACGCACATATTTCAGGTCCCACTTTCGCTTATGAGCTTAGCGCAGAAATGCCTACATCAGTTGCTCTCGGGTGTGAAGACGAAGAGCTTGGCAAGGAAATTCAGGCTATTTTCGCAAGCAAATATTTAAGAGTCTACACCAACCCGGATTACCGAGGCGTTGAAATCGGCGGAGCTATTAAAAACATTATGGCAATCGCAGCCGGCATAGCTGACGGACTTAAGTTCGGACACAATGCAAGGGCTGCCCTCATAACCCGCGGAATAGCCGAAATGAGCAGACTCGGAACAGCCATGGGAGCAAATCCCGCGACCTTCATGGGACTTTCAGGCATGGGAGATCTTGTCCTCACCTGCACTGGCGACCTATCCCGAAACAGGCAGGTTGGCTTGAAACTAGGACAAGGACTGAAACTATCTGAAATTCTAAAAATGAGAATGGTAGCCGAGGGAGTCAAGACAACCGAATCAGTTCATGCGCTTGCTCAAAAACTGGGTGTGGAAATGCCCATCACAGAGCAAGTTTATAAAATTTTATATGAAGATAAAAACCCCGCAGAAGCCGTTCGCGATCTGATGGGACGCGACCTCAAACCTGAATAACAAATATTAAGGGGATTACTATGAAAAGACTTTTACTCATTGGAGCGACACTACTAGTTCTAGGCGGTTGCTCTTCGTGGCATAATTCAAACATTGTCGATCCAGCAGATAGGAATAAGGTCCTTGCCAGAGATAAAGCAAACTGTGAAAAGCAAGCGGCGCAGAGAGTTCCAATCGGGGCAGAAGAAAGTGGAGAGAGAAACGAGCCTACTACATATTCTGCTCTATTTTCAGAAAATTACTCACAGGTAAGCACTTACGACAAATGCATGAAGGCTCGCGGCTGGTACAAGAAATAATCAAGCTTAGTTATCAATAGAATTAGAATAAAAGAAAGCCCCTGATGGAATCTCCGTCAGGGGCTTTTTATATTATGCTTCGGCTCGTTTGGCCCGATACTTTTCAATCTGAGTTATGGCTCGCCCAGTTAAGGCTCCAAATTCAGGCTTTGTAACCTGATCGTCAGCCTTAACCTTTTCACCTTTATGATGAAGCCCCTTTGTTATCAATGAGGAGAAAAGAATTACTGGAAGCCGAGCAAGAACAGCATCTTCCTTAATATTGCGGGTAAATGTGTATCCATCCATTTGTGGCATTTCAATATCTGAAACAATCACATCTAGTTTATCCACTATAGATGAACCTTCATCTTCTGCTTTTTTCTGCATGGCTTTCAATCCTTCCCATGCCTCAAGTCCATTTGTAAAAAGATGAACGTCAAAATTAGCCGCCAAGAAATTTTTATTAAGCAAAGCCCGGACAGATGCGGAATCATCCACAATTAAGGCCGACCACCTTTCAGGAGCAGAAACAGCACCTTCCTGATTTTCAATCATAGTAGGGTCAAGTTCTGCAAGGATACTCTCGAGATCAATCATCAAAACAAAACGATTGTTAAGTTCAATTGTCCCTGTAATACAATTTGAATCCAAATCAGCTATATATTTGCTCGGTGTTTTTAAATCAGCCCAACCGATTCTATGAATCTGAGTTACTCCGGTAACAAGAAATCCAGTAACAACGCCATTAATCTCCGTAACAACTATTAATTGAAATTCTGAATCTTTTCTTTCTATTTCAAGCCATACAGATAGATCAATAATGGGCAGAATCATATCCCGAAGCGACATTGTGCCTAAATAGCTAGGATGAGGAGCTCCCTCAGCAGCTTCCAATCCCGCCGGGGCTTCAACAACCTCAAGAACCTTGGCGACGTTTACCCCGAAATAATCCCTTGATTCATTTCCACCGTTTTTCTCATCAATATAAAACTCAATTATTTCGAACTCATTAGTTCCGGTATCCAATAATATCTCATTACCGCTCATATACCCCCCGACTCCACTTCTATATTATGAATTTACCATTCAGATCTATTCTTGACTTCTTTACGCGGTTAATATTTTATGAATATATTTACACTTTTTTGTTTAAAAATGCACTCACAATTAAATTCAATTACTCAAATTTTATTAAAGCAATCTGTTTGCTCCATCAAGTATAATGATATATAAATCAAATTACTCATAAATTTCACAATTAGACAAGGATACTCATGATTACCAAGCGCTCACTCACCAAACTGGTTGCAATACTTTTCGTACTATTAATAGCGGGTTGCTCCAGCCACGATGTAAAGCCTGCAGTACCTATAACCGTCTTTAACCCAAGTTCAGGCACTTTTAATGCTCGCATCGTTCTTTTCCAATTAAACGGAGCAGGACGTGTTCAAAATCTTGAATCCGGAATTGTCCCAATTGCGCAGCAAGCTATCACGACGCTTGAAGGGATCGGCTACCATTACACACCTGATGGACCTGTAAATTATTTGATTGAAGCCAGGATCGGAAGCCTCTCACCTAAATTGGTTGCTCAGGGAGCCTCTGAACGGGTCGGTTTCGGAGTGGGAAGTTACGGCGGCCTTTCTTACTTCCAAAAGTATCCGGTCCTAGTAACTCAGTGGACACCAGAAATGCAGAGAATAAAAAGTGGCCCGGATGCCTGCTTTATCACTATGCAAATACTCATAAAAGAACTTAAAGATCAGCGCGAAGAAGTTGTTTACTACGGCACACCAACTCCTATTGAAGTTCCTTACAAGCTCGGTTGCCCTTTTTCAGAGTGTGGTCAGGGAGTAAGTCGGGCCTTGTCAAACTACTTACTGAAAACATTCACTCCAGCTGTCAGATAGTAAATATACATACTTGCCAGAACTTAAACAGAAACATAGAATGCGCATCCTAATGACTTAGACTCCCCTTACACCAAGGGGTCCCTTATAATTCGTGCAAGAACTGGAAGGTTTGAGTGGAAATTAATCGCCCTTGGCTCGATCATTATGATGCAGAAGTTCCAAAGAAAATTGAATTTAACTACTGCCCACTATTTGACTATCTAGACAGAACAGCTGAAAAATGGCCTAAACGCAAGGCAATTGAATTTCAGAACTGGTCTATTACATACGAAAAGTTGAAGCACGCTTCCGAGATAATGGCGGCAAACCTTCGCAAAAATGGTTTAGAAACTGGAGACAGGGTCGCAATAATGCTTCCCAACACTCCCCAGATGATCATTACTTATTGGGCTGTGTTAAAAGCCGGGGGCGTGGTGACCATGACCAACCCCCTTTATATGGAAACCGAGTTGGTCCATCAGCTCACGGATTCTGCAGCAAAACTGGTTATAACCTTGGACATGCTCTGGCCAAAGTTAGAAAAGCTGCGCGAAAAACTACCTGCCCGGAAGTATTTCGTTACGACAATATCAGACGCGCTTAAATTTCCGCTCAAACAGTTATACAA
This sequence comes from Maridesulfovibrio frigidus DSM 17176, assembly GCF_000711735.1. NCBI lineage: Bacteria > Pseudomonadati > Thermodesulfobacteriota > Desulfovibrionia > Desulfovibrionales > Desulfovibrionaceae > Maridesulfovibrio > Maridesulfovibrio frigidus. The sequence continues at coordinate 101,940 of NZ_JONL01000002.1, forward strand.
AATTAAGAACCTGAGAGATAAAAGTACGCCTAAAGTACCGTACAACGGATCTTCCATCATTAAGTGGAAAACCCTCCTCGAGGGGAAAGATACGTACACGGCATCGAACATACACCCTACCGAAGATACGGCTCTTCTCCAATATACTGGAGGAACAACGGGTCTTTCAAAAGGGTGTAGCATCACTCATGCAAATTTAGGTGCCAACATTCAGCAGTTCCATGCAATGCTGTATTCTCTCGGACGGGACCGCGAAGTGGTCCTTGGAATTTTACCGTACTTTCATATCTACGGCCTTACCGTTTGCCTGAATTATCCGACCTCACTAGGTGCAACGATGATTCCTTTCCCGCGCTACGTACCGCTGGATGTGCTTAAGGCCATGCACAAGCTTAAGCCCACCCTTTTCCCCGGAGCACCAGCTTTATACATCTCTTTGCTCCAACAAAAAGAACTTTCACAATTTGATATTGCATCGATCAAATATTGCCTATCAGGATCATCCCCAATGCCCGTCGAGGCTATTCAGCAATTCAACTCCGTGTTCGGGTCAACTATAGTGGAAGGATTCGGACTGACCGAGGCATCCCCTGTAACACACTTGAACCCATTGGACGGCAAAAAAAAAGCTGGATCGATAGGGGTTCCTGTTCCGGGAACTGATGCCGCAATAGTTGACATGGAAGTGGGTAGCATACCCATGCCTGTTGGAAAGATGGGAGAACTCATCATCCGCGGACCACAGGTTATGAAAGGGTATTACAACAAACCCGATGAAACTGCCGGAGCACTTCGAAACGGCTGGCTCTACACGGGTGACATCGCATACATGGATGAGGACGGTTACTTTTTTATTGTTGACCGTAAAAAGGACATGATCATTTCCAGCGGTTACAATATTTATCCACGCGAGATCGATGAAGTTTTATTTGAGCACCCAAAAATTCAAGAAGCTGTAACAGTCGGCCTGCCCCACAAAACACGCGGGGAAATAATCAAAGTATACGTCGTCCTAAAAGAAGGGCAATCTCTTGATCGCACAGAAATCATAACCTACTGCCGCGAAAAATTGGCTGCATTCAAAGTTCCAAGGCAAGTCGAATTTCGCAAAGAACTTCCAAAAACTATGGTAGGCAAGGTACTCAGACGTGCTTTGCGCGAAGAAGAAGCAAGAAAAAACAGCTAGTTTCTCTTTGGATAAATTGAACTTACGTAAGGTTCATCTGAATAAAACACACAGATCAACTTTGAATCTTAAATGTTTATTCGGGTGGGCCTTTTTTTAGTGAGTTTTATCCGAAACAAACGGCAGCAAGTATGCTTTTATTTGACAAATGATAGCCTCGCGTCCATGCTACTTACATAAAACGAGATAATATATTATGCCTAATTTGACACAATTGATAGCGTCAATTTAACAGGAACAACCAATCCGAGGTAAATATGCAAAAAGAGATGAAAACATTCACCATCGCTGCCGGGACACTTGGAAACGCGACCTTGCTCCAACGTGGAGTAAGAATACACGGAACAGCAGGGATGAGCATAAGAGAATTTATTGAGATCGGTTTAGGACTTGCGCCAGAATATGTAGAAAAGCAAATCCGAACTATTTTCTTAAACAACTCGCCCGCCGACGATATTGATATTGTGCAAATTAAGGATGGGGATATTTTATCTCTATCAGGAGCGCTACCGGGAGTGGCCGGCATGGCGATGGGGCGCGACACTGCCATTAGTGGATTCAGAAGTGAAATACGAGCAGTAAATTCGGGAGATGTAGGCGAAGGAGATGCCTTTGTCTCCGTCAAATTATTCAACCTGATCGCACGGGATTCAGGGCCAAAATTGCTTGAGCGCGGAGTAATCGTTAAGGCAAGTGAGATTCTTAAAAGCTATGGCGAGAATGCGCCCGAAGGACTTGCTGCGGAAGACGGAACCGTCATACTTAAAACTATCGTCACTTAAGACTGAATTTATTCCCTGTTAGGCACACAAGTAAAATCACTATTTTAAGATCGATTGTGTAAGCCAGATAATCACTTGATAATAAGACATAAAAAAGCCTGCCGGAACAATCCGGCAGGCTTTTTAAATTCTATATAATGTAGGAACTATTTATCAAGAAGCTCAAGCATAGCTCTCTTCATTCCACTTGTATCGATACCAATTTCAGCGCGAAGCTCTTTCTGCGTTCCATGTTCGATGAATTCGTCAGGAATACCTAGGCGCTTAATGTTATGCCCATCAATAGCGTTGTTATCGACTAGCATTTCGACCACTGCGGAACTGAATCCACCAGCCATAGCATTTTCTTCTACAATAACAATATTTTTGAAACGCTTTGCCAGTTCGAGAATCTGTTTCTCAGGCAAAGGTTTGATAAAGCGAGTATTGAAGACTGCAATCGACTTTCCATGCTCAGTATCAAGATCTTCAACAGCTTCAACCGCAGGCCATACTCTGGACCCCACAGTGATGATCACACCATCAGAACCATCACGAAGGAGTTCACCTTCACCGATGTTTAGAACAGGTGGAAACTCATCCATCTCTGCGCCGATACCAACTCCTCTAGGATAACGAACCGCTGCCGGACCATCGAAATCTATAGCAGTGCGGACCATGCGAGCTAGTTCAGCTTCATCCTTAGGAGCCATACAGATAATGTTCGGTATATGACGCATGAAAGACATGTCGAATGCGCCATGATGCGTTGCACCATCAGCACCGACCAAGCCTCCGCGATCAAGAAAGAAGTTTACATTCAGATTTTGCAGACATACGTCATGCACAATCTGGTCATATGCTCTCTGGAAGAACGTAGAATAAATCGCAACCGCAGGTTTATACCCCATAGTTGCCAGCCCGGCTGCAAAGGTCACAGCATGCTGTTCGCAGATTCCAACATCAACAAATCTATCAGGATAATTTTTCCTGAAACAATCAGTCCCGGTTCCTTCAGGCATTGCCGCTGTGATGGCCATAATCTTGTCATCTTTTGCAGCAAGTTTGCAAAGAGTGTCACCGAAAACTTTCGTATATGAAGGAAGGCCGCCTTTAAATTTAGCAGCCATACCTGTCTCAGGCTCAAAGCTTCCTACGCCATGAAAATAAGTAGGATTATCTTCAGCAGGTGTATAGCCTTTGCCTTTTTTGGTCAGAACATGAACCAATACGGGAGTATCAAGCTTTTTCACCTGCTCGAATACATCGATCAAAGCCTCGGTATTGTGCCCGTCAATAGGCCCGAGATAGGTAAAATCAAGTGCCTCAAAAAGCATTCCCGGTGTGAAGAAACTTTTAAAAGAATCTTCGCCGCGCTTAGCATACATAGCTAAGTCGTCACCAATTTTAGGAATCTGCTTGAGAATCCCTTCAAAATCTTTTTTAAATCTGGTCAGTACCGGATGTGACAACTTCCGACTAAGGAAAGATGACAAAGCGCCAACATTTGCAGAGATGGACATTTCGTTGTCATTTAAAACAACAACCATCTTGCGCTTCATGCCACCGGCCTGATTAAGCCCTTCGAAAGCCTGACCGGCAGTCATAGAACCATCACCGATAACAGCAACGCAGTTACGATCTCCGCCTTCGATATCATTGGCGACAGCCATACCCAGAATAGCCGATATAGACGTACTGGAATGCCCTACACCGAAGTGGTCATATTTATTTTCCGCCATCCGTGGAAAGCCACTGATGCCGTCTTTATGACGCAGTGTATGAAAATTCTCATAACGCCCAGTCAGGATTTTGTGAGCATATGCCTGATGACCTACGTCCCAGACAATACGATCATTATCAAAATCAAAACACTTAAAGAGTGCTATGGTTAATTCAATTACGCCAAGCGAAGGAGCAAGATGCCCGCCCCCCTTGGAAACAGTATTTATAATACACTGTCTGAGTTCATCGGCCAGTTGGGCCTGCTCTTCTTTGTCAAGAGCCTGAACTTCTACAGGATTCTTTATGCTTTTAAGGAGCGGAAAATCTCCGCAACCACATGATTTATCATTACTACTCATATTCCCCGAACCTCGCACCGGGTTATATTTCTCAAACCTCAGTAATAAAACACCCAGTTTCGTTATGACAACGCACTATAAATTAAATGACCACCCAGTCACTTAACAGTGTTAACTACCTAGCACAAAAAGAATATTATGCTTCTCTGAGAAACCATCAATTAATAAACTCTATCAACTATATATTGAGCAAGTTCGGCCAAGAGCTCAGCTTCCGGACCGGAATAAGGGGAGAGCAGTTCAACCGCTTCGTCCACATATTTACGGGCAAGTTCTTTGCTTTCTTCAAGTCCGATCAAGTTGGGGTAGGTCGATTTACCCTGTTCTTCATCACTTCCTACAGGCTTACCAAGAGATGCTTCATCGCCAACAACATCAAGTACGTCGTCAACAATCTGAAATGCAACTCCAATCAAACGACCATATTCTTCGGCACGTCTGACATCGTCGTCGGTAGCTCCTGTTCCTTTAGCCAGAACAGCGCCGGATTTACAAGCAGAAAGAATTAAAGCACCAGTCTTCATTGAGTGCATAATCTTGAGTTCATCAAGACTTACATCATCGCGACCAGTGTAATCCATATCTACATCCTGACCACCGACCATACCGCAAGCCCCTGCGGAATAGGCCATCAAGCTGATTGCTTCAACAATATTTTCAGCCGGAGCCTCAGCTTTTGCCATGAGTCCGAACGCTTCTGTAAGCAGTCCGTCCCCAGCAAGAATAGCTGTAGCTTCGCCGAACATTTTATGATTGGAAGGCTTACCGCGTCTTAAATCATCATCATCCATTGCAGGAAGATCATCATGAATCAAGGAGTAAGTATGAATAAGTTCAAGACTCGCGGCGAATGGCATAAGAGCCTCTTTCTTCGCTCCCAACATCTGGCCCCAAACGAGCACAAGCACAGGGCGAAGTCTTTTTCCACCAGCAAGCAGACTGTAATCCATCGCATCCAGCAACCTTTTAGGTATGCCGCGATTCTGTAGACATTCAGCCAGATATTTTTCTATTTCTCCCGCGTGAACCGCGAGTTTTTCTTTAACTGTCATCCGTCATATCCTCACTTTCAACTTTAGCGTCAAAGTCTTCAATCAAACCGTTACTGACTATTTTAACTTCATTTCCGGCTTTCTGGAGCTGACTAGCACAACTTTTAGCAAGAGCCTGTCCTTCCTTAAAGAGAGCTACACCCTCTTCAAGCGGAAGGTCCCCCCGCTCAAGTCCCGCAACTATTACTTTCAGCCGCTCCAATCTTTCTTCAAAAGTTTTATTATCTTTCATATGATTATTTTCATATTGCATGCCCTAAAGGCCAAGCAATTTATCCGTACTTTTTTCAAGTAAAAAACGGGGATCAACAAGCCTGCCCTGCACGCTTACGCTCATATGCAGATGCGGCCCGGTGACTCTACCAGTTGATCCAACGCGACCAATTAACTGTCCGCGCTCAACCGTGTCGCCTTCCTTAACATCGAATTGAGAAAGATGGAAATACAGAGTCACAACCCCGTTTCCATGATCGATGTAAACACAGTTTCCGGCATAGTAGTGATTCGCTACAAGTATAACCTTTCCGTCCGCCATTGCGCGAATCTTAGCGCCCTTAGCTCCGCGAAAATCTAAACCTCTATGCGGATTCTTAGGTTTACCGTTCAGTATGCGTCTGGCCCCGTAAGGACTAGACTGCGCGCCCTTTGTCGGGCGACTGAAAGGAACAAACCACATTCTTTCAGCGGTCTGAGTTTTCTTGGCAGCCGAAACCTCCACCCGATCATTCTGAATACGAGCTGATACCTTCTTCGGAGGCGTAACCATTTTCTCAGGCAATGTTAAACGCTGAGTTTTGTACTTTTTATTATAAACTTTAATCTTTCGACTAAACTTACGTTCCTTCCCATCTTCAACAGTGGTTATAATAAGCTCCTTCTTTCCAGCTTTATCAGCGAGAACATCGGTCCCAAACATAACCAAGGAAATATTTTTACCCTTCCAAGTCCTTATTTCCGGCGATACCGTTGTACCCAGCCACTTTGCTGAAACAGAGTCTAAAGTCTTATCAGATGTAACCCTAACAAGGAAAGGCTCACCCAGACCGACTTTCTTCGGAAACGCTAAAGAAACAGCCGCAAAAGCTGATGAAGCAAAAAGCAGCATAAAAATAAACGTAAACGTTAAAGCTTTTATCCTTCTCATGGATTTTTTCAACTTAAATTCTCCATTTTAAACTTGATCAAGCAATCACAATTATTACATTTAAGAAGGATAAACATCAGTCTAACAGGTTCATCCTCTAAAAAAATACATACAAAAAAACTATTTATCTACAACAGTAGCTCTGATTTCACCGGATTTAACCCGAACAATCAAGCCATCACCGCTAGCAACTTCATCAGGACTGCGCAAAAACTTTCCAGTCTTTTCGAGCGTAACAAGACTATACCCTCGCTCAAGCGGCTTTTCAGGATCAAGCATTCGCAGGGAATTGGCCATATTGTCAAATTCAGAAACCTTATTATCTATAAAGACCTTACCCGCCCTTCCAAGGCGAGCAGAAAGATCCGAAACCTCTTTATCAAGCCTATCAAACTGACTCGCACCGAGTGCGCCAGAAAGCCTATAAACAAGTCCTTCCAGCTCCAAGCACTTACGCTCCGTAAACAAATCAACAGCCCGATCAAGACGCTCTTTTTCTTCATCAAAAGAACTTAGTAATCTTTCAATCCGCTGCGAAGGAGACAGCCATGACAAACCTTTACGCAAAGTATCAAGTTTCGCCATCTTCACTTCAAGAAAATTTTCATAATTCCGAACTAAGTTACCCTCAAGCTCATCAACGCTCTGCATAAGCGTTTCACGCCGAGGCCATAGTTCCTGCGCCGCATGACTAGGCGTAGCAACCCGCTTATCCGCAACATAATCTGCAATGGAAGTATCAACCTCATGCCCCACACCGCAGACAACCGGCACCGTCGATCTATAAATAGCGTCCGCAACACGTTCAGTATTGAAAGCCCATAAATCTTCAAGAGATCCACCGCCACGAATCAGCACAAGAACTTCCGCCCAGCCGTCATCGCAAACATCATCAATAGCCTTAGCAATCTGATCAGGGGCTGAATCGCCCTGAACAAGCGAAGGATAAATTCGTACCTCTGCGCCAGTGCCGCGCCCTTCAGCAATACGCAAAAAATCAATCACAGCTGCTCCCGTCGCAGCCGTCACAACAGCAACCTTGGCGGGCGAACGAGGGATTTCCATCTTACGCTCTTCCGAGAAATAACCTTTATCAGCAAGCTTGCGTTTCATAGCTTCAAAAGCAAGCTTCAAATCACCAACGCCCTGCTCCTGAATAAGTTCAGCAATAAGCTGATAAGCCCCACGAGGCGCAAAAACATTCATATGACCAGCACAAAGAATCTCCATGCCGTCTTCAAGCCTAAGAGGCTCTCCCGTCTCAACTTCGCCAGTCAGCGGATTGATTTTCTCCGCACCATCCCCAGCCCCCTCTCGCTGATTGCCTTTAAACCAAACAACAGAAAGACCAGCATCGCCATCAGTCAGCGAAAAATAAATATGACCAGATGCTGGACGTGCCAGATTAGTGACCTGACCTTTCACCCAAATAAAGGGAAATTCAGCTTCCAAAACGTCCTTAACAGCACGCGTTATATCACTAACAGAAAATATTCTCATATTGGGGAGGATGCCTTCGGCGACCAGAGGGGGGACCCTTTTGGGAAAAGGGTCCCCCCTCTGGACTCCCCCCTCCAAAACTTTTTGGCGGGGGGGGAAGTTATTTTAGTAAGAATTTATTTTGGGAATGAGTTAACCTAGGACCGACGGACGCGAGCACGCACAAAAACTCTAACTATTAAGCCAGAATTATACGTCCTTAAAGACCCCAACCCAACTAAAAAGTTTTGGGAGTCTTGAACCCTTTTCCCAAAAGGGTTCGAGCCGCCGGAGGCATACTAACCCTATACTATAAAGTTAAACCCCATGACTGCCATATTTCGGCGCGCCATGTGGTGAAGGCTTCTGCGAATCCTTCGAGTGGTAATTCTATTTTTTCGCCAGTTTTGCGATTCTTGGCTTCTACTATTCCGTTTTTGAGTCCTTTGCCGCCCAGTACTAGCTGCATTGGATAACCGATAAGATCTGCATCTGCGAATTTTACGCCTGGTCTTTCTTTACGTTCATCGTAAGCTACGTCTATGCCCATTTCCATGAGCTGTGCGTAAAGCTCTTCAGCTTTTTCACCTACTGCTAGGTCTTTGCCACCTAGTGAGATCAGGCAAAGTTCGAAAGGTGCTATGGCTGGTGGGAAAATGGCTCCGTTTTCATCATTGTTCTGCTCAATTGCAGAAGCCATGATGCGGGAAACTCCGATTCCGTAACAACCCATGATCATAGGTTTGCTTTTGCCGTTTTCGTCTAGGAATGTTGCATCCATTGCTTTGGAGTACTTTTCGCCGAGCTTGAAAACATGCCCGACTTCTATTCCTTTGGTGAATTCGATTTTGCCACCACAGTCGGGGCAAGGATCGCTTTCGGTGATGACGCGAAGATCTGCGAACTGTTCGATTTTGCAATCGCGGCTTAAGGAAACATGCTTGATGTGTGCATCTGCTTTGTTTGCGCCAGCTACCCAGTCGGTTGCTCCGCAAAGCTCATGGTCAGCGAAAACGCGTTTGACGCCAAGCCCTACTGGTCCGGCAAATCCTACTGGAGCGCCGGTCCATTCTTTGACCTGATCTTCAGTCGCTAATTCGATTTCGTTACCACCGATTAAGTTTCTGAGCTTAACATCATTGATTTCACGGTCACCGCGAACTAGCGCGGCTACAGGTTCGCCATCAACATTGAAGAGCAATGTTTTAATGAGCTTATCTGCTGAAATTTCTAGGAAAGCACAGACTTCTTCAACTGTGTGCTTAGCGGGTGTTGCAACTTCTTCGATTGCAGCGCATTCGTCTTTGCACTCAGTTTTTGGTGCGCTAACTTTGGCTTTTTCGAGGTTAGCCGCGTATTCACATTTGTCATCGAGACAGACAGCAATTGTATCTTCGCCAGTGTCGGCTAGAACATGGAATTCGTGTGAAAAGTCGCCACCGATTGCACCTGAATCAGCTTGAACTGGACGGAAACGAAGTCCTATGCGGGAGAATATCTTTTTGTATGCTTCGAACATCAAGCCGTAAGAAGCTTCTGCCCCAGCTTCATCCTTATCAAAGGAGTAAGCGTCTTTCATGACAAATTCACGACCACGCATCAGACCGAAACGGGGACGAATTTCGTCACGGAATTTGGTCTGAATCTGGTACAAGTTGAGCGGAAGCTGTTTATAAGATTTAACTTCACCGCGAACTAGATCAGTAACAACTTCTTCGTGTGTCGGTCCGAGGCAGTAGTCACGGCCATGACGATCGTTAACTCTTAAAAGTTCTTTACCGTAGAAATCCCAACGGCCAGTTTCTCTCCAGAGATCACCGGGCTGAACCATGGGCATGAGCACTTCAAGAGCGTATGCACGGTTCATTTCTTCACGGACAATATTTGCTACCTTGTTCAAGGATTTGAGTCCGAGTGGAAGGTAGTTATAAATTCCGCTGGTCACCTTACGGATCATTCCAGCACGCATGAGCAATTTATGTGAAACAACTTCCGCGTCGGAAGGGTCTTCTTTCAATGTAGGTATGTAAAAACGGCTTAAAAGCATTTATTTTCCTTTTTTTTCTTCCAAAAATAATTCTATCTCTTTCATAAATTCGGGCAGCAAATTTTCATCGCCATGAACTTTGCGAACAACTTCACCTTTGCGGAAAATGATCCCGAGATCGCGACCACCGGCAATGCCGATATCAGCTTCACGAGCCTCACCCGGACCATTCACAACGCACCCCATCACGGCCACAGTGAATACATCCTGAACTCCGCGCAATTTATCTTCCACCTGCTGAGCAAGCTCAATCAGTTCAATCTCAGTTCTTCCACAAGTCGGACAGGAAATAATTTCAGGCCCTCTCTCACGTAGTCCGAGCGAGCGTAAAATTTCCCACGCAACTCCAACCTCAGCAACAGGATCATGAGTGAGTGACACTCGCATGGTGTCGCCCAGACCTTCCCAGAACAAAATACCAAGTCCTACCGCAGACTTAACCGCGCCGCGTACAAGAGTACCAGCCTCGGTAATGCCCACATGCTGAGGATAATCAACTTTCTCAGAAAGAAGTTTATAGGCAGCAATTGTGTTCAAAACGGACGAGGACTTGAGCGATATTTTAACATCATGAAAATTTCTTTTCTCAAGCAGTGCTACGTGTCCCAGAGCACTTTCAACCATAGCTTCAGGAGTCGGTCCGCCATATTTAGCAAGCAGAGCCTTATCAAGAGATCCACCATTTACACCTATGCGAATAGGAACCTTGCGGTCCTTCGCAGCGGAAACAACAGCGTCCACCTTATCTTCTCCGCCAATATTACCGGGATTAATACGCAAGGCATCAATGCCCGCATCAATCGCAGATAGTGCTAGGCGGTAGTCAAAATGGATATCAGCTACAAGCGGAACAGGAGAGTTCTTGCGAATTTCTACCAGAGCAGCAGCAGCCTCTTCATCCGGCACAGCAACACGCACAATCTCACATCCGGCTTCAGCCAGTGCATTAATCTGTGCGCCCGTAGCCAGCACATTCCGAGTATCTGTATTACACATGGACTGAACCCTGATAGGGTTGTCACCGCCGATTCCGACGTTGCCAATAAACAGCTCACGAGTCTTTTTTCTTTTGATCATTTTTCACCTGATTTATTCAATTGTCGCATCTAAATCAAACACGCGCTGTGCACCTTAATACATATATCCCTCGGAGCCAACTGTTGGGATATAGGTGGTTATGTGCCTCCGGCGGCTTAAACCCTTTTGGGAAAAGGGTTTAAGGATCCCAAAACTTTTTAATTGGGGGAGCTTTTTTATAAGAAGAATTACTTTGGGCTAGTTGATGTGGTTGTTTGCTATTTTACCCAGTTTATTTCTGGGCATTTTGCGAAATGATTCTCTGTTAAGAAAGCTCCGTCCTTTTGATCATTCAACCTTGGATGATAGCTTGTTAATTTTTGCGATTCTGGAATGAATGAGCAAAATTCCTGCGCATCTTTCCCCCAAAGGAACCATTTTGCCCCAGGCCTGCTCTGATTAATAAAAGTCAGCAATTCTTGAGAAAAATGTTTCCACGCAATGGCGTGACTTCCCGAATTGTCTATTTCGCATGTGAGCGCTGCATTTAGCATTAATACGCCCTGCTCTTCGAAATGACTGAATAGCTCTGTCGGGGGGAGTATAGGGAAAAGGCCAGCATCGATATCATCACGAACTTTGCTGATAGGGGCTATCTCGTCTGATCCTGTATAATTTTTATGGAGTAGTTTAAGCATATTTACGAGAGAAGCATTCCGCTTGAGCTCCGCCCAACTTTTAATATCTCCCACTTCAAAAGACCTACCGGTTGCGACTCCGCGCTGTGGATACGGGTCCTGCCCAAGAATCACAACTCGAACTTTATCAAGATTCATTTGGCTGAAGCGTAAAACCCGTTCAGCAGAAGGAGTGAAGTTCGTTCCAATCGCGTGCTCAAGATATCTAAGGTGTATGATTTTTTCAGTGGTAAAAAAAGAATCCCAAGAACTATGAATCTCGTATGTTTCGTCACAAAAATTAATTTTCATTAAAAATATCCTAATGAGGTTAGTAGTTCCAAATTCTTTTCTTTTTCTTTATTTCTGCCTTGGCGCTCGCTCTGCCCTTCACCTAATACGGTGCAAGGTTTGCAGCCTAAAGATCTATACCCTTGATCGTAAAGCTCACAATGCGGAATACTGTGCATAGTAATAAACGACCATATATCCATTTCGGTCCACTCTAATATGGGATTAGAAATAGTATGATCTGGATTATCGCGGTGCTCTATGGCTTCCCTTTTTGTCCTGCTGGGATGCTCATCGCGGCGTATTCCAGTTATTAATACTTGTATATTGTGCTCGGTTATAGCCTTTTGAAGGGGCTTTATTTTCAAATCGCGGCAACACGTCACAGCATCCATTGCCACTGGATAAGAGTTTATATCCACTTCAGGCCTAAGCACTTTTAAATTGATATTCCACTTTTGTGCAAGTTCATCCCTGAATAACATCACTTCCGGGAATTTTACGCCAGTATCAATTGACACAGCAAGAGGAGAATCTATCCCCTGCCCTTTTAAAACTTCGCACCAAACTGCTAAAACTACTGTGGAATCTTTGCCACCAGTCCATGCCACTGCAATTTTAGACGGATCGAATTTGAGCAATAAATCTGCCATTTGCTCAGCTAAATTCTGAACCTTTTCATCAAGGGTTGAATCTGTCGTGATTGTAGAAATTTCGTTCAAACTTTTACTCCTTAACATGCTGCCTTTTGTTCTTGCCTGAAACGACTTTTTTATCAAGATCACTTATCCATAAAAACGCCGTCTATTACGGGACTAGGGAAAGAATAAAGACCTTTAAGTTGATTAAGGTTAGCATCTTAATATACATAATTTGAATACTCTTTTTTGTTTTTTTAATACCAAAACGTTTTGGGGTTGCCCATGTATGCAGAACTCGCAGTCCTTACCCTGTTAGTATTTTTATATAGTTCTTTTGCTGGTCGAATTGAGCGAAGCGATGTTTCCGGCCCGATGGTATTTGTTATTGCAGGACTCATACTTGGCCCCATGGTCCTTAAAGTTTTCACTGCGGAAGTAACCCGCAACGAATTTAGGGTTATTGCCGACCTGACATTAGCACTCATACTTTTTATAGATGCTTCGAAAGCCGACCTGAAAACAATCAGACGCCAGATTCATATTCCGGCACGAATGCTCTTGCTCGGTTTACCTGGATCAATTGCTCTAGGGTCCATACTCGCGGTTGCACTTTTCGACGGTTTATCGTGGCATGAAGCAGCCATTCTTGGGACCATGCTTGCGGCAACGGATGCAGCATTGGGGAAAGCAGTGATCAGCAACACTGATGTGCCAGTCCGGATTCGCGAAGGATTAAATGCTGAAAGCGGCTTAAATGATGGGCTCTGCGTTCCAATTTTACTTGTTTTTATTGCATTGGCTCTAGGCGCGGAGCAAGGCGGCACAGGACTAGCGCTAGAGTACGTGGCGCGGGAACTTGGCATAGGATTAATTGTAGGACTTGGGTTAGCGGCTTCAGGGGGCTGGTTGCTACGATTATGCTGGAACAAAAAGTGGGTTACGGAAACATGGGCACATGTTGCTGTTGTAGCTTTGGCTTTAGCCACGTTTTCGGTAGCTCAGAGTTTACATGGCAGTGGTTACATCGCGGCATTCACTGGAGGGTTGCTATTCGGCTTCCAGTCCAAAGGATCCACACATGAAATGCTGAAAGCCGCCGAGGCCGATGGTGAGACCATGGCTATGTTAACTTGGTTCGCATTCGGAGGGGCAGTTATAGGGCAAAACTATCATCTATTCACATGGGAAGTGGTACTTTATTCCGCCCTAAGCCTCACCGTAGTCCGTATGATACCGGTATTTATATCCCTAATTGGCACTGGTGAAAGTGTCCCTAGCCGTCTTTTCCTTGGCTGGTTTGGACCCCGCGGCCTAGCTAGCATAGTCTTTGCCATTATTGTTTTAAATTCAAACATTCCTAACGGACCTTTTTTGACCTTAGTTGTTGTTTGCACTGTATTTCTAAGTCTTATTGCGCATGGCATTACAGCTAATCCACTTGCTCGCTGGATAGCAAAAATCGAAAACAAAAATTAAATACTATTATCTGACCTAATGACTCTTAATATATCTTAATACGGTCTGGTCAAATACTTGCTTGAGGATTTTATCTATTAATTTTTAAAATCCAAAAAAGGGAGGTTTTATGGTTGGAATTTCATCACTTGATAGCAGTTTGACCAGTGGTGTTTTAGACACAAGTCAAGCCATTCAAACAAAAAAAGTTGACGACGAAGAGCTTCTTAACTCTAAGACACAATCCGGCGACACCGTTTCCATTTCTGCAGAAGCTATGGCCTTATTCAGCTCAAAGCTTGAAGAATATGGAGCAGAAAACCCTTCAGAGCTTAGTGACGAACAAAAAGAAGAGTTGAAGGGGACCATGGATGAGTTTGCTATAGAGAACGGAATTGATCCTACTCAGGTAGGAGGAATGCCACCGCCTCCAGAAGGTGGAGGAGAAGGTGCTTCGGACAGTGAAGGGGAAGGCTCTTCGGAAGGGGGAGGCGCTGGTGGAGCTACAGGTGGCGAAGCGGCCCAAGGTTCTACAGGAACCTCTGACATGATAAGCGACAAAGAAGAAGAAATTGAAGAAAAAGAAGAAGAAATTGAAGAACTCAGAGCTAAAGTCAGTGAAGATGAAGATGCTGCGGAGCAGCTAAAGACTAAACAATCTGAACTAGCTTTACTTCAATCTGAACTTGCTCTCCTTGAGCAGCAATCAGCATAAACTGAACTTCTAATTGTTTAGTACTGCCTTAAAACGTGGCACATTTGTCATTAGAAAAACCCCGAATTCGACTTAACGAATTCGGGGTCTTTTTAATTCTTTACATACAAGTAGGCAGTTAGAAACTACCAGCCTGTTTTCTTTTGACTAGTCTTCTATTGAGTAGTCCATTTCAGAGAGCTGCTTGAGAAGTTTGTATCTCTGCTTACAATCTTTTTCGATTCCAGCACGCAAAGTTTTGGAAGTCTCAGGCATCATGCGCTCGAGCATTGCGTAGCGGTTTTCGCCAGAAAGGAAGTCCTGAAGAGTTCCATCTGGGCTCTTGTATTCAAGAACGAGCGGGTTTTCGCCATTTTCAGCGCGACGCGGGTCGAATCTGTAAAGAGGCCAGTAACCGGACTCAACAGCAAGTTTACCTTCGAGCTGAGTTTTACCCATGCCCTTCTTAATACCCTGATTAATACAGGGTGCGTATGCGATAACAATAGATGGGCCGGGGTAAGCTTCCGCTTCGAGGAATGCTTTCATGACCTGATTCTTGTTTGCGCCCATAGATACGGATGCAACGTAGACGTAACCATAGGTCATCATCATGCGTCCAAGGTCTTTCTTGGCGGTCATCTTACCACCAGCTGCAAACTTAGCGATAGATCCTAATGGAGTCGCTTTAGATGCCTGACCACCAGTGTTGGAGTACACTTCGGTATCCATTACCAGTACGTTGATGTCCTTACCGGAAGCGAGAACATGATCAAGTCCGCCAAAGCCGATGTCATATGCCCAGCCATCACCACCGAAGCACCACATGGACTTCTTAGTGAATATATCTTCCTGCTCTTCGATTTCGCAAAGTATGTCGCTGAACTCAGCTTCAATAGCTAAGAGTTCGCGGAGCAGATCACCGTATTCGAGAGATTTAGCTGCATCTTCTTTATTTGCAATCCAGCCTTTCATAGCGTCGCGCAGTTCATCACTGACTTCGCCTTCCATGGCCTGATTCATGAGCACAACTAAACGGTTGCGACGGTTGGAAATAGCCATTTCCATTCCGAAGCCATATTCAGCAGCATCTTCGAAGAGTGAGTTGCCCCAAGCAGGTCCGTGTCCTTCCAGATTCTCACAGTATGGAGTGGAAGGAGCAGAAGCACCCCAGATTGAAGAACAACCTGTTGCGTTAGCGATAATCATACGCTCACCGAAGAGCTGAGTAAGTACTTTTACATAAGGAGTTTCGCCACAACCTGCACAGGCTCCGGAGAATTCCATGAGTGACTGCTGGAGCTGGCTGCCCTTAACAGTTGTGCGAGGTAGAATTTCGTCCTTGAAGGATACGATTTCGGAGAAGTCATAGTTAGGAACCTGAGCTTCTGTCTGAGTCGCAATAGGCTTCATGACCAAAGCTTTTTCCTTAGCAGGACAAATATCAGCACAGTTACCACAACCCTGACAGTCAAGTGAGTTGACCTGCATGCGGTACTTAAGGCCTTCAAACCCTTTACCTTTGCCGTCAACAGTTTCGAAACTATCCGGTGCAATTGCCATTTCTTCATCGTTTGCAACTACTGCGCGAAGAGCACTGTGCGGACAAACGAAAGAACACTGGTTACACTGAATACAGTTATCTTTGATCCATTCAGGAACCAAGATTGCTACACCGCGTTTTTCAAAACGGCTGGTTCCCATTGGGAAGCGGCCATCTGGTGAAAATGCGCTGACAGGCAGTTCGTCACCTTTCTGAGCAAGGATAGGCTTAACAACGTCAGTGATGAATTCTGGATCGAAGTTTTCTTCTACAGCTTCATCTTCAGCAGTTGCCCATGATGCAGGATATTTAATTTCGTTGAGGTTAGCTTCTGCTTCATCAACTGCGGCATTGTTCATGTTGACGATCTTGTCGCCCTTCTTGCCGTATGCTTTCTTGATTGATTCTTTAAGGAATGCAACAGCGTCCTCGAAAGGAATAACTTTTGCGAGTTTAAAGAATGCAGTCTGCATGATCATATTAATACGACCACCGAGACCAACTTCACTAGCAATTTTCACAGCATCAATTGTGTAGAACTTAAGGTTGTTCTCAGCAATTTTGCGGCGAAGCTTAGCTGGAAGTTCAGCTTCTAAATCTTCAAGGCCCATGCTGGTGTTCAGCAGGAAGGTTCCACCATCGCGGATTCCTTCAAGAAGGTCGTAAAGTTTTACGTAGCTTGGATTATGACAAGCGATGAAATCTGAGATTTCAACGAGATATGTAGATTTAATCTGATGATCACCAAAACGCAGATGCGATACAGTAATACCACCGGATTTCTTGGAATCGTAAGCAAAGTAACCCTGCGCAAACATGTCGGTTTTATCACCGATAATTTTGATCGCCTGC
Organism: Maridesulfovibrio frigidus DSM 17176; assembly: GCF_000711735.1. Lineage (NCBI taxonomy): Bacteria > Pseudomonadati > Thermodesulfobacteriota > Desulfovibrionia > Desulfovibrionales > Desulfovibrionaceae > Maridesulfovibrio > Maridesulfovibrio frigidus. Next base: position 118,863 of record NZ_JONL01000002.1, read on the forward strand.
TTATTCGCGCCGACAGTACCATCAGAACCGAGTCCCCAGAACTTACACTGAACTGTTCCTTCAGGAGTTACATCCAGATTTGGACCAACTTCAAGTGAAAGGCGGGTAACATCATCATTAATACCGACGGTGAAGTGATGTCTAGGAGCAAGAGCCTTCATATTGTCGTAGATTGCTTTGACCATGGAAGGAGTGAACTCCTTAGAACCAAGGCCGTAGCGTCCTGCGTGAACAGGAAGATCAATGTTCATTTCTCTGAGAGCAGTACAAACATCAAGATACAAAGGATCACCGATAGCACCGCCTTCTTTAGTGCGGTCGAGAACAGTAATCTGCTGAGTTGTTGCAGGCAGTGCGCGTCCGAGATGCTCCATAGAGAATGGACGGAATAGTCTTACTTTAACAAGACCGTAGCTTGCACCCTCTGCATTAAGCTTTGTGATTGTTTCTTCAATGGCTTCACAACCGGAACCCATTGCAATGATCACATCTTCAGCTTCAGGATCACCTACGTAATCAAACAGCTTGTATTCACGGCCTGTGATGTCAGCAACTTTTTTCATTGCGTCTTCTACGTAACCGGGAACAGCATCTCTGTAAGGATTTATAGATTCAAGTGCCTGGAAGTAAATATCAGGATTCTGTGCAGTACCTCTAGTATGAGGGTGCTCAGGGTTTAGTGCGCGGTCGCGGAAGTCTCTAACTTTATCCCAGTTAAGAGCGTCAGCCATATCTTCATAATCGATAGTTTCGATTTTCTGAATTTCGTGTGAAGTTCTGAAACCATCAAAGAAATGAAGAAATGGAATTGACGAATCGATGGTTGCCAGGTGGGACACGAGTGCAAGGTCCATGCTTTCCTGAACTGAGTTGGAAGCAAGCATTGCAAAACCTGTCTGACGACAAGCCATTACGTCCTGATGATCTCCAAAGATAGAGAGAGCATGCCCAGCAATCGCGCGAGCTGAAACATGGAAGACAGTAGGGAGAAGCTCGCCTGCGATCTTATACATGTTAGGGATCATCAGCAGAAGACCCTGAGATGCTGTGAAAGTACAGGATAGGTTACCAGCAGCCAAAGCTCCGTGTAGGGCTCCGGCGGCTCCGCCTTCGGACTGTAGCTCACGAACTTCCATAGTAGTGTCAAAAATATTTTTTACACCCTGAAGCGCCCATTCATCTGCGAATTCGCCCATAGGTGAAGATGGAGTGATTGGATAGATCGGTGCGGTCTCACACATTGCGTATGCTACGTATGATGCTGCTTGGTTTCCATCCATAGTTTTCATTTTTTTAGCCATTATTCATTCTCCGTGTCTTTTGGTTGGGAAGGCGTGCAATGCGCACCTTAGCATACGAGTATACAGGTTGCCTACCTGTAAATAACCGCATCCCGAGCAATCTACTATTTTTTTGGCCCTGATCGATCAATCAAACAATTTGGCAAACATGCCACTAAGCCAGTTCACAAGGGAGACACACATAAGACTATTGAATCAGCAATCAACTCTTAATATTTTCTGGTAAAAAAGATTCAACTCTGGTTTGCCTCCTGTTCTGCTTGTGCCTGAATAGCAGTAATAGCAACAGTGTTGACAATGTCTCGAACTTTACAGCCTCTGCTTATGTCATTCACAGGCTTTTTAAGACCCTGTAATATAGGCCCTATTGCTACAGAATCGGTAACAGATCTCTGAACTGCTTTATAAGTATTATTACCGGTATTGAGATCAGGAAAAATTAAGACAGTAGCCTTTCCTGCAACGGCATTACCAGGCATAAACTCTTCAGCCTCATAAGGGTCAATCGCTACATCGTATTGAAGCGGTCCTTCCACTGCCAGATGAGGTGCTTTTTCGCGGACCAGCCTGGTTGCTTCCACAACTTTATCTACATCTTTACCTTTACCTAAACCACCAGTGGAATACGAAAGCATCGCCACACGCGGCTCAATTCCAAAAATCTTTGCAGTCTCGGCTGAACTGATAGCAATGGCTGCAAGCTCCTCCGCATTCGGGTTAGGATTGACTGCACAGTCTCCGTAAGCCAGCACTTTATCGTTCTGACACATAAGAAAGACACTCGAGACAATGGAAACTCCCGGCTTGGTTTTAACAAATTCGAAAGCAGGCCGGATAGTTTGCGCAGTCGTAGTTACCGAACCAGAAACCATACCTCCGGCAACGCCCAACCAAACCATCATTGTTCCAAAATATGTAGGATCGCTCATGCGGTCACGAGCGTCATCGATCATGATGCCTTTGTGCTTACGCAGCTCGTAGTAGGTCTGTACAAACTTTTCAAAATGCTCAGATTTAACAGGGTCAACGACGTTTATACCAGTTAAGCTTATATCTATATTTGAAGCAGCCAACTTCACTTTCTCTACATTTCCAAGCAAAGTCAGCGTAACTACATCTCTGCGCCTTAAAATATCAGCTGCTCTTAAGATGCGTTCGCTTGTCCCTTCAGGAAGAACAATATGCTGTTTCTTCTCACGAGCTTTATGCAGAAGAGTGTGCTCAAACATGAACGGGGTAATTCTTGAAGAGGTCGTTGAAACCAGCTTTTCCTGTAATTCATGAGAATTAACGCAGGTCTCAAAAAGACCTAAAGCAGAGAGGACCTTAACCTGATTTTCAGGATCGATGGTACCGTGAAGGCCTCTTAAAATTTGTGCAGTTTTATATGTATGCTCGGGAGCAACTACAATTGGAATCGGAACACCACGCCACCCTTCGATCAAATGATGAACGGTCATGGCAGGTTTAATTCCACCTGTAAGCAATATTCCCGACACATTCGGATATGAATCTGAAAGACGCGAGGACAAACTCGCCAATATAATATCGGACCTATCACCGGGAGTAATTATTAAGCTGCCTTCGCCTACATATTTGAGAAAGTTCTCAATCTGCATGGCTGCTACAACGTAATTATCTACAGGTGTTTCCAGTCTGTCACTTCCGTATAGAACCTTACCGTTCAGCCACTTTACAACATCATTTATTGTAGGGTTACCAAGCCGTTTATCATCAGGAATTATGTATACAAGAGGCTTATTTCCCCCTCTAAATCCGGTTTTTATCCTATCTACAAGATTCGGAGAAAATTTCTTACTCGCTCTGTTGATCATAACAGCGATAACATCCAGCCCTTTTTCTTCAAAAAGCTCGAAAGTACGCTGGGATAAATCACAGATCTCATCTTCTTCGCTATTCATGCCGTTTAATACGGCGAGAATAGGACACCCAATGTTACTCACAACATCCATATTAATTTCAAACTCTAAAGCAGTCTCACCGCCAAGATAGTCAGTACCTTCACAGAGAACAAAATCGTATTCCGCTTCAAGTGCTCTAAACTGTTCAATAATATTCTCCATCATAACCGCGTGATTACCCGCATTTAGTAAACGGGTGGCTTGACTCTGAGTATATGCGTAGGTGGTTTCATATTCTTGATTAAGCTTGAAATGACGCAAGATGAGATCAATATCATGATCCCTGCTGCCCTGAAAGCTGTCGTGGATTATTGGACGGAAAATTGCGACTTTTCGTATATGAGTGAGTAGCAACTGCATCACACCAAGAACAATGGCTGACTTTCCGCTTCTAGCTTCTGTTGCGGCTATATACAAACTCTTTGACATATTTTCTCCTGAATAACGTACTTGTAGTTTAATTCTAAATAACAGAATTTATATTAAATTTCACGGCTTAAATAAGAGTAGATATTTCAAGAAAAAGAAAAATGTGGGCAGATATAGGGAGAGTTAAATGAAAGATCAGATGAAAAAGTTTCCAGACGGCTCATTATGAGCCGTCTGGAAATAAATGAAAGCAACTAATTAGGCATTACGGCCCATGGTGGAAGCACGCTCAGATCGATGCCCCATACAATCGGCAGGAAGTAAACAACGGAAAGAGTAATTAATATCGCTCCGAATACGTTTAACCAGAAACCGGCCGAGGCCATCTGTTTGATCGTGATACACCCACTCCCGAAAACAACCGCGTTCGGCGGTGTTGCAACAGGAAGCATGAATGCGAAGGAAGCTGCCACACAAGCACCGACGATAGTCGCGAAAGGATGAACGCCCATCGCGATAGCGGCACTACCCATAATAGGTACGAGAAGTGTTGCAGTAGCAGTATTGGAAGTAATCTCTGTCAGGAAGATTGTGATAACAACAACCAGTCCAACGAACATTAACAGAGTCATACCTTCAAGCATGGTCAATCTGGATGCAATGAAGTTTGCGAGGCCAGTCTTGGAGAAACCGTTCGCAATTGCAAGACCACCACCGAAGAGTAAAATTACGTCCCAAGGAATCTTAACAGCGGTCTTCCAATCAAGAAGGAACTCGCCTTTCTTGAAGTTGGTAGGAATCGCAAAAAGGATCAATGCGCCAAGGATACCAATTGTGGCATCGGAAATAAAACCGAACTGAGGCCACATATCTTGTATGAAAGGAGCTTTTTTAAGGAATCCACGAGAAAGCCAGAATGTAGCAACAAAGCAACCAACGATTACTATGTACTTTTCTTCTTTAGTCATTGGTCCAAGCTTTCTAACTTCTTCATCAATAATGGCTTCACCACCGGCAAGTTCCATTCCTTTTGTTGGGAATAAGAACTGAGTGAGAATCCACCATGAAACTGCGATCATGATCACAGCTAAAGGAACACCGTACATCATCCATTCGCCAAAGCCGATCTGTACGCCGTACATTTTGTCGACCATACCAGCCATAACGGTGTTTGGAGGTGTACCGATGATTGTACCAACTCCGCCCATTGATGCAGCGTAAGCGATACCGAGCATGAGACATTTACCAAAGTTTGATTCAGGACCAGTGGATGGACAAGCTCTAAGCGTTTTAGAGTCGAACCCGGTTGCCTGCTGAATGACAGCCAGACCGATGGGAACCATCATCATTGCTGTAGCGGTGTTGGACACCCACATTGAAAGGAAACCAGTTGCGATCATAAACCCGAGAATCATACGTCCCGGACTTGTTCCAACGGCTTTAATGGTGTGAATAGCAATACGACGATGCAAATTCCATCTTTCCATTGTGACAGCAAGAAAGAAGCCACCCATAAAGAGATAGATTAAGTGGTTAGAATAAGGCGCACATGCGGCTTTAGATTTCATTACGCCTAATAGCGGAAACATTGCGATTGGTAATAAGGATGTTGCTGGAATTGGAATTGCTTCCGTAATCCACCAGATCGCCATTAGAGCTGTTACAGCTGCAACTTTCCATGCAGCTGGGTTCATGCCATCCGGAGCCGACATAAGAAGCATAGATACAAATACAATAGGCCCTAGGAAAAAGCCGATTATTCTACCATTCCCACCATCATTTTGAGCGCCCATAGTCCCTCACTTTGCGCTTGCGGCATCTAAAAAAAGGATAAAATGAATGTCATTCGTGCTCCGCTTCGCAAGCGGATTGTCAGCGCACTTTAATAACACCCTGCCTAATCCTTAATTTAGACAACCAATTATAAATATACGATACCTCATCACCTATTTTACCTTCCCTAAGTCATAAATGAACAAGGAAAGGATTTTTTCAAGTCACTTACGCAAAATTCAGGAGCAGCCGAATATTTACGAAGTTCATTTAAAAGATGCTAAATTCCAGTTCTTTTCGATCTGACACCACAGATCTCTGCCTGTCACTGTTATGTGTATGCCACGAAAAGAACTCAATTTCCACTTGATTGACCAATCACATCTAAACGCCCGCAGCTTCTAGGTTCGGAACCGCATAAAGTTCCCCGCCATGACAGTCATTGATGACCAGCAAAGGAAACTCTTCGACAGCCAATTTGCGGATAGCTTCTGGTCCGAGTTCGTCAAAGGCGATAACTGTTGCTTCTTTAATGCACATAGAAAGCAAAGCTCCGGCTCCACCGGTTGCTCCGAAATAAACAGCCTTATTGTCCTTAAGAGCCTGTTTAACTTCGTCACTCCTTTTACCTTTGCCGATGCTGGCTTTCAGCCCGAGGCCATAAAGGCGGGGAGCATAAGCATCCATACGGTAACTGGTGGTGGGGCCTGCCGCTCCAATAGGTCTGCCCGGAGGGGCCGGACTTGGACCGACATAATATATAACCGAACCTTTCAAATCAAAGGGAAGTTCTTCACCTTGATCTAAAAGGTCAGTAAGTCTTTTGTGAGCCGCATCACGTGCGGTGTAGATAGTTCCGGTAAGTTTTACAACGTCCCCGGCTTTGAGAGGGACGATATCCTCATCAGTAAGCGGAGTGGTCAGTGAATAAGTAGTCATTATAGCTCCACCTCCTCATGCCTTGAAGAATGACACTGGATGTTCACAGCAAGCGGTAAGCTGGCAATGTGGCATGGACGCATTTCGATTTTCACATCAAAAACAGTGGTTTTTCCACCGAGTCCCATAGGACCGATCCCCAGCTTGTTAATATCTTCCATGAGTTCGGCTTCCATCTTCGCAATCTCAGGATCAGCACTTGGCTCGCCAACTTTACGCATGAGTGATTTTTTAGCCAAAATCGCGGAATATTCAAAAGTACCGCCGACACCAATGCCAACCATTGTAGGTGGGCATGGATTTGGACCAGCTTCAGCAACACGTTCAATGACAAACTTCTTGATTCCAGCCCAACCTTGAGCAGGAGTCAACATGGTCACACGGCTCATGTTTTCAGAGCCACCGCCCTTCGCCATAAATGTAATTTTAAGTTTATCACCCGCGACAAGATCAAAATGGATAATAGCAGGAGTGTTGTCCCCTGTATTCTTGCGAGTGAGAGGATCACAGGAAGACTTTCTAAGAAACCCTTCGTCATAGCCTTTGCGAGTACCTTCATTAATGGCTTCTCTAAGAGTCATGCCGTCAACGCTGACATCTTCACCAACCTCAACTATGTATACTGCGAGTCCCGTATCTTGACAAAGAGGAAGGCCTGACTTTTCAGCCAACTCCCAATTTTCTTTAATCTGCCTGAATACTTCTTTTGCCGCTGCAGAATCTTCTGCGGCAGCGCATTCTTCAAAACGCTTACGCACGTCTTGCGGCAAGTAGCGATTCGCGCTTACGCACATCTTTGCTACAGCTTCGATAATAGTTTCAGCTTTAATAGTACGCATCATCTACTTCCTGAATAATTCTTAAATTGTGGATACCCTTATCTTACGACGCAGGAAACCGAGTTAATTCTACCAGCACAAAAGGTAGCAGAAAAGTCAACAAAGCATTCCAGATACAACAAAGGACTTCTTGACAAGCCCACAGATAAGACACTGGATTTACTAATATATGTAGAAAAGAAGTTCAAAAAAGGCAGAATTGAAGAGAAGGAAACAGACAGAAAAACATCATAAAACAGAGTAAAGCAACACGCTACACTGTTTAGTTCCCTGCTGTTCTAACCGAGAAAAGGGCAGATTGGACACAATGAACACGCTAAGTATTCTACCTGACATGCATCCTCCCAAACGCCCAAAAATCGACCCAAAATCAACCCACCCATGAGTCTTTTCATACGATTTTCGGAGAGAATTAAATAAAAAAGAATCTCAAAATTTCACGAATTGTTTTTTAAACTTGAAGTGGCTAAAAAACCTTTTTTAAGATACTTGGAATAATGGTTACCACTCATTATTTGGCTGGTCAATCAATATTGGAAACGTATTGACAACATTCTAATTTCATACTCATTAGAGAACTAATTTTTAATAACGCTATTAACACTACTTTTTTCGGAGCTTCGGCCTAATGACTAAAAAACAAAGAATACTTCTTTCAGCTCAAGAACAATTTGGAGAACACGGCTTTACCGGCACTACCCTGAAAATGATTGCGGACCATGCGGGAGTAGCTGCAGGACTGGTTTCCCACTATTTCGGCAACAAAGACAGTTTGTTCCTTGAAGCCGGAGGAGCATTAATTGATCAAATGCTCACTTCTCTTAAAGAAAAGGCCAAAGAGGCAGACACAGGACTTGAAGCTTTACGGATTTTCATTGATTCCTATCTCGAGTTTACCGCCGCCAACAGAACAACCTTTCCCACCTTGTTAAGATGCTCACCATTCAGTGACGAGAACCCTCAGCTTGATAGAAACGAAATCGCTTCCAAATTCCTGCGTCTTATCAATCAAATTGAGATATACCTAAAAAAAGGAATGAAAGACGGCTCTATTAGAGAGCTCCCTATGCCGCAAACTTCATTCTTAATTTATGGCAACATTGTTGGGGCAGTTCGGACCGAATTTCTAACTCCGTACGAAATACCGGAATTATTTGAAGAAGCATGCCTATTCATCATCAGAAGCGTAGCAGCTCATTAGAGATTAACCACTTACCTCTACTCAGATGAGCCTTACTTATGGGTCGCGATTACTTTCCGTGCCTAACAGTTTTTTCATATGCATGGATATATCCTTTCTACTTTTCCTCTTTTTGTCCGCCCACAATTGAAAACCGGCACCCATAAGAGCATGGACGTCGGCTCTAAATTCATCTTAGGACACTCTATTATGGTCATTCTTAGAAAATATTGCTCACAAACGACAATATCTTTCACGAAAGATTATTAATATTAATAATCTTGAGCATAATGTTGTTCCCACTTGCTATTTACAACAAAAACACCAATTTAAAACTTAACCTTATATAACAGATACTTAGAAAGTATATCAGTACTAACGCGTTGAAATAATCAAAAAAAAACAACTTTATTTAAAATAACGCTTGACGAAATAGAGCTTTCTCAATAGTACTTCTTTTCGAAGCGCGCCTGTAGCTCAGCTGGATAGAGTGCCGGACTACGAATCCGTAAGTCAGAGGTTCGAATCCTCTCAGGCGCACCATTAGAAAAACAAGGACTTAGATGAAAATCTAAGTCCTTTTTCTTTTTTGTGATTTGCTAGTTCTTACCACTTTCTTACCAAATTTAAATCCTGACATAATTTTTATAAAAATTATAAATTCCTATGACTGGAAGTAATGCTCCAATAAAAGCGTACATCATTAAAAATCCCATGAGCCTAATTAAGTTCGCTTCGTGGGGCCTCGCTCCCCCAATAGGATCACTTGACGTCTCTCTAAAATTTGAAAGAAAAGAATCCATTCTCGATTCCTTGAGGCCTACAGCATTTATTTTATATAAAGGAGTGCTCGCGGCGATTAAATAAAATATGGCTCCTCCCCAAAGAGCAAGGCCAGTTGCCACCAATTCAGCAGAGTCTGACTTCCCATTAAAACCTATTATTATGGTCACTAGCCCTACCAGTATCCATACTGCCGCAGGAGCAGGTGAGCCAGTAAACCTTCTAGCCTTCATGCTAGCAATATGCGCGCTTGTTGAGGTGATTTTGTTTTGCACTTCAGAATCGGTGACTTCTAACTTTCTAATTCTACGAAGAACCTCATACCCCTGAAATACTTGCTGATATGATGTAGCAAAAGGTGAGTTATTATCATCAACCATCCAATCAGAGTAAATAATATCAAAATAAAAGGATGCGATTCTATTCTTTAATACGTTTCCATTAGGATTGCTTTGGAGAGTGTTTTCGAGTGAGGTAACAGCCCTTGGAATAACCGCTTCAAGGGTCTCTCTGGCTATTCTTTTTTGCTGCCACCTTTTCCGACTAAAATATATTGGTGCAAAGACAAACACGGTTAGAAGTGTCAATGTGAAAAGCAAAAATATTAATACTTCTAGTAGATCCCATTTAGTAATAATAGAAGTTCCATTTTTGTTTTCATGGAAAATATTTGTCCCACAAACCAGCAATAATAGCTGTTCAAGTGCTCTGTAGTTTATGCTCTTATGAGGGGGAGAAGAATAAGGTAAACGTCCATACTTGTCCTCTGCGTTAACATCTGCTCCGTAATAGACCAATAGCGCAGTTGTAAAAAAGTTACTATTTCTTAACTTCATAACTCGATGCAGTGGGGATCCCATGAAGCTATTCGCGTTAACATCCGCTCCATTTTCTAATAACAATTTTACAATCTTATAGTTAGAATCTGCGCTGGCAGCATCACTAAAGGCTGTGCTCTCGTACTCACCACCATATTTTGTGTTAACATCAGCGCCGCTATCCAGTAGCAACTTTACAATAGAATAATCTCCCTTTTCTTCGTTCAATGGTCCACTTGTAACAGCATAAGACAAAGGAGTGTGCCCAAATACGTCCTTTGCATTAACATCTGCTCCACTTTTAATTAAACTCTCTACCACCTCTAAATTCCTAGAATCTGCGGCAAAGTGCAAATCATGTGAATGCCTGCTTACAGGTAAAAGATATGGATCTGCTCCACTATTAAGTAGAAGTAGAACAATATCTGTAGACCCCTTTCCCAAAACATCCATTTTGAGAGCATAAATATACGGAGTATACCCGATTTTATTTTTCCCGTTAACATCTGCCCCATTTCTAATTAATCTCTTTACCTCTTTAATATCGTTGTATTCTATAGCCGAAAACAAGTTTTGTGAATGTGCTACTATGGTTCCTATTGTTAAATAATACAGAAGAGCAATAGTCACGAACAGTATGGTCTTTTTGTGATGCTTTACATTGGTTGTCATGATACCTTTCCCTGTCTTCATAATGCCATCCTATCTATACTAGGTTCTCATACGCTTACCTTGTTCTTAAGCTATAGTTCCGTCGAATTAAGGTGAAGTATGTTTGTCTTTTCCCTTCCTCCATCGTGGAGTAGAGACAGCCCTTCAAATACCAAATTTCAATATACTTACAATCTATTGATAGGACATAACTACATGATTTTAAAGCTTCTTTCAGATGTAACTGCGTAACACTGGTCATCTGCGATGCTGCACCAAGCAGACTATGCACTAGGATCATGTTGAATCAATCCAAGGGACGTTCCATAATCTCCTGAATTGATGTGTTGCATACTTCTTCGTACAATTCGCGATCTTTTTGAATGTCAGATGTTTCATTATTCATGAAACTACCTCCAACTGATCATTTTAATGTGTCAAGAAATGCTGAATATTTTCATTTTCTAAAAAGCACCCTTTGCTTTTGAAGAGCCTCACTCTCTCCGCACATTACACCAATAGCACTGCGTCATTGCAGCACGTAAAACCTGCGCAGGACCAATTACGGCACGGAGTTTATAATTGCACCCTGCTATCACAACATGCCAACCGATAATTAAGCTGGTACATTCTTTGTTAAAATTCTAATTAACGATATTCAAGCAGATTATGCAAGAAGTGACAAGAGCATTCAAAAATTAGCAAACCTAATGAGAACGCGCAAAAAACAGTAGGAATTATTGAATAAATTGTAAAACATCGGCAAATCGCATATAATCATACAGATCCGGAAAGCAGGACAGGTAAGGTGGCCCAAAGGTCAGGATTGGGATGATTTGCTTAGAGCAAACAAAATTAATAAAAGATTTATGGAGGACTGCAAGCACCGTGGCAAGCTACTCATGGCTAAAACGGTAGAAGAGTATACCTACCATAAGTATTGTAGAAATTCGGCGAAACGTTTTGTCATTACTTTCAAAAACAGACTCTTTAGCGTCTGCGTTGATATTGCACAATTGACTGAAGATTTAGCCGGCACTCCGCTTGAGGACAAAGATAGCTTTCCCGTATTTATCAGTCACTGCACTGTAATGGAAATATGCAATCGTGACCCTCAATGTCTTTATCGCGAAGTGGATGAATTGCTAGGTGAGCAATGGTATGTTTTCAAAATACAATCCACCAGCAAAAAACCTGAAATTGTACGCCTTGAAGGTTCGAATATCGCAACAGCGGATGCTTTCCACAAAGCCTTGCTAAACAGAACTGCTGGAGGGACTTTCAGCGGAACTCCTGCCGACATGCGAATTCTCACAAACCGTTGGCTTCAAAATGAACTCTCTACCGTCCGCTCTATCCCGTATATTGGGTATGACAATGAATCCCAAGCATATATTTATCCGGCAGCAGCTTTTTATAAAGGTAAGGAAATCAGGCTAGACGAAAACAGTTTTTATAGAGTGGGAAAAGATCTTGTCCGTCCCGGCCTGAAATCTATCAAAATAATTACAGATGGGAAATTCACCCCTGATTGGTTTGATAAGTTTTTGAAAACTTTTCACTGGCAGGGATTTGCTCTTCTTGCTTTCTGGACAGGATCACTCTTCGCACATCAAATACGGAAAGAGCAAAAATCCTTTCCTTTTTTTGAGCTTACAGGAGATCCGGGCGCAGGCAAATCCACCATGCTCGAATTCTGCTGGAAATTGTTAGGCCGAGAAGACTATGAAGGATTCGACGTGATGAAATCCACAATAGCAGGCCGCCGCAGGGCATTCAATCAGGTTTCCAATATGCCTATTGTGATCATTGAGTCAGACCGTGAAACAGGCGGTAAAGACAGCAAGCAAAAGCAATTCAATTTTGACGAATGCAAGCCTTTCTATAATGGTAGAGGAACAGGAACGCTAGGCGTCCCCAAGCGCAATAATGACGTGGAAGAATCCTTGTTCCAAGCATCCCTGATCATATCTCAAAATGCGCAAGTAGACGGCAGTGAAGCTCTTTTACAACGAATTGTACATTGCCATGCCGATAAAACTCATTACGATTCCGGATCGCGTGAGCTTGCACGTTTTTTTGAAAAGATTTCCTGCGAGGAAGTAAGCGGATTCTTGAAGACAGCTCTTATAAATGAAGCAAAGATTCTAAAAACGTATTTTGAGAGTTTCAAAAAGATAGAAACCGCTTTTTCTGCATCACTAAAAAATGAGAGAATAGCCAAAAATCATGCACAAGTCGCTGCTTGCGGATATGCTTTGCAAATAATCTTCCCAGCCATAAGCACAGAAACAATAGAGGATTTCAAACTATATATCTTACAAAGAGCAACCTTACGAGAGAAGCGGCTTTTAGCAGACCATCCTTTAGTGGAACAGTTTTGGGAGACTTTCAGATACCTAAACTCAGAAACAAGGAGCACAGAAGGAGAAGCCTTGAATCACAGTGGCAATCCTGCCTATTACGCAATCAATCTTAATCATTTCGTGCAACAGTGTAGAGATAACGGGCAGGAAATGCCTGATCTCAAAGTATTAAAAAAGCTTCTCCCGCACTCAAAAAAACATAAATTGCTTCATAAATCTAAGGCCATGACTAGCAAAATAACAAACAAAACAGTTCGCTGCTGGGTTTTTAAGGTCTAATAGCTTTTGAACAAAAAAATCATCACCAGAGGGATTCGGAAAACTGTAATAAGTGTAATTATTTGTAAATATACCTACAACAATCTAAAATAGTTGTACTAAAACAAAACTCTGCGTGTAATAAAAAGTGTGATTTTATGTAACAGATATTACACTTTGAGATTACATTTCTTAAAAGCACAACCCACCGAAAATACTGGCAATTACATTCCCCATTACATATTATTTCATTTTTATTACAATTTAAATTTCAATTAACCTGTCTTATTCCAATGTCTTAAGAAGATAAAACTGAGTCCATTACAGGAATTACACTTTCCCGAAGACCTATACCCAGCTTAAATCTATTAGCTAATATTTTCAGCATAGTATTCTTAATTGCCGCACCTTAAAGACTCGCTGTTTCTTACAATTTTTAATCCGTGTGCCTAGATCATACGAGGGCAGATATTATCGGATTAGCAGATTTAAGTTCCAGCTTTTTACCCTCATTGTTTTGAAATCTAAAAGTAGACTTCTTCTGCTGTCTGGAAAGATTACCATCCAAATCAAAGCGACAAAAATGAACGTAGCTTATCGTCAGCAATTCATCATTTTTTAACTTTTTATAAATGGCCTTCTTCGAGTATCCCTTCTCTGTCAGATCTCTGATCACTGACAACGAAGCTATCACTTCAACCCTTGCATCATATTTTTTCCGCACTCTATCCTCCTTTTGTACCCTGACTGACTCGCCGTAATAAGATCACTAAAACTAACAGATTAACTCTTTTAAAGTCAAAAGTATTAGACTGTTAGCTTGTGAAATATTAGGACACTATGTGATACTTTCAGATACTAAACGAGATTATAGATGATTTAAGAGGATTTTTTGATATTTAACAGGGAGCATCACTAAATATCAAAAAATCACCTTTAATCCTGTATAATAACCTAAGCGTTGGAGGCAGGACAGGTAAGGTGGGCCCACTTTTTCAAAGTGGACAACCTTACGCCCTGCTCCCTATGGGAGAAGAGCTTATTCGCCTGCGGCTCAATGCAAGAATAAAAACAGTCCAAGAAGAACGTGGAATCCGTACACAACAAAACGAAAGTCATAAAAGTTTATGTTTCTAATAAAGAACCCATTATGGTTAGTGTATTAGTCGGTCCTTTTCCACTTTTGCAAAAGCTCATGAAAACTTGATTCTGCGCTATTCCTCTTGATTGCTCCGCCGTGGTATTGCTTTTTATCCTCGCAGGTATTAATCTTATTCTATGATCAAGACATCAAAATATACTTTTGCAACAGCAAAGAGGCCCAAGAAGAAATCTGAAGTTTTGCAACGCCGCTTTATGCACGTCAAAGCATCCCTTGCTATTGAAGGCTTGCATCTGACCGTTGAAGAAATCAGTGTCTTTGAAGAATGTATCCAGAAAGAGTGCTCTTTTAAAGAACGAACAAATATTTTGAAAGAACGGTTCCCCGACTATGCCTACACGATATGCTCATAGAGACATATATACTTACAAAGATTCATCCGTCCTCAGAAATAAGGCCGGACTAACAAACCAAGAGGCGCTTGATCAATTCGAGCGCCTTTCTGTTGCCAACCGAATGATGGAAGATTCTCCTAGCGGAGAATTTAATTACCAACATCTCAAGGCTATTCACCTCCATCTATTCCAAGATGTTTACGACTGGGCAGGGCAAGAGCGAAATGTTTCAATAAGTAAAGGAGCAACCTTATTTGCAAATCCCCGCTGTTTAGAATCTTGCATATCTACACTTCTCACCGAATTGGCAGGTGATGATTACTTACAAGATCTTTCTCCCAGTGATTTCGTTGAACAGGTTGCTCATTATGTGGTTGAATTGAACGTTGCGCATCCGTTTCGTGAAGGAAATGGCCGAGCCATTCGTGAATTCCTATCTTTGTTGGCAAGCAAGGCCGGATATGACGTAGATATAGAGAAGCTGCAAGACGGCTGGCTGGAAGCGTGCATTGAAGGCGTTAGCAAGGGGGAGCAGCTAATGTGTGATGTTGTTGCCAGAGCTCTAGTTGTTTTTGAAGATTAAAGTGATCACCTTGCCTTAAGTCGACTCAAGCGACTAATATCACAACCTTATTCAAACATAATCTTGGCTAATGCTATATAAAAGAGCTGTAGAACTCTATTAAAGCTAAGGGAAGCTTCTTCATTAATTGAACTTATCGTATCTCAACAACATTATATATTCGTTATGGTGTTGATAATTTGTGTTTGATATTTTTACTGGTTAAAAGTCTTTGTTATCAATTCTAGGCTAAAGGGTAGTTATTAATGTCATCTTTAGAAGATTCAGACAAAATCTTAGATGGTTACTGGCGTGAAATGTATGCAGTTAAAGCTCACGCTTGTTATCACGCAAAGTACTCATTACTCTGTAAAAGAAAAATGTGGTGGGTGGATCTGTTTGTTTTAACCGTTACTTGCGGTGGTGTTGGTAGCTGGTTGATATGGAAAGATTATTCGAACTTTTTGTCAGGAATAGTCGCCTTTGCTTATTTATTGAGTGTTATAAAGTTAACATTCCCTTACAATGAAAGGGCTGACTGCTGCAATCGCCTTGCAGGTATTTATGATACAATCTCTATGGATTTTGAAGATGGATGGAGTGACATTCAGGCTGGAGATCTGACTCTGAAGGAAATTTCAAAAAAAACAAAAGAATTGAGAAGAAGAAAAAACGAAATGTTAAATGCCTGTATTGGAAATCCTCATCCTGTAAATAATCGCTTATTAAAAAATGCAGAAACTGAGGCTACAGATTATTTTCAGAACTTAATTGACTAACCAACGAAAAATAGGAAGAAATTGCTATGAACAAACACTCAGACAGCACAAGTAGAAAAGAAGTTCTTTTGGAAGATCGGGGTAATCCACCTGTAAAAAAAACGCCTCCTCGTCCACAAGTCCCCACTCCTAAACCAGAAAAGAAGAAATAGAATAAATACATATACCTCAACTTTTGTCAGGGTATATGTATTTATTCATTAAGTGTTTTAGCGAAAGTTCTAATTGTAGCCTTCAATACTTCAGGAATCAAACATGAATACCTCTTCGTCATTTCCAGCAAAGAATAGTTCCGTATTTCTCCAGCGTAGAAAAAGGCGATAGCTCAGACTATTCCATTTCATATATTACGACCTGTATCCTTTTAATCTATTTAGAGGGTTGATTATAAAATATGAATGATTCTGGAGAATGCCCGTAGATATTTGTAAATAAAGAACCTGCCCATTTTTTTATTCTTTCTTGATCATACTCGTCGGTTAGCCAACTATAATCATAGCTAAACGGGCCGTCCTCAACGACCCACTGATTGCTTAAGTCGTACAAGATATTCCAAGCATAGAATGAATTAAATGCTTCATCTACATGCTTATTCTCTTTACCGTCAAAATAACGGGGAACTATTTTGCCATTGTTTTCAGCTACAAATAGTGCCTGGTATTTATAAAATATTTCCTCTGTTTCTTCAGAACATCGCTCCCCAGCAAAATGAGCACCGGGCCAGCAGAATATCTCTGGGCATTTGCATTTATCTGTTTGAAATTTGATGAACTGCGAAAAGAATACGCGTATAGGCTGGTTCTCATTTTTAAATTTAAAAGTTGATTCTTCTACTAATAAGTCTTGAATTGACGTTTGATTTTCAGCCCAGTTTTTAACTATTAGAGCGCATTCCACTGGAGTTGGACACACTAATGCCGAACATAATTCTTTGCTTACAGTTATATATTCATCTTTGCTAAATTTTTTTATAGCACTAGTTAATGATTTTTCTTTTGCTACATGCTTGGCAAGTATTAAGAATCTTATTCCAGGATCGTTCGAAAGTATAAAAGATTCATGATGTATAAGATCATAAGGAAACCCATCGCCGAGATTGATCGCTATGTCACATATAAGTAAAAAAAGTCCAATCAAAGGATCTCCAATGTCAGCCGGCCATTCTGATTCAGAAGCTTCTAAAAAATATTTAAACGCATCAACGTAAATGTCAGAAAGTAGACCATTTGTTTCACAGTATTCCCATGTTATGCTTTTGTTTGACGCGTAATATAAATACTGAATTTGCGAAAAACGAGCTTGCCCTTCAAAAATTTCTCTCACACTCATTGGCGCTAGTCTTATTGGAGATCCCCAGTAAAACCCTTCAACTCTCTGATCGTTGAGTCTTCGAAATGATTTCTCCCAATTACGCGGGTCGGGTAAAAAATCGTTTGTTTGATCAAACGATGAGGATAGTAACCAAAGAACTGAACTCCATAATATTTGATATGAGTGCCCCATACTTTCGAAAAATTTATCTTTGGTAATGTCCGAAACTTCGAGAGGGAAGAACATGAGACTTTTAGAAAACTGTATGTCGAAATAGTTGTTTAGTATGCGGTTAAGATTCTGTTCATTTTTTGTTTGTGTGCTGGAAGCTTGATTTAAGCTATAAGTCCTTATTGATTTAAATGGCCCCATTTCGTTAATGATATCTTTTAAGTACAAATTGTTGATATGTGATTGTGCTGGGTATGCAAGACTGAGAAGCAACCCTATTGTTGACCCAATATGTTGCCACCAGTGAATTGTTTCATGAAGATACACTGAAAAAGAAGTGATGAATTCATCATCAATGTCATTGGTATATATACCTGATTCAATCGTGGATAATTTTTGCTGAACATCCTCTCTAAGCCTTAAGACAAAATGCATTGGATTATATGATCCACGAATAGAGGAATCATTAAATTCGGTTGTAGCTGCCCAGGCTGGCCGATTGCTTTGCAATACAGACTTATTCACGCTCATTCCTTTTATTGTCTTTCTGTTAGAGTAGAAGAATTCAAATAAACATGCCTTCCTCTCATTTGTCCAGAGTGCTGCCACATCAAATACTCCCATGGGCGTTTCCGAATACGAACTAGCGAAGTCTTTGCCTAAAGAGTTAGAATCCACTCTGCCGAGTATAGAGCAGCTTGAGAAGGAGCTTGAAGGGTTGCAAGTGAGGGATGAAGGAGAATGATCTCTCGATAAATATCAGCATAAGCCAGCCCCTAAAAACATTCCCAAGCATCATCTTTTAGCTAAGTTTTAGAATAGTTGCATGCAGTAGCAGAACAAGTGATGTCGCGTATAATTTATAGATTTTAGTTTCAATATAATATATTCAGTTCTGCATTATAAGCACATAGATTATCAAAAATTGCAGGATAAAATATATGACAGATGAAAAAACTCCTAAATATGTATCACTAGCACCTATCGACGATGCAGATCCCAACCGCACATACTCAAAAGCTTTAACTTTTGCTTTAAACGAAAGCGATATTAAAAACATTGCTTTAACAGGGCCATACAGCTCAGGTAAAAGCAGCGTAATTAAAACTTTTGAGAAGAAGTGCGGCAAGCGTTATAAAATTTTAAACATTTCGCTTGCTTCGTTTAAAGATGAAAAAGCGAAAGAGAATGGTTATGACAAGGGTCAAAGCCATTTAATTGAAAAAAGTATTCTACAGCAAATGATCTACGGAGCTGATGCGGACAATCTCCCCTACTCTC
Organism: Maridesulfovibrio frigidus DSM 17176; assembly: GCF_000711735.1. NCBI lineage: Bacteria > Pseudomonadati > Thermodesulfobacteriota > Desulfovibrionia > Desulfovibrionales > Desulfovibrionaceae > Maridesulfovibrio > Maridesulfovibrio frigidus. Next base: position 137,663 of record NZ_JONL01000002.1, read on the forward strand.
GCTTTAAAAAGATCATTACCCCCAAAGGAGCGAAGACAAAATCAACTATCTTTGCTCTTTGGATAGTACTCATCTATATAATGTATGTGCATAGGGGTGTCACTTCTACTTTGCAGCTTCCAATGTACCTTCTTTATTTTTTTGCTGGGCTCGTCACTTTTATTGGGGGCGTCGCCTTTTTCCATTATGCCTATCTTGCATTTTTTAAAATAAATTTGACGCGGATTTCTATAGCAAGTGCTGAGATAGAAACTTGTAGTAAAAGTGAAGATTCCCTTTTCAATAAATACCTTGATGAAATAATCTATTTCTTTAAAGCAACGAATTACAACCTTGTTGTCTTTGAAGATTTAGATAGGTTTGAATCAACAGATATTTTTGTAAAACTCAGAGAAATAAACACGCTAGTAAATGAAAACAATAACGATAATGGGAAAATAACATTCCTATATGCCGTTAAAGACGACCTTTTTTCTACTACTGATAGAACTAAATTTTTTGACTTTATTTTGCCCGTAGTCCCTGTTGTGAATGCTTCAAATTCTTTTGATAAGATACAAGAAATATTGAGAAATACCGCGACAAAAATAGATCATCAATTCCTTAAAGATATTTCTCTTTATTGTAATGATCTCAGACTCATCCACAATGTTGTTAATGAGTTTTTAATTTACCACAAAAAAATAAATGCAGATTTGGATAAAACTAAACTTTTGGCAATGATGTTTTATAAAAATCTATATCCAACAGATTTTGACAAGCTACATCACAGAGAAGGATTTTTCTTCAAAATTTGTGAACATAAATTTAAGTTTGCCCACACTAAAGAAACACAATTGAAGAAAGAGCTTGAATTTTTAAGAAATAAATTAACAGACTCAAACAGTGAGAAAATTAAAAATTTAAGTGAACTTGTCAAAGTATATCTCGCACCGATATTAATGAAGGCTACTACGATAAACGGTAATAATGGCGCAATCAGAGGCGAGTCTAATACAGTAATACGATTCAGTGATCTAACTACAATAAAGTCATTTGAAATCAACATTGCGAAGAACGGTGCCCAACTACAACTATGTAGCGAACAAGGGCGCAACGGCATAACCATCCCTACTTTCGCTGATTTTGAAAAAGAAATTGACCCAAATAGAACTTTTTTGGAGAGGAAAGAAGCTCTAGAAAACAACTCCTCAAAAAAGAGAGCTGTAATAGAGAAGGAAATTCAGAAAATTAAATCTGAAATTGAAAATTTAAATTGCTCGTCCTTGAGTGACCTCACAAAACAAGCCAGCATACAGGATATACTCAATCTCCAGTCTGATACGCCTGAAGATAACGGCAAAAGATATGAAGTTCTTTTATATTTAGTACGAAATGGGCATTTAGATACAGATTACCATAACTTCATATCCCTCTTCCATGAGGGCCGATTAAGCTTCGTAGATAGAGACTTCCTGCTTAACATACTAAACGGCAACCCTCCTGAACTCAGACAAAAAGTAGATAATCCTCTCGAAGTCATTAACGATATGCGAGAGAGTGATTTTAACACAGAATATGTCTTGAACATCCATTTAGTAAATTATTTATTCAAATATAATCACGCCAAACGCGATAACGTAGTACAATATATCATTGGTAATTATGAACAATGTGGAAACTTTTTTACCACGTACCTAGAACAGGGCGAAAGCTCAGAGGAATTATTTACAAGCCTAAGCCATAAATGGCCTGAATTTGCAGAAGAAGCTATCAATGCAAATACAGAAGTGACTCCAACAATCATTGGCTCAATTTTAAAATATGTTGAAAACAGCCACATCGTAAATGAAATGAATGATGGAGGAGTGGTTACGGACTATATTAGTGAATATGGAAACCGACTTTTTACTTATGAACTAGATGATCATCAAGACTATTCAGTTTTAAATGATCTTGAAGTAAAATTCGAGGTACTTAAAGAGCTAAAAAGCAACAACCAACTCATCGAATATGCTTATGAACACAATTTATATGAAATCAATGAAGAAAATATATCCTTCTTAATAGGTGACTACTCATGGAAATCGGACGACGGTAATCTTTCTGCTAAAAACTATACAACTATCTGTGAATCTGAAACCACCAAACTGGCACAATATATAGACAACAATTTAGCTGAATATATTAACAAAGTATTCCTTACGCTTCCTGAAAACATAAAAGAAAGTGGGGACGTGATCAACAAATTGCTCACATCAGAAAAATTAAATATGGAGCAAAAAGAAAAAGTAATCGAAAAGCAAGATTATATCTTCGAATCTTTTGAAGGAGTTCCCAGCGAACTGTGGAACACTCTGCTCGAAAAAGATAAAATTACCCCTTCATGGAAAGATCTGATAGATTACCTATCTTCCGAAGAGTACGAAGAGAGCTTACTTACCAGTGTATTTAAAAGCACTTATAACTGTAAAAAACTCGGAGCAGACGAAGACCACCTCGACGAACTCCGTACTGATGAGGGCTGGAATCTTTTTAAGGTTATTCTAAATAATGATGAAATAGCAGATACTAACTATTGTGCATTAGTGAAAGCAAGCCCTATAACACTCAAAGCATACCCTGACTCTATTTCGAATGAAAAATGTTTATGCCTAGCCAGAACAGATATAATAATTTTGTCACCAGAATCATTTCAAGCGGCCAAAGACAGGAAAAGTATAGACCTCGTTGTTGCCTTAATTCAATACAACATTGCCTTCTACATTGAAAATACATCCGATTATCCTATCAAAGGGGATGTAAAAGAACGACTACTGCAAAGCGATATTGATGAAAGCGCGAAGATCAGTATTTGCTACGGTGTTACTATAAATGACCTTGAAGACAGCCCAAACTTCGCCCCGCTAATTTCTGGCCTAATCCTTAAAGAAGAACTTGATTCTTCAAAATTTGAAGACGAAATACTGACAAAAGTGATTATTAGCTGCGGTGGAGAGGAAGACCAAATCAGACTCCTTACTAAATGCATTCCTACATGTAATAAAGACCTAGTTTCAAACATCCTTGATCAGATCAGCAAAATATATAGCGGGATGCTCTTACCTCGTAATCATAAATCATTTGAAAACATTCCATTGCATAAAAACCTCATAGATGCGCTCGAGTTGCGAGGGTTCATATCTTCACAAAAACTGATAGATGAGGATAAACAGATAAAAGTTTACACTTTTAGATCGTAGACAATAACGAGTTAGACTTATTCACTCCAACCGAGCAATAGCCTCCTCAGCCACGCTCTGACTTGATTTCGCATACCGCGAGACCATTGTTAAGTCCCTATGCCCTAACAAGTCCCTCAAGATCGTTATAGGCGCACCTGCATTACCTAGCCTCGTTGCGAAAGTATGCCGTAACGAATGGAAATCGAGTTTCATTCTACGGTCTGTGACTCCCTCATTCAGCTTCAATTCCTTCACAACTCTAGGAAAAGTAGAGCTCACGCTTTTGAAGGGGATATTGCTTTGACCGGGCCAGACCAAATCAATCTGTTTTGGGTTCTGCTTTTCAAACTGAATCTCTAGAACACTCCGAAGCTTTTTATGGATTGGAATTAGTATCTTTCGATCCAAACCACCTTTACCTTCAAGACAATTAATATGACCACTTTTTAGATCTATATGCAGCCATTTCAAATGTGCCGCTTCTGCGAATCTAAGCCCTGCATAAAGGCTCGTCATTGCAAGGCCGTAAGTAACAAAGGATCTTTCTTCAAGGGAGAGCATTAACTTCTTTTCATCCCTGCCATTCTCACCTTCGCTAGAATCAAAAGTATCTAAAGTTCGTTGCTTAGAATTATCACCGACCAAATTCCTAAGCTTAACGCCTACTATAGGACTAACGCCATACCACAAAAAGGGCTTATCATTAATTCCAATCGCCCCCTCAATGGCCCTGTTGTATACCTGCCGTACTATCACGATACAATGCTTAGTGGATGCAGGAGAAAGCTTTTTGAGCAATGTCGCTTTTATCTGCTCAAGAAGATAGCTGCTAACCTCATTGAAAAGAACTGTGTGAAGACTACCTTTCAAATGTGAATTGTAACGCTGCTCATCATCCTTCCAATGTGTTTTGTTGTTTTTAGCCCAGACCATATAAGCCGCAAAAACTTCACCAAAAGTAAGCTCTTCATTACGCCTGGATTCCGCTTCCTGTAGTTTGATTTGGCTATCTAGCTCGTTCTTTAGTTTTAAAAGCTCAAGTTCTTGCTTATAGGTATAGGGCTTTTCGCCCTTTTTTAAATTTTCCAGATATTCATCGCGTTTTAGATATGCTTTCTCTTCAGACCATCCGGCTGATTCCCAGCCAAGAGTTGAAGCAAATCTCTGACCTGAACCTGAGTACCTGATATCAAAACAACGATCATATCGAACACCATACTTTCTGGATTCGTGCTTATACCATCGAACGCCTTTGAACTTCTGTGAAGCTTCCCATTTAGGAGTTGCCATCATTCCCTCCTCTAAACTTTCTTACCATCTTCTTACCACTTTCTTACCATTTCCAGCCTCATTAGCTATGAAAACGTATGAAGACATGTGAAGACATGTGAAGACTTTCTACACAAGAACAAGGATAAAATCAAGCAATCAAAGGGATTAACAGTACCAAAGATAGGCATAAAAAATGAACCAGAGTGCCGGACTACGAATCCGTAAGTCAGAGGTTCGAATCCTCTCAGGCGCACCATTAGAAAAACAAGGACTTAGATGAAAATCTAAGTCCTTTTTCTTTTTTGGTCATCCAATCATATTTTATTCTAGTTTTACTCAAACACCCCACACCAAAAAAAAGGGCTTAGATATCAAATCTAAGCCCTTTTTCCATGTCGTGTCTTTTTTACTTCACTGAGATCTATGTTGCAAAAGAACCCTCAGCAAATCTTCAAATTCAAGTGGTTTAGAAATATAGCCGCTAAAACCTGCTTCAAGAAACTTTTCTTTATCTCCGCCCATCGCATAGGCTGTAAGGGCAATAACAGGAAGGTTTGCATAAGGCTTGCCGCTTGCTCGTATCAATTTAATTGCAGACATACCGTCCATGACGGGCATCTGTACATCCATAAGAACCATATCAAAAGAGTTGCTCTCGAGCATTGCTATCGCTTCCTGCCCATCTTTAACACAAACAGGATGAATGCCCTGCTTGATGAGCAATCCTTCAATAAGCATCTGGTTAATCTGTTCATCCTCAGCAACAAGAACGCGTACGGCAGACAGATCACCTTCAATATCAACTTCCGCAAGAACGCTTGCCTTTTCATCCTGACCAGGTACTGGCCCAAAGGTCAGACAAAAATATACCACAGTACCGCCACCTAGAGAACTTGCTATGGATATTTTACCACCCATCAATTCTACCAATCGCTTAACAATACTCAGCCCAAGTCCTGCCCCGCCGAAACGTCTGGTAAATGAAGCTTCAGTCTGTGTAAAAGGCTCAAAAATATTTTCAAGTTGACTATCTTCAATGCCGAGCCCTGTATCTGAAACTGAAAACAAAACGCGGTAACTATCCAAGTCCTTTGAAGGAAGCGGATAAGCCTCGACAACTATACTCCCTTCAGAGGTAAACTTAACCGCATTACCCACCAAATTAAACAAGATCTGCTTAATGCGTACAGGGTCTCCGAGCTGCGCGTCAGGAATCTCAGGAGATACTTCCAGAATCAGATCAACTCCCTTCTCACGGGCAGCTAGGCCGAATATTTCCTCAAGAGAAGTATAGATATCAGAAAGGTGAAACCGCTCAAGAATGATCGGCATCCGATTTGCTTCAATGCGAGAAAGATCAAGAATATCATTTAAAAGGTCTGTAAGGTTCTTACAAGAACGAATGGCTATCTCAGCGTAATCTTTCTGCTCGCTATTCAAGTCGCACATCTGCAGCAATTGCAACATGCCCAATGCGCCATTAAGAGGAGTCCTAAGCTCATGACTCATGTTTGCCAAAAACTCACTCTTAGCCCGACTTGCCGTTTCGGCCTCTCCTAAGCGAAATTGAAGCTCCTCATTTAGCTCAACTATGTGCACTTCGCGCGTGCGAATATGCTGCGACATTCGATAAAAATTTTCTTCCACCTCTTCCATCTCACGAATCCCTTCATGCGGAAGATCAAGCTGATAAGATCCATCACTCACCCGGCGAATATTAACGATGAGTTTCTGGAAATATGAAAATACCCTGCTCAAAAAATGATACGCAAGCGCAATCCCAAGTAGCATGAAAACAATGGCAAATCCGCTGTAAGTGTATGCCAGACGGTAAACAGGATCCATAACAAGCTGCATATCCTGAGCTACAACCAGCGTCCAACCTGTAACAGAGATAGGCGTAACCGTAATAAGCTCTTCATGACCGTCAATTACGAACATTGCGAGGCGTTCAGATTTTTTAGACAAGGCCAGATATTCATCAGCATTGGAATCTCTTTCCCGGCGAAGAGCTTTTCCAGAATCAGAATTAGCGAGAATAGTTCCGGCCCCATCAAGTATAGCAACGGTCAGTCCTTTTTCAGGAGCAAGCGCGCCAACACTGATACGAAGCTTCACAAAATCGTAATTAGCTACAATCACGCCGCCGGAGAACGGCACAGAGATAGAGGCGGTAGGCTGGTTCATGTACGCAGATATGTACGCTTTAGACCACATAGCCACGCCATGTTTCTTTGCATCAAAGAACTGCGGAGTTCGTGACATATCAAGACCTATCGCATCTTCATCGTGCGGCGACATGGCCCACACAATACCATTGTCATTCAAAACTCTGATATCAAGAAAACTACCGTGACTTTTTAAAATTTGTCCCAAAACAAAAGGTAAATTAGTAGAATTAATCTTCCCATCGTCCAAAAGTTTAGCCAGAGCTGTAATTCTATTTTCTGAATCTTGAAGACTGGTTTTGATCGTATTAGAAAGCAAAGTTGAAACACGCTTACTATTTGCAACCATCTGTGTTCTTGCATTCTGATACGCAGTAAAAATAGTGAATAGCGACATGAGCAACAAAGGAACAGCTAAAGCAGGCCCAAGATTGCGGTAAAATATATATTTCAGACTTCTAGGTTTAACCATTTACTCTAATCCGCCACAACAAATTTTCCGTCCTGAACTTTAACAAGATAGTATCCATCAAGAACATCTCCAAACTTATCAAAACGCACCGGCTGGCTGAGACCTTGAAAACCTTCAATAGACAGTATCGCCTTTTTTACCCCCTCAGGAGTTAATTCCTCGGACCTCTCAATCCCCATCAGCATGAGACTGGTCCCGTCCCACAACAGATCACTAACAAACGAAGGTGCTTGTTTATAACGTGAAAAATACTGTTTTCTATAAGCTACCATAGCAGCACTTGGCTGACCGTAAAACTGAGTAGAGGAAAGCACCATCCCCTCAACAGCTCTGCCGCCATGCGGGAGAAGATCATTACTCTGCGACCAACTTACACCGAAGAAAGGAATATCCGAATCAAGTTTACGAATTTGTTGGGCAAGATTTGCAGCATCAATAGCGGAAAGACACATCAAAACGCCGCCGACATCAGCATCTACAATTTTTCTAGCCAAAGCCAACATCTCAGGGTGTTTCGTTTTTTCTATAGTCAAAGCAAGAGGAACAAGCACCCCATGTTTTTCAACGTCTCTTTTGAATAATTTATAAACCTGCTCAGTATATTTTCTATTGCTGAGATCATAAACAACAGCCATTGATTTTATACCTTCTCCGACAACAGTCTTAGCAAGCAATGATGCCTGACGACTTGAGGTCGAACAAACCCGCAAAAGATTATCATCCCTTCCTACCAGAAGGTCAGTACTCATAGTTCCTGTCAAAACGAGGACATCTTTACCCTCAATAGCCTCAAGAGTTACTTCTGCCATCTGGCTGAATACAGGCCCTATAATAAATTTCAACCCATCAGCGATCATCGAATCAAGCACTTGGCGGCAAATCTCAGGATCGCCCGTATTATCACGGATAACAAGTTCAATGAGCCGCCCCCTTATGCCTCCGGCCTCATTTACCTGATCAACATAAAGCTGTACGGCATTGCGCGCGCCAACCCCGATCTCTGACCGCCTTCCAGACAGCTCTCCCACAACCCCGATTTTAATCGGTTCTGGATCACCACAGGCAGCGAATCCCATCATAGCTATCAAAAAAAACATGACCATCAGCTTTTGCATATTCTTAATCATACTGTTCTCCGCTCAAAGTGATGAAATTATCAATATTCTTCCGAAGAGAATATCGGATGAAATTTTGTAGGCGGGAGAGAATTTGAAGAATCCCAGTTTTTAATATTATTTTGATCAATCACAACAACAGACGGGGCCACATGTTTATAGTATTTACGCCCCTCAAGAATCCTTACCATAGTATCTACAGCAATTCGTGATAAGGCCACAGTGGAATCTGTCGGAGCCGCCAAAATACGGCCTTGCCTGATTCCCTCGTCCACAGCAGGAGTGTAATAATATGAGATAACATCTACTTTATCAGAAAGGCCTTGTAATTTAAGCTGCCTAGCAGCCTCTTCTGCAGAAGGAGCCGTGCCGACAATAACATCCAGTTCATCCTTATAATCAGACAAAGCTTTTGCAATGAGAGGGCGCTGAGAATACCTACCGGTATCGCCATATTCAGTTGCTACGATATTAATAGCCTTCCCCTCAATTGAAGAGGTGAATCCAAGAACTCCAGACTCAACCCACCCAGCCCCTCTAGGCCCGGGAAACCAAGCCACATCAATAGGCTTGCCTTTCTTTGCTTGAAGCTTGTTTAAGTAGTTACCAGTCAGTATCCCCATGTTTTGAAAAGAAGAGGCAACCCGGGCGGAAATATGCGGAGACCTGATAGTATTTGCCAAGTCAACTACAGGGATACCCATCTTAGAAGCTTCAATAACAATATCGTTCAGCCCTGTCTCAGAAATAGCTCCAATGATTAAACCATCAGGCTTTAACGTAGCAATACACGATTTGATTTGATCCCGCTGAATGTAGAGATTTACGTACCCACCAGCTTCATACAAAGTAAGGTTAATTCCGATCCGTTTTGCTTCTTCCATCAGACCGTAATTTGCACTTAGCCAGTAAGAATCTTTAAGATGTGGAATAAAAGCAGCAATCCGCCATTTTTTAGAAGCGGATTCTAAAGGAACATAAATAGCCTCTTTGTGCTTCAAACTTTCATTAAATGGCGGGGTCCATACATCAACTCCGATTGTCCATGAAGCTTTTTCTGCAAAGGCTTCAGTCTTGGCGAAACTGAAAAACAGGACCGCCATAACAAAAAACACCGCACCTAACTTAAGTTTACCCCGAACCCCAGGCAGGGCAAAGGAAAGTATAACTGACCCCTTACACATCTTTAAAATAACCTTCTTTTATAAATGCAACCCATAAAAAATAGCCCCACAAAACCACACTCGAAAAGTAGACAATTATAATTTAGCAAAATGTATCTGTTCTGACAACAAAAAGCAAAAAAAGTATAAAACAGCACACACAAAGTATACTACCAGCAAACCAAATATAAACAGCTATAATATATTGGTAAAAAATATTTTAATCGAACTTATTAAATACCTTCTTGTTCCAACCTCTATCACTATGCTAGATTCATATGAACAAATGTATATTTACAGATAGGATCGAGACTGGCACACAATTATTTCTTAACTAATCAATAACGCATTAAATGGTATCCAATGAATAGTATTGCCTCAACCCTCTCCCGCTATATGCTAGCCTTCTGCTTTGCATCAATTCTTCTTTTTGGAGGAATGATACTATATTTTCTGGTTTCAAATTATCAGAAAGATTGTGCGGAAACCGAAAATGTTCTTATGGGAAACGCAGAAGAAAATCTGAAGAATGAGATGTTTAGAATACAAGACTACATCAATTTTAGCATAAATACAGCTAACACCGTTGCAGCAAATTCGGTCAAGGCAGAAGTAAACGAAGCCGAAGAAATCGCCACTCATCTGTTTAATACATATAAAGAAGCCATGAGCCAGACTGAGCTGAAACAACTCATTAAAGAAGCTCTCCGCAACCTGACTCGCAAAAACAAGATTGACTACACATTCATTTTGGACATGGAAGGCACTCAAATTTTATCATCCAACCGTCCAGAACTGGAGCAGACAAACGTACTGTTATTCCAGGCGCCTGACGGCAGCCTTACCAACAAAGCAATCATAGATCTTGCCGTGTCCCAAAAAGAGGGTTTCATAAACCGGAACTGGAGCACGTCCGGCGCGGCAAAAAACACTCACTCTCAACTTGAATATATTAAATATTTTGCGCCATTCAATTGGATTCTTGGAACTGGTCAAGATTACGCAGCGATCACTGAGGCGACTAAAAAAGATGTCTTAAAGCGTTTGAGCCTAATCCGCCTCAGCAGAGATGGTTACATTTTCGCAGGCTCTTATGACGGAACCGTTTTTTTAGGCCCGGCAAAAGGACAAAACCCTATAGAAATGAAAGAAAGCAATGCCGCCCAAATCATGGTTGAACTTATTGACAAAGCGAAGGCTGGCGGAGGATTTCTCAGGTACACAATTCCATCAATTGATTCGAGCTTTAAACCTATTAGAAAGCTAAGTTACTGCCTACCGATTAACGATTGGGGCTGGTACTTCGGAGCGGGATCCAATATATCTTTGCTGGAAAAGACGCTTCAGGAAAAACATGAAAAGTTGTTTGAAATTCTTTTAGTCAAAATTTCAGCAACCTGTGCGCTATTTCTACTTCTTACATTTGCCGCCTTCTTTTTCACTGAGACATTCAAAAAGGTTTTGACTAACAATTTTGATTCTTTTGAAAGATTTTTTCGCAAGGGGACAGACTCTCCTATAAAAATCGACCGCTCACAAATAGCTTTTAAAGAATTCGATCAAATGGCTGTTCTCGCAAATACAATGATCGACAGCAGAGAATCAGCAAGAAAAGATTTATTAAAATCTGAAATAACCTATCGCGAGATATTTAACTCCACGAAAGAAGCTATTGGAGTTTTAGACATTGAAAAGCGCGTATTTATAGATGTTAATCAAGCTTTTCTGGATTTCTTTGGACTTGACCGCATGAATGCTCTCGGAATGAGTCCTGAAAAAATAAGTTTCAACACGCCACCCTACGACAACAAATACGCTGGAGAACTCTTTCACAAGGCTCTTCTTGGTGAAGCTGTAGACTTTGAATGGATGGTAAAGGATGCTCAGGGCAAACCTTTCTGGACAGACAACCTTGCCAGAGTTGCAACCATCGGTGGGCAGCAAAGACTCCTAATAGTCATGCGCGACATTACAGAGCGCAAAAAAATGCAAGAAATCATGATTCAGACGGAAAAAATGATGTCAGTGGGAGGGCTTGCTGCCGGCATGGCGCATGAAATTAATAATCCGCTTGGAGTTATCCTGCAAGTCACCCAAAACATCATACGTAGAACTTCTCCCGAATTACCAGGAAATATACCTATAGCGGAAGAATGCGGTATAGATTTAATTAAATTACAAGACTACATGGAGAATCGAGGAATAAACTACTACCTAACTAATATCCAAGAAGCGGGAGCCCGCGCAGCCACTATTGTGAAGTCCATGCTGGATTTCAGTCGTAAAAGTAATTCAGCAAAATCATCAGGAAACATTGAAGCTACACTCGAGAATGCGTTAGCCCTTGCCTCAAATGATTATGATCTCAAAAAACAATATGATTTCAAAAAAATTAAAATTATACGCGAGTACGAAAACCCACCCCCATTCAGATTCACTGAAATGGAGATAGGTCAAGTCTTTTTGAATTTGATTAAAAATGCGGCACAGGCTTTATCGGAAAGTTCGAATAAGACAGAAATACCCACAATCATAATCAGAACGTCCGTTGATAACTCATCTGTTCATATCGAAATAGAGGATAATGGACCCGGAATATCTGCCAGATATTTAAAGAGAGTATTTGAGCCATTTTACTCAACGAAAGCCCCTGGAACAGGAACCGGGCTGGGTTTATCTGTATCCTACTTTATTATTACTCATAACCACAGCGGAACCATTAAAGTCGATTCCAATCTAGGGGAAGGCACAAGGTTCACCATAACCCTACCGTTTTTTTCTAATTCAATAACGCACTAGAAATAAATTTAATCTTGTTGGGCAAGCAACATATCTGCATAGGATTGATACTTTGTTGCGCTAACTTCCGGCAGATAATCATCTCCGCCTATTAATGACCACACCAGTCTGGCAAGTCTTATCGGTGCAACCTGAGTATAATTGTTTCCGGACTCAGCTAGTTTTGCACTTAGAATATCTGCGACTTTTTTGACTCCGGTAAAATCAAAAATAATATCTACATCAACCCCTAACTGAATTATATCATCAATTGATACCACCGGAACACAATTCTCTTGGGCAAACTTTTTACCATTTGTATCAGCTAACTCGCAAACGCATTTAACATTCAGCACACTCTCAGTCCCTGCAACTTTCTCAAGAAATACTGACCCAACTCTCCCGAGACCAACAATAGCTATATTGTGATTTTCCATAGCCACCCCCCTATATTACTATAAAAATTAAGAAATACTGCGCAATTATACAATAATTACCAAGATTAATTCCCTTCTTACCCTGCCTTTACGCTTTTTCGCAAGCCCCATATCAATGATTTATCAATTCTGATTATTTTTCAGCATCTTTTCAATAAGCAAACCCCTATCTTCCGATGACTATATAGGAAAAAAATGGCATTATAAGGAAGTTACCGAAACTGGTCATAAATAAACGCTACATATAGATGAGGATTTACAAATGGATAGAGGACCTTCACCTTTCAGAGACAAAAAGAACGTACTTATCGGCCTGCTGCTCATGCTATGCATTATACAGGCATCGGCACTTCTAAAAAATAAACATGAATCCGTATCAAACCGCATGGAAGCGGGAGAAAATGTTGTAATCACGGACGTCAGTTTAGACAGTCAGGGCTATTCTCAGTTGCTTATTGCCTTTGACCGTCCCATAGGGCCTCTAGCCGTATCGACCGTACTGAAAACACCACCAGCCAAAATTACTCCAGAAGTAAAAGGCGAATGGCGCTGGATTAACCCATACGGTTTGAAATTCACGGCAGATCCGTCATTTAAATCGGACACAAAATTCACTATTGAAATGAAACCTGATAATTTCCTACTAGACGGACAAAATCTGAGCGGTGAGACAAGCTTCACGGTTCAAACGGGCAGCTTCACTGTAACTGAAACAACCATGCAAACTGAGCCCGTCACCGGGCCGGGAAAAAACGTACGTATTGAAGGAGCTATCACTTTCAGCAGTTACGTAAATCCCGAAAAAACACTTGCCAAGATCTCTCTCACGGGATCTGACGGCAAAGATATTCCTTTAAGCATAACTACAAATTACGATGACTATTACCAAAGATTTGTAAGTGGTCCCATCGAAAAGACTACGGCCAGCAAGACTTACACACTTAAAATAAGTAAAGGATTGCCAGATGGAAAAGGCAACATGGAACTTAGCAAAGACTATAACAAATCCATTGATATCGTCTTTGATCCTGTTCTTCGTTACATGGGATACAACGGCGCAAGCACTGTTACCGGATCAAGAGTAGAGCTTGGTTTTTCCAGCCCTGTAATCCCTGCGCAGCTACTTGAAATGATCTCAATTAAACCTGACGTTTTCGTTTCGGCGGCATCCTCGGGCAAAAAAGTAGTACTCTCAGGGCCATTTGTGCCCGGCAAAAAATATGACATCACTTTAAAAGAGGGATTAACTGCGTCCGACGGAGCAGTACTGGACGAAGGACTCATCGCCAACGTAACGATTCCCAACATTACTCCTGTCGCAGACTTCACTGCCAACGGCATGTTTCTCTCAGAATCAGGCTATAAAACTCTGGGCATCGAAACCGTCAATACCAACCATGTAGATATAAATGTGGACCGTGTTTTTCCGAACAACCTATTCTCACTGTTCACCCATTATGGCTACATGGCTTTTGACTCCACCACATATGGCGGCGGGCTTTCTCCTGCTCTGGGTAATAAGATTTTTTCTGGCAAAATAAACATTACATCTAAACCGAACGAGAAGACCGTAACTCCCCTATCTCTCCAGAGCTTTATAGCAGAGGGCGGCAAGGGATTATACAGAGTCAGTGCGGGAGTTCCGAGGCAAAACCAGAAGGCCCAGCGCTGGATAATGATTACCGATCTCGGAGTTGTTGCCAAACAAGGTGAGAACGAGTCTCTTTTCTGGGTATCATCTGTTTCCACTCTTAAGCCAGTTACCGATGCTCGAGTACAGATCATAAGCAATCGCAATCAAATTATGGCTAGCGGAACTACTAGCAAACGTGGACTGCTCATCATCAAAAAGTCTGCTCTTAGGCAGGACGTAGGCCGCCCGTATATGGTTATTGTTAAGCGCAAAAATGATATGACATTTCTCCTGCTGGACCGCTTTGCAACCGACATGGCGGGTCTCGATGTAGCAGGACAAAGACTTTCACCAAAAGGTTTCACATCTTTTTCATACGGTGAAAGGAATTTATATCGTCCAGGCGAGACAGTAAAAGGTGTCGCAATCATCAGAGATAAAAAACTTACTCCTTCAAATAAAATGCCTATAGTTCTAGTCTACACGGACCAGCGCGGGCGTGAACTTTTCCGCAAAACAGCCACCACCGACAGTCAGGGCATGGTCGAATTTAAACGAGAAATCCCGGACTACTCACCCACAGGTCATTTCTCAGTCAAAATTCTCGCCGGAAATGAAAATATTGGTAATTACCGCTACTCAGTTGAAGACTTTATGCCGGACAGAATTGCTGCAGAAATTATCACCGCAGAAATTCCAGAACTGGGAGAAAATCTAAAATTCGAAGTAGAAGGAAGATACCTATTCGGCCCTCCAGCAGAAAGTCTTCCTGTGACAGCAAGAGTGTCTCTTGAATCCGCTAATTTTGCCCCTAAAGGGTACGAAAATTACCGTTTTAATACGGACTCAAGCTCTTTCAAGCCACGCGAAATAATGGTTTCTGATGAAAAGCTGGACGGATCCGGCAAGCACTCTTTCTCCGTCATTATTCCTGACAACATAAAATCTGATTCAGCACTACAAGCTAGGTTAACAGCCAGAATAAGCGAAACAGGCGGACGCGGTGTTACTGCGACAAAAACAGAACCTATTAATATTTCAAAATTCTACCCCGGCCTCAAAAGCCCTGCCAAGCAGGGATATGAACAAAACGAAGCCGTCAAGGTTGATTACGTCACGCTAACCCCAGAGGGTGAGAAGACAGTTGCGCCCAATCTTACCATGACTCTTTACCGTGACCGCTGGCAGACGATTGTGCGCGCCACTCCTTCGGGCGGGTTCAAATATGTAACAGAGCGCGACCCGCAGTTAATCGAAACTCGTAAAATTTCGCCGGCAGATCCGCTTGGTTCATTCAAAGTATCCCCTGCCGAATTCGGCAGTTACCGAGTTATTTTAAGCGATCCCGAGTCCGGCGTATCAGCTCAGGCAAACTTCTTCTGCGGAGGCTGGGGATATTCTCCATGGGCCATGAAAAACCCTTCGAGGCTCGAAATTGTCCCCGTCAAAAAGGGAGACTACAAGCCGGGCGAAATGGCTGAATACCAAATTCGTGCCCCCTTCGCGGGAAAGATGTTGATCACCATCGAGGATCGTTCAATTCGTTGGTCAAAGACTCTATCCATAAAAGGGAACACAGCTAAAATATCCGTACCTGTTCAAAAAGGGCTCAGCCCGAATGCATATGTCACAGCCACTCTAATAAGATCGGTGAATGACATTGAAGCGGGATCATCCGCACGCGCAGTTGGAGCTGTGCCATTATTCGTGAACAGAAACTCTAATAAGTTATCCGTAGCTATTCAGTCGCCGGAAACAATCCGGCCCATGCAGACGGTTACAATAAAAGTTAAAACTGATCCCGGTGCAAAGCTGACTATTGCGGCTGTAGACGAGGGCATACTTAGACTTTCAGGCCAGAAAACAGCTGATCCTTTTAGTTATTTCTACGCAAAAAGAGCACTCGGAGTTAGATGGTCCGACACTTTCGGAATGCTGATGCCTGATGCGGGACCAATTAACAGTTCTCCCGCAGGTGGTGGCGCATCCCTTGCCATGATGAAGCAATTCGCTGGCAGTGCGTCCATCAAAAGAGTAAAACCCGTAACCTTCTGGTCCGGCATCATCACCGCCGACAAGAAAGGTAACGCCTCATTTGATGCCAAAATTCCAAGCTTCAGCGGAGCTCTGCGCATCATGGCAGTAGTTACCGACGGCAAAAAATTCGGATCATCATCAACACTCATGACTGTCCGTTCCCCGCTAATGGTAACGCCCACCTTGCCTAGATTCCTAGCTCCAAATGAGAGCTTCGACATCCCCGTAGCGGTGCGCAACGACACGCCCGAGCACGGCAACTTCACGATAACAGTCAAAGCATCC
Source organism: Maridesulfovibrio frigidus DSM 17176 (assembly GCF_000711735.1). Lineage (NCBI taxonomy): Bacteria > Pseudomonadati > Thermodesulfobacteriota > Desulfovibrionia > Desulfovibrionales > Desulfovibrionaceae > Maridesulfovibrio > Maridesulfovibrio frigidus. Next base: position 154,226 of record NZ_JONL01000002.1, read on the forward strand.
GGCGCATTCGAAACAGCAATGTCACTAGATTCTTTTGCAGTCGAAAAAAACAGACAGCAGACAGCTTTTTTCAAAGCCAAAACGAGCAACAGCATAGGTGAATCAGTCTTCGAATTCACAGCTGAAGGGAATAAAGAAAAAACTCAAGAATCCATCGATATGGTCATACGTCCTGCGATTCCCGTTCAGCGCGCAAGCAGGTCCGGCTTTTTGAAAGACAAAAAAACATCATTCCCACTCACTCTTAAAGGAATGAGGAATGCGACCATCAGTAGAACGCTGACCATCGGTAATCAGCCCATGATCCGCATGGCAGGGAAACTGGATTACCTGCTCCGCTATCCATATGGATGCGCAGAGCAAACAATCTCCAGAGCTTTCCCGCTACTGAAATTCCCCGAACTTGCGCGCGAACTTTCACCTTCAAGTTTCGATGAAAAGTCGCCGCAGTACATGGTGCAATCAGCCTTAAGCAGACTTGCAATGATGCAGAGTGGTAACGGCGGATTCGCAATGTGGCCCGGCAGTTATAAACCTGATGCATGGACCTCGGTTTATGCGCTCCATTTCCTATATGAAGCCAGCCTTTCCGGCTATCAGGTAGATAGCCTGCTTAAGAATTCCGCAATCGCTTATGTTTCCAGCATAGCAAGTCAAATTAACGATCAAAAGTCATTCAGATTACCATGTTACGCGCTCTATGTTCTCGCCAAATGCGGCAAACCAATGCACGGACCCATGAACTATGTGCGTGAACAAAAAACATCCAAACTAGACCAGCTATCGTTAACCCTACTCGGCGGAGCTTTTGCCGCAACGGGCGACATGGCCGCATACACAAAGCTATTAGCAACCAAGCCTATTCCTAGTTCAGACGCTGACAAGGACAATTTCTTCAGCTCCGAAACCCGCGACTTAGCCCTTGAAACGCTAGTTCGTATGGAGTTCGACAAAGCTGACGATTCCATACCCAAAATGATCAAAAAACTGTCCAACCTAATGGCGGACAGTGGCAGAAACATAACACAAGATAACGCCCTAGGATTTATGGCATTAGGCTCATTCTTCGGTCAGACTAAATCAGCCCCAATGCCCGCAGGTAAAATCACTAGCGGCGCAAAAGAGCTTGCCGTATTCGATAAAAATTCCACAACAGTTGTAACGCTAAAAGGTGATGCAAAATTCGATATAGAACTTGCTTCCGCTCCAAAAGAAGGAACCGCTGTCTGGACAATAACATCAAGAGCAGTGCCCGAAGTAACAAACTGGAAGCCTTTCTCAAACGGCCTTGAAATCACCCGCGAGTTCCTTAGCCGCGATGGTGAGCCATTAGACGTAAATAAAATCAAGCAAGGACAACTCATCGCCATGCGGACAACCGTAACGTCCAAAGGTAAACGAATCACCAACGCTGTGATCCAATGTCTGCTACCGTCCGGCTTAGAGCCAGAGAATACCAAGCTAGCCACAACCGAAGATCTACCGTGGCTAAAAAAAGGAAACGTAAGGCCCGATCACGTAGATATTCGCGATGACCGAGTACTAGTTTTCTCCGATATCCCAGCCAAAGGAAAAGTAGAGCAAGTAACGCTACTACGTGCCGTAACACGAGGAGAATTCAAAATCCCACCAGCACAGGTCCAAGCTATGTATAATCCTGAAATAGCGGGAGCTACCGATATAGGTGAGATGGCAATAAAATAAATGTTAAAATATTATTTTACTTTATTTCACTACACTCTTGACAAACAAACTGTGCTATCTATTTATAAAACAGCTTCAAACTCAACATTATAACGTCAACACAGGAAAAAATATGAGACCTACAATAGTATTGGGAGAAAAGAATTTGGAATGCCCTGATTGCGATGGAACAGGTCATGGGCCAAATTCTAGTCAATGCGAGAAATGTGGAGGAGATGGAAACCTCTGTGAATACTGCACCGATGAACCTTGCAATGATATTGATGGTGGCCATTGTCCAAAGTATGACAACTAAATGTTTTTTACACTCTTACAGGCTTGACTACAGCATTTATAGATGGCTAGAAAAATAGTCCCAACCCTTTTAGGCGGCATTGCTCTTTGCTTTGTCGTCTTTTTTACTTTGGATTTTGTGTATCCGTTTCCTGAGTATAAGTTGCACCCTGCGACTGCTACTGTTGTTTATGATCGTGATCATAATCCTTTGCGTATTTTCCTGCCTGCGGATGGTGCGCGCCGCATGCATACTGATATTTCTACTGTTTCGCCTGTGCTAATACAATCGCTTATAGCTTCGGAGGACGGTTGGTTTGAATATCATCCGGGCATTAATCCTTTCTCTGCTCTACGTGCGGCTGTTTCGAATATTCGTGCGGGCCATATTGTTTCAGGAGCATCTACAATCCCTATGCAGATTGCTCGTATGGCAGAGCCGAAATCCCGTACTTTGTCTGCCAAGCTCAAAGAATCCTTTCGCGCTGTTCAGTTAAAATTGCACCACTCAAATGATGAATTGCTTGAAATATATTTGAACATGCTCCCCTATGGCGGCAATATTGAAGGAGTTGCCGCAGCGTCACACTTTTATTTCGGACACGATCCCTCTACCCTATCTCTTGCCCAATCAGCACTACTTACAACCATGCCGCGCGGCCCTGCTACTTATGATCCCGTCAGACATCCTAAACAGGCCGAGCGAGGACGAAATCTTGTGATGGAACAGTTGGAGCAGCGCGGTGTTTTCCCGAGCGCGGAGGTTGAACGTAATAAGAAAGTTCCGTTGCCTACAAGAACGCAACCAGTTCCGCTAAAAGCGCCTCATTTTTCACGTATGGTTTTTAAACACACAGGGCCAGCATCTACTATAGAAACAACTCTAGATTATCCACTGCAACAGATTGCTGAAGAACGGCTGAAGAATCACATTTCTCTTCTGCGCAATGATGACATCGACAATGGCGCGTGTGTGATCATTCATATTCCCACACGCGAAATTCGTGCGCTAGTAGGCTCTGCTGACTTTTTCGAAAAGGGATATGGTGGCGCGATCAATCTTGCTGAAACCAAACGTTCACCGGGGTCAACACTCAAACCGTTTCTTTATGCACTTGCTATGGATAAGGGGCTAATGGCTCCAGCATCATATCTATATGATATACCCGTCGACTACTCTGGATATTCACCCGAAAATTATGATCAGACATGGAGCGGACAAGTTGAGATGCGTGAAGCATTAGCGCGCTCGCTCAATGTTCCAGCGGTAAAGACTTTAGCACAGACAACTGTACCGAGCTTTGTAGATTTATTGCGCAAGGGTGGCCTTAGCACCTTGAATAAAAATCCGATGGAATATGGTCTGCCGCTCGCACTTGGCGGGTGTGAGGTGAAGCTCACAGAGCTAACCAATTTATATGCATGTTTGGCTGATGACGGTAGATATAGGCCGTATAAAATTAGGCCGTCAGATAACGAAATAAGTTCGCAACTGCTCTCTCCAGAAGCGTCATGGATTACGCTGCAAATGCTGTCCAAAGTATCACGACCTGAAATGAATGATACATGGATGCTCACAAACGACATGCCTGAAACGGGCTGGAAAACAGGTACGTCCTTCGGCCATAGAGATGCGTGGGCAATTGGAATTTCAGGAGAGTACGCCATCGGTGTATGGGTGGGAAATCCTGACGGGAGACCACGCAAGGGTATCTCAGGAGCCGTTCATGCGGGGCCATTGCTATTCGACTTGCTCCGCGCCGCGTCACCTGGTGGTAAGCTTCCGGCACAGCCGGACGGTCCGGGGATAAGCGAAGTGAAAGTGTGCGCGCACAGTCATCAATTGCCCGGTCCATTTTGTACGGACAGGATCACCATGCAAACCTTGTCAGGCAAAACACAGTTCAAACCCTGCGAATATTGCAGACAGATTTTTATTGATCCTAAAAGTGGATTCCGCCTTTCAGGAGAATGTCTGGATCGCAAAAAATTAGATAAGAAAATAGTGAGAACGCTACCAGCGCAATTAGCCAGATGGAGAGCAGAAAACAGCATGGAAGTTCCGGAACTTCCACCCCTGTCGCCAGACTGCGATTTAATCCCCGCGGGTAATGCTCCAAGGATTATTTCTCCGGCATCAAGCACGCCCTATCTATTAAGAAAAGGAACACCGCTAAAGTTTCAGCAGATCAGCTTGCGGGCAAACGCAGAAGCTGACAGCGGAACGCTTCATTGGTTTTTGGATGGAAGATTAGTAAATAAAGGAGAGTTCGATCAAAAGCTATTCGCAGAAATAAAAGCGGGAAAACATAAAATATCTGTAACAGATTCACTCGGGCGGACAGATTCGGTTTTGTTTGAAGTTCGGGGTGGGGATTAAACTTCCCCAAGCCGCACACCAATCCACCGACTACCAAGTGACTTAGCCGCAATGCAACACCCTGCGGACATTGCGGACCACTCTATTATTTCGGGCAGTGATATGGCTCCGTTGAAATTACCTAGATGCGGCCCTGTTACCAGTGGGACGTCTGCTTCGTTCTTCTTAAGCTCCGCAACTTTTGCGGGGTCCATTCCGTACTTTAATAGATAATCGCGAAACTCTTGATCCTCTAAAATTTCCTGATCAACAACTCGCATAAACTCGAACATGTGCCGATCAACGCCCATTTCTTCGATCATACTTTTTACTAATTTAGCGGGATGCAAATCTATCTCATTTTGAAATTCACTGCCTGTAAAACCGCGATAATATCCTTTGAAACAGTCCGTCACTGCTGTTTCGAAAAATTCTGCATCAAACAACTCGCGAGCATCAACAGGCTCTTCGTTTTTATCTAGTCCGCACAGTTCGGGATTCTGCGCCCTGAAATAACTGCCTATTACCAGCAATATACTCATGAAATGCGAACCTACGGCTCTATAAAATTTATCTGAACCGGGCTTCATTACTTGCAGATGCTCAAAATCGCGCAATCCCGAAAGCCCGAAATTTGGAAATCTGCACGACTCAAGCCAGCGATCTAATCGCCCGAATCTATGCCACTGATATACCCCTTCATCCGTGCGGCGCATGGCCTGCACTCTATTATGAAAAAGCGGTATCGGAGCATCATGCACTATACCTTTTCCAGCTAACTGACCTAAAATAAAGGCATTACGGGACATTATCTCTAAAAAATCCTGCTTTTCAGAACGCCTACCTTCCCTATCATCATTGGGATATACAAAATAATCGCAGTGGGCATGGTAGGCCATAGCAAAGCCATCTTTATGTAAATTGCTAGGCGCGTCTGCTGGTAGGTTTGTAACCTTAAAGACCATCTGCCCCGCTACGCTGAAAGGGCGCGGACAATCAAAACGAACTTCGCAATTCTGAGCGAAATCCGCCAATTTTTCAGTCCATTTACCTTCAAGATGCAAACCGTCAGGAATTTCACCTTCGCGTGCAATTTTAATAGCAAAAATTTGTTCATCACCAGCGGACTTCATAACTGCGGATCGGCCTGAAAATGTAGGAGTCTCGAGCGCTTCTCCACGTTTTAGCAGTTCATCCCAAGTGATAGAGGGAGCGTGGCCTGAAAAAGGTGTAGGACTTTCAGGCAGGAGAAGCTCAAACGGCAACCCGCCAAGTCCTGCGGAAGCTTCAATTGAGGCATGTTCAGAACATGTTGATGCGGCCTGAACTTGTAGACTTAAAGCTTGTGATGAAAGCTCGGAATCTGAACTAGCAGCGCCAACGGCAGCAAGGGCTTTTGCGCACTCACGATAGAGCAGGCGGGACATTGTCTGATCAGAATATCTCTGCTCGATAATAACGTCCCAGACAGCCTTCAATATTGAAGAGTCTGCACTGTCGGGACTCTTTTGCAGAATTCCGCGCAAATTTCTCAGATCCATATAGGCCCCGCTGAACTCTCTTTCAGGAGTTAAGCCGCGAGCATAAGCAGTCGCTTCCTCTTTTTTCAAAATCACCCTCATTTGTTTATTTCGGCAGAACTATATGAATATACAAATTAAGGCTAGAGCGGGCCCATTGCTACTATTAATAGAATCAATAAATAGAGCACCAAAGGACTATTTAAATCTATTTGTTATAAATCCCTAACTCCTCTATTTCATACAGTTCTATCTAATCATATTTCAAACAACTTTTCAGGGGTAACAAATCATGTCTGATTCCGCTTACAAAAACATGTGGGAAAATCTAAATTTGGATATTGAGGCACACGATGGCCTTCTTGAAGTACTCGGTAAATTTTACGGTGACATTTATATGAGTCAGGAAGGACGTCTTAAGGGTATGGAATATCTTGATTTCGTACTTTCAGAAGTGCATGGGCTCCGCATTAAAGAACTAATGGATGCTAAAGAAGCAGGCAGAAAAATCATCGGAACATTCTGTGTTTTCGTACCCGAAGAGTTATCCCTTGCAGTTGATGCTATTCAAGTCGGACTGTGCGCTGGAGCAGATGCGGGAACAGAGGCAGCTGAAACTGTAGTGCCTCGAAATACTTGCGCTCTTATCAAATCTTTCATCGGTTTTAAAATGGCAAAAATCTGCCCTTACACCGAGTCATGCGACCTTATCATCGGAGAAACAACCTGCGATGGTAAGAAAAAAGCATATGAAGCATTCGGAGAAATGGCTCCTATGCACATCATGGAAGTTCCACAACGCAAAGAAGAAAGTGACCGAGTATTATGGAAATCTGAGGTTATTCGTTTGAAGGATGAGCTTGAAAAATTAACAGGCAAAACCATCACAGCCGAGTCTCTTAAAAAAGGCATTAAAATCACAAATGACAAGCGCCGTGCGCTGCAACGTTTAAACAAACTTCGTGCCGCCAAGCCTACACCAATTTCCGGACGTGACGTTCTTTTGATTAATCAGGTCAGCTTCTATGATGATCCTATCCGCTTCACTCAAAGCATCAACGCCCTTTGCGACCAAATTGATGAACGCATCGCAAATAATGAAGGTATTGTAGCTGAAAACACACCTCGTCTGATGCTTTCAGGTTGCCCGATGGCTGTTCCTAACTGGAAACTTCCATACATAATTGAAAGCTCAGGCGCAGTAGTTGTTGCAGAAGAATCATGCATAGGAACACGCAACAGCCGTGACCTAGTTGACGAAACCGGCGAAACCGTCGAAGAAATGATTAATGCTATCTGTGACCGCTACATGAAGATAGACTGTGCTTGCTTCACACCAAACAATGAGCGCATGGACAACATCAAAGAACTTGCTGAGCAAGCTGACGTTGATGGAGTTATTCATTACTCTCTCATGTTCTGTCAGCCTTATACCCATGAAGCTTTCAAAGTAGAAAAGACTCTAGCTTCTGAAAGCATTCCCATGCTTTCCATTGAAACAGATTACAGCATGGAAGACGTTGAACAGTTGAAAACAAGGGTCGAAGCCTTTGTTGAAATGATTTCCTAAACAGACCTTCCTACAAACAAATATAGGGGAGCTTTTGCGCCCCTATATATAAAATCACTGAGAATTATGATGATAGCTGGAATTGATATAGGTTCACGATCGATGGAATTAGTCCTGCTGAACCGCGATGAAACAAACAATGAAGTTGTGCTTGAACGCAGATTACCAACCACGTTTGATCCCGCAGCGCAGCTGAAAATCATTCTGGAGGGGATTGCTCCAGAAATCATTTCCGCGACGGGTTATGGCAGAAAACTCGTTACCGAAGAACTTTGCGGGGTTCCATCTGTTTCGCTGACAGAGATAAAAGCCTACGCCCTTGGGGTTTCGCACCTGTTTCCTGAAGCGCGCACCATTCTTGATATTGGCGGGCAAGACACCAAAGCTATATCTCTGATGAAAAATGGAAAAGTTGCAAAATTTGAAATGAATGATCGCTGTGCGGCGGGAACTGGTAAATTTTTAGAGCACCTAGCAACTGTTTTTCAAATCCCGATTGAAGACTTCGGAAACTATGCTCTTGAAGGTGATCAGCCACTAATGATAAATAGCATGTGCACCGTTTTTGCGGAGACAGAAGCGACCTCACTTATGGCCCAAGGTAAGAATCCGCGCGATATTGCACTCGGACTGCATGGTTCGATAGTTAGGCGTACAACTAATATGCTTCACAGAGTTGGGCTGAATGAGCCTCTGGTATTCGCGGGCGGAGTAGCCAACAACCCCTGTGTTATCAACATGTTAACACACTCACTTAAGATATCTCCATCCGTTCCGGAAAGGCCGGATATGGTCGGCGCACTCGGTGCTGCACTCCACGGAAAAAATTTACTTAAAATATCTTAAACAAATGGTTTGAAAAATAAGTCCAATACCGTTAGGTTCCCATTGTTCGCGGCACTAAAAAACACATCTGTCGCGAAGTTTTTTCCCTCTAGGAGTATAGAGAATGTCCGAGCAGAACGTGGAAGCTAATGGTGAAGAAAACTTTGCCGAACTTTTTGAAGCCTTTCAGTCAGAGTCAAACGACAACCTTCAAGTCGGTGATTTAGTCAAAGGAACTGTAATTTCAATCACAAAGGATTCCGTGTTTATTGACACTGGTTCCAAAGTTGATGGAATTGTAAACCGTGAAGAACTAAATGATCCCGAAGGTGAACTGACCGTTAAGGACGGAGACGCCGTAGAACTCTACGTAATATCCATAGACAGTAATGGAATCAGCCTATCCAAAGCCATGTCCGGCGCAGGCGGCCTCAATATGCTTAATGATGCATATGAGAGCGGCGTACCTGTAGAAGGCAAGGTTCTAGAAACATGTAAAGGCGGTTTCAGAGTCAGCATGATGCACCGCAAGGTATTCTGTCCTGTCAGCCAGATTGACGCAACTTTCGTGGAAACCCCCGAAGATTACGTTGGTGACACACACAATTTCAAGATCATCAAGTTCGAAGAAAACGGACGTAACATCGTCGTTTCCCGCAGAGCTCTTCTTGAAGTTGAACAGGAAAAATTCCGCGAGAAATTCCTCGAGGAAGTCAAGCCTGACGCAGTCATGGATGGTAAAGTCACTAAGCTTATGGCATTTGGTGCCTTTGTGGAACTGGCTCCCGGCGTAGAAGGAATGGTTCACATTTCTGAACTCAGCTGGTCCCGCTCTGCGAAACCCGAAGACATTGTTCAGCCCGGTGATGAAATCACTGTAAGAATTCTTTCTATCGAGACTCGCAAAGACGGCAAAGGACTGAAAATCGGTCTTTCTCTCAAGCAGCTTCAGGCTGATCCTTGGGACGAGCTCGGCGATAAGTTCAGTGCTGGCGACAAAGTCACCGGAACGGTTGCCCGTTGCGCAGACTTCGGCGCATTTGTTGAGATCGCTCCCGGCATCGAAGGACTCGTTCATATCTCAGAAATGAGCTATACTAAACGCGTTCACAAGCCTGCCGACGAAGTTACTCCTGGACAGGAAGTATCTGTAATGATCAAAGACCTCGACCCAGTTAAACGTCGCATTGCACTTAGCATGAAAGACGCTGCTGGCGATCCATGGCTTGACGTTGAAGATTCTTTCAAACCCGGCACTGAAGTTGAAGGGACTGTTGAGAACAAAGCTGAATTCGGTATTTTCATCAGCCTTGCTCCTGGCATCACCGGGCTTCTGCCTATGTCACACATCTCCCGCTCAGACAAAAAAGTTGAGCTGGAAGCACTGACTCCAGGCCAGAAAGTTAAAGTTTTCGTTGCTGACCTCAACGTTGCTGACCGCAAAGTAACATTGACAGTTGGTGAGCCGAAAGAAAATGAAGACTGGAAACAGTACTCCAAACCTGCTCCTAGAAAATCCGCTCCTCGCAAACAGCAGTCTGCTCAAAGCATGACTTCTGGCGACACAGCTGGTTTTGGTGGCCTTCTTGGTATGAAACTACAAGAAGCCATGAAAAACAAAAAATAGTGCTCACGGCCGGATTCTTCACAGAATCCGGCCTTCTTTTTTTACCGCCTAATATTATGAATAAAAACTCCATCATCTGCTGGGCAGACTGCTGAACAGGTTTTATCGAGACGAGTTCCCGTCTCCAAGATCTCGAGTCAGGCATGACTGTCCCTGTTGAAATATTCACAGACCAACGCGCGCGGATAGATAGAATATCCGCAGTTAAGGGTGCGGAAGTTCTAAAAGAAATCTCCTTAGATGACACAAAAAAGCTTTTAATTCTTCGCAAAAAATAGTCTTCTACATTCTGGCAAACACGATTGTACAGCAGCACCGCTGATAATTCCGCAATCCAGACTATACCCATGACCCCATTTATACTTGTTCCACTAATTTTTCTAAGCGCTGGTTTCCTGCAAGGATTGACCGGATTCGGCTCTGCGCTTATTGCTATGCCTCTGCTTGCCATGATCCTAGATATCAAGACCGCAGTTGCTGTCTGCACGCTTTGCGGAGTGACCATAAACCTCAAAATGGCTATGAATCTGCGTTCCAACCTTGATCGCAAAAAGATCCTTCCACTAATTATCGGTAGTATCCCCGGCGCGATCTTCGGAACTGTGGTCCTTAAAGAAATGGACGCACATCTTATCACTTTGTTCCTAGGCGCGCTGGTAGCTGGCTACGCTCTATATTCGTTACTTATGAAGCCTATCGTCCTTAAACTAAACCCTGCGTGGGGGCTTCTTTCAGGTTTTTTGACAGGATCAATAACCGCAGCTGTGAGTGCAGGCGGACCACCGACTATCATATACGCAACACTCATGGGCTGGAAGAAAGATGATTTCAAAGCAACACTATCCGGCTTCTTTTTAGCAGCGGCTTCTATGGCTGCGGCAGGTCATTTAATAAGCGGTCTTACGACTCTTTATGTTTTCAAGCTTTTTCTGGTATCTCTAATTCCCGTACAACTCGGAGTTTTCCTCGGGCATACCCTTTCTGGAAAGGTGACCGAAGGACTTTATAAAAAAATGGTTATGATTCTGCTTGTCTTCATGGGAATCATGCTTATTTTTTACAGCACGAGATAAGACTTTAAGCACGGAGAAAAAACTCATGTTCGGCAAAATATTTTTAGCCTTTGTTGTTATCCCGATTTTTGATTTGTATCTGCTTGTGAAAATTGGGGGAGAAATCGGAACCCTCAATACCGTAATGCTGGTACTGCTCACCGCATTTATCGGAGCATCCCTTGCCCGTTCGCAGGGCATGTCCACCATGCAGAAAGTGCGCGAAAACATGGATCGCGGGGTAATGCCTGCCGAAGAGATCCTAGACGCAGTAATAATATTCGCAGCCGGACTTGTGCTGCTTACTCCCGGTTTCATTACCGATGCGTTAGGTCTGCTTCTGCTCTTCCCGCCCACACGCGGATATTTCAAGCGCTGGTTGCGTGTTCAAATTGAACAGATGAAGAAAAATCCGAATGTTCACATGACCTACCAGCAGACAGAATTTAAAGCTTGGACCAACCAAGAACAGCCTTCACAACGACTTGATAACGTAATTGATATCGAAGCCAGTGAAACAAAATCTAACGAAGCAAAAAATGACGATAAGGATACACCGATCCAGTAACCTCCCCCCACCTCTGCCCTCAAGTAAATTGCATAAAAAAATCCCGCCCTCGATTCGAGAGCGGGATTTTTGTTTTTAATAATCAAAAAAATGCAGAATGTGAAATCAATCTTTACACCAAATGTTGCATTTTATTCAGAAGAAACAAGCATTGACTTGTTATACTTAAAACAATATACAAACAAATCTTTGCTATCTTAATATCAATAAAAAACTCATATAGACATATTTAAGCGTATTTTAACATCACTATTGATAACTATCCTTCCTCCATTTAATATAGAATATAACTAAAATTTAAGAATTTAAATGAAAATACTACTATTCGATTTAGGCACCAACAGAGAAGAATACAATGAGCCCATTGGAATATGCTGCCTACAACCGATGCTGCTGCAACACGACGTTGATATGTATTGGGAAAAGATTTCAACTCCTCCGACTTACAAAAAATATGATCTAATTGGTTTAAGTGTTGGGCTTGGAAGATATGATTATTTCAAAAAGCAAATGGATATCATCAAGACGGAGAACCCTAGCGCAATGGTATTCGTTGGAGGAAACACACCCACTTTTGCCTACGAAGAACTACTAGCTGATTTCCCCGAAATAGTATGCGTCGTAGGTGAAGGAGAATCGGCAACAGCAAATTTAGTTGAAGCTTTCGAAAACAAAAAAATTACTCTAAAAGAAATAAAGAACTTAGCATTTATCGAGAACGGATCTCTTGTTGAAACTGAACGCCTTCAGGAGGATCTTACTCTACATAAAGGAGCAGCACGGTATTTCATTTCTGACGTTATCGATCGGCAGGGCATTGCAAGAATAGAAGGAAGTAGAGGATGTCCATGGGGAAAATGTAGTTTCTGTTGCGTTGAAGCAAAATATGGATCCTCTACATGGCGCCCATTCCCAATAGACCATATTCTGATTGAACTTATCAAACTTAATGATTTAGGAATAACCTCACCATACTTTACAGATGAAGATTTCTTTGGAGAAGATTACCCTCGATCGATTAAATTAGCACAATTAATCGTTGAGCAAAAAAAGGCTGGTATAATTGCCAATGAAATGAACTTTTTTGCATCTATCAGAGTAAAGGATGTTAACAAAGAAGGAATCGTTGCTCTAAAAGAATGGAAAAAAGCAGGTCTACGAGAAGTTTTCATAGGAGTTGAATCATGCAGTGAAGAACAACTCAAGCGATACAAAAAAGGAGTGTTGCCAAACGAGAATCTTAAAGCAATTGAAACACTGCAGAACTTGGGATTTACCGTTGACACAGGCTTTATACTATTTGACCCACAAATGAATTATGAAGAATTAAAAGCTAGCGTTAAACTTATCGAGCATATCCATGACATGGGAATTGACTCGCGCTCAATCAAATCTCTAAGGGTGCAGCCAAAAACCAAATATTATTTCGATATTATTGCAAAAGGCACCACGACCTCACCACTAAGTATATCCTCTCTAAAATATGATATTGAATACCAAGACAAAAAAGTTCTAAAAGCAAAAAAAATCTTTGAACAATTTGATTCTATATTTAAAGAGGAACTACACACCTTACAAGCAAAATCGAGAGGAGAAGTAAACTCAGAAGACGAAAGAGCTACAATAAAAAAGACCCTTGATAGCTGTAGAAAGGTAGATACACAGGCCCTCTCATACTTAATAAAAAACCTAGATTCAGGAAACTTAAAAAAATATTTGGTTTCTTTTATCTCTAAAAAAGAAGCATTACTGAAGAATTCGGGATCGGATCTTAATCCTGAATAACGTCCGCTAGTATAAAAGTTCCAGTGAATCCTTTTCCTATTTTTTTATGAGCTGCGCGAGCACTGGACAAACTTTTATACATACCTAGCTGAACTTTGAAAATCTGCGCACTATCTGTCACAACTCTTACAATCCTTGAATTGTTGAAGCCTGACTTTTGGAGTCTTCCAATAAGCATATCCGCATTATCTTTTACTTTGTACGCCCCCACCTGAATATAAAAAGATCCGTAAATATTTTTCTGAACAGGCGCAGCAATTGCGATTGAAACCAGCTCTGAGTCTGAAGACGGCTTAGGAGTCGGTGCTTTTTTTACTTCAGGACGATACGGTTCTATGCTGACATTCGCCTTACCGGCATCAAGAAAATCGAGCTTTTGAGCGGCTGCGCGGGAAAGATCAATTATACGGTCCGGAACAAACGGGCCTCTATCGTTAATAACTACGGCAACACTTTTTCCGGAACTAAGATTTGTTACCGTAACTTTCACGCCCAGCGGCAAATAGTTATGCGCGGCAGTCAATTTATCCATATCATACGGTTCACCACTGGCTGTGACCTTACCTTGAAACTTTTCGCCATACCATGAAGCCACGCCTTCTTCTTTATAGTTAGCAGGAATAACTCTAGTTTTTGTTGAAGCGGACGCTTTGCTCGCCACAGTACTGTTCATAGTCTGCTCTGCTGCAAAAGCAGACCCAGCAAAAATAATAGTGAATACGAATTGTACCAATAAAAATCGTTTAAACATAAAAATCTCCTACCGTATGATATGTATAGTCTTGTGCTACAGCACTATACCTTTATTAAGTATTAGCGTTCATTGCAAGCGGGCATGGGAAAATTATAATTTCTTCATCTCTCTTTCACGCATTGTTTCGTTAAATTCGCCAAGATCATACATTCTAATTTTGTTGCTTCGCGGAAATTCACGCTTAAATAAATTTTTCAACAACTTACGCACCGTTTTTAACGTTGTTTTGTGTTCTAATACTTCATAACCATCCTCAAATATAGTGAACTCTTCATCTATATGATGTAGAATGAGCAAAGAACGGTTGCGTTTGTATGTTCGCAGGTCTATGCAGTGCCCTACGGGAAGCTTTTTTAACTTCCGCAGCACCGACTCAAGAGCGGTTGCTTTATCAATCATGAGCAGGAATATACCTTGGCTCAAGGAGAACTGTCAAATATGAGTAATAAAACGAATACCCTTGTTAAGGGCGATACAATAGAAGTCGAGATTGAATCTTTAGCTTTCGGTGGACAAGGCATTGCGCGTCTAGACGGGTTAACTATCTTTGTTAACCATGCCGTCCCCGGACAGGTTTTGAGTTGTGAAATCACAAAACTCAAAAAAAGATTTGCCATCGCCAAACGACTTGATGTCATTACACCTTCTAAAGACGACGTCACCCCGTTCTGTGAACATTTCGGAACATGCGGTGGCTGTATGCATCAGGACATGGCATACTCTGCACAGGTTATGTGGAAAGGCCGTCAGGTCTGTGAAACATTTGAAAGAATTGGTAAAATTTCCAAAGAAACAAAAGGCATGGGCGAAGACACCCTGCCATCACCTCTCGAAAAAGCTTACCGTAACCGGATGGACTTTTCTTTTGAGGGATATGGCGATGCTCTGAAAATTGGATTTAAAAGACGCGGTTCTGAAACTGAAGTCGTCAGCGTAGGCTCATGTCCGCTACTTCCTGAATCATGTGCAAAGATTTCTGAACTTGTTCAGGCATACTGTATTAAAAGCAAAATCGGCACACATAGACATGGCAAAGGTGGTTACTGGAGAAAGCTCGTTGTCCGTGCATCGCACGACACCGGCAAGATATTGATTCACGTCATTACCGCTCCTTCTAAAACTCACCATGCCATTCCAGGATTGCAAGAGCTTCTTTCCGCAGAAGTGCCTGAGCTTATATCCTTTGCTCACTCTACACGTATCGGCAGACCGGACATTGCTTCCGGCGAGCGTCTTATATCTCTTACCGGCAAGCAGTTTATCACTGAAGCCCTAAATAAAAGAGATGATAATCCGGTCAGTTACAAAATCACACCGAACGCTTTCTTCCAGACCAATACTGTCGGAGCGGAAGTGCTCTACCAGAAATGTCTTGATATGGCTGATCCAACCACAGATGATGTCGTTTACGATCTATTTTGCGGATCAGGTGGAATCGGACTGTTCATGGCCCGCTCTGCGAAAAAAGTTATCGGATTTGAGCTTTCAAAAGAATCCATCATGTCAGCAAGAGAAAATGCAGAACTTAACAGCATTGAAAATTGCCAGTTCATTGCGGCGAACCTCGCTGACAAAGACGGCGTTCCTATGGAACTTCCAAGCGCTGACATTATCGTATTAGATCCGCCTAGAAGCGGCCTGCCGTCTCCAACACTAGACCGCATACTTTCTCTTGCTCCAAAAAAGATCGTATACGTTTCTTGTAACCCCTCTACTCTTGCCCGCGACGCTGAAAGACTCGAAGGTAAATACAAGCTTACTGAATTCACCTCAGTTGATATGTTTCCACATACTTCCCACGTTGAGTGCATTGCTTTGTTGACTAGACACGCTAAAAGCTGACACAATTCGAGAAACAACAACTCTACCATCACGGAATCCTGAACTTAATCAGGATTCCGTGATTAATTACTCTTATGGATGAAACGGAAAAACAAGACACTCTACTTAGAGAGTTACGCCGCCTTAATCTATACCCGCCGGAAGAAAGACAACTTCACGACCTGCGCGCCAAGATTGAGCCACGATTCATTGCAGCAGGAGAAACATTATCATCTCCCCGCGAAGCTAAATTTTCTGTGCTATTTTATGGACTTGCTACAAAGTCACTAGAAGCAGCACAATCAAGCACTACGGTTTCCTCGTCTCCTTCATCTTCTAAAGAAAACGATTCCGCTGCGGACATATGCCTAGATGCTCTTTGCAATTTAGGGCTGCTTGGCAATACTCTTGCGGCGGATATTCTGTGCAATAAGCTAATGCCTCTTTCGAGAGTCAAAGACTGGTTTAAACGCCAGACAAATCTGTCTCTCGTTGCAGTGGCAGATAGAATGATTGCTCTTAATTACGACAATATTCCAGAACGAATTAATGTAGCAAAGCACGTGATCACAAGTGCAGCTGCACTTGACCCGGAAAGTACTGCTCTTTTTTTCAAAGACAATGGCACCAGCAAAGGGCAAATGACTTTTTTCACTTTAGAAAATTTCATGTCCGGCAATTATGGAACCAAGTGCCGCGAAGAGTTAATTAACCCTGAGTCTTTAGAAAAAATAGGCTTTTACGCACAATCAATCCCTTCTTATCCTGACCACGAGCTTGTGTCTGACATTGCGTTGCATTTGCAATCAATGGACCCTCTGGTTATGGAAAAAATTCTTATATCCATATCAAGATTAGCCGAATCCATTGACAAATCTCTCTTAAAAGAGATTATCCCACTCGCAAAATCACCTACACAGGCTCTTAGTAAAGCAGCCCTTAACATCATCGCAAAATATGCAGCCAGCCAAAAAGGAAGCATCTTTGCAGAGCTTTTTAACAATGCTCCTAAAATACGTGCGGAGATAATCAACAGACTCCCTAAGCTAAACAGTGATAATTTTACGATTTTCATGTCGAAAATTTCTGATCATTTCCATGCACCTGTCATTTCCGCACTGTTCTCCACCCTTTGCGAGGAAGACTCGCACTGTTTCGGCCAAAATTTATCCTCTACAATGAAAGGGCACCGAGGCAAGAAACACAAACAGCTTAGCGAAACCATTGCAAAGGCCATAAGGTCAGACACCCCTTTGCCTCCGGCTAAACCCGTTTCTCCTGAAGGCAAAGAGGTCCCGGGGCTGGACTTCATAAAACTTGGCGCGCCTATTGTTCTAAACCTGGAAAAAAGTCAGGTGACCAAGGGGCTCAATAGAATTTTTGGCTCTCCAGATGAGGAAAGTTCTGACTCATCTCCGGATGTCTATACTAACGCCCAGATATCAAATCAGCGGTTGCACAAACTTAACCGCTGGAAAAGTTTAGCAAGCAAACTTACTTTTCAGACATCAACTTTCAATGCAGCCGATTTTAGAAATTCAACATTCGAAAGCTGTAGCTTTGTCAGATGCACATTTGACTCATGCTCATTCGGGGAAGCTGTTTTCACTGAATGTGAATTCAAAGATTGCTCATTCACAGGATGTTCATTCGACAAAACAGTTCTTTACGACACAAAATTGAATGGCTGTAAATTCGAAACAAGCCACTTTGACTCAGCGACTCTTTTTTTATGTCGCATTAAAAACTCCGAATTTAAGGCTACAACTACTGCTGGATCTTTTTTTTGCAGATCACAAATTCAATCGAGCACATTCAATATCGCAGACTTCCGCGAAACGCATTTTTTCCGGGGATTAATAAAGGGAGTATCTTTCACTAGCTGCGACTTTGCTGCTGCCCTATTTAATAACACAGAAATCAAAAACTGCTCTTTTACTAATTGCTCCACAAAAGAGTGTCAGGCTCTTAATTCATCCACAGATGCACCGGAAGTGCTTACTTCTATGGACAAAACACTGACCGCTCGCCTCGCAAAAAGAGAAAAACTTAAGAAAAAGAACTCTGGAATTTCAAAACTTGATGAGTCGGACCGAGCGCTGATTTACAAAGCAATAAAAAGGTGGTTCGCTGTAAAAGATATCAACCACAGCTATGAAAAATTCTCTGAGAACAATTTTCGGCGCACGAACTGGGCTCTTGATAAACTTGATTCAAAAGGCAAATTTTTCTTTGAAATATTGCCCCTGATTTTACATACTAATGCATTTGAAAAAGCTCTCAAATTTGAAGAGAAGTCGATGGCTTCCCAAATTTCTGCATATACCCCGCCACCAAACCTGACGCTAGCTCTGGAAACACTTTTCCATGGCATAGAGGAAGAACCCCTCGCAGAAAATTTCGTTCCAATTGAAGCTCTTCTTTCAATAGGAAGCATAGGGACTATCGCGCAGACATCTTCCTCAGACCTCGACTGCTGGGTATGCTGTGACTTCTCGCATAATTCAGCTGAGGACAGAAAGAAACTTAATTACAAGCTGACCCGCATAGAAGATTGGGCTATGAAAGAATATTCCATTGAAGCTCACTTCTTCCTCATGGACATCAAAGAGATAAAAGAGAACAACTTTGGGATAAGTGATGCGGAAAGTTCCGGCTCTGCTCAGGGAGCCATTCTCAAAGAAGAATTCTACCGATCAGCATTGCTCATAGCCGGTAAACCTCCCCTCTGGTGGTTCTCTCCGGTTGAGGCAAACGACAAGCTTTACCTGGCAACAAAAAAGAAAGTTTCCGTGCTGAAGGGCAAAGATTTTGCGGTTGACCTTGGCAACGTTCCAGTCATCCCCGGTGAAGAGTTTTTCGGAGCGTCCTTATGGCAGATTGTAAAGGGTGTGAAAAGTCCATTCAAATCCATTATGAAGTTTGGCCTTCTGGAAAGGTATACATCAGGGAGCAGAGTTCCGCTATTGTGTGAAACAATCAAGAAGAACATAATCGAAGGCGAACGTGACTTGATACGTATTGACCCTTACATGCTGATGTATCAAGAACTTGCTGTTTTCTACAACAGACAAGGGAAATTCGAGAACGCATGGCTTACAGCCATGGCCCTGCGCCTTAAATGCGGACTTCTAAACGGGAAAGATGCAGAGCACACTCCTACCCGCCCTGAGGAAAAAGAGCTTATAGAATTCACAGAGAATATATCAAAGCCTACAATTGAATCAGGAAAACAAGAATTTCAATCCCTTACAGATTTTAAATCAGTACTTAGTCTAGGTGAAAAGATTAACCTTTTCATGATGAACACTTATCAGCATATCAGAAAGGAACAGGATAAGCTTTCTAGTGTATCCATTACGCCAGAAGACTTAACTAAGCTCGGACGTAAAATCTCCGCAAACTTCACGCCGCGCCGATATAAAATTAACAGACTCAGTCTGCCCGGCCCTAAAACCCACTTTTTCACCAACATCCTTGTTTCACGTCCTGATCCTAGGAACTGGGTGCTAAGCGGTGAGTACCCTGATGAAACAGGTGCTAGAAATATCATCACGGAAATTAAGTCCGCTCCGAAATTACCGCCCATACTTGTATGGCTTGTGATGAACGGACTTTATGATCCTAGTATCAAGCTTAAAACAGATCTCAGTTCTGCTCCTGTAAGGGACCGGGAAATAAAGACTCTCGTTGCTGATCTAAAGAAATTTTTCCCTCCGAAGCACACTTTCGACACGCCTATTGAGGAGACTTTAAATCCTGAACGCATGTTAAAAGCATTTTTTATTGTGAACTTATCTATTGCGCGCGAAAGCAATGTAGTTAAAGAGGTTTGCCTCGTTTACAATACCAATTGGGGTGAAATATTTTGTAGACCTCTAAAGATAACCCCTATGCTGATGGAATCTCCTGCGAAATATCTACTTAGCGAAATGCGGGATGTATGCAGCGAACAGCCAGAAATGGAACAATTCGTCCCGCAAAATTCAGACTGCCCATATTTAAAAATACCCATCGGGAAAAAAAGCTCCGGCACTAATCCGGATAACTACCTTATAACAAGCTGATACTACCCAGCCCCTTAAGAGGTCGAACATGCCCAATATACGGAAAAGCCTGCTTCAACTTATATTTTCAGGTTCATTTATGAAGCGCTGGAACGATAAACTCCGCCCGATGGAGCTTGTGGAAATAGATAAGCAAGCTCATAAAATGATCGCAGCGTGGATGCTCTTTACGCTCAACAGTGAGCACTTAGAACCACATGAAAAAGTTAAGCTAGGCTCTGATATTGTTGAGGGCGGTATTTTTGAATACCTATTCCGAATGGTAATCACAGACATTAAGCCACCCGTATTCTACCGCATTAAAGAAAATCCTGAACATTACCGAAAGCTGACAGAATGGGTGCTGAAACAATTGCGCCCGCGCTTGATGCCCCTTGGTCAAGAATTCTGGAAAAGGCTCAAAGCTTACCATTTGAACCCCGATGAGACCTCGCTCTCCTACAGGATTCTAGCGGCTTCGCATATGTATGCCAGTTACTCAGAATTCAAACTTCTCAAGCACCTGAATCAACCAGATGAAGAGATTGTCGGTATTGAAGAAAGTTTCAGATCTCGCCTCGAAAGCTATTCAGACCTGATTGGAACGCAGGAACTGCTCAACTCAGAATCAACCCCACTTGGCAGATTCGCGGACCTTTGCGGACGACTTAGATTCCAGACAAGATGGTCACAAACTCCCAGAATTCCTGAAACATCCGTTCTGGGTCATGTTTATCTTGTGGGAACTTTTGCTTGGTTCTTCAGCCTTGAGATCGGAGCTTGTCCAGCCCGAAGACAAAATAATTTTTTCGCAGGACTGTTTCACGACCTTCCCGAACTGCTGACCCGCGACATTATTTCTCCCGTAAAAAAAGCAGACCCGACCATCGGAGATTTGATTAAAGAATATGAAGATCAGGAGCTTGAAACAAGGATAATGAAACCCTTGATTGAGAACGGCTATGAAAATTTAGCATCAAGACTCGGTTATTTCCTTGGGGCAGAAACGGGATCTGAATTTCAATCAGCAGCAATAATAGATGGGGCTGCCCAAAAAGTTACTACCGAAGAACTCGACGCTCTTTACAATGAGGACTCTTTCGATCCGAGAGATGGAGAGCTCCTGAAATTATGTGACCATTTGGCCGCTTTTCTAGAGGCATACAACTCATTGCAAAATGGAATCACTTCCGCACATCTGCATCAAGCATACTGGCGAATAAGCCAGCGCTATATGGAAAACCCCGTAGTGGCAGGAATCCATGTAGGACCGCTGCTCGCAGATTTTGACTAGGCATTTGAACTAAAATTTGGCCTTATCCTGAACTACTCCGAGAATAATCTGGGTCAACTCATCTGCAAAGGATTTGTCCATGGGCGCGTGACCTATAAGCAAACGATACCACATGGCGCCGAAAATCATGTCCACCACCATTTCCAAATTATGATCAGAGCCGATCTGTCCATCTTCCACTGCCTCTAGGAAAATAGATACTAAAGCTGCACGCCTTTTTGCAACAAAATTAGCCCGAAACCTCTCGCGAAAACCTTCATCCTTTTGAGCCTGCGCCATAAGGAAACGAAGATGCGCGCCACCGCCATCAGCTATAGACTGCATTGATTGCCTCAAGAATTGACGGAGAGCTTCTCCCAGCGAATCACAAGTGGGAACAGGAATACTTGTTTCGGCCTGACTGAGCACCGCTTCCAACACGATATCAGCCGACGTGGCCCACCAGCGGTATATTGTAGGTTTGCCAACTCCAGCGCGTTTTGCAATGGCCTCGATAGTCACCCCTGCCACGCCTTTTTCTGCTAACAAATCATGAGTGGCATTAATTATAGCCTCCCGCGACTTCTCGCTTCTGGGTCGTCCTGTTTTTGCCTTCACCATATTTTCACCTCTGTAATTTTTCTACTTGCCTTTTTCACACACTTGACAAGTTTTAGCAAGTTTCGTTACGAACAGTAACGAAACAACCCTAAATGACCGACAGAGTCACACAATTGATGGAGTAAACAATGAAAATAGAATCAGCTAAATTAGTATATTTTTCACCAACCGGAACAACAAAAGCGGTTGTCCAAAGCATCGCAAATGGTATTAATCCAAGTAACATAGAATTAATTGATATCACGAAACCAATAGTCAGAGATCAACCATTACTGACATCTGAAAATGAACTTCTTGTAATTGCAGTCCCGGTTTATATGGGAAGAGTTCCGGCATTATTACTTGAATGGTTAAATTCAATTCAAGCTGACAACACCCCCACTATCTGCGTTGTTGTCTATGGGAACCGAGTATATGATGATGCTCTGCTTGAGCTAAAAAATATTGTAACAAAATGTGGATGCAAAGCCATCGGGGGCGCAGCATATATAGGAGAGCACTCATTCTCCAGTTCCGAAACACCAACGGCACACGGACGTCCTGACAAAAATGATTTAAATCATGCTGAACTGTTTGGACAAAAGATACGTGAAAAATTGGAATGCTATTCATCAATTTCGCAAATTTCAGAAATTGATGTGCCGGGAATTGATCCATATAGAGGAAGTTCAACTTTATGGGATGTTGATTTTATTGCGATAAATAACGAATGCTTACAATGTGGAGTTTGCGCAGAGATATGCCCTGTTGGTGCTATCGATTCAGAAAATAGTGCGGTAATTAACCATGAAATGTGCATCTCGTGTTGTGCCTGTATCAAGAGCTGTCCACAAAAAGCCAGATCAATAAAAGAAGGCCTAGTAAAAGACGCCTCAAAGAGACTTAATAGCCTTTACAAAGAGCCAAAAAAACCAGAATATTTTTTGTAATCAATCATCGCTATCATATAGGTCAGCACTCTATGGAAATACTGCCGGGGCTGGAATTATGCTATGAGGTTCTGAAATATTTTGACTAAGATTCGCCCTTAGCCCTCTTTACGGAAAGGGTTACTATATGCTTTAAGTTGTTTTTAACGTATAAAACAAAAAATAGAGCTATACTTAATAACAACTGCTTTGCGAAGGAGATTGCTAATGCTTCTAAGAAAAAGAGCCTGGGATATGATGCGCGAAGACTTCGCGACTGTTGATGAATCTGCCAGCCTTGCCGAAACTA
Organism: Maridesulfovibrio frigidus DSM 17176; assembly: GCF_000711735.1. Lineage (NCBI taxonomy): Bacteria > Pseudomonadati > Thermodesulfobacteriota > Desulfovibrionia > Desulfovibrionales > Desulfovibrionaceae > Maridesulfovibrio > Maridesulfovibrio frigidus. The sequence goes on from NZ_JONL01000002.1 coordinate 177,242, forward strand.
TCAGAATACTTCGGGACAGCATGAAAACTGCCCCTGACAATAATGTTGTCGTAGTTAAAACCAAAAGAGGCGCACTTAAAGGCGTTGCTTCTATATGGACCATGTTAAAAGCTGTCGAAGACATTGTTCTGAAAGATGATGATCTGAAATTGACCGAAGACACAGACTGGGATCGTGCATTCAAAAGAGCAGGAACAGCTTGTTGCCATAGCTCCCTTGATGACCATATCGAAACTGACGCTCCTATACTGAAACCCACGGACCCCATGCTGGTGGTTCTGGAAGTTTTCCGCAAAAAGAAACGCTCATGGGCACTTGTTCAAGAAGGCGGAAAAATCATCGGAGTTGTTCTAATCAATGATGTATACCGCGAACTTACCCGCGATCTCGTCACTCAGTTTTAGCTTCTGCCTGATTACAAATTAAACAGCTGATTACACAAAATAAAAGCCCGGACTCTCATACGAGAATCCGGGCTTTTTTCATGAAAGCTATTTATTACTGTTTCACTGTCATGGCCCAAGCCAAAATATGCTTAGTCACATTAGGATCATACTTTGCATCCTGCGAAATCAAAGATGCGGCCTTCTCAATATCAATTGATTCAGCATAAGGACGCTTCGTAATCATGGAACAAAACGAATCCACAGCCCCGCAAATTCTGCCGATCTGAGTAATATCTTTATCCTTCTTTTTCTGCGGATATCCTTTCCCGTTTACGCGCTCGTGATGCTCAATTACGCAAGCCTCAATCTCTTTATATTTGAGATCAAGCTTACTAAGCATTTCATATCCCACCAAGGGATGTTTATCAATTTTAGTACGCTCATCAGTGGTGAGCGGTTTTGGCTTTTCTCTAATGAAAGCAGGTATTTTGCTCATACCTAAATCATGAATAAACAGCCCTACAGTAAGTCTGTTAAAGTGATTTCTCGTAATAGCTTTATCCGCAAAAGCATCAAACTTCATTCTAATGAATATTGCCAGTCCGAGTATTCCGCAATTTACGCTATGCTTTGCTAGGGAATGGTCTTTATGAAGACGTTTAGCCAAAGCCTTAATTCTATATACATCGCCCCATAGGTACTCAGTAAGAACCATTAGATCCTCCCAGAGTTTTTGCTTTACAATGGGAATAGGCTGATCCAAAAATTCATCCATGCGCATGGTCAGAGCTTCGAGGAAAATATCCGCGATTTCACTCTCTTTCAAATTTCGGTCAACAAGGACCAAATCAAGCTGATAAGCGATATGTTTAACATAAACGACGTGGTCCACGCGGGAAACAAAAATGAGCCCTTCTTTCACCAGACCGGCTAGTTCATCAATCTGTTCCTTGCTAAGCCTTTCGCCAACTTTATAATAAGGGGCAATGCGACCGACCTCTTCCTTAAAGACGAAAATATTAAGCGGAGGTCTAAACTTATTAAAACTTTGAATGATATCAGCACTTATCTGATAAAACTCATCGTTCAAACTTTCAGGAACTTCCATCTTAGATTTTGCGTTCATACCTTCATGTTCTCCAAAGCGGGATAACCTGCCGTAATGTTGACTTATATACAGTTCAAAAATCTATTTTGATTAATTTTTCCAAAAAACAAAAACGAGAACAGGAGCATTCACTCATCTCATCTAGACTGCTCTATATTATGGTAGACCATAACATCCATATTTATATTCGTGAAGACCAACTCACTTAAGATCATTTTTTTATCCATTATTATTAAAAAAAACGTAACTTTTTTTTTGCTTAAATTAAGTTTTCTAAAGTCCATATATTTAAACTGTTAGGCCTATCTATAACGCCTGAATACGCCTGAATACGCTGAATAGAGTACCCTAAAATTTAGAAAGCGCTATTGACTTTTTCCCTATTTTCACACACAGGTGGGTAGACGGGGGGAATTGGTGGGAGAACTGTGTAATTAGGTGGTAGAAGGATGAAGTTTACAAGTCACGCACATCGGAGCATGGATGCCAAAGGCAGACTCATGCTTACGCCAGAATTCCGGGATCAGGTTTATACTGATTCTGCGGATGGTGTCGTGACTCTAACTATTTTTGAAGGAAACATTGTTGGTTTCACTCCTCCTGACTGGGCTATTCTGGAAGAAAATCTTGCAAAGATCAAGAATCCAAGCCGAAGTCTTAGAAACTTCATCCGTATCATCATTTCCGGTTCTGAAAAAGTTCACCTTGATAAACAGGGTCGAATCACCATCCCCTCCCATTTGCGAAAAAGCGGCAAGCTGGGCAAAGACATTGTTCTAGCTGGTGTCGGAGACAGATTCGAAGTCTGGGACAAGATAGCTTACGAGAAGCTGCTTGAACAAGAATTTGACGATGTCTACGACGAAATATCCGCGAACGGAGCAGAACTCCCGTTCTAGATATCGCTTAATCGCCCCACTGTTGAACATAGTCTCTTTATAATTTTGAAATTTTAATTTCCAAAAGCCACCAAAAGATTCAAACCGTTCCCCCCCGAACAAACATTGGATCAGGACATTATGGAAACAAATACTACGAACCCTGCAAAGGTTCACACCTCGGTTCTACTTAACGAAATCATCGAATGGATCGCTCCTAAGCCGGGCGGTTTATACCTTGACGGAACTTTGGGTATGGGCGGCCATTCCAGTGCTATTCTGGAAAAAGCCGGCGAAGGCGCCCAGTTAGTAGGACTCGACCGAGACGAGCAGGCACTCGAGCTTGCAAAAATACGACTGGCTCCTTTCGGAGACAGGGCGCACAGATTTCACTTGGCCTTTAGCAAGTTTGAAATCGCCCTTAACGAAATGGGCTGGGATAAGATTGACGGAGCTATTTTAGACCTTGGTGTATCCTCTCTGCATCTAGACCATGCGGACAGAGGCTTCAGCTTTGCTAAAGACGGTCCTTTGGACATGCGAATGGACCCGTCAGGAGGAATGCCTCCTGCCTCAAGCATTGTAAATAAAGGGTCCCACTCTGACCTAAACAGAATTTTTAAACTATATGGCGAAGAACCTTTGGGCTCAAAAATCGCCAGCGCAATCATTGCTGCCAGAGAAATCAAAAAGATAACTACGACATTAGAACTGGCTGCTATCGTTTCGAAAACCTATCCGGCCAAAAGGAAAGCTTTATCCCGGACACATCCGGCGACAAAGACCTTTCAGGGACTGCGCATAGCTGTCAATTCTGAGCTTGAAGAGCTAAAAATGTTCTTGCACAGAATTACTGAAAGACTGAATCCGGGCGCGAGAATAGCGGTTATATCCTTCCATTCATTGGAAGATAGAATCGTTAAAAGATCTTTCAGGGACCAATCACAATCCTGCACGTGCCCTCCCATGCAGCCTATGTGTACATGTGGAAATGAACAGCGGCTTACATTGCTGACCAAAAAACCTCTCCTTCCTACTGAAGAAGAGATGGAAGGAAATCCGCGCAGCCGTAGTGCGAAACTAAGGGTGGCTGAAAGGTCACAGGATACCAAGTGAGTCCGTCATGAAAGAGGATTCGAAAGGAATAGCCCTAGCTCTGGCTACGACAATGGTTGCAGCACTTCTCCTAGGGCTGGTATCTGTCTGGCTGAACATAGAACGCGTCGACAAAGCTTATGATTTAAGACGAATGGAAAAGAAACTGAACGAACAGGAAGCTCTGGAAAGTAAGCTTGAGGTTGAAAAAAACAACCTTATCTCACCCATGAGACTTAGAGAATTAGCAAAGAAATACGGATTCGGACCCGCGTCACAGGGGCAGATTAGAAGGGATCGCGGGGATTTAAAGAAGTAACAACGGTAAAAAGAAACAGGAGCCGAGGACGTGGCAAAAAGGAAAAAAGAAAGCCTGAAGTCGAGCAAAAATAAGCTGCTCTTCGTCATGGTTCTTTTCGCCCTTGTATGGACGACCCTTCTTGGCAGAGCAGCATGGTTGCAGCTCTACAAAGGAGCGGATCTTTCACGCCTTGCATTACGTCAGCACCTGGCTGCGGAACTTGAACGCGGTGAACGCGGAGACATATTTGACCGCAACGGCAATATGCTTGCCACCAGCGTAGATGCTTCATCTCTCTATATCCGTCCGGTAAAAGTAACTGACGTTTCTGGAACTACAGCTAAACTTTCTAAGATACTCGGAATTTCGAAGGCCAATCTTAGAAAGAAATTATCTAAGAAATCTAATTTTATCTGGATTAAAAGACAGCTCGATGACAGAACCGCCCGCAAAATCAAAAAAGCGGATTTACCGGGAGTATACCTGACCACAGAATTCGTCAGATTATACCCCAATAATCACTTAGCAGGACAGCTGCTCGGTTTTGCAGGGATCGACGGAAAGGGCCTTGAAGGACTGGAAAAAGAATTCAATGACCGCCTAGCAGGACGCAAGGCGCAATTTGTAGTTCAAAGGGACGCATCAGGCCGCAGACTTTATCTGGATGAGCTTGGCCGCGAAATGGACATCAGAGGGAAAGACGTTCACCTGACCATTGATTCGCACCTGCAATCAGTAACAGAAAACGCATTGGTTGATTCAATCAAAAAGTACAATGCGAAATGGGGCACGGCGATTGTTGTGGAAGTGGCTACGGGAGATATACTCGCACTTGCCAACTGCCCTAGGTTCAACCCGAATATTTTTCGCACAAGTTCTCCTAAAACGTGGAGAAACCGTGCAGCAATTGACGTAGTAGAGCCGGGATCAACAATGAAACCATTTTTGATCGCAGCAGCTTTAAAACACGGAGTTATTACTCCCGAAAAACTCATCGACTGTGAAAACGGAAGATGGAAGCTGAACGGCAACTACATAAAAGACACGCATAAGTACGGCTGGCTTCCCGCACATAAAGTGCTCAGATATTCAAGTAATATCGGGTCAGCAAAAATAGGACTTGAACTTGGAGTACAAAATTACCACAAGTTCCTGACCGACATAGGTTTTGGAAGCAAAACAGGTCTTCCGCTTCCAGGAGACAGAGTAGGATCAATCCGCCCCGCCGCACAGTGGAACGAAATTGATCTTGCCGCTGGAGCTTTCGGACAGGGAATAGGAATTACAGCTCTGCAAATGGCAAAAGCATATCTATGTCTTGCTAATAAAGGAGTTGCAAAACCTCTTAGACTGGTCCAGCTGCCAAGAGAAGAAGAAGAGGAAGCACCAAAAAGAATTTTCAGTGCGGATGTGGCAGAGAAAGTTCTCTCCATGATGCGCGAGGTTGTACAAGAAGACGGAACAGGGACCCGTTCAAGAATCAGCGGGACCACCGTCGCAGGTAAAACGGGTACAGCTCAGAAAGCGGTAAAAGGCGGATACGGCGACCAGTACCTAGCCTCATTTGTAGGCATGGTTCCGGGGTATAACCCCGAATATCTCGTGGTTGTAATGGTCGATGGTCCTCAGCCGAATCATTACGGCGGAGTCGTTGCCGCTCCGGTAGTTAAAACCGTGATGACTGAAACACTCGCTTACTATGGCAAACTGCCTGAAAAGCAGAATTCAGTTCCGGTAATGTCTGCAAGTCTGACGTCCAACTCTGAAATGCCGAAAAAAGCGGTAAGAGCAAATTCTGCGCAGACATCTGTTTCAAGCGAAACAGTACCAAATGTAAAAGGAATGCCCATTCGCAGGGCTGTTGAAATAATGGTGAAGAGAGGATTCATTCCCAAACTGAAAGGCCAGGGAATGACTATAATCAAACAGGTTCCTGAAGCAGGCGAGAAATGGCCTGAAGAAGAAAACGCTGAAATAGTTCTTTGGTTATCTTAAAAGGCTAAAATGTCAGACATTACTATGGACATAACAAAATGGAACAAGCTCCTCGATAAAGTTCGAGCTGGGCTGATGGTTCGTACCGATTCACGGGAAGTTAGCGATGGCGATGTTTTTGTCGCGATCTCTGGCCCTACGTGCAATGGGACGGATTTTGTTCCACAAGCCATTAAGAACGGAGCAGCATATATTGTCTGCGCCACACAAATTTCAACTGATTCCGCAGAACTGATTATACATTCTGATCCACGTGAAGCACTGGTTGAGCTTGCTATTGCCTATTTCAAGACCGACAACTGCAAAGTAAAAGTTATCGGCCTGACAGGTACGAACGGCAAAACCACTGTCTCGTATCTTATCGAGCAGCTACTTACTTCCGCAGGAATGAAAGTTGGAGTCATCGGAACTATCAGTTACCGCTGGCCCGGACACGAGCAGGAAGCTCCTCTCACAACTCCCGGCTGCTGGCAGTTGCACGAAATGCTTTCAAAAATGGACGCAGCAGATGTAGATGTCATGGTTATGGAAGTTTCGTCTCATGCGCTCGATCAGAAACGCGTTGCAGGGCTGGACTTTGACGCAGCCATTCTGACCAATGTCACTCAGGATCATCTAGATTATCACGGTGATATGGAATCATATTTCGAGGCCAAATCTCTGCTGTTCAATTATTTCCCGAAGGCAGGCAAGTGCGGAATCATTAATTTTGATGATCCTTACGGAAAGCGCCTGCTTACATCCCACACCCCTTCTATCGGGTTTGGAATGTCTGACCCAAAAGATCTCAGCGGCAACAACCTTTGCGGAGAGATGCTCTCCTGCACAGGAAAAGGAATGGTCCTGAAAATGACCTACGGTGCCGAGACATGGGAAATCAAGACCGACTTGATTGGTAACCATAATGGGTCAAACTTACTCACAGCTCAAGCTGTAGGACTGCACCTCGGACTTAAGCCTGCGGACATGAAAAAAGTCTCATTTAAGGGCGTTCCCGGGCGACTTGAGCGAGTCCAGAATAAGAAAGGCTTAGACGTCTTTGTGGACTATGCACATACTCCTGACGCTCTTGAAAACGTGCTGAAGACTCTGGAAGATCTAAATTTCAAACGCATCATCACAGTTTTCGGCTGTGGCGGTGACAGAGATAAGGCTAAACGCCCTCTTATGGCAGAAGCCGCGTGCAAATATTCCGACGTGGCGGTTCTCACTTCTGACAATCCAAGGACCGAAGATCCTCTTGAGATTATCAATGATGTCCGTCCCGGTATGAAGGGATGTCCACTTTTCATTGAAGAACCAGACAGAGCTACAGCCATTCGAAAAGCTGTAGGAGAAATGACCAATAAGGATGTGCTCCTCATAGCCGGAAAAGGGCATGAGACATATCAGATAATAGGAACAGATAAACGGGACTTTAGCGATGTGCAGGAAGTCAGCTTGGCAATCAAGGAGATATTCAGTTGAAACTAACTATATCTGAACTTGAAGAGCAGCTCAAAGGGGGCAGCGATTTCCCCAATGCAAAAGACACACAGATCTCAGCCGTGCGCATAGACAGCAGGCTAGTAGGTAAAGGTGATGTTTTCTTTTGTATTGAAGGTGATAATTACGATGGTCATAATTTTGCGGATCAGGCTCTTAAGGCCGGAGCAGCAGCAGTTGTGGCGTCGCAGTTTCTACCCGAGCTAGAAGATAAACCTGTGATCATGGTCAGGAATACCGTTCAGGCTCTTGGCAAGCTTGCCGCATACTGGCGGACTCGTGCAAAAGCTAAAATGATAGCTGTGACAGGATCAGCTGGAAAAACTACCGTGAAGGAAATGCTCGCGCATGTTCTTGGCGGCCAATATTCCGTTCACAAAAATTTTATGAACCTGAACAACCAGATAGGACTACCTATGTCCATGCTGGCTGCAACAGGGGACGAAGACTTCTGGGTCATGGAACTTGGAATCAGCTTACCGGGTGATATGGACGAACTTGGTGTGATTGCCGAACCTGACATGGCAATAATCCATAACATCGGACCTGCTCACCTTGAAGGTTTAGGTTCAATGGAAAACGTTGCTTGCGCAAAGGCTTCTCTTTTCAATTACATACAGCCGGGCGGTAGAGCTCTCTGTTGTAAGGATCACGAACAGCTTTGGAATGCGGCATCTGAAATTACAAACCCGACTCCGTTTTCGTCTGAAGATTCAAGCGCACCATATTTCAGTGAACTGCTTGAAGCTATGCCTGACGGAAAAGGACGCTTCTTACTCAAGGCCGAAGACGCGAAAGCTGAAACACTGCTACCGACCTGCGGTTCACATTTCGCAGAGAACGCAGCAGCTGTCACATGCGCGGCTTCTTTGCTCGGACTAGGATTAGAGGAAATAGCTGACAGATTAAAAACTGTAGAGCTACCTAAACAAAGATTTCACTGCCACACTCACGGAAAATGGACGCTCATAGACGACACATATAATGCGAATCCACTTTCCATGAACAAGGCCATCGACACGGCGAACCAGATATCCGGGGAAAGACCTCTGGTTCTAGTGCTTGGTGACATGCTTGAACTTGGTGACGACGCGGCAAAAGCTCACTGCGAGCTCGGTGAAAAAATCGCTGCAATTAAGCCTGACGTAACTTTCTACTTTGGCAGCCATTATGATGATGTTGCATCTACAACCAATGGCTCCACTTTTGTTCCAGTTAGACAGCCTTCTGAATTTTTGAACGGAATGCATGAACTTAGATTAAATAATGCGGTGGTTCTTTTTAAAGGGTCAAGATCCTGCCGCATGGAAAATTATTTCCACGCACTTAATAACGAGGTCACTGGGGAGACCGGAGGGAGAAACGCATGATCTATCATTTTCTAGTCCCCCTGAGCGCACAAATTAGCGCACTGAATGTATTCAGGTACATCACATTCAGATCCATATACGCCATGCTTACGGCTCTTATTATTACCATAGTGCTTGGCCCTATGTTTATGCGCTGGCTGCAGAAAATTAAATGCGGACAGTACATTCAGGAAGATGGCCCCGACCACCAGTGCAAAGCCGGAACCCCTACAATGGGCGGCCTGCTACTTGGATTCGGAGTATTGGTTTCCACCCTGCTATGGGCGGACCTTACAAATATTTATGTCTGGCTAACAATTTTCGTGTTTACAGGATTTGGCGCAGTGGGCTTTGTCGATGATTACATCAAGGTTGTCAGAAAGCATAATAAAGGGCTTTCAGCCATTGCAAAGCTGATAGGACAATTGCTGGTTGCGGGGATTGCAGTATCACTACTTATCATGCAACCCGCATATTCTACTGAGCTTTCTGTTCCGTTTTTTAAGAATATAACTCCCGATATCGGCTGGTTCTATCTACCGTTCGCGTTATTAGTTCTTATCGGATCATCCAACGGAGTGAACCTGACAGACGGACTTGATGGCCTAGCCATCGGACCCTCAATTGTCGGGGCGAGCTGTTTTACACTTTTCATTTATGTTGCCGGACATGCAGGAATAGCAAGTTACCTGAATGTAACCCACGTTCCGGGAGTTGGCGAAGTAACCGTTTTTTGCGGAGCATTAGTGGGGGCCGGACTCGGATTCCTCTGGTACAACGCCTACCCCGCTCAGATTTTCATGGGTGATGTAGGTTCGCTCAGTATTGGCGGAGTCTTAGGATTCATCGCGGTACTCGCAAAGCAGGAGCTGCTACTGACCATCGTAGGTGGAGTGTTCGTCTTCGAAACTCTCTCAGTAATTTTACAGGTCGGTTATTTCAAATTCAGTGGCGGGAAAAGAATTTTCCGTATGGCCCCGCTCCATCATCATTTTGAGCACAAGGGCATTCCTGAATCAAAGATAGTTATAAGATTTTGGATTCTTTCGATATTAATGGCTCTAATGGCTTTAAGCACATTGAAACTCAGGTAGAGGAAATGGACAGCGAATTCGTCAAAAAGGTCACTACGACCCGCATGTTTACAGACCGCCTCGCAATTGTTGCGGGAGCCGGACGCTCAGGGATTGCCGCCGCAAGGTTGCTCCATGCCCTTGGTGCGACTGTGCGCATTGTTGACGAAAACACGAGCCTCACTGAAGACATTCTGAAAGGACTTGGACCGAAGGCTGAACTTATGGTCGGCCCTGCGTGTCCCGAGCAATTTGCAGGCGCAGAAGTCATTGTTGTCAGCCCCGGTATTCCAGTCAGAAAGATTGTGCCAATGATCGGTGATTTGCCGGAACGCAAAATAATCTCCGAACTTGAGCTAGCTTCATGGTTTGCCGATGAACCGAAAATAGCCATTACGGGAACCAACGGTAAAACGACAACCACAGCATTGATCACTCATATTCTGGAATATTCCGGCAAGACTGTTTTCGCCGGAGCCAACTACGGCACTCCGCTTTCTGAGTATATCCTTGCTAAAGGACAGTCCGATATCCTTGTTCTGGAAGTTTCGAGCTTTCAGCTGCAGAACTGTCATCTATTCAGACCAGATGCGGCTATACTGCTCAACATTTCAGCCAACCATCTGGATTACCATTTGGACATGGATGAATACGTCAGTGCGAAGCTTAAAATTTTCGAACGTCAACCATCTGATGCTTTGGCTATTTTACCAAAAGCAATGCGCGATGAGCTTAATCCGGCAGAATTTACCAAAGCCACTGTCAAATGGTTTGGCGGAGAAATGTTCAAAGAGCAGCCAAACCTGCCAGGCAAACATAACCGCTCAAATATTGAAGCGGCATGGCTTGCACTGGAAAAGTTCGGCCTGACCATAGAAGAATTTCAAGCGGGTCTAGATTCCTTTAAAGGGAAAGCACACCGCATAGACAATATTGGAACCGTGAACGGAGTTACTTTTATTGATGACTCCAAAGGAACCAACCTTGATGCGGTTGTTGCCGCACTGGGCAGCTTTAACGCACCAATAAGACTTTTACTCGGCGGTGTTTTTAAAGGCGGAAATGTTGCAGATCTAATTCCGGCAATGAAAGGAAAGGTCGCAGAAGTAGCAATTTTCGGCGCAGGCAGAGAGCACTTTGAAGCTCCTCTGGCGAATGATTTTAAAATTTCGTGGCATGAGAATCTTGAAAAGGCTGTAAATGCTCTTTTCGCGAATTCCAGTGAAGGAGATACTATCCTACTCTCCCCCGCCACAGCTAGTTTTGACGCTTACTCAGGATATGTGGCTAGAGGCAATGATTTCAAACGGATCATGGAGGAACTGTCTTGAATAAAAAGAAGACACTATCCGATAAACCGGAACGCTTAGACTACTGGCTCCTTGGCGCGGCACTATTGCTCGCGTGCTTCGGGCTTATGATGGTCCTTTCTGCCAGTGGCATTATGGCTGAACGGTTTTTCGATGATAAGTACCTGTTTTTCAGAAAACAGGCGATCTTCCTGTGCGCCGGTACATTTATGATGTACCTATGTTCGCGCCTGCCCAAAGCCTTTTTCTACAATTTGGTTTACATCTGGCTTATGGCAGCGTTCGTACTGCTGATGCTCAGTGATTTCACTCCTCTTTCCGTGGCTGCAGGGGGTGCTAAGCGCTGGATTGCATTCGGCCCCATACGCATTCAGCCGCTTGAGTTTTGTAAGCCAGCGCTGGTGCTTTATCTTGCTTACTTTTTCTCCCGCAAGCAGGACAGAATTAAGTCGTTCAGCATCGGCTTTCTACCGCCATTCGCCATTACAGGCGCTTTATGCCTTCTACTGATGCTCCAGCCGGACTTCGGTGGATCAGTATTTCTCTGCATGATCTTATTTTTCATGTCCCTTGTAGGCGGAACACGAATTTCATATCTGCTGACCTCCCTTCTATTCGCAGGGGGCGCAGGTTATCTACTGATTACGAGTTCTCCATACAGACTAAAACGCATGACTGCTTTCATGGATCCGTTTAAAAGCGCACAAAACGAAGGCTATCAGCTTGTGCAGTCTCTATACGCTTTTGGATCAGGGAATGTTTTCGGCCAAGGACTTGGCGCAGGTAAACAGAAACTTTTCTTTCTTCCAGAAGCACACAACGATTTTATTATGGCTGTTGTCGGCGAAGAACTTGGATTCATCGGCGTCACGATTGTAATGATTGTAATCGGATTTTTGCTCTGGAGAGGCTTTAAAATAGCTTTAGCACAAGAAAACTTGCAAGACAGATTCACAGCTTACGGAATGACCATAATGTTAGGCCTCGGATTCATTTTGAATCTGGCTGTTGTGATGGGGACGGTTCCTCCGAAAGGAGTTCCAATGCCTTTCGTCAGTTACGGTGGATCAAGCTTAATTATTTCATGCATCGCCATTGGCATTCTCCTGAATTTATCCAGGGGGAAAGTATAATGCAGCGCGTAATTCTAACTACTGGCGGAACAGGCGGACACGTTTTTCCAGCTTTGGCTGTTGCAGCCAATATTCAGGAAAAATATCCACAGTGTGAAATCCTTTTCCTTGGGGGTGCAGGGCCGGAAGGTGACATGGTCAAACGTGCAGACATCACGTTTAAGGATCTTCCTGCCAAAGGGGTTATGGGCGGCGGATTAAAAAGAATTTTCGGATCTTTCTGGATATTTAAAGCATTGGCCTACGCAATAAAAGAAATCGTCAGCTTTAAGCCTGATGCCATTATAGGATTCGGAGGATACGCAGGATTCAGCCCAGTATTAGCTGGATGGATGCTCGGAGTTCCCACGGCCATTCATGAGCAAAACAGCATTCCCGGAATATCAAACCGGATACTGGGTAAAGTCGTTAAAACTGTTTTTGCCTCTTTCGAAGATACAAAAGGCTTTTTCTCCCCAGACAAAGTTGATGTTGTGGGGAACCCTGTTCGCAAAGAAATCATTGATTTTGCGAGCAAAGCAAAGGAAAGAAGTATTCTGGTTTTTGGTGGAAGTCAGGGAGCACAAGCTATCAATGATGCAATCATTGAAGCGCTTCCACTACTAAAAATGGAAGACATAAATATGCGGCACCAAACTGGCAAAACAGACTTCGAAAGGGTCAAAAGCGAGTACAAAAAGGCATCCGTGAATGCACTTGCTGTCTCACCTTTCATATATGATATGTCTGCCGCTTACGCAGAGGCTCAGCTTGTCGTTTGCAGATCCGGTGCTTCAACAGTTTTCGAAATAGCGGCAGCAGGCAAACCAGCGATTTTCATCCCGTATCCGCATGCTACGCATGATCATCAAACTGGAAACGCTCAGCACCTTGAAAAAATCGGGGCCGCAATAGTTATTCCGCAAAATGAACTAACAGGTAAAAAACTGGCTCATCAAATAATGAACTTACTTAGAGACGAAGACGCTCTCGATAAAATGGGGAATCAAGCACTTAAATTTGCACGCCCCGAAGCCGCATCCGCAATAGTGAGCGGCTTAGAAGTAATTATTCGCATGAAAAAAACGGGAGGTTTGGCATGATCGCAGCAGAAGGACCTAGTGTACCAGCACACATGGACAAAGCATGTCCCATTATGCGCAGTAGAGTCGGCACCATTCATATGATAGGAATCGGCGGTTCCGGCATGAGCGGAATTGCTGAAGTTCTGATCAACATGGGCTTTACCGTTACAGGATCGGATTTAGCGGCGGGAGATCCCGTTAAACGTCTCCTTAAAATTGGAGCACAAATTTTTATCGGGCACGGTGCGGAAAACGTCACCGATGCTGATGTTGTGGTCAAGTCTACAGCAATTTCAGACGACAACCCTGAGATTGTTAAAGCTAGGGAACTTGGAATTCCGATTATTCCAAGAGCGGAAATGCTAGCCGAACTGATGCGCCTCCGCACAGGGATAGCTATTGCCGGAACCCATGGTAAAACAACGACCACCTCACTGCTCGCTACAATATTTACAGAAGCCGAGCTGGATCCTACCGTTATCATCGGCGGGAAACTGAACACTTTCGGCAGCAATGCACGCCTTGGCGAAGGGCAGTTCCTTATTGCCGAAGCTGATGAGTCTGACGGATCTTTTCTTTGCCTGTCCCCGATCATCACTGTTGTCACTAACATTGATATGGATCACATGGACTTTTACAAAGATCAGGATGCCATCGACAACTCATTCAGACAGTTTATGAATTCCATTCCATTCTACGGAATGAACATAGTCTGCGGAGATGATCCCGGGGTTAAAAGGCTTCTGCCATCTATCAAGAGACCTTGTATGTCATACGGTTTTGAAAAGCAGAATAGGCTTAGAGCAGAGATTTTGTCCTGTGAAGTTCGTAGCCTGTTTAAAGTTTTCCTTGATGATGAATTACTAGGTGAAGTTTCACTAGCTCAACCCGGCAAGCACAATGTGCTGAATGCTCTGGGTGCAATCGGCGTTGCTCTTGAGACTGGTATTGACAAAAAAGCAATTCTGGAAGGGCTCTCGAACTTCATGGGAGTCGGGCGCAGATTTGAGAAGAAAGGCGAATGCAAAGGGATTCTGGTTATTGATGATTACGGACACCATCCGGCAGAAATCAAAGCAACCATTGAGACAGCAAAGGCTTGTTACCCGACCAGAAGATTGGTTATAGCATTTCAGCCGCACAGATTTACCCGCACGCAAGCTCTCTTCGGAGACTTCTGCAAAACTTTCGAATTGGCTGACGAGCTCTTGTTAACAGAAATTTACCCAGCTTCTGAATCACCGATTCCAGGCGTGAACGGAATGTCTTTGGCGCAAGGAATCAGACAGGTCAGCTCTACGAAAGTACGTTTTTACCCTGACTTTGAAATGATGGAAAATGAACTGCCTAAAATCCTTAAAGCAGGTGACGTTTTTATCACTCAGGGAGCAGGTTCGGTTTATCGCATCGGCGAAAACTTTTTGAAACATCTAGAAAAAGGATCTGGAGACAGCTCAACTTCCACTTCTGAAACCACAAACTCGGAAACAGTTACTTCGCTGTAAAGCGATAAGTAATGGCAAAGGAAAAGTAATGATGCTTGAATTACTTCACGAACCGAAAATGGCAGACCTTACCTCTTTAGGTATAGGCGGAACTGCCAGAGCTCTTGCAAAAGTGCGGGACGAAGCGGGATTAGAAGAACTGTCTATCTTTCATGAGAAAGAAGCAGTAGGTCTTATCGCTATCGGTGAAGGAAGTAATATGCTCGCAGCAGATGGCAAACTTAACTACGCCTTCGTGAATGTGGATCTTGCAAATAAGGTTGCACCTGAATTTTCTGAGGATGATACTCGTGACATTACCGTCAGAGTTTCGGCAGACACAAGACTTCCAGGATTGCTAGCTTTCCTCATACGAAACGGTCTAAGTGGAATGGAAGGTCTAGCGGGGATTCCGGGATCAGTGGGCGGAAGCATTGCGATGAACGCTGGATCCTACGGAACCGACATTGCCGCGTCCATAACTAAAGCAAGGCTATGGACTCCCAGTAAAGGTCTGTTCTGGATGAATGTTGACGAGATGGATTTTGGTTACAGGCACTTTTCTGCCGGAACAGATGAGTTCACCTTGGTATGGGAGGCTGAATTCAAGTTCAACAGATCTACCGAAGATGAAGTTAAAAAGAATGTTCAGGATGTTTTCGCTAAAAAGAAAAGTTCACAGCCTGTTTTAGAGAAAACCGCGGGTTGTGTTTTCAAGAATCCAGAAGGACATAGCGCGGGCAAACTTCTCGATGATGCCGGATTCAAGGGTAAAACCATCGGCGGTATGGCTTTCTCGGAAATGCATGCAAATTTCTTGGTTAATAAAGGAAGTGGGACAGGGGCTGAAGCCTTGGAACTGTTGGATATGGCCACAGAAGCCGTTTTGAAAAAGTTCGGTGTAACCCTTGAGTCGGAGGTAATAATACTACAATGAGCGTTGTTAAATTAAGCAAAAGCCGTCTCAACCTGAATCACGTGGACAGGAAAAAACGGGGCCGCAATGTCAACAAGATGCGCAATAATCCGTCTCGCCCGCTTTCAGAAGTGCTTTCAGGAATGTTCCGTACGACATGCATTTCGTCAGTATGCTTACTTATGCTCGCAGTCCTAGGACTTGGATGCCTTGCCGGATATCGTTGGCTGACAGCTCACCCCTACTTTGCTCTGCAAGATATCAAAGTAACAGGCAACCATCGTTTAACTTACGGTGAGATCCTCGGCATTTCGGATGTTGGACTGAATAAAAATAGTCTGGCCGTTAATATCGGAGATGTAGAAAGCAGACTCAGCGCTAACAACTGGATTAAATCCGCAGCTGTAAAGCGCGAATTGCCGGGAAGTCTGTTCATACATGTGCGGGAGAAATCACCGCAATTCATGGTCAGACAAAGTGACAAACTTTTCTATTGCGACAGTTCTGGGGAACTAATCGCACCCGTAGCACCGGGAAAATTCGCCTCATTGCCTTTTTTAAACATTGAGTCGGATGCTATGGAGAAGGCTGAAATACTGCCTAAATTTATGGCTGTGCTGAGCAGAAGAGAGCTTCCTTTTGATCCTGGTCAAATTGCATGGATCGACATTAAAGGCGGCAACAGGATGGAAATTTTTATGGACAACTTAGGCCTGACGGTACGGCTGGAGTTGAACAACTGGCAAGAACAGCTTTCACACCTGAACACCGTTTGGAACGACCTCAAACACAGGGGAGAGTTCAGGAATGTTGCGACAATATCAGTCGGAAAAGGTAGAGTCTGGGTTGAAAAAAAGACTCCCGGCATGAGCACATCGCAATGAGAAATGTCCCTATATTTAAGATGATGAGGAGAAAAGAGTATGGCCAAATCTGATCTGATAGTCGGTCTCGACGTAGGCACCACCAAGATATGTGCTGTGGTTGGAGAAGCCACTGCGGACGGTGTTGACATCGTCGGTATCGGCACTGCGCCTTCTACAGGCCTTCGTAAAGGAGTTGTAGTCAATATCGAGCAAACAGTGCAGTCCATCAAAAAAGCTCTTGAAGAAGCTGAGCTGATGGCTGGCTGTGAAATCCGCTCAGTATACGCAGGTATCGCCGGAAGCCACATCAAAGGCTTTAACAGCCACGGAGTCATTGCTGTTAAAGGCGGAGAAGTAACTCAAAAAGATGTGGATAGAGTAATTGACGCGGCTAAAGCCGTAGCTATCCCACTCGACAGAGAAGTCATTCACACTCTGCCGCAAGAATTTATAGTCGACGACCAACGCGGCATTGCTGACCCACTTGGTATGGCTGGCGTTCGCCTTGAAGTTAAAGTGCACATCGTAACAGGTGCAGTAACTTCTGCTCAGAATATCATTAGATCATGTCACCGTTCGGGGCTGGATGTTTCTGACATCGTTCTCGAATCCTTGGCATCAAGCAAGGCTGTTCTTTCTGAAGAAGAAAGAGAAATCGGCGTTGCAATCATTGATATCGGAGGCGGCACAACTGATCTCGCAATTTTTGCTAACGACTCAATTAAGCACACCTCGGTTATAGCTCTGGGGGGCAATAACCTGACCAATGATATTGCTTTCGGCCTTAGAACTCCTATGGGTTCAGCTGAGCAGATCAAAGTTAAATACGGAACAGCTCTGACAGATCTCGTCACAAATGATGAGACAATCGAAGTACCTTCTGTTGGTGGGCGTGATCACCGCAAAATGTCTAAACGCGTACTTGCTGAAATATGTGAGCCTCGTTGTGAAGAAATTATTGCACTTGTTGATCAGGAATTAGTTCGTAGCGGTTACAAGAACCTGATTGCTGCAGGTGTAGTGCTCACGGGGGGGACTTCACTTGTAGACGGTATGCAGGAGCTTGCTGAACAAGTCTTCGACTTGCCAGTACGCATCGGCTACCCGGCTGGGATCGGCGGTCTCAAAGACGTTGTTCACAGTCCGAAATATGCAACAGCAGTAGGTCTTCTTATGTACGGAGCAGAAAAAGAAGGCAGTTCTGAACAGGTTTTCCGTATTCGCGACGAAAATGTTTTCAACCGCATTCTGGGCAGGATGCGTAAATGGTTCTCCGACATAGCTTAGTCACGGCTGTTTCGGTGAAGGCTTTCCCGGACTCGATCACCGGGAATTCAAATTAATGGAAGCTTAACAGGGGAAGGAAAAATGATGATGGATTACATGGAAATCGAAAACGACGGTCATGCTAAGATTAAGGTAATCGGTTGTGGTGGTGGTGGCGGTAATGCTATCAACAACATGATTCAGTCCGCTTTAACTGGTGTGCGCTTTATTGCTGCAAATACAGATGTTCAGGATATCAACAAATCTCTTGCAGAATACAAAATTCAGCTAGGCGACCAATTGACCAAAGGTCTTGGAGCCGGAGCTAATCCAGATATCGGTAAAAATGCGGCCCTCGAAAGCATCGACCAGATTCGCGAACTTGTCAGCGATTGTGATATGGTTTTCGTTACTGCCGGCATGGGCGGCGGAACCGGAACAGGCGCGGCCCCAGTAATCGCTCAGATTGCTAAAGAAGCTGGGGCACTTACCGTAGCTGTCGTTACCAAGCCATTTTATTTCGAAGGCAAACGTCGTCTTCTTCAAGCTGAAAAAGGCATTGAAGAACTCAAAAACGTTGTCGATTCAATTATTACTATTCCTAATGACCGACTCTTGCAGCTCGCAGCTAAAAAAGCAGCTTTCTCTGAAATGCTGAAAAAGGCTGATGAAGTGCTCTACTACGGTGTTAAGGGTATTGCAGACCTCATTACAGTTCACGGTTTAATCAACCTTGACTTCGCTGATGTTCAGGCTGTTATGTCCAGCTCCGGTCTTGCTCTCATGGGAACAGGAATCGCTCGCGGCGAAAACAGAGCACGTGAAGCAGCAATGAAAGCTATCACATCACCTCTACTCGAAGATGTTTCAATTGATGGCGCAAAAGGCGTACTCATCAACATTACATGTTCACCTGACATGACCATCGATGAAGTAAGTGAAGCAGCTAATATTATTTATGAAGAAGCTCACGAAGATGCTCAGATTTTCTTCGGGACTGTATTTGACCCAGATGTAGGTGATGAAATGCGTATCACCGTTATTGCAACCGGAATCGAAGATGTGAATCAGATTCCTGCTCAGCCTGTAGTCGAAATGGGACAGCCGAAACGTTCTAACCTGACTCCTAGAGGCATGGCTTCAAAGCAAGTTGACCACAATAATGTAAGACATCTTGGAAATGCTCATTCCGAGGAAGATCGCTCTATTCCTGCTTACCTACGCGCTGGTGCTAAACCTGCCGAAGCAGCGGGAAATCCTGAACCTGCACAGGTTAAATCTGCAGCAAATTCAGGTGGAGAAGAATTCATATTCCACGATGATGACGATTTTGAAGTTCCTACTTTCATTCGCAAACAGGCTGACTAATCCTGCTTGCATATGAATATTAATATGGAATCAGCTCGATTAAAACAAGCCGCCCTGGAACCTGCTCTATGTCTGTAGAAGAAGATTTCTTCTATTACGGGCGTGAAGAACCCGCTGCTGAAGAGACTGGTGGACGTCTGCCCACGGCCCTAGTCTTCCCCGGCAGAAAGGGAGCTGCTTTATCCACATTAGGGTGGCAGGCTGTTTATCGCCTGCTTGCTCCTGACGAAGGATTGGCAGTTGAAAGGTTCTTTCTAGGCGACCCTGGAAAATCGGCTGTTTCCATGGACAGTGACAAAGAACTGTCCGAGTTTCCCCTGATCGGTTTCAGCATCAACTTCGAGGAGGAGTACCTCCACCCAGTTAGAATGCTGAAAGATTCGGGCGTTCCACCGCTTGCGGCGGAACGCCCGGGCTTCCCTCTGGTCATGGCCGGAGGCCCGGTTGCATTTCTGAACCCAGCTCCAATTGCGCCCTTTTTCGATCTTTTCTGGGTAGGAGAAGCCGAAGCAGGTCTCAAGGATTTATGTATAGAGCTTAAGCACCATATTTTTAATGGTGGAAGCAAAGATGACTTTCTTGACCTGATAAAAGACAGACCCGGTGTATATGTACCCGGCAAAACAACAAATCAGGTCAAAAGAGCTGTTGTACCCCCTGCTATCGGTAATAATAACGAGCAGGTTCCTGTTCTTACGTCTCCAGCGTACTCATGCTTCATCAGTCCCGAAGCAGTATTTAAAGATATGTTTTTGGTTGAAGTAAACAGAGGCTGCCCTTACGGGTGCAGATTCTGCGCAGCGGGATACATTTATAGACCGCCAAGGCATGCTTCAATCGACCAGTTGAAAGAAATAGTTGAACTTGCTGATCCCCCTAAAGTCGGCCTCGTGGGCACTGCTCTTACTGATTGGCCCGACCTTGTTCCATATATTAACTGGCTCAAAAACAGGAAAACAAAATTTTCGCTATCCTCAGTGCGAGCTGATGGACTTACAGTAGAATTGCTCGATATATTGAGAGCCTCCGGTGTGCGCACTGTTACACTAGCTCTTGAAGGTGCAAGCAAAAGACTGCGCGACTCTACAAATAAAAATTTAAAGGAAGAAGATTTCCTTAATGCAGTTGAACTATGCGCATCCAAAGGCGTAAACCATTTACGGATTTACATCATTGTGGGCTGGCCCGGTGAGACAGAAGAAGACTACGAAGAATTATCAGAAATGCTTGAGAAGATAGATCAGGCTCGCAGCCGTGGTCAGGGCAATAAGAAAAAACAATACATGCGCATCACCTTAGGAGCCAGTTGCCTTGTTCCAAAACCGTGGACCCCGTTGCAGTGGGCCGCGATGCCACCTGAAAAAGATCTCAAAGATATCCTGACTAAAGTTAAATCCCTCACTAAGAAATATAAGGGAATAGCATTTTCAGGCGATTCACCTTTTCAAGCGAGATTGCAGGGCATACTCGCTCGCGGTAATGAAGAACTACATAAATTTATTATGATCGCTGCCGAGAAAGGCGGATGGAAAAAAGCCTTCAAATATTACGAAGGCGACCTTGAAAAATTCATAGACCACAATTTAGATAAAGAAACCCCGCTCCCATGGGATTTCATTGATACGGGCATAAATAAATCATACTTATGGCGCGAATGGGAACGATACCAGAAAGCAGTATTAACTCCGCCCTGTCCAGCTAAGGGATGTGAAGAGTGTAAAATGTGTGGAATGCAAAAGTGGCTTAGCGAATAAACCACTCCCTACTAAGCATTGCACGTTCTCCTTACCACCTGCACTTGTGCAACCCTTTGTGCATATTCATGCACATACCTATAATCCAACCTTGACCTGTTTTCTATAATCACCTGCAATAATGCTACTTATTACTTTGGCACGCATACTGCTTTAAGTAATCCTGAGAGGGCAACAACATTTAACCGCAGGAGATCAGATGACAAAGAAAACCTTGATCCCATTATTAGCAATATTCATACTTTCAATCGCAGCTGTAGCTATGGCTCGTGGTGGTTACCACGGCGGCGGCAATTGGGACGCTTATGAACAACTGACACCTGAAAAACAGCAGCAAGTTCAAGCTATCATAAAGAATTACGAACCAACTTTCGAAAAGTTGAAAAGCCAACAGTGGGCAAAGCGTACAGAACTAAATGCTCTTGTCGAATCCGGCAAAGCAGATAAAGAAACAATCCACGCACTCGTGAAAGATCTCTCTGAAACAAGAGATAAAATGTATGCAGCCCATAAGCAGATGGCTTCAGAGATTGAAAAAGAAACCGGCCTGACATTTCCTGCAGCAGGAATGGGTCCTAGGGGTGGCAAGAACGGATGTGGAAAGAGGTCTCGCAGTAATTGCGGTGGCTCTGGATCACAGAACTGCCCCGGTCTTAACTCTTAAATGATTTAATTAGCGTTCATCTACACAGAATTAGGAAAACGGGTAAAAAGGAGGACTTTTCAGTCCTCCTTTTTTTGTTAATTGTACTTTCTATCATGGTAGTGTTTAAGCTATATAAATTTTGGTTTCAGTAATTACGTCAAAATTTTTCACTACAGGAGCATCCTATGTTTAGAAAAATCACTTCACTGGTAAGTTTTTTCTCGATAATCATCCTATCCATAACAAGTGTTGTTCTTTATCTCGTGCCTCAGGGCCGCGTTGCATACTGGGCAAATTGGAATTTACTTGGGCTAAGCAAAGAACAATGGGGCGACATTCATATATGTACAGGAGTTCTTTTCCTTGTCGCATCCATTCTGCATATCTGGCTGAACTGGAAACCTATTATGGCTTACCTCAAAAAAAAATCGGGTGCCGCAAACTTTTCTTCTCCTGCGTTTTTCATTAGTCTTATCATTACGCTTTATGTCGTCATTGGCGCCGTCGCAGGTGTACCACCTATGAATAATATACTCGAATTTTCTGCACATTTAAAAGATCAGGGCGCAGTAAAATACGGTGTACCGCCATACGGACATGCGGAGCTCAGCTCACTTGGTGTATTTTGCAAACGCATGGGTCTTGATGCTGATAAGGCAATAGCTTCTCTTAAAGCAGCACAGATAGCTGTTGAATCTCCGAAGCAGTCCCTCAAAGAACTGGCCGGAAAGGCAGGGATTACACCTAAAGAGCTACATGAAATAATACTAAAAGATCAGCCGGGTGCAACTAAGAAAACTGACTCCCATAAAAAGAATGAAGCTACACACGAAAACGATGCTAAGGCTAAACCAGCCCCTAAGAATGAAGCCCACGAAAACGGCGCAGCTGGCATGGGACTCGGCAAGCTGACTCTGGAACAATACTGTGAAAGACAGAATATCGAATTAAACACTGCTCTAGCAATACTTGAAAAAGAAGGTGCTGTTGTTGACAAGTCTACACCCATCCGAGACATTGCCGGAATGCTTGACATGAACTCTCCGCGAGAGATCGGAAAACTTCTACACCCCTAACGCAATAGAATATTTATGGAATTAAGCTCTAAAAGATCACATAAACTTCCGCTGGCTTTAGCGCTTCTGGCTCTGTTATTACTCGGAGCCGGAAGTCTTTACCTTACGTGGCAAAACCTGCGTCAAATGCAACAGACTGTATTTGAACACATGCTGCTTTCTGCAAAATCCATTACCCGAGGACTTGATATTCAGCTAGCCGAAGGGATGCGCAGAATGCGTCGACAAGGTATGAAAAGTCATCAGGCGCAGGAAAATCTTGCGCCAGCGGCAAGAGAGCTTTTTAGAGAAATGGTCGCGCAGGGAGACCTGCTATTCATCGGATTATATGGACCAGACGATAAGCCACTGATTATCGTTGGACAAAATAAAATAGCATCAAAATTCACTCCCCCCCCAACAATATTTAATATGATCCGGTCACTTAGAGAGTCCAGCACTCCGGTCATAATCAATGATAAGGCTTCCTTACTATATGGAACCGTTGGCCAACCTCACCTGCTGAGACTATATGGACATAAAGACCAGCGCTTCCTACCACCGCAGGAACGGCAAACCTACCTTTTGCTGGTGCTTAATGCCGAGAAACATCTAGCTCAATTTAAACAATATAAACGTGCGGCGCTTATTCAAACAGGATATGTCTTTATTGCCGGCTTTGTACTGTGGTTACTGGCTCTTGCTTATTTTAAACGCCGCGAGCAGGACAAACAACTTGTTAAACTCGAACGGTTTCAGGCCAATCTTCTGGATCACATGCCGGATGGACTGCTGACCTTATCCCCTGACGGGAAAATTCTGGCAGCCAATGGCTCAGCGCATACTTTATTGAGCGCGAATGAAAAGGCCCCGCTTGTCGGGCGGGACTGGAAGGAATTTGCTTTCGATTCTCTTCAGGAATTTCGCAGAGGGGCTGTGCTGTGGGAAAGAGTGAAGCTTAACGGAATTAACCTAGAGTTGCTATTTTTCCAATATTTCGACAGCCCCGCAGATGTCCGCACAATGGTCATCATCCGGGACAAAACCGATATTGCCGAGCTTGAAGACGATCTTAACGAAGCACGTAGGCTAGCCTCAATAGGATCACTTGCAGCGGGTGTCGCACATGAAATCCGCAACCCACTCAGTTCCCTACGTGGATTTGCGCAACTTTTTGCAGAGAAACTAAAAGATGAAAAGCCTTATGGAACATACGCAAAAACCATGCTTGAAGAAGCTGACAGGTTGAACCGTGTTGTTACGGACTTACTATATTTATCAAAACCGCACGAACTTGAGCCACAGATAGTTAATCTCGGCGAAATTTGCGATTCAATGAACACTTTGATGGGTTTTGATCTGGAACATAAAGGCACGGAACTAGAACATAGTCTCGATGTAAATGAGGTTTACGCTGACCCTGACAGCATCAGGCAGGTATTGTTAAATCTTCTGGTGAACAGTCTTGATGCTGTCCCTGAAGGTGATGGAAAGATTTCTATACACGCAAAAAAAAATGACCACGGAGTATGGATCAGCGTATGCGATAATGGACCGGGCATGCCGGAAGATGTTCGCAAACACGCACTTGAGCCATTCTTTACCGACAAGCCGAAAGGAACAGGACTCGGACTAGCAATAGTTAATACTATAATGCGCGGCCATAGCGGACGTGTCACAATTTCACCTTCCGCTTCTCCCGGAACCTGTGTAGAACTTTTCTTCCCAAGCCCCCGTAATGAAGGATAATATATGTCCATGACCGATAAAAATGTACTCATAGTTGATGATGAACCTTCTCTTCGCCTGCTCATAAGAGCTGTACTTGAAGATGATGGTTGGACTGTGCACGAAGCAATTTCTGGAGAGGAAGCCCTTACGATGCTTCCAAACCTAACGCTCAATACTGCACTGATTGATATGCGCATGGGCGGCATGGATGGTATGACTCTGCTGAAAGAAATTCACGCAAAAATACCCGGCCTCCCAGTCATAATGTTAACAGCGTACGGCAATGTAAGTGCCGCAGTAGTTGCCATGAAACATGGTGCTTTCGACTACCTCACAAAACCTGCTGACAACGAAGAACTGAAAGCAGTGATGGCAAAGGCCCTCGACTATTCCAGACTCGTAGATGAAAATGAACGTCTCAAATCAGCTGTAGAGGCGACAGAGAAAATGATTGGTAACAGTCAGCCCATGCGCGATGTAAAAGAACTCATCGAGCAGGCCGGCCCTTCGGAAGCCACTATTCTGGTTCTCGGTGAATCCGGAACAGGTAAGGAACTAGTTGCAGAAGGACTCCACCGCGCCAGCCACAGAGCGGACAAACCACTCATAAAGGTAAACTGTGCCGCCCTTCCCGGAGATCTTCTCGAGAGCGAACTCTTCGGTTACGTAAAAGGGGCATTCACAGGGGCCGCAACCAATAAACCCGGAAGATTCCAGCTAGCTTCCGGCGGCACTCTTTTCCTAGATGAAATCGGTGAAATGGAACAAGTTCTTCAAGCAAAAATTTTACGTGCTATTCAAGAAAAAGTGGTTGAACCACTAGGCAGTGTCGCACCTGTAGAAACCGATGTACGCATAATCGCTGCGACCAACCGCGACTTAAAAGTGGAAGTGGAAAAAGGTAACTTCCGCGAAGATTTATATTACAGGTTAGGAGTTCTTGAAATCCGCATTCCGCCCTTAAGAGAAAGACCCAGTGATATTCCAGCACTGGTCGCACACCTGCTAGAAAAGCTAGGGCGAAAGAACAATAAAAAAGTGCGCTCAGTAAGTCCGTCTTTTCTGGATGAACTCAGCCGCTACGGCTGGCCCGGAAATGTTCGTGAGCTTGAAAATGTACTTGAGCGAGCAATCATTCTCAGTAGATCCGAGGTACTTGGTACAGAGCTACTACCGCCTCAAATACTAAGCTCAGGCACATCGACAGCGACTCCAGCGGGAGAAACTCAAGCTGAGACGTCAGGCTTGCCCCCTAAAACATCTTCCGCGCCACTAGATGACGCTGAACGACAAGCACTAATTACGGCCCTTGAAGCAAATCAGGACCACCGTGAGCGTACAGCCGATGCATTAGGAATCAGCCGCCGTACACTGCAATACAAACTTAAAAAATACGGTCTCACCAGAAGATAGTTACTACTCGGTTCTAAACAGCCTTATATTTCTGAATCATTAAAAAAAAAGGATAGTTCTTTCGAACTGTCCTTTTTTTCGCCATTTTTTCTAAAAAGTCATAAAAATATATTTTTATCATCCAATCCTACAACAATTATGTTCCTTAGATATTTCATAAAATATTCCCTGTACTTTTTTTCTAGATAAGGCCTTATCCCCCACCATGCCTGCGTTCACTCCATTTTATGTATCAATTTTTAAAAACCTTTTTTTTTAATCTAATGCACAAAAAATATGCAGATTTATTTGCAACAATCACTATATTTGACATACTATTCTTATTTATCTACTCTTAAGACTGAAAAAGACTAATTCCAAAATTAAAATTTAGCTGGATTAATCTCTTTTAAATTTTGTTTTACTCTAACAAATGTAACGAACTTGCATTCAATGCACTAGACTTGTACATTCAATGCAACGAGAGACATACTATAGCAACAAACAATTACTGCATTAAAACGTACTGTTATTTTTTTATACTGCATAAAAAGATACTTTAATAATACATTAAGTATATCACTTAACTCTCCCGCCAAGCTTTAAGCTGAAGGCGGATTTTTGGTTTTCTAACTGGAGAAATCATGGAAAAAATACGCGTCGAAAACCTTTACAAAATCTTTGGCCCTCAGCCAGCTAAAGTCATCCCAATGCTTGAACAAAAAGCATCTAAGGATGAAATAATGAAAAAGACCAAGCACGGAGTTGGCGTTAATAACGCGTCTTTTTCCGTTGAAGAGGGTGAAATAGTCGTTGTTATGGGTCTCTCGGGCAGTGGTAAATCCACTCTCGTCAGATGCATAAACAGACTGATTGAACCCACTCAAGGCCGCATTTTCATTGATGGCATCGACCTTACATCCTTAAATAAGGATGAACTACGCAAAGTACGTCTTGAAAAACTTGGAATGGTTTTTCAGAACTTTGCTCTATTTCCTCATCGTACAGTTCTCCAGAACGCAGAATACGGCCTTGAAATAAAAGGTATGGAACCAGAAGAACGCAGCAAAAAAGCGTACGAAGCACTTGAGCTTGTTGGCCTTAAAGGATGGGAAGACTCATATCCGAGCCAGCTTTCTGGTGGAATGCAGCAAAGAGTTGGACTTGCCAGAGCACTTGCTCTTGATCCAGACATATTGCTTATGGATGAGGCTTTCAGCGCACTCGATCCACTTATTCGCCGAGACATGCAAGACGAACTTATCAGCTTGCAGGACCGCATGCAGAAGACAATCCTCTTCATCAGTCATGACCTTGATGAAGCATTAAAACTTGGCGATCGCATTGTTCTCATGAAGGACGGAGAAATAGTTCAGGTAGGAACCCCCGAAGACATCCTGACTAATCCGGCTAACGATTACGTCTCCCGCTTTGTAGAAGATGTCGATATCACCAAAGTTCTCACAGCCGAATCCGTAATGAAAAAGACGGAAGCTGCCGGTCATATCAAAACGGATGGACCAAGAGCTGCTCTTCGCAAAATGCGTAAAAATAGCATCTCCAGCCTTTTTATATTGAACGAAGAGCGCAGACTTATGGGCGTTGTCAATGCGCAGGACTGCGCTAAACTTGTCGAAGAAGGCTCAAGCGACCTTAGAAGTGTAATTTGCACAACCTGCAAAACAACACATCTAGACACGCCAGCTCAGGATTTATTTATTATTATGCAGGATCTCGGCTATCCGCTAGCTGTTGTTGATGACGACAACAAATTAAGGGGCGTAATTATCCGAGGTTCATTAATTGCCGCGATGGCTGAAAGAGGGGGCAATTAATATGGACATCCCACGCATACCCGTCGGCAAAACAATTGAAGCCGGCATTGATTTTCTAGTTGAGCATTGCTCATTTGCAACAAGAGCGTTCTCTGAAGTACTGGATACAGGGCTAGACATAGTACAGACTGGCATGCTCTCTCTTCCACCGTGGCTCTTTATCATCATTGTCAGCCTGCTCACCTGGAGACTGTCCAGAAGCAAGCGCATAGCCCTGTTTTCAATAGCAGGACTTTTGCTGATCTGGAACATGGGTTTATGGAAAGCTACCGTCAGCACCATTTCACTGGTAATCGTATCCACTCTTATGGCCTTGATGATCGGTGTACCTACCGGAATTCTGGCTGCCATGAGCAAATACGTGAACAAAACAGTAATGCCAGTGCTTGATGTTATGCAGACCATGCCAGCATTTGTATACCTCATCCCTGCCATCCCGTTTTTCGGATTGGGTAAGGTTGCGGCCATATTTTCCACCGTTATTTTTGCGATGCCTCCGGCAATCAGATTCACATGTCTCGGCATTCAGCAAGTTCCTAAAGAACTTATCGAGTGCTCCGAAGCTTTCGGATCTACACGCTGGCAAAGACTCATTAAGCTTGAGCTCCCCCTTGCAACCCCCACTATCATGGCCGGAGTAAATCAGACTGTCATGCTTTCGCTATCTATGGTAGTTATTGCAGCGATGATTGGAGCGAAAGGCCTTGGTGGAGAAGTTTGGAAAGCAATTCAGCGCCTTCAGATGGGCAAAGGATTCGAGGCAGGCATCGGCATCGTTATCGTGGCCATTATTATGGACCGTGTTTTACAGAAATTAGGTACTAGAAAGCAATAATTTACGAAAACTCTTAAAAATGGAGAGAAAATGAAAAAGATTTTGACACTAGCCATGGCGGCTCTACTTGTGGCTTCCCTTGCATTCCCAGCTTTCGCTGGCGACAAAAAAGAAGTTAAGCTTGCATACGTTGAATGGGACTGCGCTACAGCGACTACCAACGTAATCAAAGCTGTTCTCCAAGAGCGTATGGGTTACGAAGTAGAAGTTCTTCCAGTAGCAGCGGCTATCATGTGGCAAGCTGTATCAACAGGTGATGTTGATGCAATGGCAACTGCATGGCTTCCTGTAACACACGCTGAGTACCTTAAAAGAGTAGAAAAAAACGTTGTTAACCTCGGACCGACTGTAAGCGGAGCAAAACTTGGTTGGGCTGTTCCGACTTATGTTACAGTAGATTCAATTGCTGACCTTAATAAATACGCTGACAAGTTAGACGGCAAGATCATCGGTATTGATCCAGGCGCTGGACTCATGGGCCTTTCTGAAAAAGCCATGGAAGAGTACAAGCTTACTGACCTCGAACTCATGGAAGGTTCAGGAGCAACTATGACTGCTAGCCTTAACAACGCCATTAAGAACAAAGAATGGATCGTTGTTACTGCTTGGTCCCCACACTGGTTATTCGGTCGCTGGGATATGAAATACCTGAAAGATCCTAAAGGAATCCTAGGCGGCGAAGAAACAATTAACACCATCGTTCGTAAAGGCCTCAAAGAAGACAAGCCTGAAGTATATGCTTTCCTTGATAAGTTTGCATGGAAAGACGCAAACCAGCTTCAGATGGTCATGGCTTGGAATCAGGCAGAAGACGCTGATCCATACGAAAACGCTAAGCGTTTCATCAAAGAAAACAAAGAACAGGTTGATGGCTGGTTGAAATAGACCGCAACCCGCATTCTTAGAAAACTAAAGTTCCCTGATCTTGGGCTTGTACAAATTCAAGCTTCGTTCTGGTTACCACGGTTAAATCATGGGTTTACGAACAATTTTAGGATTGTTTGTAAACCCTTTTTTTATGCCAAACCCCATTCCAGCTATCACCCTGACACCCGAAACACCACCAACAGGAGCTAACCTTACCCACGATATAAGGTTTAGCTCAAGTTTTGAGCTAAACCTTATGAGGAAGAGCAGGATCTAATGCCCTTCGCATTTATGTTCACTTGGCTCCCAGCCTTCCATATACCATGCAAGCGCCCCCTGCACCTGTAACCCGTGTAACCGAATATACTCCAGCTGTTCTGGGGAGTAAGTTTGGCCATCTAAAGGTTGTATTGATGAGACTTCTGTAGGTCCGTATGCGGTTGTCGAGGACTCAGCAACAAATACGGGCTTACCACAAGACCCTGAAGGGTGTTTAACCGTCAATTTTCCTAAGCCGATACCCTCAGCCATACAAGGAACATCTACGTCTTTGACTAAATCCATATTAAATCTCCTTAAATTTGGTTGGGAAGTTTTTCAAAATAATGTTTTTAAGCGCCAATTTATCTTTAAAATAGCAATATAAACGCAGCTCAATATTTCCGTCTAACTCGCTTATATTTGCGTTATCATCATCCCATGTCACCCCGTCAACAAGTTTTATTATTTAAAAAATATTTTTTATCGGCATTTATCACTCCTCAGCACCTTGTGCATTACCGATCAGTTGTATCTGATCAAACCATCAGGTTAGTTCATACAACTAGGCATAACCTGTTATTTGCTAGCAGCCGCAAAGTTTAATATTTTACCGCCACAAATAACACTCTTGAAAGTATTATGGATAGTGTGAAACGGTTATATTCGGACATTTTACTATCAAACCTAAACAGATCAGACTTATCATTGACAGCAATCACTTCTTTGCTATCAATCTTATTTGGTGTAATGTTGTATTAAGCAATTAACCCCAAGCAATGCGGTACCATATATGACCGAAGATATAACTATCCCAGAAGACACACTTGCAGAAGCAACGGCCTTGATGGATGAACGATTTGCCCATGCAGATAGAAGCAAACCAGTTCTCGCCACATTGTATGAGCTGGGACTTGATCATGTAGCAAGAGATTTAATTGAGCACCCTGAGTTATACAGAAAGGGTGAACCTCTTCCCATGCCCAAAAAAAGATTTGAACCAGTGAATCCAATGTCACTGATGCAATCTGATATTAAACTGCCGTCTTTGCCACAGGTTTTCATTGAAATGAGGCAGGTTATTAATGATCCAGCCAGCTCCGCTACAGATGTAGCAAACGTTATTTCACAGGATACAGCTCTTTCTGCATTCCTGCTGCGCATGGTAAACAGCTCTTTCTACAGTTTTCCTTCTCAGATAGACACAATATCCAGAGCAGTTGCAGTTATTGGAACTAAGCAACTTTCGACTCTGGCCCTAGGAACGTCCGTTATGGATATGTTCAAAGGTATTCCTACAGATATACTTGATCTTGAACTTTTTTGGAGACACAGCTTTGCCTGCGGAATTATAGCCAGCCAGCTTGCAAAGATGTTTAAGCAAGGCTCACCTGAAAAATGTTTCGTAGCCGGACTTCTTCACGACATAGGACGCCCTGTATTCATGATGACCCTGCCTGACCGGGCCATCGCTGCGACTGCTATTTCACGGAATAAAGGCGCTCTGATGTTCAAAGCGGAAAGGATTGTTGCAGGGTTCGACCACTCAGAACTCGGCGGAATGCTTCTGCGCAAATGGAATCTGCCGTTCTCGCTGGTAACAGCTGTACTATACCACCACAATGCAACAAAGGCCGCAAAGACACCTGAATCATTATACGTCTATTTTGCCAACATTATTGCTAAAACGCTTGGAATAGGCGGTAGTGGAGACTTTTTCATTCAGGATGTCAAAAATGAAAGATGGGAAGAAAGCGGCCTTACTCCTGACAAGCTTAAAGAGCTTGATGCAGGGCTTGGACCTATCCTTGAAGACGCATTCTCTATCCTCACGACCATGGGAACTTAGCACGCGCACCAAATCCTCCGTGCGTTGACAAGGTTCGTTAAAGGCATTATTTGACCATGCATACCAAACCGGAGGATTTACCATGCACGATAGAGTCGAAGCTGCACTCGAAAAAGTCAGACCTGTTTTACAAGCTGATGGTGGCAACGTTGAACTCGTAGAGGTAACAGATAAAGGGATTGCTATAGTCCGCCTTCAGGGCGCATGCAAAGGCTGCCCTATGTCACAGAAAACGTTAAAAAATGTAATCCAGCGCACCCTTCTTAAACTTATTCCAGAGCTTGAAGGCGTTGAATCAGTCGATTAACGTTCCCACACCTTGAATTTAAACCACTGAATACCTAAAGAACAAAAGCCGCGATCTCTTGCGGTTTTTTCTATTATACGCATTTTCCCTAATAACTCTCAGGAGATTTTTCGATGAGCAATACAGTAACCCGTTTTGCACCAAGTCCTACAGGACATCTACATATCGGCGGAGCAAGAACCGCTCTTTTTTCTTGGCTTTTAGCTCGCCACAATGGCGGAAAATTTGTTCTGAGAATTGAAGATACCGACCAGAAAAGATCCACACAGGAATACACTGATGCGATCCTTGAATCCATGAAATGGTTAGGTATGGATTGGGACGGTGAGTTAATGTTTCAAAGCGAACGCTTTGATCTATACAACAGCTACATCGATAAACTAATCGAAACTGGCCACGCTTACTGGTGTGACTGTACCTCCGAACAGGTTGATGCCATGCGCGAAAAAGCCATGAAGGAAAAGCGTAAACCTAAATATGACGGTTCTTGCCGCGAAAAGAATATCGGCCCCGGTGAAAATAGAGTTGTAAGATTCAAAACACCTGTCGAAGGACGCACCTCTTTCAATGACATGATCAAAGGCCCCATCACAGTCGAAAACATCGAACTTGATGATATGATCCTGCGCCGCTCAGATGGAGCACCTACTTACAACTTAGCTGTTGTAGTTGACGATCACACTATGGGAGTTACTCAGGTTGTTCGCGGTGATGACCATATCAACAACACCCCGCGTCAGGTTCTTATTTATAAGGCACTTGGATGGGACGTTCCACGCTTCGGCCATGTTCCTATGATCTTGGGACCTGACAAGAAAAAACTTTCCAAAAGACATGGCGCACTTTCCGTCATGGAATATGAAAAAATGGGTTACCTGCCTGAAGCAGTTGTGAACTACCTTGTTCGCCTTGGCTGGTCTCACGGTGATCAAGAAATATTCTCTAAAGATGAGCTGATTGAGCTTTTCAACACAGAACATCTCGGAAATTCCGCTTCTGTTTTTGATACTAAGAAGCTGGACTGGGTGAACTGTGAATATATCAAAGCAAAAGCTCCGGCAGAATTAATTCCCGGTATGCGCTCCTTCCTTCCAGAAGGAACAGAGGTTGCGGACGAATACTTAGAAAAGATTATTCCTCTGCTCCAGCCCCGCGCTACCAATTATAAAGAAATGGCCGACATGTGTGATTTCTTCTTAGTAAGTACAGATGAGCTTACATATGACGAAAAGAATGTAGCAAAAGTTCTGACTCCAGAAGCAATAGAGCACCTTAAAGCAATCACTGCTAAGATCGAAGCGGACGCTGAATTCAGCCATGATTCACTTGAAGCTATCCACAAAGGGTACCTCGAAGAAAAAGAGCTTAAATTCAAAGCAATAGGGCAGCCTGTCAGACTTGCACTTTGCGGAAAGGTCCAAAGCCCCGGCGGCCTGTATGATCTTATGCTCGTTATGGGAAAAGAAGAAACCATTGCCCGCATGAAGAAGACCGTAACTCTCGTATAGTTTTCCCCTTAAAAGACCACACAAAAAAGCCCCGCACTAAGTAAGTGCGGGGCTTTTTTGTGTGGAATATTTAATCATTATGCTGCTCAAAATAAGAATCAATTATGAATTGGTAAATGCCGTTCCCTTTAATTTCATCCAAAGCGTTCTGCCACCTTTGAACGACCTCATCAGGAACATGAGAAGCAAATGCTATGTAAGTATCAACGGTAAACAATGCCGGACCTGCTTTTTCAAACATTGAATAATCAAGCTCAGGATACTTTTTTAAAAAGCCCTGTATAATTCGCTCCCCCATAGGAACAAAATCAACACGCCCCTTCACTAACTTAAGAAAATCTAATCTCTGACAAGAGCTGACATCAAGATGAGTAAATCCTGTTTCAAACAGTATTTGATGGTAAGCAGCATCACGTGTTACAGCTATTCTAGAATTTTTCTTAGTCTCTTCAATACTTATAAAACTTACATTTGCCCCTTTTTTTCGGTAAAAATAAACATTACTAGTAAAAACAGGACCAACGAATTTGAATAACTTCTTCCGCTCCGCAGTAATAACCATAGGGTAAAGAACATCAGCCCGTCCATTTTGCAGATTTTGGTATGCTCTAGCCCAAGGGAGAAAAACAATTTCAGTATGCTCCTCGCCCAGTTGCCCTCTTAGAATATTGACAATGTTTGAAACAAATCCTTCAGCATGCCCATTAACCTTATAGCTAAATGGGGGATAACTTTCGGACATAATTCTGAGAGGACCTGCAGATGCTATCTGTGCCGTAAAAAAAGAAAAATAGGCAAATAATATGACATGGATAAGAATTTTCATACTGTAACGTTAAGACATAGAGACTGAAAAAGCAATTACATGGCTAAATTTACATGGTAAAATACAATAAAATATAACGAAAAGAACTCTTCACCCCCACTAAATACTATTATCACCTACCCACGGCACTATTTGGAACATCATAGCAGAAAGTAATACACAAACAGGACTTCGTCTTTACGCACAAAACTAAGCTTGCAATATCTAATCTATTTTCACTACTATAGCAGCCGACATACCAGTATAAAACGGAGAATAATATATGAGCCCCTTCGAAATATCTGACCACGCACAGCCCGAATTTACCTTCAACGCGAGACGATCACCTGTCTACTCAACGAAAGGCATGGTTGCGACTAGCCAGCCTTTAGCGACTGAAGCTGGACTTGAAATGCTACGCGCAGGCGGAAACGCAGCGGATGCAGCGATTGCAATAGCAGCCGCCCTTGCCGTGATCGAACCTTGCAGCACAGGGCTTGGCGGTGATGCATTTGCTCTTTACTACACGGCAGCCGATAAAAAAGTTTCTGCGCTGAATGGGTCAGGCAAATCTCCTAGCGAAATGACGCTCGAAAAAATTCAAGCTATGGGCATCGAAGGTTCATTACCTACGCGCCACGCTATGACCGTTAACGTCCCCGGTACATGCGCCATGTGGTGCGATCTAGTCGACAAATTCGGAACTCTGCCACTTTCAAAAATTTTTGCACCCGCCATACGGTTTGCTGAAGAAGGCTTTCCCGTCAGCCCGGTAACTGCCAAACTATGGAAAGATGGCGAGAACGAGATACTCACTACAAGCCCCGGAGGAATGACACTACTGCTCAACGACAAAGCTCCTAAAGCTGGCGAGATCATGCACAATCAAGTTCTTGCTGATGTACTGCGTTCCCTTGCACAGCTAAGTCCGCAGGAAGCTAAAAAGCTGTTTTACACGGGTGAAATTGCAGAGAAGATCGTAACTACAGTTCGTGAAAATGGCGGCTTTCTTTCCATGGATGATATGGCAGACCACGAAAGCATCTGGGCTGACTCAATTAAAGCGGACTACAGAGGGTATGAGATTCATGAATGCCCGCCCAACGGACAAGGACTTGCCGCCCTGCTTGCTCTGAACACACTCGAAAACATCGACCTTGTGGGCAAAGGTGGGCCCGGTTCAGCTCAAAGATTGCATCATCAAATTGAAGCAATGCGCCTTGGATTCGCAGACGCAAGGCTCCACATTACAGACCACACAGTATATGAAACACCGCTAAGCAAACTACTTTCACCAGCATATGGAGCAAAAAGAGCTTCCGAAATACATGCGGGAAAAGCTAATCCCGACGCTGAAAGCGGCGTACCTGTAAACAGCTCTGACACAGTCTATTTCAATGTAGTTGATAAAGATGGAAACGGCTGTTCCATGGTCAACTCTATCTATATGAATTTTGCGACAGGAATTGTACCGGACGGACTGGGATTCCCACTGCAAAATCGTGGACACAATTTCTCTCTGGACCCGTCCCATCCAAACGTGCTTGCACCAGGAAAACGCACATATCACACCATTATCCCTGGAATTTGTCTCCGCGCCAATGGATCACTCCATTCTGTCTTCGGAGTCATGGGTGGATTTATGCAGCCTCAGGGACACATGCAAGTTATCTCGGCCATGCTTGACGATGGAGCCAACCCGCAGGAAGCTTTAAACAGACTCAGGTTCTGTATCGAACCGGGAGAAGCAGGTGGTAAAATTTGCGTCGAAGAAGGCATTCCCAGTGAAATATTAAAGGAACTTGAAGATATGGGGCACGAAATTGAAGTCCGTAAAGGGTATGATCGGGTCCTATTTGGACGCGGGCAGATCATAAGTAGAGATGAAACGACAGGAACCTTGTGCGCGGGATGTGATCCTAGATCTGACGGAATCGCAAACTGTTTATGCTAATATCAAAACAGGCCACCCAGTACAGGGTGGCCTTAATCTATGATTTAGATACTATCTAAAGCTTTCACCAAGGCAGAACAGACTGCAACTGCAGCTCTAGGATCATCCGCACTAAACTCCACACCGTCTTTTGAATAAACTACACGCCACATACAATCATCCATGCTCCGGCGACAAAGGTCCTCCATTTGAAAAGAGAACCCTTTAGACTTCACAATTTCAGCCACTTGCAAGGCTACATTAACATCTTGCGTAGCCTGTTCAGGAACATCATCCCCTAAAAGATCATTCAGTCTTTTTTCCAATTGCTCAATCGTAAGCTCTGACATTTCATATCTCTCAAGTAAAAAATTATATAATCCCAAACACCTTCTACGTACCGCTTGTGGAATCTAGCATTTCGAAAACCATTTATACTCTCAATTCTAGACACCGCAAGAACCACACTTCATTGCGAGGAAATCGCCCCTCACCAGCTTTATTCATACTTCTAGTTAGGTGAATATTTGGCGCGGTCATCACTTCGTTCTGCATCACAAACAAGACAAATTTGTTTTTAATTAATTACCATTTTGTTAAAAACAAACGACACTCCTTCCTGTTTACGCAAAAACACCAAGCTCTATCTTTCATTTAATGATTATTTTTAACTAATAATCATTTTTGTTCAAAAAGAACCTTTTCGAACACATTTTACACTTATGTTTGATCGACCAATCAACACAGGAAAAAACCCATGAACCCTT
The DNA here is from genome assembly GCF_000711735.1 of Maridesulfovibrio frigidus DSM 17176. Classification (NCBI taxonomy): domain Bacteria; kingdom Pseudomonadati; phylum Thermodesulfobacteriota; class Desulfovibrionia; order Desulfovibrionales; family Desulfovibrionaceae; genus Maridesulfovibrio; species Maridesulfovibrio frigidus. Next base: position 213,861 of record NZ_JONL01000002.1, read on the forward strand.
TAGAACTGGCGTTTTTGGGCATTTTAGACTATAGCTTTTTTCACTCACCAACTTTTTAAATCGATAATTCCATACAACATATGGTATTTATATTGATTTATTTTTTCACCCCATACGCTACACAAACAAACTCTGGAGGAGTAATGTTAAAAAGTCTTTCCTGCCTGCTCTTAGCTTGCATCATCTGTGTCACATTCGCTGCTGCCCCATCACAGGCCAGCGACAAAAACCTTATTCTCGCAACAGCAACAACTGGCGGAACTTACTACCCTGTTGGAGTTGCAATCGGCACGCTCATCAGCATCAAGCTTGCGAAGAGCGAAAAGATCACCGCGACAGCAATCAACTCCGCTGGTTCCGGCGAAAACGTACAGATGCTTAAGAACAAAGAAGCTGACCTTGCTATCTTACAGGCTCTTTACGGCCTTAACGCATACGAAGGCAAAGGCCCTTACGAAGGACAAGCTTTCAAAGGATTCAGAAGTATTTCAATGCTTTGGGAAAACGTTGAACATTTCCCAATCCTGAATAAGTACCTGAAAAACGGAAACATCGAAGATCTGAAAACCCTCGACGAAAAATTTTCAATCGGCAAGCGTGGTAGCGGATCTGAAGGCTCCGGTAGAACTCTGCTCAAAATCATGGGCGTAGATGTAGATAAGGACCTAACACTTGAATTCCTTGGCTACACTCCATCTGCACAGGCTATGATGGATGGCCGCATTGCAGGAGCAAACATTCCTGCCGGCCCTCCTGCCGCAGCTATTACTCAGCTTTATGCACAGCTCGGAGCTGACGACGTCACAGTCCTAGACTTCACAGACGCACAGCTTGCTAAAATCCAGAAGCAGTTTCCAATCTGGAACAGGTATGTAATCCCAGCAGGTACATACCCTTCCCAGGTAAAAGACATCAACACCATCGCACAGCCAAACTTCCTAGCATGTCGTGCTGATCTCCCTGAAGAAACTGTATACCTCATGACCAAGACTATTTACGAAAACCTTTCATTCCTGAACAACATTCACAAAGCGACTAAAGCAATGAGCCTTGAGCGCGCAACAAAAGGTTTGCCAGCTCCTCTGCATCCAGGTGCAGAAAGATACTACCGTGAAGCCGGCGTAATTAAATAAACGAACAGTACCCATTTAATGACGGCGGGAGACCAATACTCCCGCCGCCATTTGTTTCAAGAATATATTTCCAAGGATGAGATAAGCATGGCTGACATTAAAAATGAAAAATCCGCAGTACAAGAAGATTCAGGCGGTGAAACTCTGGCGATCAAAAGAGTTTTTGAGGGCAAAACGGCCCAACTCATATATGTAGTAGGTATTATATGTTCGCTCTTCCATCTATGGGTAAACACCGTCGGTGTTATGCCGGAAATCCAGCGAAATGCCATACATTACTCATTCATGCTGTTCATTGGTTTCATACAGTATCCGCTTTTAAAAAAGCATGCGAGAGCAACACTTCCCTTAGACTACTTCTTCGCTACTCTATCATTCGCAGTAGGCTTCTATTTGGTCTTTTTTGAAGATGCCCTGCACATGCGAAACGAAGTTCCTGTATTAGTGGACTTAATCGTGGCAGGACTCGCCATGGTTCTGCTGATGGAGTTAACAAGACGTACAACCGGATTTTTAATTCCGTCACTCGCAATAATATTTCTAGCATATGGCCTTGGAGCCGGACGCTACCTTGACGGGTTATGGCATTTCCCAGGGGTAACAGTACCGCGCATGCTTTACCGCATGTACTTTGCTCCCGACGGAATATTCGGAACAATCGCTACAATATCTAGTACGTTCGTATTCCTCTTCGTACTTTTTGCCTCGTTCCTAATCAAATCAGGGGCCGGAGATTTCATTATCAAACTGGCACTGGCGACAATGGGACGTACTATCGGCGGACCTGCGAAAATGGCAGTGTTTGCCAGCGGATTCATGGGTTCAATATCCGGTAGCGCCGTAGCTAATACAGTGGGAACAGGTTCAATAACCATTCCCATGATGAAAAGAACCGGTTTCCCTAGCAAGTTTGCAGGAGCGGTTGAGGCGGCATCTTCCACGGGCGGGCAGCTCATGCCTCCAATTATGGGAGCAGGGGCATTCATCATGAGTCAGTGGACTCAAATTCCATACCTGACAATTGTCGGGGTGGCATTCATTCCTGCAATTATGTATTTCGTAAGTGTCGCATTTTTTGTTCACCTACGCGCAAAAAAATTAGGTATCAAACGTGTACCTGAAGAAGATATACCGAAACTACGTGAAGTAATCAAAGAAGGCTGGAACTTCTTTATCCCCATTGGAGTTCTAATGGGACTGCTCATGGTCGGATTTACGCCGACATTTGCAGCATGTGGAGGAATCGTTTCGATTGTAGCTTCAAGCTGGCTCAATCCCAAAACCCGCATGTCCGGCAAGGATGTCCTTGATGCTCTGGCTTCAGGCGGTATTAATATGGTTACCACAGGTGTAATTCTGCTTTGCTCAGGTATCGTCATCGGAGTTGTCCTGATGGTCGGGATGGGAATTAAATTCTCAATGCTAATTACCATGCTTGCCGGAGACAGTTTGATACTGACAATCTTCATGGTTGCCATCGCATCCCTCATTTTGGGGATGGGACTGCCCGTAACAGCTTCCTACATCGTTTTAGCAGTGCTTGCAGCTCCGGCAATGCAGATGCTCGGGACAAGCCTAATTGCAGCCCATATGCTTATCTTCTGGTACTCACAGGATGCAAACGTTACCCCGCCTGTGTGCCTCGCGGCCTATAGTGCCGCAGGAATATCGGGATCAAAGCCACTTGAAACTGGAATTGAATCGTGGAAAATAGCAAAAGGACTTTACATAATACCGTTGCTGTTCTGCTACACTCCGATTCTATTTGAAGGTCCAATCTGGCAGGTAGCTGAAACAGTTATCACCGCAACAGCTGGTCTATTCTGTTTTGCCGTTTTCTTTGAGGGGTTCAACACATACGCTCTGAACATTTTCCAGAGAGTCTCTTATGCGGGCGCAGCAGGTCTTCTGCTATGGCCTGACATGAGATTGCATGCAATCGGCGCAACGTTGCTGTTAGCTATGTATATGCGCGAACAAGCAGTGTTCAAAAAACAGGCTTTAAAAGCAGCTTAGACAATCACTTAAAAATCAAAAAGATTTAAAAGGAAAGTTCCAGATCGGAACTTTCCTTTTTTTTTGGCAGTATGAATATATGGCGTAAAAACGTGATATACATTAAACAGAAGTTCTGAATTGAACCTAACAAACAATGCATATAGCGAATGGAGAGAGAACATGATCGAAATAATGTCTGAAAGTACCGGAAACCTATTGGCCGTCAGAGCGACAAAAACATTGACCCAGAGCGATTACACTGAAGCTTGGATCCCTGCACTGAAAAAAATCATCGAAGAGTACAAGAAGGCTAACATCGTCTTTTACATGGATGAAGAATTCGAAGGCTGGGAACTGGAAGCAATGTGGGAAGATGCTAAATTTGGATATGCTCACAAAAATGATTTCGATAGAATCGTAGTTGTTGGCGGACCTAAGTGGGTCAAATGGGGAACTGAAATTGCTGGAACCTTTATGAACTGCAAACTTAAAACTTACGACATCGCAGAACTTGCCGAAGCTACAGCATGGGCAAGCAAATCTCTTTTGAAATAAGTTTCTCCTAAAAATTAGTGACAAAAAAAAGCCCCGACCAGTAATGGTCGGGGCTTTTTACACGGCAATCCGTGCGAAATAAAATCTCTGAAAGAATTACTTTTCAGCTTTTCTAGCAACTGGTTTGATAACCGAGCCAGAACGAATGCAACGAGTGCAAGCTTTAATGCTCTTCACTTCTCCGGTTGGGAGCTGAGTACGAACATTCTGAAGATTTGGCATAAAACGTCTTTTGGACTTATTATGAGCGTGAGATACGTTATTGCCTGTCTGTGGTCTTTTACCGCATATATCGCATACCTGGGACATGTTGAACCTCCTTATGGAACTTATCTTTTCATATTTGTGCGAAACATACAATCCTTCGGGAAGAAGCATTGCTCCACCCACACAAAAGAGGTATCATTTAAACGTTGGTTCTGGAAAATGCAAGCTCTTTTTCCTTGACAGAAGAAAAAAAACTCATATAGAACCCCTTCCTCGAGGAAAAATATGTCAGAACTTTGGATTACGCTTAACGACATCCCTGAAGAGGGCAAAGATTTAGTTTTTGATGATCAGTCTTTTTGGACTGAAACAATGAAAGACTGTAATGTTGACGCAGAAATTGCGGCACCTCTTATTACTGAAGTATTTATACTTCCGCAGGACAATGGATGTCTCGTCCGGGGGAAAACGTCTGGAGCAATCAAACTTGTTTGCGATAGATGTACGGCAGACTACAAGCAGAATATTTCGACCGAGTTCGAGGAATTTGAACAGGTTGCGGACGCTGAGGACACTGAACCGTCCCCGGTGGTTAAAACCAAAGAAGGTTTAAAATTCGAACTTGGAGCTCTCCTTTGGGAACATTTCGTCTTGGCGCTACCCATAAAACCCCTATGCAGCAACGGTTGTCAGGGTCTTTGTGATAAATGTGGAGCCGATTTAAATAAAGACGGATGCGCCTGTAAAAAAGAAGAGGGCGATCCAAGGCTTGCGGTTTTCCGCAATCTTAAGATAAAGAACTAAATTCCGGTTTACAAAAATCGGTTTAAAATCACTCTCAGGAGACAGTCATGGCACAGCCTAAAAAGAAAACTTCCAAGTCCCGTAGAGGTATGCGTAGATCTCACGATGCTCTCACACCTCCTAATGTAATCTTTTGTGATTGCGGTGAGCCTATCATTGCTCACAGAGCTTGCTCTTCTTGTGGATCCTATAAGGGTCGTCAGGTAATCAACACCGAAGATGCCTAAAACCCTTCCCCGCATTGCAGTTGACGCCATGGGTGGCGATCACGGCCTTACGGGAATAGTTTCTGCTGCGGTTCGCGCCGCAAAGAACGGCACTCCAATAACTTTGGTTGGAGATGAGTACATGATCCGGTCCGAGCTCAAAAAGCTTGATACCGGATCATGTACTATTGACGTAGTCCACGCATCTCAGGTTGTCACAATGGAAGACAAACCTGCTGATGCCATGCGCAAAAAAAAGGACTCGTCAATTCAGGTGGCTTGCCGCTTAGTGAAAGAAGGACACGCTGACGGAGTAGTCAGTGCTGGTAATTCGGGAGCTACAGTAGCTGCGGGTATGTTTATCATAGGTAGAATTAAAGGTGTGCTTAGACCCGGAATGGCCGGAATTCTTCCCACTGAAAAAAAACCTATGGTACTCCTCGATGTTGGAGCCAACGTAGACTCTAAGCCCGAGCATCTTTTCCAGTTTGGAATTATGGCCGACGTGCTTGCCCGTGATGTTCTCGGTATCAAAAAGCCTCGCATCGGAATCTTGACCATTGGTGAAGAGGAAGGCAAAGGCAATAATCTGGTAAAATCTACCTACAATATGCTTAAGAATTCATCCTTGAATTTCGTAGGCAACATTGAAGGAAGAGACATTTTTACCGGAGACGTTGACGTTGCAGTCTGTGATGGCTTTGTAGGCAACGTTGCACTTAAACTTTCAGAAGGTCTTGCGAACAGCCTTGGCAATATCCTTAAGGGAGAGCTAAAACGCGATATTGTTTCAAAATTAGGAGCAATGTTAGCAATGAAGGCTTTCAAAAGATTCGGTAGACTGGTAGACACGTCTGAATATGGCGGCGCCCCAGTACTCGGGCTAAAAGGTATTGTCCTTGTCTGCCATGGTAAGGCTGATAGTCTGGCAATCGAACGAGCCATTGAGATGGCGGCAAGATTTGTTAAAAATGATGCCGTTGCTCATTTAAAAGAAGGTCTGGCCGCGCACAGTGAAATAATCGAGCGCAAAGTTTAATAGTACCAGACCTCTTTACTCTTCACCCCCGGATGTATACAGCTATTTTTTTTCGGAAGGCTTTATAAGCAGGAGAACTGCTCCCCTCCCAGTCAAAAACAGGAACTGTAACAATGAGTAATTTCTCCTATATCAGAGGCTTTGGCTACTACGTCCCTGAAAGAGCTTACACTAACGCCGATCTTGAAAAATTTGTTGATACTACTGACGAATGGATAACCACCCGCACCGGGATCACAGAACGCCGGATTGTTGAAAATCAAACCAGCGCGGATCTAGCTTTCGAAGCAGCTAAAAAAGCTCTCGAAGATGCCAAAATGGACGCGGATGAACTTACCCATATTCTAGTCGCAACCTTCACAGGTGATATGTACATCCCATCGACAGCATGTCTGGTGATGAAAAGACTTGGTATCAAAAATAAAATTCCAATAGATATCGGAGCTGCTTGCTCAGGGTTTGTATTTGCCGTTGAAACAGCAAGAGCTTTCGTTGCCTTAAATCCAGATGCTAAAATTCTCGTATGTGGAAGCGAAGTTGTCACCAGCCGAGTAAACTGGGAAGACCGCTCAACCTGCGTTCTTTTCGGAGACGGAGCCGGAGCGATAGTTGTCACATCGGAAAACAGCGATAGTTCAGCGAAAATTATTGACGTTCTTCTCTCCTCAGAAGGAGAGGATACCGCCCTGCTAGTTAGAGGCGGTGGATCATCCTGCTCTTACAAAATGGGTGATGTTGTAGGGGACGCTCATTTCGTACATATGAATGGACGCGAAATTTACAAGAAAGCTGTAAGAGCAATGCCTGCCATTGCTAAAGAGCTATTCGCCAAGCACGATATTACCAGTGATGACATCGATATTTTTATCCCGCATCAGGCTAATATGCGCATAATCGAAGCTGTAGGTAAAAAGCTGAACATTCCGCGCGAAAAAGTGTTTGTTAACGTTAATAAATTCGGGAACACTTCAGCGGCATCAATACCTATTGCTCTCGCTGAAGCAAAAGAAACCGGATTTGTTAAAAAGGGAGATCTGACCCTAGTTACCACCTTTGGTGGAGGATTAACTTGGGGAGCATCTCTGATCCAGTTCTAGCAAGCGCAGCCCAACATTGGACACGCATATATTAAATTTGCAGTCGGAGCCTCTTTAGGCTATGAGACGCAGGACTACACAAATTATACAGAGGAAACACAGATGAGTGATCTGCCAAGCACCGCCCTCGTTACGGGTGGATCAAGAGGCATAGGCGAAGCATGCGCCAAGAAGCTTGCTAAAGACGGTTTTGACGTTATCATTACTTACGTTAGTCGTCCTGAATCAGCAGACAAAGTCTGTTCCGATATAGAAGCCGCTGGTGGAAAGGCAAAAGCCTATAAGCTGGATTCTTCTGACCGTGAAGCGGTAAAGTCCTTTTTCAAGGAAGAAATCAAGGGTAAAGCTAAACTTGATGTCCTTGTAAATAATGGTGGCGTTACCAAAGACGGACTCCTCGTTCGTATGAAAGATGCTGACTGGGACAAAGTTCTGGACATCAACCTTACCGGAGCGTTCACATGTCTTCGCGAATCTGCAAAGATCATGATGAAACAGCGTTACGGAAGAATTATAAATATTTCCTCAGTAGTAGCTCAGGCCGGTAATGCCGGCCAGGCAAACTACGTTTCGGCCAAGGCCGGCCTAATCGGCCTGACCAAAGCGAGCGCCATTGAACTTGCTCCGCGTAATATCACAGTGAATGCCGTTGCACCGGGATTCATTGCGACTGATATGACCGCAGAGCTTTCTGAAGAAGTAGTGGCTCATATGTTGGAAAACATACCGCTTAAAAAACTTGGAACATCTGATGACATAGCTAACGCTGTATCCTTCCTCGCGTCGGAAAACTCAAGCTATATCACAGGACAGACTCTCGCCGTTAATGGCGGGATGTACATGTAATAAAACAAACCTAATGATTTGGAGGGACCTATGTCCGCAGCTGAAAAAGTAAAAGCAATTATCGTAGACCAGCTTGGTGTATCCGCAGACGAAATTAAAGACGAAGCTTCCTTCGTTGAAGATCTCGGCGCAGACTCTCTTGATCTAACTGAACTCATCATGGCTATGGAAGAAGAGTTCGACATCGAAATCGAAGACGAAGACGCTCAGAAGATCCTTAAAGTTAAAGACGCTGTTGCTTTCGTAGAAGGCAAATAGTCCATAAGACTTTGATCTAGACAAGGCTTTTGAATGAGCGCCTTACTAAACCCTTACCGGGTGTAAGGCGCTCCTTTTTTCATTGGCCCAGCCAAACTAAACTCCCGAATACATTACAGGCTATAATACCATGAACAGGGTAGTAGTAACCGCCGTTTCCGCCATCACCCCCATCGGTAATGACATAGACACTAGCTGGAACAACCTCCTTGCTGGTAAGTCTGGCATCGCTAAAATTACATCTTTTGATGCGAGTGAATTCACATCTCAGATTGCTGGCGAAGTCAAAAATTTTGACCCAAAAGAATTCATCCCTCACAAGCAGGCAAAACGCATGGAACGGTTCACACAGCTAGCTGTGGCCGCAGGCGAGCAGTTGCTCGGAAGTGCAAAGCTTAAACTTGAAGGTGATGATTGCAAACGCGCCGGAGTAGTTATTGGCGTTGGGCTTGGTGGTCTTCAGACCATTGAAACTCAGCACGCAAAACTTCAGAAATCCGGCCCTAGAAAAATTACTCCTTTCTTTATTCCGATCATTATCGGAAATATGGCAGCGGGTCAGGTTTCCATTTTTTCAGGAGCTCGCGGACCGAATATGTGCATGTGTACAGCTTGCGCATCCGGAACTCATTCCATCGGCGCCGCTTACACCGACATAATGCTTGGACGCGCAGATGTAATGATCTGTGGTGGAACAGAATCCACCATAACCCCTCTCGGGTTTGCCGGCTTCACATCCATGAAGGCTCTCTCCACTCGCAACGATGATCCCGAAACGGCATCGCGTCCATTTGATATGGGTCGTAATGGTTTTGTAATGGGTGAAGGTTGTGGCCTACTCCTTCTGGAATCACTCGATCACGCAAGAGCGCGTGGTGCTGAGATTCTTGCTGAAGTAGTCGGTTTCGGTGCTTCTTCAGACGCATACCACATGACTGCTCCGCCAGAAGATGGCAGCGGCATGGCTCTTGCGATGGAAGCAGCTATCCGCGAAGCGGGTATCAATCCTTCTGACATTGATCACATCAATGCGCACGGAACCTCCACCAAACTGAACGACTTTTGTGAAACAAAAGCTATTCATAAAGTTTTCGGAGATCATGCTAAAAATATTGCTATCACTGCTAACAAATCCCAGACTGGTCACCTCTTAGGTGGAGCCGGAGGAATGGAAGCAGCATTTGCAGTAAAAACGCTTGCAACCGGCATAATCCCCGGAACTGCAAACCAGTTTGAAGCTGACCCTGACTGTGACCTCGATTACGGTAAAGACGGAATGCGTGAAAAGCAGGCGAACTACGCTCTGAGCAACTCGTTCGGATTCGGTGGAACAAACGCCTGCATGCTCTTCAAAAAATTTGAAGATTAATTGGCCCCCTCTTTGTAAGGGACCGTCAAACTCTTGGAGCTAGTCATGGAAGAACTAATGATGAAAGATCCGGCAGTGGCAGCAACCATCAGCCGTGAAGTAACTCGCCAGATGACCAATCTTGAACTTATCGCATCGGAGAATTTCACTTCTACTGCGGTTCGTCAGGCTATGGGCAGCGTAATGACTCATAAATACGCTGAAGGTTACCCGGGCAAACGTTACTACGGCGGTTGTGAATTCGTTGATCAGGCTGAAGAACTTGCTCGTAACAGAGCGAAAGAAATCTTCGGTTGTGAATATGTCAACGTTCAGCCTCATTCCGGTTCTCAGGCCAACATGGCTGTCTACTTTGCGGCTCTACAGCCCGGTGACACTGTACTTGGTATGGATCTTTCTCATGGTGGTCACCTTACCCATGGATGCCCGGTAAACTTTTCAGGAAAACTCTTTGATTTTAAATCATACGGAGTTGATCCTGACACTAAAACAATCAACTATGATAACGTTTTAGAAATTGCCAAAGAGTGCAAACCTAAAATGATCGTAGCTGGTGCAAGTGCATATCCACGCATCATCGACTTCGCACGTTTCCGTCAGATCGCTGATGAAGTAGGCGCAGTCCTTATGGTAGATATGGCTCACATCGCTGGACTAATCGCGGCTGGCGTTCATCCTTCATGTATTGAGCACGCGCATTACACCACCACTACCACCCATAAGACCCTACGTGGTCCTCGCGGCGGTATGATCCTTTCCTCCGAAGAATTTGGCAAGTCACTAAACTCAAATATCTTCCCCGGAATTCAGGGTGGTCCTCTGATGCACGTAATCGCAGCGAAAGCAGTAGCTTTCGGCGAAGCACTTTCTCCTTCATACGTTGATTACCAGAAACAGGTTGTTGCTAATGCAGCTGCTCTTGCTGGACACCTGACGGATGCCGGTTTTGACCTAGTTTCAGGCGGAACTGACAACCACCTTATGATGGTAGACCTGACCAACAAAGACATTACCGGTAAAGATGCCGAACATGCTCTTGACGCTGCAGGTATCACCGTCAACAAGAACACCATTCCTTTCGAAACCCGCTCCCCGTTCGTAACTTCAGGTATCCGCATCGGAACACCTGCTATGACAACACGTGGAATGAAGACCGAAGAAATGGCTAAGATTGCAGACTGGATCACAGCTGCTATCGGTTCTATCGGTAACGACACACAGCTTGCCGTTATCAAAAAAGAAATTGCAGACTTCGCTAAAGATTACCCAATATTCGCATACTAGGAATATTTGGAAATCGGCTACTAAATAGCTGAAGTTTTAATTACATATCAAATTCATTGACATAAGGGCGGATTCAGGAAGCAATTTCTGAATCCGCCTCAGCTTCAAAGCAGGGAGCTTCCCATGGAAAACAGACTTCCTTGGCCTGAATATTTTATGCGCATTACGCATCAAGTCGCGGAAAGAGCAACTTGTACCAGACGCAAAGTCGGTGCTATCGCCGTTAAGGACAAACGAATCCTCGCCACTGGATATAACGGATCACCATCCGAAATAGCCCATTGTGCCGATGTAGGATGTTTGCGCGAAATCATGGGAGTACCTTCCGGTGAGCGCCACGAGCTCTGCCGCGGTCTCCATGCTGAACAAAATGTCATTATTCAAGCTGCTGTCCATGGAATCAAGCTTGGTGGTTGTGAAATTTACTGTACCACTCAGCCCTGCCTCATCTGCACCAAAATGCTCATCAATGCTGGTGTAACTGCCGTATATTTTTCAGAAAGTTATCCTGACGATTTATCAGAAGCCATGTTTAAAGAAGCTGGAGTTAAGTTTGAACACATGCAGTTCGAAATATAACTCTTCTGAACAGTTCATGGCTCACGCTGTGAATCTGGCTTTGCGTGGCAGAGATCGCACTGCGCCCAACCCTACAGTTGGAGCCGTGATGGTTTGTGACGACCGAATTGTAGCCGAGGGATGGCATCAGTACTGCGGTGGACTTCACGCTGAACGCAACTGCATTGCTGACGCCATTACTAAGAATGTGGACATGACCAAATGCACCATGTTCGTCACTCTTGAGCCATGCAACCACTTCGGCAAAACGCCCCCCTGCACGCATGGAATCATCGAAGCGGGAATCCCGCACATTGTGATCGGAACACGCGATCCAAATCCAAAAGCCTCTGGCGGACTTGAATTCCTTGAATCCAAGGGAGTAAAAGTCGAAACAGGTGTGCTTGAAGAAGAGTGCTTGGATATTATCTCAGACTTTTTACTCTGGCAGAACAGCGACCGCGCCTACTCTATTTTAAAACTAGCCTCCACAATCGATGGTAAAATCGGCGGTGCAACAGGCAAGCAGGAAGCAGTATCCTGCCCCGAATCTTTCGTAGATGTGCAAAATCTGCGCGCCATGGTCGGTGCTGTCATTGTGGGCGGGAACACTTTGCGTGAAGATAATCCATCACTCAATTGCAGACTTGAAGTAAAACCCGAAGGATTCACTCAGCCGCTAGCTGTTGTTGTCACCACAAAGCTCCCTACAAATCACGATGATTTTACCCTGACGACCACTCGCGCAAAAGAAACAATTTTCTGGACTACCACCGAACAGGCCGCTTCAGAAGTCGCTAAGTCGCTTGTTAATAAAGGTATTGAGATTATACCTCTTCCCCAAGACGAAAAAGGTCTTATATTTGAAGATGGGTTTAAATCCTTGCGCGAAAAACACTGCGTGTTGCGCTCCCTTTGTGAAGGCGGAGGAAAGCTGGCCTTATCACTTGCCGAGCAAGGGCTGATAGATGAATTCGTAATGTATCAAACACCACGCATTCTAGGCAACGCGCTAGGCAGACCGAACTTTGCAGGGTCTGACAGACAACTGATGGAAGACGCTCTTAATTTCCGTGTCAGCCGAGTCTGTCAAAGCGGCCAAGATTTAAAAATAGTTTTCAAACCTGTTGATACTGATAACTAGAAAATCAATAGAGGATCAATAAATGTTCACCGGACTTATTCAGGGAAAAGGATCAATTGCAAAGGCTGAAAATCGAGGTAAAGAAACCCGCTTTACAGTCACTGCCCCTGATATTAAAGATTACCAGCAAGGCGAATCCATTGCCATCAATGGAGTATGCCTCACAGTTGAAACTTTCAGTCACAGCTGGTTTTCCTGCTATGCAAGCAAGGAAACCATGGGCTGCACAAATCTCGGCAATTTAAAACCGGGTTCAAAAGTCAACTATGAACGCGCTCTTGCCATGGGCGACAGACTGGGTGGGCATATTGTAAGCGGACATGTGGACTGCTTAGGTTCTGTTGAATCGGTTCGCCCTGCCGGAGAATCCAAGATTTACAGAATTAAATTTCCTGCTGAACACGGTAAGTTTGTGGTTACGAAAGGCTCGATCGGACTTGATGGAATCAGCCTCACAGTCAACGACTGCGGCTCTGACTTTCTTGAGGTCAACATCATCCCCGAAACTCAGGACCAGACCACTATTTCAGATTGGAAACCGGGGTACCCTGTTAACATTGAAACCGATGTTATCGGAAAATATGTACAGAAAATGCTCGGACCATGGACAGGGCAACCCGCAAAAAGCAAAAGCCCAGAGAGCAAATTGACCATGGATTTTCTCCAGAAAAATGGATTTTAATCAGTTTCTTAATGAGCCTGAGTGCAAAGCCGTTTCAAACAACTTGCAGGTCAGCCATTTTTATCCAAATAACATGCTTAAATAATTTTATTTTTTTTGCATGAAAAACATATTTCACCCTTTTTGTTTTTTAAGGTAAGAAGACATCTCCTGTTCGCGAGATTGGAACAGGTAAAAAAATAACGAACCGCTCCGACATGCTGGAGTACGAGGATATTAATATGCCTTTATGTACAATTGAAGAAGCAATCGAGGACATCCGTGCAGGACGCATGGTTATCATGGTCGATGATGAAGATCGTGAAAACGAAGGTGATCTCGTTTGTGCTGCTGAAAAAGTAACACCTGAGATTATCAACTTCATGGCCACACACGGTAGAGGTCTTATCTGTCTCGCCATGTCCGGTGCCATGGTCGACACGCTTAAACTCCCACTGATGGCTCAGAACAATGATTCTCAGTTCGGTACCAACTTCACAGTTTCCATTGAAGCTCGTGATGGCGTAACCACAGGGATTTCAGCTGCTGACAGAGCAACAACAATTCTAGCTGCTGTTGCTGATGGCGTTCAAGCTGAAGAAATTGTTTCTCCCGGTCACATCTTCCCGCTCCGCGCTAAAGACGGCGGAGTTCTCGTTCGCGCTGGCCAGACAGAAGGCAGTGTTGATATTTCCCGTTTGTCAGGACTGAAACCAGCCGGCGTCATATGTGAAATCATGAATGATGACGGGTCAATGGCTAGACTTCCTGATCTAAAAATTTACGCTGAAAAGCACGGTCTCAAAATTTGTAGTACTGAAGCTCTTATCAAATATCGCATGAAATTCGGTAGCCATACCGTAACCCGCGAAGCTGATGCTGAACTACCTACAAACTGGGGTGATTTCAAAGCTGTTGCTTTCCACTCCTCCGAAGATAATCGCACACACATCGCATTAGTGATGGGCGAACTTGACCCTAGCGAGCCTACTTTGGTCAGAGTCCACAGCGAATGTCTGACTGGTGATGTTTTCGGTTCACAGCGCTGTGATTGCGGCGGACAGCTTGCATCTGCAATGTGTATGATTCGCAAAGAAGGACGCGGAGTTCTGCTCTACATGAGACAGGAAGGACGCGGAATCGGCCTTGGTAATAAAATCAAAGCTTACCACCTTCAGGATCAGGGTTGCGATACCGTTGAAGCGAATGAGAAACTAGGATTCAAAGCCGACCTCCGCGAATACGGAACCGGCGCACAGATTCTCGTACAGCTCGGAATTTCAAAAATGAAGCTTATGACCAACAATCCTAAAAAGATTGTCGGCCTTGAAGGATACGGACTTGAAGTCACTAAGCGCGTTCCCATCGAAATGGACGCATGCGAAATGAATCATGACTACCTCCAGACTAAAAAAGATAAAATGGGTCACCTTCTGGAAAACCTGAAAGATACCAAGAAATAAGGGAGACTGAATATGAGTCACATCAAAACAATCGAAGGACAGCTGGACGCAAAAGATCTTAAAATTGCTCTCATCTCAGGTCGCTTTAACGATTTCATCGTTGAAAGACTTGTCGGCGGAGCTGTTGATTATCTAGTTCGTCACGGTTGTGACAGAGCAAATATCACTTTGATTAAAGTACCGGGTGTATTTGAAATGCCTGTAGTTACCAAAAAAGTCGCAGAATCAGGCAAGTATGACGGAATCACGTGCCTTGGAACTGTAATTCGCGGTGCTACTCCTCATTTTGATTACGTTTGTAGCGAATGTGCGAAGGGAGTTGCTCAGGTAAGCATGGACAACAACCTGCCTATCGGATTCGGAGTTCTTACTTGTGACACTCTTGAGCAGGCTATCGAACGTGCCGGTACAAAGGGCGGCAACAAAGGCGTTGAAGCTGCTTCCGCAATGCTCGAAACTATCAGAGTAATGGAACAGATCTAGGTCAGAGTTTTTACATCGAATGAGTCAGGAGCTTCGTCCAACGGGACATGCAACTGTATTAGTTATATATTTATCACATGGGCAGCCGGACTCCGGCTAAAAACGGAGACCGATTGCCCGTTGTGTTGTTTTAAAAACAATTTAATTGTATCTTAGGGACACGGCGCATGAGCGTCTGAACCTACAGGATTATAAAGTCAGATGTCCCAGACTAAAGGTTTACGCAGAAAAGGCCGTATATTAGCCTTCCAGGTTCTTTACGGTGTAAGTTTTGTCCCTCCGCACGGTGGTTGGACAAGTGAACGTATATACAATCAAAGCCCAGCAGTTACACGCGAATCAGATGAAGAATTAATTCTTTACGCTCGCGACCTGCTGATCAATGTTTGCAATACGCTTGAAGAATTAGACGAAGTCATCAAAAGCTACTCGAAGCATTGGAAGATCGAGCGCATCGCGAAAGTTGAACTGTCGATACTTAGACTGGCTATTTACGAACTGATTTATAAGGCGGATATTCCCCTTAAAGTCGGTATCAATGAAGGGATCGAAATTGCTAAAAAGTTCGGAGATGAAAATTCCCGTAACTTTATCAATGGAATCCTCGATGCAGTAGCACGCGACATAGACGGCGGAAAATTCTCCGTTACTAAGAAATTCTAGTTATATTATTGTAGGCAGAAGAATCTCTTCTGCCTACAATAATATTAGACATATTACGCAAGGATTTTATAATGGGCTTCGGGAAATACAACCCAGAAACAATCGAAAACAAATGGCAGAAGGCTTGGACCGACACAGGCGCCTTCCACGTAGAAACAGATACATCTCGTCCCAAGTACTATGTCTTGGAGATGTTTCCGTACCCTTCAGGTAAAATCCATATGGGTCACGTGCGCAACTACTCCATCGGAGACGTTGTTGCTCGTTATAAGAGAATGAAAGGCTTCAACGTCCTTCACCCAATGGGCTGGGATGCTTTCGGTCTGCCTGCTGAAAATGCAGCGATCAAAAACAACACCCATCCTGCTGAATGGACCTACGCCAATATCGACGACATGCGTACTCAGCTATCCCGTCTAGGTTATTCATATGACTGGAGACGTGAGATGGCGACCTGTCATCCCGGTTATTACAAATGGGAACAGCAGTTCTTCCTAGATTTCTTGAAAAAAGGTTTAATTTACCGTAAGAAATCTCCGGTTAACTGGTGCGAAACCTGTAATACTGTCCTTGCGAACGAACAGGTTGAAGACGGCCTTTGCTGGCGTTGTGAGACTGTTATTGAACAGAAAGAACTGTCCCAGTGGTTCATGCGTATTACCGATTATGCAGAAGAACTCCTAGACAGCCTCAAAAATCTTGAAGGCGGATGGCCTGAAAGAGTTCTGACAATGCAGCGCAACTGGATCGGCAAAAGTGTCGGAGCAGAGCTTGAATTTGAAGTTGCCGACGCACCAAGCGACAGCGATAACAAAATTGCTGTATTCACAACCAGACCAGATACACTTTTCGGTGCAACCTTCATGTCTCTTGCCGCTGAGCATCCCATGGTGGAAAAGCTCATCAACGGCAAACCGGAAGCTGAAAAAGTCCGTGAATTCGTGACTAAAGTTTCCAATCTAGACAAGATTGTCCGCTCCGCTGATGACCTTGAAAAAGAAGGTGTGTTCACGGGATCATACTGCATCAACCCGCTTAACGGCGAAAAGATGCCTATCTACGTGGCAAACTTCGTACTCATGGGTTACGGAACTGGCGCAGTTATGGCCGTTCCAGCACACGATCAGCGCGACTATGAATTTGCGAAAAAATACGACATCCCGATGCAGATAGTCATTCATCCTAAAGATCAAAATTTGAATCTTGATGAAATGACAGAAGCTTTCACAGCCCCTGGAGTTCTCGTTAACTCAGGTGACTTTGACGGTATGCCGAACGATGAAGCTAAAGGCGCGATTGTCAGTTACCTTGGCAAAAGCGGTAAAGGCAAAAAATCGATCAATTACCGTTTGCGCGACTGGAATATTTCACGCCAGAGATTCTGGGGATCACCGATTCCTGTAATTTACTGTGATCAGTGTGGAATTGTACCAGTGCCGGACGAAGACCTTCCAATCATCCTGCCAGAAGACGCAATAATGAACGAAGATGGCCGCTCCCCGCTTCCGCAGATGGAATCTTTCGTCAACACAATCTGTCCTAAATGTGGAAAGCCTGCTGAGCGAGAAACTGACACCATGGACACATTTGTTGAATCTTCATGGTACCCATTACGCTACACAAGCGCGCGGAAAGAAGATGGCCCATTCGATCCCGAAGCACTTGATTACTGGCTTCCAGTTGATCAGTACATAGGTGGAATTGAGCATGCGATTCTGCATCTGCTCTACGCCAGATTCTTCACCAAAGCTCTGCGTGATGAAGGTTACACAAAAGTTGCTGAGCCGTTTAAAAACCTGCTGACTCAGGGAATGGTACTCAAAGACGGCGCCAAGATGTCAAAATCTAAAGGCAACGTAGTTGATCCAAATTCCATGATTCAGAGATACGGCGCAGATGCAACCCGACTTTTCATTCTGTTTGCTTCTCCTCCTGAAAAGGATCTCGAATGGAGCGATCAGGGGCTAGAAGGTTCTTCCCGCTTCTTGAACAGAATATGGAGACTGGCTGAAGGACTTGAAGGTTTAATTTCTCCAGTTGGTGCTTGCGCCAAGCCGGAAGGATTCGAACTCTCATCCGACGCTAAAAAACTTCGCCGCAAAGAACATGAAACCGTCAACCGCGCTAGCCGTGATATGGAAAACAAATTCCAGTTCAACACAGTTATTGCCGCTACCATGGAACTGGTCAACGAGATGTACGCTCTTAAAGATACATTGGTTGAGTCAAAAGACGGAAAATTTGCACTGTCATCAGCTTTCAGCACAGTACTTACTGTTCTTGCTCCTATTACTCCACATCTATGTGAAGAGTTATGGGAAATCATGGGCTACGAAGGAATCGTTGCTGCCGCTGCATGGCCTGAATATGACGAATCTGCACTCATCACCGACGAGCTGCTCATAGTTATTCAGGTTAACGGAAAAATGAGAGCTAAGATCTCAGTTCCAGC
The DNA here is from genome assembly GCF_000711735.1 of Maridesulfovibrio frigidus DSM 17176. Classification (NCBI taxonomy): domain Bacteria; kingdom Pseudomonadati; phylum Thermodesulfobacteriota; class Desulfovibrionia; order Desulfovibrionales; family Desulfovibrionaceae; genus Maridesulfovibrio; species Maridesulfovibrio frigidus. Next base: position 232,081 of record NZ_JONL01000002.1, read on the forward strand.
CTCAGCAAGCAAAGAAGATATCGAGAAAGAGTCGATTGCTCACGAGAATGTTGTTAAATTCATCGAAGGCAAGACAGTTAGAAAAGTGATCGTTGTTCCGGGTAAACTGGTTAACATCGTAGCTAATTAGTTAATTATGAGGGGCGGATGTATCCGCCCCTTTTTCATAAATATTTTTCACAGCTCATTTTCACACATTGCTAACAACAACCCGCTAAACGCGGCTTACAGGGACATTCCAAATGATTGCCACCAACTCCGTAAAACGACTCCTCTTACTACTTTGTCTCGTTTTCTTTGTCAGCGGGTGTGGCTATCATAACTCTGAAAGCGAACCGAATACACTCTCTGAAAAATTTCACGAAGTTGCCATTTCTGAAGTAACAAATCCTACCCTCGAACGTTGGCTTGAACCTCGACTAAGAGGAGATCTCAGAGATGAAATTACACGTCGCGGACAGCTGGTATGGGTTGAAAAATCGAAAGCAGAAGCGCTCATCAGTCTAAAAATTATAAGCTTTTCCAATAACAGCCGTGTACTTGGCAACAACGATGAGACCCTGAAATACAACTCCATTCTCAAAGTTCAGATGAAAGTTACTGACGCAGCAGATGGTCATATAATCTGGAACTCCGGAACAGTAGAAGTCACTGAATCTTATTATGAAGATGAGGAAGACACTACACAGGATCTGGTCGTAGAACTTATGATTCGCAGGCTCGTAGACCGCATGAATCAGGCCTATTAAGTTCATTTTTAGCCACATGTACTTGCGATACGCAGCCTTAAACAGCCCAAGCCGATTTACTTAGAAGCTAAAAATTAAGCAGGATAAACATGTCCAGACCGGGATACATCTTTCTGACCTGCCCTGATGCCGAGCTATTACATGCGCGCATCAGTGAATTACTTGAAAGTAATAATTCCTCCGATTTTGAGAAGAAAGTCTATTGGGCGGACGAAGACCTACCTTCAAATTTCTGGGACGATTTAACTCTCCAGACTCTTTTCGGCTCCAGTAAAGCCGTTGTCCTTCGCCGCGCGCACAAAATCAAAACAGCCACTTGGAAAATGCTGGACAAAGCTCTGGCATCGCTTTCTGACTCCTCATTCCTATTCATCTGCCTAGAAGGCAAGTGGGAAAGAAAAGGACCTCCAGTTCCTGCGGTATTGAAAAAACGCCAGTGCTGGAAATTCGCTGAAAAACAAAAATGGACATGGCAATCTGCCGGACTTGACGAAAAATCTATTGCTGGCTTCATTAATAAATGGGCTGCCAAAAATTCCATTACCATGGAAAATCCAGTCAAAAATTCACTGATCAAAGCACTCCCTAAAGATGCTAGAGCCGCAAAGCTTGAACTGGATAAGTTAGAACTAGCTGCTGGCCCTGACAAAAAACTTTTGGAAGACCACATAAGCTTGATCGCTTTCTCCGACGATATGAATTTCTTTGAATTCATGAATGCCATATCTCAGGGCGGTGACCCTATCGAAATATGGCGTAGAGTTCTCACTAATCACATGGAAAAAGATTCCATGGTCTTTATGCTCACAGCTTCCCTCACTCGTGAAGCAAGAGCATTGTGGATGATGCTTCACGGAGAAGAGTCATCTGTAAGATTGCCCCCTTTCGTTAAGAAGCAAAAAATGACCTTAGCCACACGTATCGGGCCAGCAAGAATTGCAAAACTTTTCGACATCGTTATGGAAGCTGAAATTGGGATCAAGACTGGTAACAGAAAACCGGAACAAGCCTTAGAGTTAATGGTTGCAGCGCTTACGTCTCTTTTTGCTCCCACTGCTCCAAACCGTAGCAGACGCTAAACCTTATCTAGCAATTACTCTCCGCAGCTACTGACAAATCTCTTTTTTATATTATTCGCGAGCTAAATTCGCTCACTTTTTCACGTAAAAAACTCGTTTTTTATAAAAAATAATGTTTTTTACACGAAAACAGACTAAAACGTATCATACACGAGTTGATTTGCCGAAACTTACAGTTTATTCTGACTTCATATAATCTAATTCATGGCCTTAAGTAGGATATCCATATTATTATTTGGATGAATGATCCGATTTAGACTAATTATTTATTCATAAATGATCTAAAATTGCCTTTATTTCATTTTTTCCGTGTTATTTTCAATATTTTACACATTTTTTATCTTTTTTAACTATACGACTTGCCAAAGCATACTTACTATTTACTTATGAAGGACAAACCACACTACCATGGACATCGGCAGAGATTAAAAGAACGGCTTTGTAGCAATTCTCAAAATCTTGCTGATTATGAGATATTAGAACTAATGCTGGGGCAAGTCCTTCCCAGGCAGGACACGAAGCCAATTGCGAAGGCGCTGCTTGCGGATTTTGATTCTTTGAGCGGAGTGTTCAGAGCTTCGGATGAAAGACTAAAAAAAGTAAAAGGAATTGGACCTGGAGTTATTATTTTTTTTACTCTTCTTCGAGAATTCTGGGCCAGAATGTCTGAAGAACCTATGTTTACTCAAAACGCTCTATCTTCGCCAGAAGCGGTAGCGAATGCGGCAATTGCTCGTATAGGAAACTTGGCAATCGAACAATTTTGGGTAGCACTGGTCAACAATGGCAATAAAGTGATATGTTGGGAAAAGCTCTCCGAAGGAACTGTTGATAAAACTGCGGTTTTCCCTAGAGAAGTTGTTTCACTGGCTTTGAGAAACAACGCAAGTGGAGTGATTTTAGCCCACAACCATCCCGGAGGAGACCCGAATCCATCCCCCGAGGATCTTTCAAGGACTATGGAGATAGCCTCTGCCTGCATTGAGCTTGAAATAAGGTTACTTGATCACGTGATAGTTACCGCTGATAAATTTTTCAGTTTTAAGAAGGAAGGACGTTTGCAATTTTAGCCATAGGAAGGACTCGATGACTAAAGCATATCATTGTGTTGTTACTGGTAAAGTTCAAGGTGTCTACTTTCGTGCATGGATTCATGATCAAGCGGTTGCGCTAGGTCTCGGTGGCTGGACTAGAAATCTCGATGATGGAAAGGTCGAAGTTCTGCTACAGGGAAATGAAGATAATATCGCTGAAATGAAAAAAAGACTGCTTGTAGGATCTCCTCTGTCGCAGGTTTCTGACCTGAAATGCGGATGGATGGATTATGATACAAAGCACGATTCTTTTGAAATTCGCTGACCAATAAATAGCTTTAAACCTGTTAGTGAGGACCTATCCTGCAACAGGTTTTGAATAGTACTTATGAGCATATTCATACTCCAGACCGTTTTCAGGGAAGGAGATGGATTGGTATTGCTCTTAATATATCGCAATAAATAACCACTTTGACATAAGGATCTTCAGTTGAAAAAAAAGAAATCCCCGATCAAACCACTCAAGCTTAAGAGAAAAGAAAAAGCTAAAAAGGTTACCAAAAAGCATTTCAAATCTGACGCCGGAAATGATCAAGGGCTAAACAAACCTCCTGTGTCTCCGCTGAATGTACTACACGATGCGGCAGACCTTTTAGATGAAACCGGACACATGAATGAAAATATTCATACGGATATCCCGTCGACTCTTCCGGTTTTAGCTGTTCGTGATATAGTTGTATTTAACTATATGATTCTGCCTCTTTTTGTAGGCCGTGAGAAATCAGTTAACGCCGTTGAAGCCTCCATGACTAGCGACCGCTACGTGCTCATCCTAACTCAAGAAGATGAGAGCATTGAAACTCCCGAGCATGACGATCTCTATAAGACTGGTACAGTCTGTATGATTATGCGCATGCTCAAAATGCCTGATGGCAGACTGAAAGTTCTGGTGCAAGGTGTTTCTAGAGCCAAGGTAAAAAGATTTATCGGTTCCGAACCATTCCACGTTGCTGAAATCAGAACAATTTCAGAAGAAGAAGCAGAGCCTATCACTCCTCAGCAGGAAGCTCTGATCAGATCTTCACGCGAACAGAGTGAAAAAATACTTTCGCTTAGAGGCATCTCTTCCGCAGATATTATGAGCGTACTCAATAACGTTGATGAACCGGGAAGGCTTGCCGACCTAATTGCATCTAATCTGCGCATGAAGGTACCCGTAGCCCAGTCTATCCTTGAATGCGAAGGTCCAGTTGAAAGACTTACACTGGTCAATACTCAGCTGACTCAGGAAGTCGAAGTCGCTTCCATGCAGAATAAGATTCAGTCCATGGCAAAAGAAGGCATGGATAAAGCTCAACGCGATTTTTATCTACGTGAGCAATTGAAAGCCATTAAAAATGAGCTTGGTGAATCTCACGATGAAGCCGAGGAAATGGAAGAGCTGAAAAACGCAATCAAAAAAGCCAAAATGCCGAAAGAAGTGCGCAAGGAAGCGGAAAAACAACTCCGCCGCCTTGAAGCGATGCACCCCGAAGCATCAGAAGCTACCGTTATCAGGACCTACCTCGATTGGATGACTGAAATTCCTTGGAAAAAACAGTCCCGCGATCGTCTTGATATTATAGAAGCTAAAAAGATCCTCGATGAAGATCACTACGATATCGAAAAGGTTAAAGAGCGCATCCTTGAATACTTGAGTGTGCGCAAACTTAATCCGTCAATGAAAGGACCTATCCTTTGTTTCGTGGGCCCTCCAGGTGTTGGTAAAACATCCCTTGGTCGCTCGATTGCGCGCAGTCTGCAACGCAAATTCCACCGTATGTCTCTTGGCGGAATGCGTGATGAAGCTGAAATCCGCGGTCATCGCAGAACCTACATAGGTTCAATGCCTGGCCGCATCATTCAGGGAATCAAGCAGTGCGGAACCCGCAACCCAGTTATCATGCTCGATGAAATTGATAAGCTCGGTTCTGATTTCCGCGGCGATCCATCTTCAGCTCTGCTTGAAGTGCTCGACCCAGAACAGAACAACACATTTACCGATCATTACCTGAACGTGCCTTATGATCTTTCAAAAGCCATGTTCATTTGCACAGCTAACGTTTTGGATTCGATTCCCCGTCCTCTACTTGACCGCATGGAAGTAATAAGACTCCCCGGTTACACTGAGCACGAGAAGGTCAAAATTGCCCGTCGTTACCTCATTGCCCGCCAGACAAAGGAAAATGGGCTTGAAGAAGACGAACTCATCATGAATGATGAAACACTGGCAAAAATAATCACAGAATACACTCGCGAAGCAGGACTTAGAAACCTTGAACGTGAAATTGGATCGGTTTGTCGCAAGTTAGCTCGTAAAAAAGCTGAAGGCGAGAAAGGACCATTCGAGGTCACAACTGAAGTTCTTCATAAGCTGCTGGGTATTCCTCGTTACCTTGAAGATGAAAAAGAAAAGGTACTACCTCCGGGAGTTGCAGTAGGCCTTGCCTGGACTCCATTCGGTGGCACTATTCTTCATATCGAAGTTTCAGCTATGCCCGGTAAGGGTAAGCTGCTTCTGACAGGACAGCTCGGTGATGTAATGAAGGAATCTGCGCAGGCAGCTGTATCCTTCGCTCGCCGTCATGCGGAAGAATACGGCATCAGCCCTACCTTCCACGAAGAAATGGACCTGCACATCCATGTTCCAGACGGCGCTACCCCGAAAGACGGCCCTTCCGCAGGTGTTACACTGGTTACAGCGCTTGTATCTGCGCTAACCAACATCCCTGCTGATCCAGAACTCGCAATGACAGGTGAAATATCCCTGCGCGGAAGAGTTCTTCCTGTTGGCGGAATAAAAGAAAAGATTCTTGCAGCAGTCTCTCTCGGAATGAAGCGTGCTCTCATCCCTGCTCAGAACATGAGAGACCTTGAAGACATTCCTGATGATCTACGTGCTATGATTGATATTACCCCAATCGAAAGGATCGAAGAAGTTTGGCCTAAGGCTAAGATTAAATAGTAAATTAACAGCTATTATTATAAAAGCGCGACTTGCCAAAAGGCAGGCCGCGCTTTTTATTAAGCAATTAATTAAACAAAAACATTCACCAATTGGATGATTCGTTTTAGGTTGCAATTACTCCAACCGTACTTATATGAAAGCAAGACATTGCCCGTCCGGCTGTTTTGGGCTATGAATTTTTCGCGACTAGACTTTAAAACATGGAGTAATTCATGCCTATATACGAATATAAATGTGCGGACTGTGGAATAGAGTTTGAAGAACTTGTCTTCAAACGAGATGAATGTCCTCCCTGTCCCGAATGTAAATCCGAAAGTACCGGAAAGTTAATTTCCGCGTGTAAGTTTAAAACTGGCGGCGGCGCCGATTCCAGAGATATGGGCGAGGCTCCATCTGCTCCGGCACCGTCATCAAGTGGTAGCGCCTGCGCAGGATGTTCCGGCGGCGACTGTTCTTCTTGCGGTTAATTCACAAAATTTTAAAATAAATGGCGGCACTATGAGAAAAATTACCATCGCGACCCGCGGAAGCAAACTTGCTCTCTGGCAGGCTAATCATATCTCTGACCTTCTTCGCAAGGAATACCCCGGCATCGAAGTTCAGTTGCTCAAGATCAAAACAAAGGGCGACATAATTCTGGACGTTCCACTTGCAAAAGTTGGCGGCAAAGGATTGTTCGTAAAAGAGATCGAAGAAGCGCTCCTAGCGAAAAAAGCAGATCTGGCTGTTCACAGCATGAAAGACGTACCGACTCAGCTTCCTGAAGGGCTAGAAGTAGGTATCATTCCGCCAAGAGAAGCTGACACCGACACTCTTCTATCCGTTAAATATGCATCGCTCAAAGACCTTCCTGCTGGCGCAGTTATAGGAACGAGCTCCCTACGTAGACAGTCGCAGCTCCTAGCCCTGCGGGACGATCTTGAGGTTAAATTTCTGCGCGGCAACCTTGATACCCGTGTGGGCAAACTTCTTGCTGGCGATTTTGACGCCATTATACTTGCTACAGCGGGTCTGAACAGACTCAATCTTTCCGCTCCTAAGAGCGAAATTCTCGGACCTCCGACCTTCCTGCCAGCAGTGGCACAGGGCGCGCTAGGAATCGAGTATAGAATTGAAGATACCGAAATTCAAGATATCCTTAAGTTCATTCACCATGAAGAAACAGCACAGCAGGTTCGCGCTGAACGCGGATTCTTGACTGGGCTTGAAGGCGGTTGTCAGGTTCCCATCGCAGCATGGTCTGTATTTGAAGGTGAAAATATCAAGCTGACTGGATTTGTTGCAGATATCGACGGAACATCCCCTATCAGAATGGAAAGAACTGGATTAGCTGTCGAAGCATGGGACATTGGAATGAAATTAGCCGACGACGTTCTTGCCAAAGGTGCAAAAGAAATTCTCGACCGTGTCTATGCAGAATGCGGCAAAGGCTAGCATACTAAAAAGCTTCCGCACTCTACCAGGAGTTGGCAAAGTTATTGCCGAAGACCTCTGGAACATGGGATATCGCGCGCTTGAAGACCTAAAGGGCGAAGATCCGGAAGAAATGTATATCCAGTTGGAAGAATTAGCAGGGCAGCACGTGGATCGCTGCATGCTCTACGTTTTCAGATGCGTAAATTACTGCGTTAATAATAAAGAACGCGATCCGCACCTTGAAAAATGGTGGAGCTGGAAAGACTGATTAGATCCACAACCATTGACAATAAAAAAGCCCGAAATCTTGTGCATATAGTTCGCACATAGATTTCGGGCTTTTTACTGTTCAGTCAAAGCATCTTTAATTATTAAGTTTTATAAATTAATCTTTTTTACTCTAAAGTTTTGCACTCTGAAACCGATAAGAATATTAAAGAGGAACAATTTTAAAGAGTATTTCAATTATAACTTCCACGGATGGAGGTCCAAATGCTAAACTCACCAGATCTAACTCAGGTTGCTCAGGTTCCAAGGGAAACAGAAAACGTAGCTAACTCAATGAAGGTTTTACAGCGCAAGAGGCTGCACAGACAGGCTTTCGCGGACCCATCAATGCATCGCGAACTCGTAAAGATTGAATCATCCCCGGTTTATAATGCCAGCGGAAATCTGATTCAGGCTGTAACATCGAGTCACGGCAGTGCATAGTGCTCAGGGCCACCTCCATTCGACTTTAAGTACACCGACTTCACTTAATTAAAAAGCGCGAATCTGTAACAGATACGCGCTTTTTGTTATTCAAAATATATAGAAATAATCTTTACACTATCCGCAACCGCCCCTGGCCCGAGTCACAAGAAACAACCTGCCCCACATGAGCAGCCAAATCCCCAGTCTCAAGCAGCATATCTGTTGCCTGACGAAGTTTAGATTCAGGCAAAGCTAAAATCAATCCGCCGGAAGTCTGAGCATCAAACACAAGATCTGTCTTAATTTGATCTGCACAATCTTTAACTTCGACCTGCGAACTACAAAAATCACGATTGGCAAAACTTCCAGCCGGAAGCAGTCCCATGGATGCAAGTTCAACCACATCATCCATGAATGGCACTTTATCCAGCCACAACTCAACAGCAACTCCAGATGCGGCAGCCATTTCAAGCACATGCCCACCCAGTCCGAACCCAGTGACATCCGTAGCACCAAGCAAACCAAGCTCACGAATGATCTTCCCACCAGTCACATTTAGCCGTGAAGCCCATTTATAAACGTCTTTCTCAAACCGCTCGGCCCCGTCCCAGTCTGCTTTAAGAGCAGTTGCCAATACCCCAGTTCCCAGTGGCTTGGTAAGCAATAAATGGTCCCCTTCACAGAGACCTTTATTAGAAGCAAATTTATCTGGGTCAATATAGCCTGTAACCGACAGACCATACTTAATTTCATCATCTTCGACGCTATGTCCGCCAGCCAGAACAGCTCCGGATTCACGGATTTTATCCATGCCGCCTTTTAAAATTTCGCGCAGAACTTCGCTTCCCATTTTTTTCATGGGGTAACAAACAATATTCATCGCGGTCCATGGAACACCGCCCATAGCATATACATCAGAAAGTGAATTAGCAGCCGCAATCTGTCCAAAACAATATGGGTCATTCACAACTGGCGTTAAAAAATCCACAGTCTGCACGAGAGCTTTGCCCGCAGGAAAAGACACTATGGCGGAATCATCATTCCCCCCCAGTCCAGTCAGCAGACGCTCGTCTTCAACAGCTAAACCTTCAAGCACTTGCTCCAGGTCCCCCGGAGCGATCTTGGCGGCTCAACCCGCGGCTTTGACAGTCTTGACCAGTTCCCAAGCGGACATAGTCTTCTCCTTTCAGTAAAACAATAAATATCAAGTACCGGGATCGACTCCGGCATCATCAAATGTCGCCATATCGGTATAAATATTCGAAGCAACCCGAAGCATAAACATGCTAAGCGCCGCGCCAGACCCTTCACCAAGACGCATATCCAAATGCAGCAAAGGACGTCTGCCAAGAGCCTTCACAACTCCAGCATAACCGGGCTCAGCTGAGGCATGGCTCAAAACAGAATAACCCCCCACAGCAGGACAAAGCTTATAAGCCGCCGCATAAGCCGCAGTTGAAATAAAACCGTCGATACAAACCATCTGTCTGTTTTTAGCACCACCGATGATCAGTCCAGCAAGCGCGGCAATTTCATAACCACCCAAAGCTGTAAGGATTGAAAGAGCACCACCCTCCGCGACAACCTCTCCATTAGCGGCAAGAGCGTCGCAAACAACTCCAGTCTTTCTGATCACGCCTTCAGCATCAATGCCGCCACCGGGACCAGTTACTAACTTAGGCTCCAAACCGAAATATGCACAGTAAAGAGCAGTAGACGGTGTCGTATTTGAAACACCCATCTCGCCAGTACCAAGAGTCTTAACCCCATCCCTATGAGCTTCATCAGCCAGATCAATACCAAGAAAAATTGCTTTTAAGCAATCCTTCTCAGTCATGGCTGGCCCCTTAGAAATATTTGCTGTTCCATCACCAATCTTGCGCTGAATAAGGTCAGGATGATCAGGAAAACTACCGCCCTTACAACCAGCATCAACCACCATAAGCTCAACGCCCGAAGTTCTAGCCAGCACATTAATGCCTGCACCGCCACGGACAAAATTTTCCACCATCTGGCGAGTGACTTCTTGCGGATAAAAACTCACATTTTCTGCATTAACGCCATGATCGCCCGCAATGGTATAAATACGAGCAGGATCGGAACAAGGAGGATTGCCGCCCGATGCAACATACATCTTAACCGCAAGATCTTCCAGCCGACCAAGGCTGCCCATCGGCTTAGTTAAATTATCCAAGTGGGCGCGCGCAGATTTCTCAAGAGCAGAATCAACTTCTGCTACCTGTGATATTATATTTTCTAAATCTGCTTTGGAATAATTTGTCATTTATTTTTACCTAAGAAATTTGATGCCCTGCGGGCTATTTGACATTTGGATGCGCTTTCAGCTGGACCAAAAGGGATAACCCCCTTTGGAAACCCTATCGACAGGGAGGAACTCTCTTTGTTGTGCTATCATAACTGATTATGTTAGCCTGCGTTCTATAATGAAGAAGAAAGTTTGCATATTACAGGCGAATTGCCAAGGTGAACCTATTGAGAATCTCTTGCGACTTAGTCGCGAGTTTTCGGAAACTTACGAAATTCACCGTTTCACCAATTATATACGTGAAGTAATTCCTGATGAGCTATTAGCAAATTGTGATATTTTTATATACCAACACCTTGCAGAACCGTGGAAAGAATTCTCTTCAGCGAACCTTTGTAGCAAGATGAAACAAGGCTGTAAAACCATCGCCTTTCCGAGCATGCTTTTCATTCACTACTGGCCACTCTGGTCAGGTAAAAAAGGATTCGATTACACTGATACATTCCTTGAATCTTTGATCGAAAGAGATCTCAGCGAATCACAGATTCTGCACCTTTTTATGAATGCCAAGCTCACAAAAATTTATGATTTCGAATCCATTATTGCCAAATCTGAACAGATAGAAAGGGCCAAAGAAAGTTTATGCTCCGCCGGATATTTCGATTACATACTCGATAACTATAAGCAAAAGAGATTGTTTAACACTATCAATCATCCCAGCGCGGAGCTGCTCAGCCGCACTGCAAATACAATTCTCTCAGAACTTAAGTGGCCCGAGGTAACCTGCGATCAAATTGAAACATTCCCTGAACCGTTCCCCGAATTCGAGCAGCCAATTCATCCACAAATAGCAGAATACTTAGGCTTAGAATTCGCAGGCCCGGAAACCCGCTACAACGTCTACGGGGCAAGCCTGACTTTCGAAGAATATGCCATCCGCTACATAAAATGCCGCCAGATGGGCATAAAAGATTTCATAAGTTTCCTACACGCAACAGCTAAGAAGACAACTCCCCCCAGCTAAGGCTTCCAAAGGGGATTATCTGTTGCACTCTCAATATCCGCAAGACTCGAGCAGAAACTCTCGCCTAACGGCTATAGGCTTTTGGTCCAGCTGAAAGCGAAATCACCCATTCTTTTCTTCCAAAACTATAAAATTACTTCTGTGAAAGTTTATTTATATCTGGAGGACCCATTACGATCATCTCAGCGAGTGTGAGATTTACTTTGGGCATAGTCCTTATTTTATTACCGAGCAAAGCCATTTCCAGACCAACTAGATCTTTATAGAGCGGAGTTCTGTCTAATACAGGAACATTTTCCATTTCCGCAGTAATAGCCTGACATTTGAAACATCCGGGGAATGAGCGCTCCAGACCATTAGGTTGACGCAAGGCATTAACTACCCCGTGCATCCGGCAGATCATTAGTCTATGCTTGTATGCTCCGCACAAACCTTCATCATTTAGCGGGCACATAATTTTTGGGCGCACTCCGTTTTCGAGCATTCCACGCGATGATCTGACATAGTCAGCGGCCCTTTGCACGTATTCGTTTCTTTTTTCTTCTGACAGCTTATTTAGCCCCTGCCACAAGTATAGCCACTCAACATATGTATGATGCTGAAAGTAACTGGTACAGCAGTTATCTTCGCAGTCAACGCAAGATAGACCTATCTTTGCTGAAGTTTCGGCATAAACGTCCGCCATGCGTTCGTATAGGGAATCAAGTTTACGGAAAACGGCTTGTCTGGTCAGTTTTTTCATGAATTATTCAACCTTTATATTCTTTTATTCTTGTATCGACTTAAGCCACTGTGCAATTTGCTCAGCGCATTCATCAGATGAAAATTTATCCGTATCAATTGTAAAATCGGCGTAGCGCTCATAGATAGGCACGCGTTCATTATAGAGGGCTTCAAGGGACTGCTCAGGATCTTTTGCAAGACCGCGTCCGTCCCCTTTTCCAACCCGCTCAAGGCAGGTTTCGCAATCTATACAAAGATAGATAACAGGTCCGAGCCTTTGTAAATTTTCCATTGCCCGTGCGCCATAAATAACGCTTCCGCCCGTAGAAACAACCGTCCTGATAGCGCCGAGAGTAGATAATATTTCATCTTCTGTTTCACGGAACTTTTCCACTCCGAGATAATCTACTACATCTTGCAAAAGCCTGCCGTAGAAAGCTTCTATTACCAGATCGGTATCAAGGTTCCTCCAGCCCAGCTTCGCAGCTAAAAGGGGAGCGAGTGTTGATTTGCCTGCTCCGGCCATCCCGATAAGGCTGACTCCGCTGGCTTCGGAAAATTTCAAATCTCTATCACTCATATGAAACCAAACCTTTATAATTTAATATGGACTGTTAGCGAAAATTTTATCCACAATCATAAACCAATTCAGTGCGTACAGCGCCTACTTTGTTTCAGGCAGGGTAAGGACAACCTTATCTTCGCCGTCGCGCTCTTTGACCAGCACATTCACATGCTGATCGCCACCGGTTCTGACTTCTTTACCTATGTAATCTGCTCGTATAGGAAGCTCACGATGTCCGCGATCAACCAAGACTAGAAGCTCAACTCTGCGTGGCCTTCCGAAATCCAGAACAGCCTCAAGTGCAGCACGAACAGTCCTTCCCGAAAAGAGAACATCATCAACCAGAATAATTGATGAAGACTCAATATCAAAAGGAATCTCGGTGCAATTAATGGATGGCTGACGGCTTAAATTTGTCCAATCATCACGATAAAGATTGATATCCAGCTTCCCAAGAGGTATTTTCCTACCAAGGCGGTCGTCTAACAAATCTTTTAATCTCTGGGCCAGATCCGCTCCACGGCGCTGAATGCCGATTATAGCCAAATTCTCGTTGTCGCCGCGACGCTCCATTACCTCTGAAACAAGTCTCTCCAGAGTTCGAGCCATCGCTTTTTCTGAAAGTATAATTTTTTGATTCTGCATATTAATCTTCCTTTAAAGAAGCTCTAGTATTTAAATAAAGTCTGTTTAATCTTTTAATTAGTATCCCTTTCGGGAATAGCTATAAAAAATGTAACGGGGCAATGCAATCCCTGAGCGCGCCCTAATCAGGATATATATTATGAATGCTCTTTTTGAAATCAAAGGAATGACCTGTTCAGCATGTTCAACACGCCTTGAACGGGTCATCGGTAACATGGATGGAGTTAACCACGCCAGCGTTAATCTGGCTACTGAATCCTTAGCTGTAAAATTTGACGAGCAGATAACGTCCACCAAAAAAGTCATGGAATCCGTTGAAATGGCAGGTTTTGAAGCCACCGAAAAGATTGAAGGAACCGAAGTTCTGCTCCCAATATCCGGCATGACCTGTTCAGCGTGCTCTTCAAGGCTTGAGCGCGTTTTAAATGTGACTGACGGAATCATTGAAGCGGCGGTAAACCTACCCGGTGAGTCTGCTACAATAAAATTTAACTCCGCTATAATTTCACTTCGTAATATCAGACAAACAATCTCAGATATTGGCTTTGAGGCTGGGAAAGTTGAAGAGACAAAAGATGCACACAAAAATTTCGACGCTAGGCGCAAGCAAAACGAAGCAAAACTGGCTTTAATGAAACAGCGGTTGATCAATGCGCTGGCGTTTACCATCCCACTGCTCATAATCACCATGGGCCATATGGTGGGCATGCCGCTACCTGAGATGATCAATCCGCACTACTCACCGCTTGGTTTTGCTCTTATTCAATTGTTTCTAACCCTGCCTGTCATGTGGTTCGGTAAAGATTTTTACATCCACGGGTTCCCTACTCTTATGCGCGGCGCACCGAATATGGATTCTCTGATCGCTGTGGGAACATCTGCGGCTTTCGTTTATTCACTTTGGAACCTTATTGAAATCGCCATGGGTATTGATCCTCAAATGAAGGCCATGGACCTTTATTTTGAATCAGCTGCTACTATCATCGCGCTTATTTCTCTTGGAAAATTTCAGGAAGGACGTGCTAAATCGCGAACATCCGAAGCCATTGAAAAACTTATGGATCTGACTCCGGCAAAAGCCATCTTGCTGGAAAACGGAGAACATATTGTAACTCCCATCGAAGAAATCGGCCCCGGCGATAATATTTTAATCCGCCCCGGCGACAGAGTCGGTGCTGACGGAGCCGTTTACGAAGGACATTCCGAGATTGATGAGTCAATGCTTACAGGCGAAAGTATGCCAGTCTCCAAGACAATCGGCGATGATGTTGCAGGTGGTACAGTTAATACTGGTGGAGGCGCGCTCAAAGTTCGCATTAAAAATGTCGGAGAAAACACGGTTCTTTCACGCATCATCAAGTTGGTGCAGGAAGCACAAGGATCAAAAGCTCCGATATCCAGCTTAGCTGACACTGTGAGCTTTTACTTTGTGCCTACGGTTATGGCTATTGCCGTTATTTCAGGACTTTGCTGGTACGGATTCAGCGACGAGCCATTCTCCTTTGCCCTGCGTATTTTCATCAGCGTAATGGTTATTGCCTGCCCTTGCGCCATGGGACTTGCAACGCCGACAGCCATAATGGTCGGAACTGGGCGCGGAGCACAGCTAGGCGTCCTTGTTAAATCAGGTGAAGCTCTTGAGACTGCTGGCAAAATAGACACTATGATCTTCGATAAGACAGGCACTCTGACCTACGGACAGCCTGAGCTTGCAGACACTTTCATCATAGAAGGAAATGATGCGGATGAAGTTCTAGCCCTCGCCGCATCTGCGGAACAGCAATCGGAACATCCTCTGGCAAAAGCGGTTCTCCGCGGAGCCGAAGACGCGAAGTTAACGCTGCCAGAAACAACTTCATTCAATGCGGTGGCGGGTCTAGGCATTGCCACCAAGACGGGTGGATATTCCATGTTGCTTGGTAATCAGGAATATTTAAATCGAAATTTTGTCGGAGATCTTAACAATAAAGATGCGCAAGCTGCCGCTACTCGTTTTGAAGAGGCAGGACAAAGCCCGCTTTATATCGCCAAGAACGGTAAGTTGATCGGAATTCTGGCTATTGCGGATAAAATTAAAGAAGAAGCGCCTGCTACAATTAAAAAGCTGCACGCGCTTGGCGTGAAAACAATTATGCTGACAGGAGATAATGAAAAAGTTGCTCGAACTATTGCGAACAGCGCAGGGATTGATGAAGTCGTCGCGCAAGTTATGCCGGATCGTAAAGCTGAAGTAGTTAACAAAGAAAAAGGTTTAGGGCGTAGAGTTGCTATGATCGGGGATGGGATTAATGATGCCCCGGCTCTTGCCTCGGCTGATTTAGGAATAGCCATGGGAACGGGGATAGACGTTGCCATCGAGTCCGGTGATGTGGTGCTTATGAAAGGGGATTTAACGGGAGTGCTAACTGCTATCTCGCTCAGCCGGGCTACGGTTCGCAACATTAAACAGAATCTATTCTGGGCATTCGCATTCAACGTACTGGGAATTCCTGTTGCCGCCGGAGTCCTTTATATATTCGGAGGCCCGACTCTTTCCCCCATGTTTGCGGCAGCGGCAATGTCACTAAGCTCAGTCACCGTGGTAACAAACGCATTGCGGCTTAAGTTTTTCTCAATCGAAGATTAGCCCATAAAATCCATAAAAAAAAGGCCGCCTAAAGTTAGGCAGCCTTTAAAATTAATCTGCTGTAAATACTATTTGAGAAGACTGCGACGGCAGAATTCAATAGCTTCAGTGCGGACATCTGTTTCGTTAGGCCAGTACAAATGTAATCTGGTCAAACCAAAAATAATTGTCATCACTACTGTTGCATTTTCTTCTATTGGAACGTCTTTTACTTTTCCGCTCTTAATTCCGAGCTTCATGCAATCCTGTAGAATCAATTCAAGATTCTTAAGGAAAATAGCCATAAGTCGCTTTGAAGAATCGAGCAATCCATAAGTGGAAAGCATGATCTTAACCTCAACTTCATTGGCTTCAACAAAGGTAAAATACTCTTCCATTATCATTTCCAGAGAACATTGATCTTTATCAAGTTTCTGGCGAATACTCTCAATATAATTAGCGAACTGCTCTTCAAGTGCTGCAAGAATATGAAGAAGAATATCTTCCTTACTTTCAAAATGCCTATATATAGTTCCTTCAGAAATATTGGCAGTCTTCGCTAAATTCGAGGTTGTGGCTCTATGGAAACCCACCTGAGAGATCATTTCCTTGGCTGTTGCCAAGATGATATCTTTGGTTTTCATTTGCTGACTCCAGATAAACGCCAGAGGCGTTTAGTTAATCTTGTTGAAATATCTTTAACTAATGCGTTATAATTGATAACACTTAATAACAGCGTAATTCCTACCTTAAGCGGCTGTTAAGGTCAACACAGTGCATTTGACAAAACTCGATAGAAAACTTATTTTTGGATAGACATGTCCTATAAGGAGGGAATAATGGTTGAAATTACAGAAGCTGCTAGCAAGCAGTTAGAAAGCTACTTTGCAGATAAAGACAAAACCCCTATACGCATCTATCTTGCGACCGGTGGCTGAGCAGGCCCCCGATTGGCATTGGCTCTGGATGAGCCAAAAGATAATGACGAAAATATAGATGCTGCAGGTTTTACGTTTCTTATAGACAAAGAACTGAATGGACAGGGAAGCCCTTTTAAAGTTGACCTAAGCTATAGCGGATTTGTTATCACATCCGATATGGATATGGGCGGCGGCGGAGAATGCGGATCCTGCTCAGGAAGCTGCGGCTAACCAGTCGTCACAGAATGTTTCCGGGGTCATAGACCCAAATAAAAAAGGCCGTTTCTTAAATGAAACGGCCTTTTCTGTGTCATATGAATAAATAAGATAAAATTAAACTTTCCACTCGCTCATAAAATCAGAAGGCCCGACAACTTTGTGTCCGCGTTCTTTTAAAGCGCTAATGACTGGCGCAGGATCTTCAGTATCGATGCGTACAACTACCATTCTGCGACTTTTATGATAAAAAAGACCAGTACTGATAATGCTGTATTTCATATTTGAAATAATTCCAGCAAGTTCATAAAGAACCCCTGTGCGCTCTTCAGCTTCGACAACTATCCGCGATCCACCGTGCTTAAGACCCATTTCTTCTACAAGAACTTCAAGCATCTTATTACGATTGATATAGCCGATTAGTTTTTCGTCTTCATCGACTACAGCTAGGCCGGAAAGATTCATCTCAAACATCAGATCTGCAGCAGCTTCTATATCTGTCTCAGGAGGAATTGTTGTTATAGTTTTACGAACCACATCTTTAACTGTGATTTTATCAAGTAAATAGTTCAGTTCGTGCTTCTCGAGAGAAGTAATAATTGAAGGCAAAGCTGCTCGGACATCCTCTTTGGTGACATAACCGACAAGGTCTTCACCATCTTTGACAAGAAGCATCCACAACTGATTATCTTCTAGAAGTTTGTCCGCATCCTTCACTAAAGTTTCAGGAGTTACCGTAACAAAATCCTTAAGCATTTTCAGTCCTACATACATCTATAAGTCCTCCAGAGTCCGGGAAGCCCGGCTTCGTAAAAAAATTTATGGCTCAAGTTTTGTGCTGCACTAATGCTCGATAAAACACTACTACCACTTACGCAAGGGTTATGACAGGAAGTATCTTGCCCCTGATACTTTTTTGAGGTAGTCCAAATTTATGCATGAAATGTCAATAGCTCAAAGCATACTTGCCATAGTGGAAGAGGAATTGAGGAAACACCCCGATGCAAAGCTTAAGAAAGTTACAGTTGCAAACGGAGCCCTCGCCGGAATCGTATCAGACGCTCTAACCTTCGGATGGGAAGCCATTACAATGGGAACCCCGCTTGAAGGATCGGTTCTTGTTGTTAATGAAATACCAATAAAAGTAAGTTGCGGTGGATGCTCGAAAGAATTCATCCCTGAAGATAAACTTTACATGCCATGCCCCGATTGCGACCTCGAAATAGGACACAAAGTCCTTCAAGGGAAGGAACTGCACATCGAAGGCATAGAGATTGATTAAGACTAAATAAGGAGATTAAAATGGCTGAAGTGCCTATCATACGGAATATCCTGGAAGCAAATGACAGAATTTCTGAAGAACTAAACAAATTTTTCACAGATAACAAGATTCTTTGCCTCAACCTTATGAGTTCTCCAGGATCAGGTAAAACCAGCCTTTTGGAAAAGACACTCACAGACCTTAAAGGTGAGTTCAAGATGGCTGTTATCGAAGGTGATCTGCAGACAGACAACGACGCACGCCGCGTTGCTGCAACTGGAGCTCAGGCAGTCCAGATCAATACCGACGGTGGATGCCACCTTAACTCTAGTCAGGTTAAAGAGGCTCTGAGCCTGATTGACACTGACGGTCTTGATATCCTTTTCGTTGAAAACGTAGGTAACTTAGTTTGTCCTGCGGAATTCAATGTAGGTGAAGATCACAAAATTGCTCTTTTGACTGTGACTGAGGGTGATGACAAACCTGAAAAATACCCCCTCATGTTCCACATTTCTTCTGTAATGATCCTGAACAAAATCGACCTTCTTCCTTATGTTGATTTTGATATGGAAAAAGCTAAAAAGCACGCCAGCAAACTTAATGCTGATATTAAAATATTCCCTCTTTCCTGTCGCTCACGAGAAGGGCTTGAAGGCTGGTATCAGTGGCTTAGAGAAGCGAGAGCTACAAAAGCTTAAATAAAAAAGCTGATCTCAGATAAGCTTAAGAAAGCTAACCCGCGCCCCTTGAAGATGACAAATCGATAGGGGCGCATTATTTAGATCAGAACAACTGGAAACATGCGGAGCGGAAAATGAAATTTCCCAGCAACCTCCCCTGTTCTGCTGTACTGGACTCACTTGCGGACGGAGTCTTCACAGTAGACAAAGACTGGAACATTACTTTCTTCAATGAAGCTGCCAGCCGGATCACGGGAATTCCCGGAGAAGATGCTGTCGGCTCCAAGTGTTGGGAAGTATTTCACTCCAGCCTGTGCGATGGGAACTGCGCCTTACGCTCCTGCATGAAACACAATGACCGCATCAGCAACAAATCAATATTTTTCATCCATGCCGACGGCGAAAAAGTACCTGTATCTATCAGCGCGGCTCCTCTTGTAGATGCTGACGGAAAAATCATCGGCGGCGTCGAAAGCTTTCGAGATCTCACCGATATTCAAGTTATGCGCCGCGAAGTGCTAGATTCATGGAGATTTGAAGACATCATCGGCAAAAGTAAGCCCCTTGCCAAAGTATTCTCTATCATGCCGCAAGTGAGTAAGAGCGAAGCCACAGTTCTTCTCTTAGGCGAATCAGGCACAGGTAAAGAACTTTTTGCCCGCGCAATCCACAACCTTAGTGATCGAAAACACAGCCCCTTCGTGGCAGTAAACTGTGGCGCTTTACCGGACAATTTACTTGAATCTGAACTTTTCGGATATAAGGCCGGAGCATTTACCGATGCGCGCAAAGATAAGCCGGGTCGCTTTGAACTAGCTGCCGGTGGTACAATTTTTCTCGATGAAATCGGCGACATGCCAGCCAAACTTCAGGTTAAACTCCTCAGGGTACTTCAGGAAAAAACTTTCGAGCCTCTGGGGTCAGTTGCCAGCGTGAAGGCAAACGTGAGAATAGTTGCAGCAACCAACCGCAACCTTGCTGAACTTGTAGAGAATGGCATGTTCCGTCAGGACCTGTTTTACAGACTGAATGTGGTTACCCTCAATTTGCCATCTCTTAAAGAACGTCCTGAAGACATTCCCTTGTTAATTAATCACTTCATAAATAGATTTAACATCTTGCAGGGCAAAAAAATTGAAGGCCTTTCCGAAGATACAATCCAAATTCTCATGCGGCACCCTTTCCCGGGAAACGTGCGAGAACTGGAAAATATCCTCGAATTTTCATTCATTCTATGCCCGGCCGGATTCATTCAGGTTGAGCATCTTCCTGAATACCTACAGCCCCATAATCGCTGTCCCCCACCCTCTGAAGACCACCCCATGACTCTGGAAGAAGTAAAATGCTTAGCAATCAGCCGCGCTCTTGAAAGAAACAATGGTAAAAAAATGGCTACTTGCAGGGAACTCGGCATATCCAAAGATACCTTACGCAGAGCAATCTCCCGCTGCGAGGAAAAGGGCGCATAACTAGCCCTGATTACAAATAAGCGGCGCATAAAACGCCTCGTCATAAATCCCCCAGACCATTGAAATACCCCTAAACACTTACAATATAAAATATTGTTTGTTCAGGCACGTCTAATGCTTTGTCCTCCGTCATGAGAGGACAGAAACAACACACAACAAATAACGCCGAAACGCTTTGTTTGGCCTGCTATGAAGACAGGCTGGCCTCTGTATTTGATAGCACTACGGAACTCAAGATGTTCCAAATTAACGACCATAAAATTTGCCCCGTGGGTCTCCTATCCCTTCCCTCAGAAGACCCAAAGGACAGGACATCCGCCACTTTGACCTGCGGGGCAACATCTTTAATATGCGGCGCAATTTGCGGCTGCACCAGAAACACACTGGAACAAGCCGGAATTAAAGTCATCCCCTGGGTCAGGGGAACAATTAATGAAGTTCTTGAAGCGTACCAATTAGGACAGCTTGAGAAATTCATGATGCCGGGCTGCTCAGGCAGAGCACGGCAAAACGGCAGGTGCAGACAAAATCGCACTCAAAACATTCCTTCCAACAACAGGCTCAAGGAGAAATAAAATGAAAATTGCAATCAGCTGCCAAGGCTGCGAATTAACAGACCTAGTCGATCCACGTTTTGGCCGGGCAAAAGGTTTCATGGTTCTTGATACCGAAAACGATTCACATGAATTCATAGACAACACTCAGAACCTGAATGCTGCACAGGGTGCAGGAATTCAGTCTGCGCAAAATGTTGCTGCAACAGGCGCAAAGGCAATAATCACAGGTCATGTCGGACCAAAAGCTTTTACCGCTTTAGATAAAGGAAAAATCGCAGTTCACCTGATCGAAGGTGGAACTGTTGCCCAAGCCTTTGCAACATATAAAGACGGAAAACTTGAAGCTGCTTCAGGCGCAGACAAAGACGGGCATTGGTAGGCCAAATAGACTCAAACGTGGCGATGTGTTGACATCGCCACTATAAGTCTTACTTTATGCTGGATATTTCTTTAGTGATAAAACATAACCCCCTACTTTCAGGGGCGGGAGATTATAAATGAGCGATCAAGCTTGCGGAAGCTGTTCTTCCTCCGGTTCAGGATGTTCATCTCAGGGTTGCAGCCCTGAAGATATGAAAATGAAAAAGACCCTTGCCAGAATTAAACACAAGATCGTCGTTATCTCCGGTAAAGGCGGCGTAGGTAAAAGCACCGTGGCAACAAACATTGCCGTAGCTTTATCCCTCGCGGGCAAACAGGTCGGCCTGCTTGATGTTGATGTTCATGGCCCAAGTATTCCAAGACTGCTGAGCCTAGAAGGCCAACAGCCTCACATCGGTCACGAAATTATTGAACCTATTTCATACAGCAAAAACTTATGGGTTATGTCCCTTGGGTTCATGCTTCCAAGTAAAGATGAGCCAGTCATCTGGCGTGGACCGGTTAAAATCGGCATGATTAAGCAATTCGTTCAGGATGTAGCGTGGAATGATCTTGATTTCCTCGTTGTAGATTGCCCTCCCGGAACAGGTGATGAACCTCTCTCCGCATTGCAGACTCTCGGACCTGACGCTCAGGCTGTTATCGTAACCACTCCTCAGGGAGTTGCTATTGATGACGTTCGCCGCTCAGTTAATTTCTGCAAACAGGTCGGTAACCCGGTTCTTGGAATCGTTGAAAATATGAGTGGTTTCGTTTGTCCAGATTGTGGCAGCGTTCATGACATTTTCAACTCAGGCGGCGGAGAAGATCTTGCTAAAGAAATGGGCGTAAACTTCCTTGGTAAAATCCCGCTAGACCCAGAAGTCGGTCGCTCAGGAGACGAAGGCTATCCTATCGTCAGAGTTGACCATGACGGCATCACAGGTAAGGCACTAAGCGCGATTATCAAACCGATGCTGAATCTCGCTGAAACTTTGCAAGAAAATTTAAAAATGCCTAATCTGGAAGACCTTGCAGGTAAAAACGGCATGGTCAGAATAGCTGTCCCTGTTGCAGCAGGTAAGCTTGCCATGCATTTCGGTCATTGCGAACAGTTTGCATTGGTTGATGTTGATACCATGACCAAAGGTGTTGTTGCCACAAACATGGAAACACCTCCACCGCACGAGCCGGGCGTTATACCTAAGTGGATTGCAGATCAAGGCGTTCACCTTGTCCTTGCTGGCGGCATGGGTGCAAAAGCGCAGACCATGTTCACCGATGCCGGCGTAAGAGTCGTTGTTGGAGCTCCAGCTGAATCCCCTGAAAACGTTGTTGCTAATTACTTAGCAGGTTCTCTTGTCACAGGTCAGAACACCTGCGATCACTAGTCAATCTACCAATACAAAGCTCTTAGACAATATCACATTCCTACTCCTTAAGTGATAGTGGCCCGCAAAACTCATCTTTTGCGGGCCATTATTATTTTATTTTTCTGCCATATCACGATTCTATCCAACTTTTTTTCAGAGTCCTTATTGACGCATTAATCCATCTATCACATACTCATCCTTCCTTATTTTCTATTCATGATGTCAAACCAAACTAAAGAGGAAGTATAAAATGGGCAAAGAACTCGTAGTTATAACTGGAGCAAGTTCAGGAATTGGCGAAGCAACAGCTAAAGCATTTTCGCTTGCCGGGCACCCGTTACTATTACTGGCACGTAGAGTCGATCGACTCGAAGCCTTAGGTTTACCAGACTCCATGTGCGAAAAAGTTGATGTTACAGATCTAGAGTCATTCAAGACCGCAGTTAAAAAGGCAGAAGCTAAATACGGCGAAGCAGATTGCCTCGTGAACTGCGCAGGATTGATGCTTCTTGGCGCGATAGACACACAAGATCCATCTGAATGGAAAGCGATGTTCGACGTTAACGTAATGGGAGTTTTGAACGGTGTGAAATCTGTCATCTCTGAAATGAAGGCAAGGCAGGGCGGGACTATTGTAAACATCAGCTCTGTCGCAGGAAGAAAAACTTTTCCCGAGCACGCTGCATACTGCGGAACTAAATTTGCTGTGCACGCAATGACTGAGAACATCCGTGAAGAGGTTTGCGGATCTAATGTCCGCCTCGTTACCATTGCCCCCGGTGTTGTTGAAACAGAGCTACTCAGCCATACAACATCAGACGAAATCATCAGTGGATATAACGAATTTAAAAAGGCGATGGGGTCTGTTCTTGTGCCGCAAGATATTGCAGGCGCGATCATGTTCGCATATCAGCAGCCACAAAATGTGTGCGTACGCGAAATAGTAATAGCGCCTACAGGGCAGCCGCAATAGCAATAGAGTTGGAACAGTTAGTCATTACTTAAATCGGCTTCGACTGCGCCAGTAGTTGGAGCCGATTTAATTCTTGCCACGCGCGCTAGAGCTATGGCACTTGTCTACATATAGTTCAAACAATTTCAGCAATTCGAGCATTACAGCAAGGAAATCAAATGATCACCGCAATCGAAGGTAGCCCCAGAAAGAAAGGTAATTCGCATACTATGATGCAAGCCGTGCTCGAAGGAGCGCAGGAAGTTGGAGTTACCACCAATACGATTCATTTGCGCGACCTGAAATATGACCCCTGCGTAGGATGCGAAGCGTGCCGAAAAGCAAAAGTCTGCACCATGTTTGATGATGGCATGACTACACTATATCCGCTCATTGAAGAGTCCAAGGGACTGGTTCTTATCTCACCAGTTCACAACTACAACGTAACGGCATGGGTGAAAGCCTTTATCGACCGCATGTATTGCTACTACGATTTCACAGACTCACGCCCAAGGGGCTGGGCAAGCAGACTTGCAGGACAAGGACGTAAAGCTGTTATCGGAGCTGTTGCCGAACAGGCGCATAAAAAAGATATGGGATTTACTCTAGAAGCAATGCGCCTTCCGCTCGAAGCATTCGGTTACGAAATAGTGAGCGAAATTTCAGTCCTGAACCTCTTCGACAAAGGAATCATAGCCAACCATGAAAACATCATGGAAGAAGCAAGGCTTGCAGGAAAAACTCTTGCGGAAGCTCTGTAATTTTAAGCTAGCAACTAACGAGCATAACTATTCTTTTTCAGGACAGCGGAATTACCTATTCCACAAAAATAGTATCCGCAAGAACGACATGGCCATCTTTAAGATGAGAGATAAACACATCTTTAGCTGGATCACCGTTATTGTTGTAGTCAAATTTACCCGTCACTCCGGCAAATGGCGGCATGTCCACTAGCCCATCATGGATAGCGATAGGATCATCAGAATGATCCTTTTTGATGGCGGCAAAAACGGACATAGCTGCATCATAAGTTAATGCTTCCATCTCAGTCGGATCCACTCCATTCTTTTTCTTATAATCAACTTCAAATTTTGCGGAACCGGGAATTGGAAGCCCTGGGAACCAATGGTCGGTAAAGTAACTATTCTTGAAAATATCGTTTCTAAGCAGATCAACAGGGTCCCATGAATCACCGCCTAAAAGGATACCCTTAAATCCAAGCTTTATAGCCTGACGAGCCTGTATCTGTATTTTTTTCGTATTGTTCGGCAGGAATAAAATTTTAGGATTGGCTGCAACAATATTCTTCAATTGCGCATCATATTCTCGCGATCCTGCCGGGTAGCTTTCGAAAGCAACAACCTTTCCTCCGCGCTTAGAGTAATCCTTTTTAAAAAGAGTCGCCAACTCGGCACTGTAAGTATTATCTGCATCATACAAGACCGCAACAGATTCGCTTTTCAGCTTATCACTGACAAACCGAGATAAAGCCGCTGCCTGCACGGAGTTAGTATAGGAAACTCTAAATGCGTATTTATATGATGTCAGCTTATTAGTGCTGGCTACGGGGGTAATGAAAGGAACTTTCTTTTCTTCGCAAACCTTGGCAATAGCTAACGCAACTGCGCTGCTTGCTCCGCCAATTATAACAGATACTTTATCCTGATCAATCAGGCGCAAGGCCATGCTCGTCGCAATTTCAGAAGTTCCGCCACTATCGACTGGAAATAATTTTACAGAATGCTTAACGCCAGAAATATCAACACCGCCCTCAGCGTTAACCTCCTCGGCTGCATATCTGGCAGCAGCAAGTATATACGTACCTTTTCTGAACAACTCACCACTGGTGACGCCGATCACCCCGACTCGAAGTTCAGGACCACTGGCTGATTTTTCACCAGAACATCCACCCAAAGCGGAAACCATCATAATAATCAGACCAAAAATAATAGCTGCTTTTTTAAAATTCATGGGTGGAAGAACCTCCGGAGATTTATATTTTCCTTATTAAAGCACTAAGGGGCAGTTCCGTAAAGAACTACCCCTTAACAACTAAATTCCGGCCATACAGTCGTATAGCTCTTGACTTACTTCGATACGAACAATGCCGTCTTCGATGTAAACGCGGACATTGCTTGCAGGAATAAGTGCCATATCAATCGCGACTTCTTCCCATTTGTACCTAAGTTCCGCCGGATCAACATCCTTAAGGGGATGGCTTTCAGCTACTCTCCAACTCATAGTAATATCCTCCTGAAACAGTTTTGCTTCCAATTGAAGCGTCTCAACATTTTATTCTATATAACTCTTCGGGTTCAGACCCAAAATACAGAAAACTTCATAAGTAATTGTGCCCCACCAAGCTGCCAATTCTTCGGGACTTATAGCCCCGCCTCCTTCACCGCCAAGCAGATAAGCAACATCCCCGAATTTCACATCCGGAATATTGCTAACATCCACAGCCGTAAGCTGCATGCACACGCGTCCCAGAATATTTGCCCGCTGACCGTTAATACACATCTGCCCGTTGTTTGAAAGATGCCTGCTATACCCATCTGCATATCCAGCGCAGACAATGGCAACAGTCATATCTTTCTCGGCAGTATAAGTGCATCCATAACTAATGGTCTGCCCTTTGTTAAGCTTGTGAACAGAAGCTATCTTTGTGCTGACTTGCATAGCAGGTTTCAGACGTGCCCCAAGAGCTTCCCACTCTGTTCCACCAAAAGGATTACCGCCATATAGGGCGATACCGCCACGCTGAGCACAGAAATTTATTTTATCATGTTTCAAAATACCGGCGGAATTAGCCAGACTAGGCTCAACGCTAATCCCTGACAACTCAAGCGTATCTAAAATACTTTTAAACTTAGCTGTCTGCTCTTCAACATACCCTTCGTATGAAGGATCATCAGAGGTTGCAAGATGAGAACTTGCCATTACAGGGCGGATTTGCGGCAACTCTTCGAGCCTAGAGATCAGATCAGGCAACTCTTCTGAACTAAATCCCAGACGAGCCATTCCAGTATCGAATTTTAAGCTTATTTCAATCTCTAATTTGTGATTCCTAGCAACCGATCCCAATAAATTGAGTTGATCAAAACAACCGACAAAAGGAATTATTCTGTTCTCAGCCAGAGCCATGCAATCGGGTTCATCAAGAGGTCCAAGCAAATCAATAATTCGTTTAGTACAACCGCTTGCACGGAGCTCTACAGCCTCAGCAACTGTGCCAACGGCGAAGGTATCTGCGCCTTCACTCTCGAGAGCGCGAGAAACTTTAATAAGTCCGTGCCCGTAAGCATCAGCCTTAATAACGCCGTATACATTATATCCTTTCTCGCAAAGAACCCGATAATTGTTACGGATTGCGCCAAGATCAACTTCAACTTCAAGAGTATTATATCCGATTGCCATAGATTTACCGTGTGCCTCTTTCAAATGATTCTATTTGCGCTTAAATAATTTTTCCATGTCAGAAAAAGACCAGCTGATCATTACCGGCCTGCCGTGCGGACAATACTCACGTTGCGGACATTGAACCCAAGCCTCGAGCAAAGCAAGAGCTTCATCAACCGCTAGAGACTGGTTCGCCTTGATTGCAGACTTGCATGAAAGCATAATCCATAAATCATCAAGACTCTTAGCCTGTCCACTGATAGCTGCTTTGAGATACTCTTTAGCTTCACCAGTTTCAAGGGATGGAGGTATTCCTCGCATAGAAAGGGTCACTCCACCTTCAAGCTCAAGCAAAAATCCGGCACTACGCAATTCTTCCCACATTTCCTGCACTCTTGAAACTTCACTAGTATGTAAAGTCAGGTCAATAGGAATAGCCAACGGGCGCGAATCGCCTTTCGTCCGCTCAGCCCGCATATTATAATAAATGATGCGTTCATGGGCTGCATGCTGATCAAGCAGGCCAAGAGACCCGTTAACAAGCTTTAAGACCAGATAAGTATCGGAAACCTGTCCCAAATACTCGATAGACGTACCAGGTACGTACAGAGATCTAGGAGCGCTATCTCCAACTCCTTCGTAAGAACCTCCAACTTCGGAAGTTCGTACATTTTCTGTAACATCGGAGGTCACACCATTTGATGGAACAAGCTGCGAGTCTGCGCCACCGTGCACTTCATAACCGGCAGATTGCTCGTTTACAAATTCGGAATTAATATCACCGCCGCCATGAACCGGAGCGGTAAAGTCAGTACGCCCAAAACGTTCATCAATATGCTGAGATCCAGCTTGAGTTACAGGATCAGGCTCGCTTGAAAAATCTGTATTCTTAAACTCATTCCAACTGGAAAATTTCGGACGAGGTTCGATGGGTAGGGAAGTGTGCGTTGCCCTCGGCCCTTCTTCTACAGCCGAACGTGTGTCAGACAAAAAAACTTCAATGCCAGAAGAGTCATCACCTTCAACTACACCAAGTTCATAACGAGCAAGAGCCTGAGAAATACCATTGTGGATAATACTATAAATCGACCTTTCGTCCTGAAAACGAACTTCCATTTTCGCAGGATGCACGTTCACATCTACTAATTCTGGTGGAAGGGTAAGAAAGACAACTGCCTGCGGATATTCGCGGGAAATAAGCCTGCCCTTATATGCACCTCGAATGGCGCTAAGGAGTAGTTTGTCCTGAACGGGGCGTCCGTTTACGAACATAATAATTCTATCGCCGCGTCCCTGAGCAACAGAAGGAATACCCGCGCATCCTGAAATTTTCATATCCCCAACTTCATGGGAGAAATCCAACAGAGATTCACAAATATTGCGGGGCCAGAACAAAGATAGCCTTTCAGGAAGAGTCTGTGCAGGTGGAAGTCTGAATTGCTCTCTGCCGTTTGAAACGAAAGAAAAACCAGCTTCCAGATTTGAAAGACTGATCTTGAATAAAACCTGATTACAGCGCCGAGCTTCTGTTGACTCAGTTTTTAAAAATTTCAACCGGGCCGGAATATTATAAAAAAGGTCCTTAACTTCAACGGAAGTTCCTTCCGGCATAGCGGCAGGCCCTTCATCAACGACATCACCGCCCTCTACACTTATGAACCATCCTTCAGACGAATCAGCAGTGCAAGAACTCATTTTAAATCTGGATACGGAAGCGATACTAGGAAGAGCCTCACCTCTAAAACCGAAGCTGGTAATCCTTGAAAGATCCTCGACTCCTGAAATTTTACTTGTCGCATGCCTTGTTACTGCAAGGTTTAATTCATCAGAGGATATCCCAAACCCATTGTCGCGCACAGAAAGAAGTCCCTGACCGCCACGCTCAACAAGCACATCAACTTGAGTGCTTCCGGCATCAATAGAGTTTTCTACCAGCTCTTTAACAACACTGGAGGGACGTTCGACAACTTCACCGGCCGCAATTTGGTTTCTTAGTGCGGCAGGAAGAACATGAATTTTATTTTTGCTCATATCCAGCTAACGTATCCTTTTCACTTGTTTCATTAACACACTAAATATTCCATTACGTATTCAATCAATTCGTGATGAATACAATTAAGTCTCATCTAATGATAATCAAGGGATTATGCGCGTATTTTTTAAAAAACTTACAATAAGGCAAGCCCCCCGTCCATCATGTGAACGGGGGGCTTAATATTATTAAATTCGTTTTATGAAGTCTAGAACACGCCGAAATCAACTAAGTTAAAATTCACGCTGTAACTTTCGTCAACGGTAGTTTTAGATGCAAGAAACTCGACGAAGAAACATTGCTGTTTCCAGCCTACGGAAAGTGTTTTTTCAAGGTCTTGATTGTTATTTAGATCAGCTCTGAATTCTCCAGCAACCTCGAGGCCCCATGGAAGAAAAGCTTTAGCACCGTATCGAACAATCTGCATATCGGTAGCCTGCGAACGTTTATACTCATCAATCTTACGAAGGTAATCGTAGCCGAAAAGCACCTCACCAATCGAATCATCAAAAACCCGGAGCACATTCTCATGCTCAGTAATATCTCCTACGTACGGAGACAACCATGTGCGCGAAGTCAGATTAACAAAATTATAAGGAGTCAGTATAACTTCACCCATGACATCAGAAAACGGGCGACTCTCATATTCGCTCAATTCAGAAGAACGACTGGCCTCGTCAATGTCATACCCTTGTTCTAAGCGGAACCTGAAAAATTCAAGATATTCATTTTCAAGAGCGGCTTCTCCGCCTTCCCCTGCAACAACAGTAGACAGGCTCCTATCAAATACGTTTGTAAGTGAGAATACTATATCATTTTCTGCTGATATGCGGTCACGGGAATCAAAATAAGGCAGTTCGTCTTGGTCCCGCTGATCCTGCACCCAGTTGTAATCGAGACGCGGAACAATGTTATGCTTCATTTTAGTCCAGCTGCTTTGGCCAATATTCTCTTTGGAAACAACTGGGCCTGATCCAACATCGAAAACTTTAAAAAAATCGGTGAATGCGCTAATTCCAGCATCGGCCATGATACGGCCTTGGCTTGAATCTTTATTAATTGTTGAGTTCGCATTCTCAAAAGAATCCATCAAGTATGACGTAGCTCTAACCCCTGCATGAGGGATAAAAGTAATTCCCGCTGCAGTTACAGGCATGCTTAATTCCGGATGGATATCAAAGCGTCCACCGGTCATTCCATATTCACGCCAGAAATAACTGGCCTGCATATCACCCTGCCACTCAAGGGGGGTATCACCTATCTGCTGCTTGAAAGCAAAGCCATCAAACTCAGGCAATGTCTGCAACGTAGGGTTTAAATCACCAGGATTATTACCATTACGGTAGAGTAGATTTTCATTATATTGAACCAAGCCGGAAACAGAAAATTCGTCCCAACTTTTAGCGACAAGAGCTGTACTTATTCGATTATTGGAATCCGCAGCGGCGATATCTCGACCGAACCCATCAATGAACCCTTCGCGAGTCTCGTCATATCCATTCAAACCACCTTTGAATTCGCGGAGGTAATCCTGATCAGAAACCATGTCTATATCAACCATTGTCTGCCAATCGGGAGATCCTATATAACCATCATATTTAGATCTGACCCACCATCTATTATTGTTTGGTCTGATCATTCCGTTATCTTCAAATACGCTGGATCCGTCAGCGGAATTGTCATACGATTTACCATCATATAACCAATCAGCCCGCCACTCCCCCTTGGAGTTAGCATCGTCACTATGACGGTATTCGACACCAGGTCTAAATCCACGTTTTCCGAGATATTCACCGTATACAGTCAGATCTTTCTCATCATCAATAGCCCAGTAGTATGGGACAGTAGCCTTAAAGCCCATCTTATCTGAACTACCAATTGAAGGCGTTAAAAAACCCGATTGGCGTTTAGACTCAAGCGGGAGGCTCATATACGGGGTGTATGCGACAGGCACACCTTTAATTTTAAATTTAGAATGCCAAAGTCTTGCATAGCCATTAAGAGTGATGTCCCCTTCTTCAGACTCAAAAGACCAAAGAGGGTTCTCTCCATCACAAGCAGTGACTTTTGCATCTTTAAAGCTATAAGTGGCGCCGTTATGCTTTTCTATAAATTCACTTTCGAAGTAAACATGAGGCTTTGCAACAAAAACGCGGCCTTTTTTAAGCCAACCGACCATATTATTCAGGTCAAATTCAGCTTCGCCGGCTTCATAAAAATCGCCTTCCCACTGCGCTTTGACATTACCTTTAAGATAAATCCATTTTGTAGCCTGGTAGAAGCGCGCAAAGTCGGCTTTAATATAGCTTCCGCCACTGCGAACAGTTACGTTCCCATAAGCCTGCACATACTCGCTATCATTCTCAGCGACAACTTTATCCGCAGAGAATTTCCACTCCTTATCACCTCTCCCTGCAACATCACTTTTAGTCGCAGGAATAACAAGATGCTCTTGCGCAAATGCGTAACCCGAGGAACACATTAGCAAGCAAAGTATGAGTATGGTTAGCCTTAATTTCAAAACGATCTACCTCTAATATTCAAATATTTAAACTATATGCTTTTTAAAAACGGATTTTCTTGCGCAAGATAATTCTGAACGTAATCTTTAGCTGCATCTTCAAGCGCAGTGAACGGCTTTTCATAGCCAGCTTCAACTAACTTGCTCATATTTGCCTGAGTAAGATACTGATATTTATCACGAATAGACTCAGGCATTTCAATGTAACTAATGTCAGGTTTAACATCCATTGCAGCAAAAACTGAATTTGCCAGTTCATTCCACTGGCGCGCCTGACCTGTCCCGATATTGAAGATACCGTTCTTATCTGGGTTCTGTAAAAACCACCACATAACATCTACGCAATCTTTAATATAAACAAAGTCGCGCATTTGCCCACCGTTGGGGTATTCATCTTTATAAGACTTGAAAAGCTTCATCTCACCTGTATCTGAGATCTGGCGGAACGCCTTGCAGATAACACTTTTCATGTCATCTTTATGATACTCATTAGGCCCGAAAACATTGAAAAATTTGAGACAGACCATCTTATCCAGCACCCCTCCGCGGAGCGCCCATAGATCAAATAGCTGCTTAGAATAACCATACATATTCATGGGCTGAAGCTGAGTGATGCCATCATGATTATCATCAAACCCAAACCTGCCATCCCCATAAGTCGCAGCACTGGAAGCGTTGATAAAGCGGACATCATGTTTAAGGCAAAAACGAGCAAGCATCTGCGTATAACGATAATTATTTTCCATCAGAAAATCGGCATCAAGCTCTGTGGTGGAAGAACAAGCTCCCATGTGAATTATCGCATCAGTTTCAAAAGGATCATCCCCTTCAAGGATTAACCGGTAAAACTGGTCTCTATGTACATAATCTTCATAACGAAGATTAACTAAATTTTTCCATTTATCGCTCTTAGCAAGGTTATCAACGATCAAAATATCGTCAATCCCCATCTGATTGAGCTTCCAAACCATGGCACTACCAATGAAACCAGCTCCGCCGGTAACAATATACATATATCAATTCTCCTGCTTTTTTAGGCAGATATGACTAAGTTACTATACAATTGCACAGTTCAAGATGTCGGATGTTACTTATTTTTCTAACAATTTTCAACAACATTTCGTCCCATACATCAAAATTGACTGATGTTCATCAATAAAAACAATTAATTCCACTTACACAGTTAAGATTAAAATCCACCGCGATTCTTATTACAAGGCTGAAAACATTCATTTTAATTATTTTATATGAATTTATTTACTCAATATAATAAATCAATTTTAATTTTAATTCCTTTCATATTCATTAAAGATACATCCAACAACTGCACAAATTATAAAAAATACATTAACTGTTGCAGTACTAATATTTATTAATGTTACACAATTGTATATGAACAGTTAGTTAGATGCACTTATAGAATAAAAATTGCTTTGAACTACACAAATAACACTACTCAACATAATTATTATTTGTGATACATCATCTTTACGCTTGCCTGTATTTTATTTCATGTTATACTGATACAAACACTTGTCTTTATCATGATTTTCTCTAGACTTTATTAATAACTACGTTATATATACGTTAGCAAGCGAAATCAGAAAGTAAAAAAACAAATAAGAGGATTAATCAGCATATGGCCTATACCGTTAAAGAGATTCTCCATCTTGAAGTTGCTCCAGCACTTGGATGCACTGAGCCAGTTGCTATAGCTCTAGCGACAGCTGCAGCCGCTTCTATTTTTAAAGATGAAACCCCTGACCACATTGAAATATGGGTCGACCCTAATATTTATAAAAACGGTCTTGCGGTAATTATTCCAGGAACCGGAGGTTTGAACGGACTGGATACTGCTGCTGCTCTTGGAGCTTTATGCGGCGATGCCTCTCTTGGACTGGAAGCCCTTGAACCTATCACTGAAGAAGGGGTTGAGCGGGCTTGCAAATTTAAAGAGGAGTCCAGAGTTACAGTGCATCTTCTTGCTGATCAAAAAGGCATTTACGTTAAAGCTTTGCTAACCTTCAAAGAACATCAGGTTGAAGCAATTATTGAAGGAGTCCATGACAATATCACGGGGATAACAATGGACGGCGAGCCGATTACAGACTCCCCGTTGGTAAAAGCAAAGCAAGCTCAAAAAGCTGATGTTTTCAAGCTTGAAGACTTTATAAAAAAACTTACGCTCGATGACCTCATTGATATGATTAGCGACCTCGATGATGACGATTTCGCATTTCTCAAGGAAGGAATTACATATAATATGCGCCTTGCGGATTATGGCCTTAAACATGGGTCAGGTCTCGGGGTAGGACTTACACTAGAAAGACTGGCAAGACTGAAAATTCTTACCCGCGACATGATACTATCGGCGCGAATTATCACCTCGGCGGCTTCTGATGCAAGAATGGGCGGAATAAAACTTCCTGCCATGAGCTCTGGCGGTTCCGGAAACCACGGACTAACGGCAATTCTGCCGATATATGCAGTTAGTAAATTTATTGATTGTGATGAAAAAACTTTGCTCGAAGCCATCGCGCTTAGTCATTTAGTCACAGCTTATGTGAAAGCTCAAACGGGCAGATTATCCGCTGTATGCGGTTGCTCCGTGGCAGCTGGCGCAGGAGCAACAGCAGGAACCACTTATTTAATGGGAGGAACATCATCGCAGATGGCTGGAGCAATTACCAATATAACGGAGGATCTTGCCGGAATTATTTGTGACGGGGCTAAGTCTGGATGCGCTCTTAAGCTCGCGACAGCTGCAGGAACGGCTGTTCAAGCTGCACTGTTTGCGATTCACGGAGTTAACGTTCACTCAACAGATGGTATTATTGGTACATCACCGGAACAGACCATGCAAAATATTGGTACACTGAGCACGCAGGGAATGATTGATACGGATAGAACTATCCTCAAAATTATGCTTGAGAAACATTTTGCTTCAGCAAGCAATTAAGAGTTGTATAAAAATAATACAAAAACATTGCTTAAGAAAAAATAATACCTTAATAATTAAGGTATAAGTATATCTTATTAAAACCTATTAACCATTTTTTTGGAGGAATTTTATAATGAAAAGTAAAAAACTAATTTCACTTCTTGCCTTAATGTTGATCGCTTTTATGGCTATGGGATCACTGGCTTCAGCGGAGTCAAAAATTGTTCTCAAACCTAAAGTAGACGCGTTTGCTTTATTTGTAGATACTTCTCCTTCCATGGAAGAAGCATACAAAGCTACAGGCAACTCTAAAATCGTTTCAGGCCTAAACGCTCTTAAGCAGTTGAATAACGTTATCCCTAATCTAGGATACCAGTCTGCGCTTTATGCAATGCCTGACTTTGCAACATACTCCCCAAAAGCAACTTACAATAAAGGTGCTATTGCTAGAGGACTGAATGCAGCTCCAACTGATCTTCCTTTCTTCCAGTCTACCCCAATGGGAACTGGATTTTCTGATCTAGATAACACTCTTTCCACATGGAAAGGCAAACTTGCAGTTATCTTTGTTTCAGACGGTCTTTCAAACGTAGGTAGGAACCCTGCTGCAATTATCAACAACATGTCCCAAAAATATGGTGATCGTTTCTGCCTGCACACCATCAGTGTTGCAGATACACCACAGGGAATTTCTATGATGAAGCGTCTTGCTTCCCTTACTCCTTGTGGAGTTTTCGTAGAAGCATCTGCTCTTTCAAACAAAGCCGTTCTCGACAAATTCGCTCAGGACGTTTTCTACACAACAGAAGAAGAACTTATCGTTGAAATAGTTCCTGTTCCTGTAGTTGTTCCAGTTCAGGAAAAAATCGTTTTCCGTAATCTTAACTTCGGTTTCGATAAATTCCAGATCACTGAAGAAATGGAACCATCTCTTGTAGAAGCTGCTGCAATGCTTGAGTCTTTCCCGAACCTTAAGGTTATGGTTGGCGGACACACAGACAGCACTGGTGCAGAAGCATACAATCAGGGCCTATCCGAACGCAGAGCTAAATCTGTAGGCGACTGGATGGCTGCAAACGGCGTTTCTGCTGATCGCATCATGATTCAGGGTTACGGCGAAATGAATCCAAAGTACGACAACAAGACTAAGGAAGGCCGCAAGCTTAACCGTCGTGTTGAAATTGATGTAGAAGAATAAAAAACTCTAAAGATTATAAGCTCCTGACTGGTTCTTGTTTTCAAGACTAATAAAGAGTAACAATAGGGTGGAAGGGGCGTTGTCCTTTCCACCCTTTTTTTATCCGGAGATGTTTAATGAAAAGAATCAGAATAGTACTGACTGCAATATTTTTATGTTTTGTTTTATCATCTGGAGCCTTTGCAAGCGATGTGACGGAGCAAACAGAACTCAGTCGCTTCCAAATCTTTGCCAAAAGCTGGGTAGTTAAACTTAACAGAAGCCACATCAAAGGCATACAGCGCATGGAAATAAGGCCAAACGAAGACGGGACATACCTCGCCAGATATCACGCCATTGATCCCACAAGCGTTCAATGCATTGTAAAAAAAACAAGCTCCAAGCGCAAAGGACTTATCGGTCTTCTAAAATATATCGAGACCGTCTACGAAAGCACAGGAAGCAGCCCCAAGACTGCCCGCAAGAGCGACTTCAAGGCTGTTAAGCGCACCCGCATTACCGAAATATTCAGTAACTCGGGAAAAGGCTGGCGCTAAGAAAGTTAGACCAAGTGCAGCAAGAGTCTTCTTCTAATTTCACCTAATAAAATAAAACGGCCCGCTGAACTAAAGTTCAACGGGCCGTTTCTTATTAAATCAAATAAGAATGTAAACGGACTGTTATTTGAAGCGGGAGACAAGCTCACTTAGGTGCTGAGCCATTTCCGACACTTCTTGAATCCCATCGTTCGCATTCATAATCCCCTGTGAGAGAGTCTGCGATAGAGCGTTAATCTCTGTCACACTATTGTTGACTTCATCACTTGTTGCGGACTGCTCTTCAGCGGCAGTTGCAATAGCTCTTACCATGTCGGCAATACCGTCGGACTCTTTGACTATTTCTTGAAGAACTCCACCTGCGCTTTCTGCCATAGTGACAGTCTTGCCTACGCGCTTACGAGCGTCACTCATTTCGTCCACAACTTTCGTTGTGCTCTGCTGAATAAGCCCAATTGCTTCTTCAACCTCGTTGGTTGCATTCATTGTCTTTTCAGCAAGCTTACGAACTTCGTCAGCCACAACGGCAAATCCGCGGCCCGCATCTCCAGCTCTAGCAGCTTCAATGGCAGCGTTAAGAGCAAGCAAGTTGGTCTGGTCAGCAATATCATTAATTACGGACATGACCTCACCAATGTTAACTGCACGAACCGACAAGTCTTCAAGAAGTTCTGCAAGTCGGTCAGTTGTATCGGTAACCATGTGTATTTCTTTAACAGTATCACTTACAACGACACCACCATCACGAGCAACAGATTTAGCTCTTTCGGAAGATTCAGCAGTTTCACCAGTGTTGCGTGCTACTTCCAAAACAGTTGCGTTCATTTCTTCCATCGCAGTTGCAACCTGTCCGGTCTGCATTGCAGTAGTGTCGACACCAATTGTAAGTTCATTCATCTGCTGAGACAGCTCTGCTGTATAAGAAAGCAATCTAGTAGAAACTTCAGTGACTTCGTTCGCAACCTCAAGAAGAGCTTCTTGCTGCTTCTCAATATGCTGCCTACTTTCTTCTTCTTCAGTAAGGTCCACCATCACAGCAATCGCCCCGACGATTTCATCCTCTGCATTAAGAAGAGCACAAGCCTGGTAGCGCAATGGAAATTCAACACCATCTTTGCGCATGTAGCGAATCAAGCCTTGTGGACAGCCATTACCCTCAAGGGCATCGGCAGTAATTGCTCTGCCATCTTTCGTAAATAAACTTGCGACAGGAGAACCAACAACATACGATTCTAACTTCTCAAGTATTTTCAACATCGGTTTATTAACAAATCCGATATTGTTATTTGCATCAGTAACAATAAGAGGAACGGTTATACCGCTAAGTACACCCTTATTGTATTGTAATTGATCTTTAATCTGTCTGGCCATTTCGCCCAGATTTTTACCGAGAGATCCAAGCTCATCACTTCCCGGAACATCAAAGTGGGCATCGAGATTTCCACCAGTAAATGCTTCCGTTGCACCGGCAATAACTTCGATCCGGTTAACAACAGATTTGCGCATAAAGAATAGTAACGCACCAAGCAGGACAACAAACCCAGAAAAGGAAAGCATTGCAGCTTTCATCTGCGAATCAACAAGGGCTCCGAACTGGCTTGAAATATCCTGAACCATGACTATCGAACCGAGAATAGGTCTTCTACTACCGTGACAATGGTAACATTTTTTTTCATTTTTAATGGATTCAATTTCTACAAAAACCTTCTTACCACCAATCTCAGAAAGCATCCCGCCTTTAACCGGAGACTTCAGACTCTTCTGATAAAGGGCACCCACTTCTGGATTATCAAATTTAGTGGATAACTCAGACCGCAAGTCATCTTTAGTAGTAGAATAGGTGATATTACCTTTAAAATTTGTTAGATAAACACTTACATCATCGTAATGTTGAGAAATAGTGGCAAACTTTTCAGTAGTACCTTTATTGTTACCTTTCGCCATCGGCTCACGAATAGCGAGCTGAATTAAATCAGAGTTCCGAATGGCAGAATTTTCAATCTCGTGCAGCATGGCATTTTTCTGCCAGTAAGAGTTTGCTGCAAAAAGACAAATGAACACTGTGGCTGTCAACAAAGAGGTCAAGACCATAACTTTGTTACCAAGGGAGTTTTTAATAAAATTCATATTCTCTCCCTTAGTGGGCTCCGCCGTATATCAGCGGCTTAAAGTTGAAATTCTCTACTCTGGCAGCATTATGGCAGGTTTCACAATCGGCAATATCCATCTTTGCTTTAATAAGATCAGGGTCTCCATCTTCAGCGTGCAGGGAGCCGGGACCATGACAGACTTCACAACCGGCATCAGCTAAATGGGGAGTTTCTTCGAAAGAAACAAACCCGCCTGGCTTTCCATATCCGGTAGCATGACAAGCATAACATTCCTCAACTTCATCTTGATCAAGGTCGGAAGACATAATTTTAATACTGGTACTGGAGTGAGCTTTTTTGGAATACTTACTATAATTTAAAAATTCTTTTTCGTGACATTCAGCACACGCTTCGGAACCAACAAACGTAGCAGAATCTGTAATACCGTATTTAACAAACGAAAGTCCAAAGACGGTAAGCACCACCAAGAGAACTGAGGTTCGCATGATATAGTCTTTTCCTCGCATAAAAAATCACCCCTACCTTTTTCAATGTATTAATTACACTTCAACCCTGCCCTTCCAAACGCTTTAACCCCCTACAACCCAAAAAACAGTTTACCTACAAATGAGAATGTCACACATCTTATCTTAACTTTTGCTACTATCTTTAGATTTATATGTGAAGACAAATGTCACATTATTGTTATCAGGGTTAAAAAAAATAATAACATCAACCTCTATCAAAAAGCATAAAGGGCACCTTAAATTATCAAGTTGATAGTTACACTCAACGAAAGTTCAACAAAACTTGTAAAACGATCCCACCACACCACCTGATTATACAATCAATTTAGAGCCTTGAAAAAAAATTAGTTTCTCACATGGCTCCATATCCTGTGAATATTACTTGCGGTAAAGGGGCTTCTTCTGGCAGGATGTCTCATCTTAAGAATCCATCATCTGTTATGAATCTTTAAGCCAATCTACACACAGCAAGTCCGCTCCACCGGACTCCAAAGCGGAAAGGCGGCTACTCATTTATGGAAATAGTTAATATTACTAAGTCTTACGACTCAAGTTTTGTGAAACAAGTCGAAAAAGAAAGCGGCCAAAACATGAGCCTCTGCTACCAATGCGGTAACTGTACCGCAGGTTGCCCGTATACATTTGTATATGATCAGCCTGTGAACCAGATTATGCGCCTTGTGCAGGCAGGTCAGAAAGAGACTGTTTTAAAATCCAAATCTCTTTGGCTCTGTGCCACATGTGAATCATGCACAACCAGATGCCCAAACAACATCGACGTAGCACACATCATGGACGTATTACGCCACATGGCTCGCCGTGAGGGATACGCTCCTGTACCTACAGTCAAATCGTTTTGGGACAGCTTCCTGTCGTCTGTTGAAAAGAACGGACGCGTATTTGAAATTGGCCTTTTGGTCTCTTACATTGCGAAGACAGGTCGGTTCTGGACAGATGTGGACCTTGGCCCGAAAGTTTTGCCAAAAGGCAAAATGCACTTCAAGCCTCCCCAGATTCAAGGGAAGGAAGAAGTTCAAAAGATATTCAACCGATTTAAAGAGGAGTCTCAAAAATGAGTGATTCCTTAAATTATGCATACTATCCCGGGTGCTCAGGAACCGGAACATCTATTGAGTATGATATGTCCACACGCGCAATTTGCGCCAAGCTGGGCATAACTCTGAACGAGGTTCCGGACTGGAGCTGTTGCGGCTCTACTCCTGCACACACAGTCGATCACACTTTGTCCTCAGCTCTTTCGGCTCGCAACCTTGCACTAGTCGAAAAAATGAATCTGGACACAGCTGTAACTCCTTGTCCAAGCTGTTTGACCAATCTCAAAACAGCCACTCATAGAATGAGTAAAGACGAGTTTAGAGATGACGTAAACAAGCTGCTGGATACTCCCTATAATGGAGGAGTTGACACAAAGTCTGTATTGCAGATTCTCGTTGAAGACATGGGACTTGATGCGCTTAAGGCAAAGGCTGTGAAGCCTCTTAAGGGACTGAAAGTTGCGGCATATTACGGTTGCATTATGAACCGCCCGCCAGAAGTCATGAACTTTGACGACCCTGAACACCCCATGGCTATGGATAATATCCTTACAGCTCTGGGAGCGACTGTCCTTCCTTTCCCACTGAAAGTTGAATGCTGCGGAGCTTCATTCGGTATCCCTCGTAAGGATATTGTCATGAGCCTGTCCGGCAAACTTTTGGATGCGGCTGAAGACATCGGAGCAGAGGCGCTGGTTACAGCCTGCCCTCTATGCCAGATGAATCTGGACCTCAGGCAGGATCAGATCAACTCAGCTAATGGTGCAAAGCACAATATCCCAGTGTTTTACTACACTCAGCTTATTGGACTTGCCCTCGGAATAGATGAGAAGGAACTCGGAATTGATAAGCTCTGCGTATCCCCTCGCACAGTCATTAATGGCATCGGCGCGGAAGACGCTTCCTAGTAGAGCTACCCAACCGGTCAAGAACGTCAAGGAGAAGACTTAAATGAAAATAGGAGTCTTTGTCTGCCACTGCGGATCTAATATTGAAGGAACCGTGGATACTGCCGCGGTTGCTGCAGCTTCCCGGGAATTTCCTGGTGTAGTATTCGCAACAGATACA
This sequence comes from Maridesulfovibrio frigidus DSM 17176, assembly GCF_000711735.1. NCBI lineage: Bacteria > Pseudomonadati > Thermodesulfobacteriota > Desulfovibrionia > Desulfovibrionales > Desulfovibrionaceae > Maridesulfovibrio > Maridesulfovibrio frigidus. The sequence goes on from NZ_JONL01000002.1 coordinate 273,042, forward strand.
ATGTACGCCTGCTCCGAACCCGGACAGGATGGTATAATAGAAGCTATTAAAGAGCATAAGCTCGATGGTGTGGTTGTTGCCTCTTGTACCCCAAGAATGCATGAACCAACTTTCCGCCGTACTCTGGAAAGAGCGGGTCTTAACCGTTATCTTTTCGAGATGGCCAATATCAGAGAACACGTTTCATGGATCGGAAAAGACAGAGAAGCTAATACCAACAAATCTGCGGATCTTGTTCGTATGGCTGCTGCAAAACTACTCAAAAACCGTCCATTGTTCTCTAAACAATTCCCAGTAAATAAGAGTGTCATGGTTATCGGTGGCGGTGTCGCCGGTATTCAGGCCGCTTTGGACTGTGCTAACGGTGGACTCAAAGTAGTCCTCGTCGAAAAAGATACCACCATTGGCGGTAAGATGGCTAAACTGGATAAAACGTTCCCTACAGTGGATTGTTCCAGTTGTGTCCTCGGACCTCTCATGGTTGATGTTGCGCAGCATCCGAACATTAAACTTCACGCATATTCAGAAATCGAAGAAGTTAATGGTTATGTCGGAAACTTTGAAGTCTCCATTAAAAAGAAAGCCAGCTATGTTGACTGGGATTCCTGCACAGGTTGTGGTCTGTGTGTGGAAAAATGTCCTAGCAGAAAAGCTACTGACTTTTTTAATGAAAAGCTGGCTACGACAAAAGCTATCAACATTCCATTCCCGCAGGCCATCCCTAAAAAGGCAAAAATCGACGCTAATTTCTGTATGAAATTACAGAAAGATAAATGTGGAGTTTGTGCCAAAGTATGTCCTTCGGAATCAATTGATTTTAGTCAGAAAGATGAGATTATCACCGAAAGTGTAGGCGCAATTGTCGCTGCTACCGGTTTTGATCTATTCGACTGGACTGTATACGGCGAATACGGCGGCGGGAAATATCCTGACGTTATCACCTCCCTGCAATACGAACGCATGCTTTCAGCTTCCGGCCCAAGCGAAGGACACATCAAGCGTCCATCCGACGGTAAGGAACCAAAGAATGTTGTGTTCATTCAGTGTGTAGGATCCAGAGATAAATCTGTCGACCGTCCTTATTGTTCAGGCTTCTGTTGTATGTACACAGCAAAGCAGACAATTTTGACTAAAGATCATATTCCAGATTCTCAGTCACATGTATTTTATATGGATATCCGCTCTCCGGGGAAATTGTACGACGAGTTCACTCGCAGAGCCATGGAAGAGTACGGAGCCAACTACATCCGCGGTCGCGTTTCTATGATCTACCCGCAAGGCGACAAATTAGTTGTTCGCGGCGCAGATACCCTTATGGGCGCACAGGTTGAAGTTGATGCTGATCTCGTTGTTCTTGCTGTTGGCGCAGAAGCCGCTGCGGGAGCCACAGATTTAGCTAAAAAACTTCGTATATCTTACGATAATTATGGCTTCTACATGGAAGGACATCCAAAACTTAAGCCTGTTGAAACTAACACTGCCGGTGTTTACTTAGCCGGAGCTTGTCAGGGACCGAAAGATATCCCTGCTTCAGTTGCTCAGGGTGGTGCGGCAGCGTCTAAAGTGCTTGGTTTATTCTCTCAAGATATGCTTGCAAGTGACCCACAGGTTTCAGTTGTTGAGATCAAACGCTGTATCGGATGTGGAAAATGTATTGAGACATGCCCATTCGGAGCCATCAAGGAAATTGATTTCCGCGGCATGAAGAAAGCAGACGTGATTGAAACAATTTGTCAGGGTTGCGGAATCTGTACTTCCACCTGTCCGCAGGGCGCAGTTCAGCTCCAGCATTTCACTGACAACCAGATTCTCGCGGAGGTTAACGCAATATGCCGATTCTAGAAGGTAAAGAACTTAGAATCGTCGGTTTTCTCTGTAACTGGTGCTCCTATGGTGGTGCTGATACCGCTGGAGTAGGAAGATTCAAACAGCCGACTGATTTACGAGTTATAAAGGTTCCCTGTTCAGGGAGAATAGATCCCCTGTTTATCGTCAAGACTCTCATGGCCGGCGCAGACGGAGTTCTAGTTTCCGGGTGTCATCCTAGAGATTGTCACTACTCAGAAGGAAACTACTACGCACGCCGCAGACTGGAAATGCTCAAAAGGTTCCTTCCAATCATGGGAATTGATCCTAAGCGTTTTGATTACACTTGGGTTTCAGCTTCTGAAGGGCAACGCTGGCAGGAAGTCGTGACGAAGTTCACCGAGCAGATTCATGAGCTTGGTGCCGCCCCCAAAATTGCCGGAGCGGAAGCAGAAGAGACTCTCAAATTGATGGAAGCTGCTCTTTAGCGAGCTGTTTTCAACCAAGGAGATACAGGGTGCAAAATCTGAAAGATCTAAAAGAACAAGTCAGGAAAGCCCTGCCGGAATTAGATGTTGTGATAGGCTGGACAGGGGGTTACGACCCACTTCACGCCACACCACATTTCATTCGCAGGGATGAAGATATTGATAAACTTCAAGTGAACGCGCTTTGCGTTCATAACCTTGCCACCTATCTGCCAAGCATGCGCGGCAAAAAGGTTGGCATCATAGTAAAAGGTTGCGACAGCCGTTCTGTAGTTGAACTACTACAAGAAAAACTGATCGATCGCGAAAATGTCACCATTTTCGGGTTCGGTTGTAACGGAGTCGTAGACCAGACCAAGATCCGCAGAATCGTTGGGGACGTTGGAAACATCGAGTCCTGTGAAGTATCCGGATCTGAAGTCAAGGTCAGCGCATCAGGCACAGAACACAAACTCGCCATGAGTGATGTTCTTTCCGACAAATGCGCAACCTGCCGTTACCCTAACGCAGTACTCAGCGATCATTTTGCTGGAGACGAAGTAACTACCACAGCGACCTTTGAAGACGGCTACAAAGATGTAGAAGAATTTGAAGTAAAGCCTGAGGAAGAAAAATTCGGATTCTGGCTTAAAGAAATGGACCGTTGTATCCGCTGTTATGCATGCCGAAATGCATGTCCGATGTGCGTATGCCGCGATCACTGTGTAGCTCAAAGCCGCGATCCTCACTGGCTCAGTCAGGAAGCTCATGTTCGTGACAAATGGATGTTCCAGGTTATACATGCCTACCATCTTGCCGGTCGCTGTACTGAGTGTGGAGAATGTCAGCGGGCATGTCCTGTAGATATCCCCATCCTCCTGTTCAAGAAAAAAATGAACAAAGAGATCAAAGATGTCTTCGATTATGAAGCTGGAATCAATCCGGATGCTACGCCTCCGCTGATGACCTTCAAGATTGATGAAGACAAGATCACAGAGAGGAAATGGTAATGGCGCAGACTAAATTCATAAAAAAAGAAAGTTTGTCGGCATGGCTGGAAGAACTGGGAAAACAGCATGAAGTGCTAGCTCCACGGTTCGAAGGTGACTCTATCATTTTCCGGCCCTATGATTCCGAGAAAGGATTATTCATTGACCGCGAAGCAACTGCCCCTCCTAAAAAGGCAATCTTCCCGCAAAGTGAGACCCTTCTTGAATATAGCCAGATCAAAGACATGGAAAATCTCACCAAGATCGCTGTGGATGTTAAGGAAACTATTCCGACAACAACCTATGTAGTCTTCGGTGGACGCCCATGTGATGCACGCGGTTTCACTATGTTTGACCGTGTTTATCTTGATGGCGATTATGTCGATGCATATTACAAAGCTCGTAGAGAAAACACCTGCTTCATAACCCTCACATGCGAAAAAGGTGAAACCACCTGTTTCTGTAATGCGGTTGGAAGCGGGCCGTCTGATTCTGATGGATCAGATCTTCTCATTACTCCTGTAGCAGACGGTTATTACATCGAATGTGTCAGTAAAAAAGGTGAAGGACTGCTAGCCAGTTCTCTGCTGACTGACGGTGATTCGATGGAAGCCGAAGCTACAAAATATAAAGAAGCCGCTGACGCATCCATGAACGAAGCACCTGATTTCACAGGCAGCCCAGAAAAACTTCTGGCTGTTTTTGATAATCCTGGTTTCTGGGAAGAAATGTCAGATAAATGTATCAGCTGTGGCGCGTGCACATACCTGTGCCCCACCTGTTACTGCTTTAATATCACTGATGAAGCCAACGGCCTTCAGGGTACACGCATCAGATCATGGGACAACTGCATGTCAGCTATGTTCACATCTGAAGCAAGCGGACACAATCCGCGTCCCGCCAAGGCGAACAGACTCAAAAACAGAGTCGGACATAAGTTCAGCTACTATCCTGACATTCATGGCGGAGTTATCTCCTGCTGTGGTTGCGGACGTTGCATCAAGAGCTGTCCGGTCGGCGTTGATATCCGTGAAATGGTTAAGAGTGCAATCGCTTTCGTAAGCCCTGTAGCGAAGGAAGTTCCTGCAGAGAAACCTAAAGCGGCTCCAGCTGAAAAGCCAGCCCCGAAAGAAGCTCCTGCAGTAGCAGAGCCTGTCGTGGAAGAAGCACCAGTAGAAAAGCCTGCGGCTAAAGCCTCTAGTGTCAAAGCCGAAAAGACTAGCGCCAAAGCCAAAAAGAATAAAAAGAATAAAAAGCCAGCATCCAAGAAAAAAGGAGCTAAATAATGACTAGTAATCCTTATTTGCCGGCCATGGCGACAATTCAGGAAGTAATCGAAGAGACTCATAATATTAAAACGTTCCGTGTAACACTGAACAATCCGAATATTAGAGATGACTTCGAATTTGGTCCTGGTCAAGTCGGACAGCTATCTGCGTTCGGGATAGGAGAGGCTACATTTGTAATCAACTCTCCGCCAACCCGCATGGATTACCTGCAGTTCAGCGTAATGAAGACTGGTGAAGTAACTTCTATGCTTCATACTTTAAGCGAAGGTGACCAGATTGGTGTTCGCGCACCGCTCGGTAACGCATTCCCTTATGAAGATATGAAAGGCAAAGACATCGTCTTCGTCGGTGGCGGAATCGGCATGGCGCCGCTTCGCACACTGCTTCTTTTCATGCTTGATAATCGTAAAGATTACGGCAAAATCACTCTACTCTATGGAGCAAGAAGCCCTGTAGATATGGCGTTCAGCTATGAACTTCCTGAGTGGCTGGAAAGAGACGACCTAGACACTCATCTGACCATCGATGCAGCTTACGAAGGATGGGAGCACAACGTAGGGCTTATCCCTAACGTGCTTCTGGATATTAATCCTTCTCCTGAAAACTGTGTCGCAATAACCTGTGGCCCCCCTATCATGATTAAGTTCACTGTTCAGGCACTGGCTAAACTAGGTTTCAATGATGAGCAGATCTACACCACTCTTGAAAAACGCATGAAATGCGGAGTCGGCATCTGCGGACGTTGTAACATCGGAACCAGCTATGTTTGTCAGGATGGACCGGTTTACACCTACGCACAGCTAAAAGAACTACCGAACGAAATGTAAAAACAGTGCCCCGTTCGTAAAGAACGGGGCACTTATTAAAACCAAGAAACGAGCCGGATGAATATACTTTTAGCGGACGATGAAAAAATAAACCTGCTTTCCGCCTCACGTCTTCTTGAAAAGAGCGGATATACAGTCACGACAGCAATCAACGGGCTTGAAGTTCTAGATATCCTAAAGAAGGATGACTTCGACTGCATTCTTATGGATCTTGAAATGCCTAAGATGGATGGTTTTGAAGCCACTCATCAAATTCGAACCGACCCATCTTTCGGTGATAAATCGAAAATACCCATCATAGCCATGACAGGCCATTCCATTCAGGACAAAAAGTACGAGCTGGATAAGGCTGGTATTAAAGAATACGTCAGCAAGCCCTTCGACATAGCCATTTTAATACAGACCATAAAAAAAGCGACTTCGAGTTAATAAAATAACCCAAAGTCGCTTTTGTAATTTCAAAACGGTCACGCTATCTAAACCAAACCCTCTCCCCTAAATGGGAGTCCAGAGGGTAGTGGGGCTATACATACTCAGCAGCAGCAAAAGCAGAAGACCAAGCCCACTGCAAATTATATCCACCAAGCCAGCCTGTTACGTCCAGAACTTCACCTATGAAGTAAAGGCCCGGAACTTTCTTTGATTCCATAGTCTTAGACGAAACCTGATTAGTATCCACACCGCCGACAACAACCTCAGCTTTAGAAAACCCTTCGGTTCCTTCAGGCTTAAGTGTCCAGCAATGAATGCGTTCGGATAAAGCAAGACGGCGTACTTTGGTCAGCTGACTGACAGGAGTTTCCTCGTCTTCGCCGCTAAGCAGAATGTCTACCAATCTACGTGTGAAATATCTGTTCATGAAAGAATGCAAAGCAATATTCTCAGTGCGGTAATCTTCCAAAATATCACCAAAGTTCTGACCGGGCAAAAGATCGATATCCACGCTGGAGCCTTTGCGCCAGTAAGATGAAATCTGTAATGCCGCTGGACCGGAAATTCCTTTGTGAGTAAAGAGCATATCGCCTTCAAAGCTCTGCCCTTCGCAACTAATACGGACAGGCAATGAATTGCCACTAAGCTCTTCACAAATTTTACCGTTAGGGCCACCGATCATAAGCGGAACAAGACCAGGGTGAGGGTAAACAATGCGGTGAGCGTACTGGTCAGCAATATTATAGCCGAGAGCAGTTGCGCCCACAGATGGGAAAGTAGGTGTGCCTAGTGCCACAACAAGTGACGGAGCTTCAAAAATCTCCACACCGGTTTTCACGGTAAAAGGCCCGCGCCCTTCAACGGAATCAATGTTGCGGTCAAGCAAGGTATCTACGCCCAAACGGTGACATTTAGATACGAGAAGCCCGGCAATCTGCCCCGCTCCGTCCAAAGTGAAAAGTTCACCGTCGTTACGGTCTTCGTATGCGATTTCGGCTTCAGTAATAAATTCTATAAAGTCCCACTGGTTATGACGAGCCAGCGCTGATTTAGCAAAATGAGGGTTGGAGCAGATAAAATTCTCAGGCCCAACATTCAAGTTAGTAAAGTTACATTTGCCGCCACCGGTAACCCGGAGCTTACGGGCAGCCTTGCCCGCATGGTCCAGAACCAGCACACGTTTGCCATTCTTGGCTGCATGCATGGCACAGTAGAGACCGGATGCGCCAGCGCCTAAAATAATTACGTCGTAGTCAGTGTTAATTTCGGAGTTGTTCATCTGCGCTTTGTAGAATTATTGCGGGACTGCGTAAAGGTTTATTTAGAAAGCTCAACTTCATTTTGAAACACTTTCTTGTGCGAAACTTGACATTCACACAAGAAATGCGGTAGTTTGATTTTCATGAACAAAAACATTTCGCAAACTATGACACTAACAAAGGAAAGATTCGAGCTAATTGAAGTTCTTGAATCAAAGCTAGTCCCATGCATTGAAGAGTCTGTAGGTGTAACACTTAGTGCTTACGAACTCGATAGGGAAATAAATCAGCTAATGCCAGGATACATCGTAGGCTGTTACCTATATGCAAACTTACTTTCAAGACTCCAAGGAGAGGAATGGATTCAAACCCCTCAGAACTCAAATGAAGCTTGTAAAATAACTTTACGAGTTAAAGGGCGACTCATATCTATTAATATCTCTAAAGTTGACCCAGACACACGAATCCCCACTGGAGCAAAATCTTTAAAGAAAAAGCTTGGTCATAAAATGCATCTCCCAGGCATGGTAGAGTATTATGAAAATCAGACTTTCCCTTCTGAATTAAATATAGGATATGATGTCAGCATCGCTTCTGGATTAGGCAAAGTGACACTTGACCGAATTTGTGGAACAGAAAAAAAACAAATTGCACTTACAGAAGCAGTCCTTTTTGACAGTCAACTTGAAGTTATAGCGACAACGGCTACGCCGGTTCCAGAACAAATCATTACAACAGAATATGCCCCTAAGAGAGACAATAAAGAAAATGAAGGGAAAGACTAATCAATACCATTTATCTCAGCTAAATCCTGCAAGAATAACTCTTGCAAGAGAACTCAAAGGATTTACAAAAAAGCAATTAGCTGAAAAAATTGGTAAAACACCCTCTGCTGTAACTCAATATGAGTCTGGACGAACTCGCCCAGAACTCACTACGTTTTGTGCTATTGCCTTAGCTCTTGGAGTTACTACGACTTTTTTTGCAATTCAGAATACACCTGAAATATCTCTTTCATCTTGCCACTTTAGAGCAAACCGCAAAACATCAAAAACAGCTAAACGTCAAGCTCTCCAATATATTAAAATTGGAGTATCACTATACCAACGACTTGAAAGTGAAGGAATTAAATTACCCCCTGTTCAAATACCTCAATATGAGCTTGAAAGCAGGTCGGGAATTGAAATTGAAAATTTCGCTCACGCTATTAGAGAAGAATGGGGAGTTGGAACAGGCCCAATTCCCAACGTTTTGAATTTACTTGAAAGTAAAGGCGTATGCGTAATTCTCTTAAAAGAAGCCCTTGCGGGCTTAGACGGTTTTAGCTTTTGGCATGAAGAAAGACCCTTCATTGCATTGGTTCCGAACCTTAATAAAGGCAGCCGAATACAATTTGATTTGGCACACGAGCTCGCCCACTTAGTTCTTCATTCAGAAGAGGATACCGGCGACCTGTCCATTGAAAGAGAAGCAAACCGCTTTGCAGGAGCACTTTTAGCTCCTACAAAAAGCTTTGCAGCAGACTGCCCTGCTCGATGGAATGAGCAAGCTTTTTTGGAAATAAAAGAAGTTTGGCATATATCTATGCAGGCGGCTCTTTACCGAGCAAGGCAAATTGGGAAAATATCAGAATCTAGCTTTAGATGGGGCATGGTTCAAATATCTAAAACAGGGCAACGCACAAACGAAAAAGGCGAATTTACGATTGCTTATCCTTCGCTACTAAACCAAGCCCTGTCATTGATAAGTAACGATTTATCTCTGCCAGCAATCTCTGAGAGTCTCGGACTAAGTGAATCGGATGTAAAATCTCTTCTCAAAGAACAGGGCGTCACAAATGACATAATCGCCTCTTTGGAGCCATCCCCTTTGCCTTCTAGTATCCCAATAGTAACTTTAAGGTAACCACCGCCCCCATTCTTCCCTTGCCCAACGCAGCGAAGAAAGGTATTGAGGGCCGCGTAGGGCTGATTTTATTGCCCTGCCCCCACAATAAATAATTCAGGAGTACCACCGATATGGCCCTCAGTATAGGAATCGTGGGCTTGCCAAATGTCGGCAAATCCACACTTTTCAACGCCCTTACAAAAGCTCAGAACGCAGAAAGTGCAAACTACGCATTCTGTACCATCGAACCAAACAAAGCAGTCGTCCCTGTGCCGGACGAACGCATTGATAAAATTTCTGAGCTTGTTAAGCCTCAGCGCACACAAAGCTCTACTGTAGACTTCATCGACATTGCCGGCCTTGTTGCCGGAGCAAGTCAGGGTGAAGGACTCGGTAATAAATTTCTTGGTAACATCCGCGAAACACAGGCCATTCTTCATGTTGTCCGCTGTTTCGACAACGATGATGTTATCCACGTTTCCAACTCTGTCGATCCAATCCGCGACATCGATATCATTGAAACTGAGCTGATTCTTTCAGATGTTCAGGTTCTAGATACTCGTGTTGAGCGCATGGCTAAACAGGTTAAAGGCGACAAATCCATGGGTCCTAAAGTCGAGGAGTGCAAAAAACTTCTTGAGCACTTAAACGAAGGCAACCCAGTTAATACTTACGACAAACTCGACACCGATATCATGATCGAGATGCTCAAAGAGTTTCGCTTCATCACTGAGAAAAAAGTTATCTACTGTGCAAACGTCGACGAAGACGGCCTGACCGAAGATAATGATTACGTCAAATTAGTAATGAAACTTGCAGAAGAACGCGGCGCTGCGTTCGTGAAAATTTCTGCGAAGATGGAAGAAGAGCTTATCGGTCTTGAAGATGACGAATATGAAGATTTCCTTGAATCATATGGCGTAACTGAATCCGGCCTAGCCAAGATCATCCGCACAGGGTTCTTGACCCTCGGCATGATCAGCTACTTTACTGCCGGAGTAAAAGAAGTCCGCGCTTGGACCATAAACGACGGGGACAAAGCACCACGCGCCGCCGCCGCAATCCATACCGATTTCGAAAAAGGTTTCATCCGCGCAGAAGTCATCGGCTACGAAGACTACATCAAGCACGGCACAGAAGCAGCTTGCCGCGCAGCAGGTGTTCTACGCTCCGAAGGAAAAGAATACGTCTTCAAAGATGGCGACGTCGTTCACTTCCTATTCAACGTATAAAGTACATAAAAATATCAATTAAAAAAGGGAGTCGTTCGCGGCTCCCTTTTTTTATGCTTAAGTTGCTTTGATTAGTTAGATATCGTACTAAAATACAATATAAAGGAGCAACATAGCGCAACCGTGTGTTTATACTTGAATTCGCGGGCACCCTCCATTTAGCAATTTTAGCGCAATATTTGCTTCTTTTTGGTTCTAGAACGATCAAAAGGAGTCAAAACAATGGCGAACTGTCCTAAAAAAATAGTGATAATTGGTGATTCTTTGGGAATGGAACGCACCGGAAAGTTAGGTGATGTACCTTCTCAAGTTACATGGCCCATACTTTTACAACAGTTTCTACCTAAAAAAATAAATACGGATGTTGAAATTGGATCGTTATGCACTCGCGCCAGAACCATGGACACAGTGCCAGAGGCAATAGCTGAAGCCACCAGATTTGAGGCTGAGACTATCATTATTCAAGTGGGACTTGTGGACTGCTTCCCGCGCGTTACGACTCTTGAAGACAAAAAGCACATTGATGAACTCAGACCGGAGTTGCGCGATTTTGTTTGGAATTTGATGAATGAACATAGACATACAATTCTAACGACCACCAAAAGAGCATCCTACACTGATCTGGATACATTTACTGAAAATGGCCTTCAAAGCGCACGCCTCGCAGAGCAACATGGAATTCACGTCATATTCCTTTCAATTATTGCTCACGCGGATTTAGAACCCGGAACTCCCGGAACTGTAGAAAATGTAGAGCTGTACAATAAAGCCCTGCAAGACATTTGCGCCAAATGCGGCAATGCTGAATATTTCGACCTAAGCAATTTCTCACAAAACAAAGAACTGCTTCACGATGACCTTTATCACCTAAGCCCAGAAGGCAACACGAACCTTGCGCTTCTCCTGCGGAATCATTTAGCTCAGGCTGCACATGTGCCTTCTGCCGCACAGGAAAAAGGTCAATTCCTCCACTCATTTTTCCACGCTAAAAACAATTTCTTGCAAGTGCTAAGCAGTGTATTAGCGGCCGCAGGGCAAACCGAAAAGGCCGCATCATTTGCCCATTCTGCCGTCAACTCACAGGTTCCTTGTTCAATCAGAAAAACACAGGATATTCCGACAAAAGCCTTCATCGAAATAACTAACCACTGCAACCTGAACTGCACAATGTGCAACACTCACATGTCAAAGCGCAAAAAAGGCTACATGCCGCCCGAGATGTTTGAGCGTGTTGTCGTCCGCTTGCAGTCTTTGGGTGTCAATAAGGCTTCGCTCCATACTGTCGGGGAAACATCAATTCACCCTCAAATATGTGACTTACTTGCCATAGCGCAAAAAAGGAATTTCACAGTATTTTTCAGCACCAACGGACAACTTGTCCCTCGCGTGAAAAAAGTATTACCGTACTACTCGAACACTTTTAATTTAATAAGATTTTCCATCGATGCGGGAACTCCCGAAACCTATGCGGCAATTCGCAGAGGCGGAACAATCGATAAAGTGTGGGAATCACTACAGGCCATAGTCGATTTTAATGCGGCAAACTCCACGGACATGGGAATATGGACCAACTACATCGTCTCTGAAACCAATAAAGATGAAATCGATGTATTCATGAAACAGGCGAGTAAATACACTACTACGGAGCGAATGAGGTTCCATCTTCCTAATTCGCTTAGCCCTGACCCTACATTTTTAAAAGAAATTATACCGTTTCATAATCTCATATTCCCGACCCCGAATGTTTGCACAATGCCCTTCGATACTATCGCGATAACCTTTGACGGCAAGATATCTCTGTGTTGCAGAGATTATGACGGAGACCTTGAAATCGGTTCTTTCTTGGAAGAAAATCCGCTGGCAGTTTGGCGTAATAGGCGAGCTGAAACTATTCGCAAAGGACTTCTCGGAACAGCTGAACCTTCAAAGCTTTGCTCAGAATGCCATACCGTCGCCGGCTCTGAAATATGTGATACTTTCATCAGCAATGCGAACAGCCTCGGCCTTGATGACATCGGCAACCGCTTATGGTCCACTCTGGAAGCTTTGAATGGTGAAACCGAAAATCTTTCGGCAGTCCGCAAAGCGTGCAAAAATGCGCTCGCATAATTTATTTTGTGTAAAGCATTAGTTCATCTAAAAAAGTAGGATTTGGTTAAAACAAATCCTGCTTTTTTTGTGCGCCATCAGTCTTTATATGGAAGAGGCTAACCTCTTTTCTTAAGCACAATGACCCCGCCCAGAATCAAAAAACATCCTGCCCATTGCATGGTGGTCATATATTCACCAAGTGTCGGGATGGCTATGAGCGCGGTCATCATCGGCTCTGTGGTTAGCAGTATACTTGCCACCGAAGGCGTTAATTTAGACAGGCTCATATTAATGAGCAGCCAGCCCAGCATGGTCGGCCCCATGGCTAGAGTCAGGATCAAGCCCCACACTTTGAGGGGCACGCCCGGCAATAGAATTTGCGCAGGAGAAGTTGCCGCTCCTGGAATCAGCCCATTTGAAAATAGATCCGCTATCAGCAGAAACAAAGCGGCAAATGCAAAAATATGCATCAAAACGGTGTAAGGATTAATTCCTCTGAGCGCACATTCCCGTCCCATTAGTGCATACCCAGCATAGAATACACCAGAAAATAATCCTAAAAACATCCCCATAGGCGTAAGCGCGAAATCTGATATTCCCTGAATACCACAAACTAGCGCGCACCCTATTAAGCAGAGTACAATGGACGGAATGAGCCGCGCCGAAGGTTTCTCCCCGCCAAGCCACCATTGCCCTATTACCGTCAGTGGGACTGAAATATACACCAGAACCGTTGCCACACTTGCCCCGTTAAAATAAACGGAGCCACCCCATACACCATTTAACATGGTTAGTATGAAACCGTATCCTGCGAGAACAGGGAGATTCTTCCTACCCGCGCGAAGTAGTTCAGGTTTAAATAATGTTAGACCTATCAGTAAGGCGGTGCAGACAAACAGGTTGCGCCAAAATGCTACCACCAGAATTGGCAGAGAATAATCAACCACCAGAATTTTTATAAAAATAGCGACAAGAGCAATCAGCGCCGATCCAGCAAGAACCTGCGCCACTCCCAGCCCTGTGGTCGATTTAAATTTATACATTAACACACCTTGCTTAACCCCAAATCGGTTAAGTCACTTACAATTAATATCATAGAGACTGTTTGACGTAGTTAAGGGTATTTATATAGATACAGTTTAATGAATCTAGATCAATACAGCCCTTGCCGAGGTGCAAAACATGACTAAAACACTGCCCAGATTAATTTCAGCTGTAATATTCCTGCTGCTCACGGGATTTGTCCTCTTTATGCTGAATCAGATTTCGGCGTTGGCGGGACTGTGCGCTATATACTTTCCGCAGTCTCATGACTACGTGCTTTTCGGGCTGAGCGGACTGTTTTTGGTCATGATCATCAGCCCCGTAATGATATTTCTTTTTCGTCCCGGACCACTGACATTGCCGGATAATCCTACGCCTTCCCAGCAGGTAAAATTCATGCACAAGCTACGCAAAAGATTGCGCGGCAATAAACATGTACGAGCTATGCGACTGGATCTTTCCCGCGATGAGGACCTCGACACAGCCCTTTATCAGCTCGATGAAATTTCCACCACGCAGATGAAATCCGTAGCCTCGAGAATATTCCTAAGCACTGCTATTTCACAAAACGGCAAACTCGACTCATTCATAGTTCTGGGATCACTGACCAAGCTGGTGTGGGATATATCTAAAATATATAACCAGCGCCCATCCCTGCGGGACATGGTTTCGGTTTATTCAAATGTGGCGGTCACGGCATTTTTTGCGAGCGCAATAGAAGATCTCGATATTCAGTCGCAAATTGAAGCTATCATGTCCCCCGTACTCGCAGGCTCAGCTCTAGGAATGATTCCCGGTGCAAGTGGGCTGACCTCTATAGTAACAGCCTCAATTCTCGATGGTTCTACGAATGCATTTCTAGCCCTGAGAGTAGGTATCATTACGCGAAACCATTTCAGCTACAGAGCGGACAAAAAGACTCCTGAATTTCGCAGAGCAGTGCTTAAAGAAGCCGCTAAACTTCTGCTAAGCATCGCAGTAGATTCAACCAAAATGATCACCTCAGCATACCTGAAGACAATCACCAGCTCAGTTGGCGATAAGGCTATGAATGCAGCACGAAAAGTTGTGGATTCCAAAGATAAGGCCTTCGAGGCAACAGGTAAGGCTGCAAGGTTTTCAGCGAAACAGGCGCAGAAGGTCGCAAAGTTTGCGAGTTTTTCGGGCAGCGAAAATGGGCAAAAGAGCGAAGATGCAAAGGATGAAAATCAATCAGAACATGCAGATATAACAGGGACAAAAAAAGAATCCCCGCGAGAAATTATTAAAAATAAAGGTAAGGCCGTACTTGGTAAGTTTTTTAATAGGAAAAAGTAATTTTATTCAAGACGCTTGAGAGATTTTTTGGAAAATTCATTACCCAAGGCAGCACCCTTTTTATACCATTTTATAGCATCACTGCGGCTTTTTACATCCCCTTGCCCTTTCTCATACATGTAGCCAACCCAGCCAATGGCATTAGGCACTCCCTTTTCGGCAGATTTTTTTTGCCATTCCATAGCTGAAGCATAGTTTTTATCTACTCCAAAACCATTGTAATACAACATTGCAATATAATGCATCGCACCAGGTTCACCAAGAGCTACGGCTTTTTTATACCATTCCATGGCTGAGTTGTAGTTTTTCTTAATGCTACGGCCGTTCTCATACATAAAACCTACGCTTCTCATTGCAACGGGATCACCTAGCTCTGCTCCCTTTTTATACCAATCCATAGCTGTAGTATCACTTTTCTTAACACTCTTTCCGTCACTATACATAAACCCAATATTTGTCATAGCACGGGGTTCACCTAGATCTGCGGCCTTTTTATACCAATCCATTGCCAAGCTATAGTTTTTGTCCATTCCCCGTCCGCGCGAGTAAATGCCCCCTAGAGCAATCATAGCATCAGCATTACCCCTTTCAGCAGCCTTCTTATACCAAGCAGCTTCCTTGACATAATCCTGCTCAACGCCCGTACCATCCCTATACAAGCTCCCAACGCCCACCATAGAAAAAGTATTCCCACTTTCTGCAGATTTTTTATATAAACTAAAGGCCTTTTCATGGCTCTGCTTCACACCTTGACCAGCATGATACATGCTTCCAATATTACCAAGAGCAAGAGCATACCCACGGTCAGCCCCCTTCTTATACCAACTTATGGCCTTGGCATAATCCTGAGAAACAGCCAGTCCAAATTGATACATACTTGCCAGCAAAAACATCGCTTGAACATCACCTTTTTTTGCAAGCTCCTCCACTTTAGATTTATTTTTACTCGCAATTTTTTGAGCTTTTGCCACATCCTTCGGAAACCCAACCCGCCCCGTAAAAGAACTTCTTGCGATCCACATATCCGCTTTGGGATTGCCAAGCTTGGCGGCCTGCAAAAAACAGCTTCGGGCCTTCTTATTGTCCACGTGCGGGACACCTATATACCAGTTAATGCCTTGAGCCAGAATATTATCACTCGCGGTATAACCTTCCTGCCCTCCACTCTCACCCGGAATAATAAATTCAGGGACAGCGTCAACATAGGCAAAAAGCATCGTAGGCGTGCTCAGTGCAATCATAAGAAAAAACAAGACTATTTTATATTTGTTATGCATAGCTTTCCATATTGATCAATTTAATCGGCAGTAGATTTAAAAAGTCGCCACTTTTTCTTACCAAAACGAACCATCACTTTTTCACTATCAGCCCCGACAGTCGTAACCGGATCCTGATTTCCATTGGAAATGCGGCGGGCAACAACCGGAACATTTTCCTTGAGATAGCTTGTCAGCTCATTAACGGTAATTTTTTTATCTTTGTTGGAATCCGCAGCACCAGCCACACCTTTGAGGAAAAAATATGTATATAAACCATGCCCTTTGTCTGGATACCAATGACTGACCTGCGCAGCATCAGAACTGGCAAACAATACTGTGCGTGATGAAATATTCATAGCGGATTTATTTATTTTTGGCTTAATAAGCCTGCGCCCTTTAAGGAGCGTCCCTTCACTGAATCCACCAGAAAAGCAGGCATCCATAACAACGGTAAGTTTAGCAGCCTTGAGTTTAGCCATATTTGCATAGAATTCCTGCATGGAATAACCGTTATTGGCTATATAGTTTACGTCCGCATCTACAGGAACAAGATATGGCTTACCAGTTTCCATGTCAGGCGCGCCGTGGCCGGAATAGTAAATAAATACATCCGACTTACCGGGCTTAATCATATTATGAAGTTTACCACGCCTGCCCCCGGAGCCAAACACAGTATTAAGACTCCCCCTAGTTGCATCAGTTATGTAAATAATATTATCCGGGCTGTAACCGAAAATAGTTACAAGATATTTTTTCATGAACCCGGCATCGCGTGCAGCATAGCGGACATCAGGAATGCCATTTCCATACCGAGCATAATTTTTATTACCAATAATAACTGCTACAGCATCAGGACGCTTATCCATACCTTCAGGAATATTTTCATCTACATCAGAAACAAGTGTTGCGGCTGAACCGGAAACAGCCGTTTCACCATCACGCAATCCATCAAGAAGGTTATCCACACTATCTCCTCCTGCTGCCGCAACAGCCGCACGCTTAGGGGGAGGAGCCGGAAGGTGAGCCTCGCCCTTAATGGCGGTCCACATATCCTTATCAGCCTTTTTCAAGGCTACATTACCGGGAAAATGTCTTTCAAGCATAACCTTAATATCTTCAATGGCAGCAAACTTATCGTCGGTTCCTCCACGGCGAAACTGACTATATCGAGCGCGAATATAGTTACTCATCAGTTCATCAAACATATTATTAATAGGAGGATACTCAACACCGAAACGCTTACTGGACTTACTGGAAAGCTTGAGAGCCTCAATGGTTTTGCCCTGTTTATCAAGAATCAAACACCGAGCTTCTGCGGCCTTCGGTGAATCATCTAACAACTTTAAACCCTTTAAAGCTTCATCCGGCTTGGATTTTGCCATAAGAATTAACTGCGCAAGATACTTCTTTTCAATATCTTTGACACGCACGCCAAGCGGCCCATCATTCGGCCATTTTTTACTGGATTTTACGGCCTGACTAAAAGCTTTATCAATCTTACCATTAGCAATGAGCGCACGCAGAAGGGTATCCTGAATTGCTGGATTATCGGAATCAAAAGATTGAGCCTTGAGAGCATACTGCAGCGCCTTGGCATTAGCTGTACGCCCGTCAAGAGTGACCCACGCAAGAGCATTCCATGCTTTAGCATTATCAGGAGCGATTTTAACAGCCTTGCCTAAGTAAACCGCAGCCTGTTTAGGCTCGCCATAAAATCTATAGGCCGTCCCTAAATTCCAATTATGAACAAACGTAGAGGGGCACATCTCCTGCGCCTTAATAAATAAAGCCAACCCCTTGCGTTTATCTTTTTCAAATTCAGTTCTGGCATCCTTAGCAAGCCGATCAGCTATTTTACACGCAGCACTTTCCGCGAAAGCAAATTGAGCGCAAAACACAACGCACAGCAGCAAAAAAAATGGCAATATTTTCTTCATTTAGTCCACCCAAGTTATCTGATCATCACGTATAGTTATGTACTCATAAACTTATATACAAAATTAGAAATTAGAAAGAAAAGAATCCTGCAATTCTAAACACCCTTCACTTCCCAATTTCACTTGATATTTTCAACACATGAAATATGGTACTTTATTAACTTTCCATTGTTTTTGGCATTTATTTTGAATAAACTTAATCGAAGTGTCATAAAACACACATTGTGTCGCAAATTTCCCTATTTACTGAGTGATTTTAAACCAAACCTACCAAATTAAGCACACTAGAGACTTATTCATGCAGCAAAATGAAATGCAAAAACTTCGCAAGCTGGCTTCATCCATACCCAAACAAAAAAATCTCACCATTTTTTTCGGACGGGCCGGAAGTCATTTCATGGACAATGTTAAATATTTTTTCCTGCATTGCGTGAAAAATCAGCCAGAACTGGAATGCCACTTCATGGCCTTTGATAAAAAAGAAGCTGATATCCTGCGCGAACAAGGGTTGCCCGCAACATGGGTAAATCACCCCGAATCCGCGGATCTTATGGCTAAAACAGGCATAGTTGTTTCTGATGATTTCAGTTGGAAAGACCAAGATTTTCTGTGGGCACTGCTTTCAAGCGCAAAAACGGTTCAGCTCTGGCACGGGATTCCCTTAAAAGCCATTGGCTTTCCTGAAATAAACTCCACCGTGAACATGACTCCCGAAAAGGCCGAACATCTATCCTTTGCATATTCTGGATACGATGCAGTAGTTTCCACTTCGCCATTTTTTACGGAAAAAGCTTTCGGACAAGCGTTTAAAGCTAAAGAGTTCATAGAATCTGGCTACCCGCGCAATGACATTTTCAAGCGCCGTCCGACAAAATTAGACATGATTAATACGGATCGCGACTTATACGGAGAGCTTGTTAAATTTCGCAAAATGGGCGGCAAAGTAATTTTCTTTATGCCGACATTCAGAGATACCGGAGGCGGTCCATTTGAAGATGGGGCAATCGACATGATGCGCATGTCCGAATTTTGCAAAAAGAATAATCTGATGTTCGTCTGTAAATTTCATCCATATCTCACGCTGGGCAATGTAACTCTTCCCGACAATATCAGGTTGGTAGATTCCAAGAGCGATGCATACCCGCTTCTCCCCCTTTGTGATCTGTTGTTAACGGATTACTCCTCTGTATATTTTGATTTTCTACTAGTAGACAACCCCATGGTTTTCTACCCGTATGACTATGAGCAATATATCAGTAAAAATCGTGAGCTTCTTTTTGATTACGATTCAATGACTCCGGGTAAAAAAGTAATGACCGAAGCCGAACTCTATACCGCCTTTGAAGATATAATGCTAAAAAACATCGATGATTTCGTGGACGTAAGACAGAAACTGAGGGACTTATCTTTCAGCAATGCTGACGGTAAGGCAGCCAAAAGACTTGGCGAGCATATAGTTTCTAACTATCTATAAATAAACGGAGGCGTACAACATGAAAGCTATTATTCTTGCAGCAGGTATCGGCAGCAGACTCAGCAGACCTTTCCCGAAATCACTTTCTGTACTGCCATACGGAGAAACAATTCTCGGTAGACAGGTTAGAATATTAAAAGATCTTGGCGTGACTGAAATCATCATCGTGGTCGGCTTCAAAATGACCCTAATCATGGAAAACTTCCCGAACGTTTACTACAAATACAATCCCAATTACTACATTACGAACACGTCTAAAAGTCTGCTTTGCGCCATCGAAGACTTAGACGATGATATTCTCTGGATGAACGGAGACGTTGTATTTGATAAAGCAATTATTCGTGAGATTCTCAGCATTAAAGATGATAATTTCGTCTGTGTTGACCGCAAATCATGCGGCGAAGAAGAAGTTAAATATACCCGTAATGAACAAGGATACATCAACGAAATTTCCAAAGAAGTCCTAAACGCAGAAGGCGAAGCGGTCGGCATCAATATGATCCGCAAGCGCGACCTCAAAACTTACGCAGAAGCACTTCGCAAATGCGATGATAACGATTACTTCGAAAAAGCCATTGAGATGATAATTCAGGACGGTGTTCAGATTAAGCCCGTAGACATCTCTGATCACAAATGTATCGAAGTCGATTTCGAAGAAGATTGGGTTTCAGCTCAGGCAACTTTCACAACAGCGGGACAATAGATATGCAGGTCGCAATCATCCCCGCTCGCGCGGGTAGTAAACGTATTCCCAAAAAATCGATCCGTCCTTTTCTAGGGAAGCCGCTAATTGCCTATGCCATTGAGGCCGCCCGTGACAGCGGTTTTTTTGACCATATTATAGTAAGCACAGACAGCGAAGAGTTTGCAGAAGTAGTACGAGAATATGGCGGGAAAGTTCCTTTCATGCGTCCGGCTGAGCTTGCAGATGATTTTGCTGCAACAGCGCCAGTCATAGAACATGCCCTTAACTGGGTGCGGGAAAACCTTGGCGATCCCGAAAGATATTGCCAATTTTACGCGAATCCTTTTGTCACGGCTGAGAGTATTCGCGGTGGATATAAGCTCCTGCGCGAGAAAAAGGCGAACTGTGTTCTGGGCGTGACCGAATTTGCATACCCGATACTGCGCTCCTTTAAGCTTAATGAACAGGGCGGCGTGACATATGCCTTCCCCGAATACAGCCAAAGTAGATCGCAAGATCTTCCTACATTTTTCCACGATGCTGCTCAATTTTACTGGCACGAATTAACGGACCTTCCCGCAGATAGAACAGAAGGGTTGAACCTGCCTTATTTCCTACCGCGCCATATGGCGGTAGACATTGATACTCCTGAAGATTGGGAAATTGCCGAGCGACTCTACAAGGCCTTCGCAACAGATGCATAAACCAGCTTCAAAAGATCAATCCTGCACATCGCAAGTGGAAAGCGAAAGCAACCCACACGGCAATATACTCTTCTTCTGTGAAGGCTCACCAGAACGAGGATTTGGGCACGTTAGTAGATGCCTTGCACTCGCCGCAGAATTTAAAGAACACAGCCGCAACTGTATCTTTGTATTCAGAGGAAGCGAAACTGCACGAAACAAAATATCCGAAGCCGGATTTGAAGTTATCGAAGTGGCTAACGAGGCTTGTTTTAGCAGTTACAAATTTTCAAACGAAGCCGCAGTAGTTCTTGATTTACTCATCCCGCTCGAAGATTCATTCTTTGCAGATGCATCAAGTAAGAACGTTTTAATTTGCACTCTCGATGATCCCACGCCCAATAGAATTAAATCTGATTTGGCTTTTTACCCGCCCGTCCCGCAAGTAAAAGAACTTGATTGGGAAAACTATGCTGGCGAATTATTTTGTGATTGGGACTTCATTCCTTTGCGCAAAGAATTTGCCAACTGCGCTAGCCCTGCGCATCACCCAAAACCCTCTGCGCAGCCTGAAATGCTGATCACCGCAGGTGGAAGCGACCCAGCTGAGCTTACCCTTAAAATTTTGCTAGCTTTACGATCTTTAAATGAGCCATTCCATGCAAAAGTAATAGTCGGCCCCATGTTCAAAAATCTGGACAAAATCAAGGGGATATCCTTAGAACTCGGTGACAAAGTAAAACTAATCACTGGCGTAAAAGAAATGGCTGAACTTATGCTGGAAAGTGACATGGCAGTGGCATCTTTCGGCATGACGGCATATGAGCTTGCCGCATGTAAGACTCCGCAATTATTGATCTGCTTAACGGATGATCATGAACGCTCGGCATCCGCCTTGCATAATGCAGGAGCAGCCATTTCACTCGGCAGATATGACCTTGTCAGTGAACAAATTTTGATCGAAAATCTGCACAAACTTATTTCCAGTGCGAATCTACGGTCTGAAATGAGTTCCAATGCTGAGAAACTAGGCATTGGAGACGGCTCATCAAACATTTGCACAGCCATACTGAAGAGACTGGAGCTTAAATAGTGAGCGATGTAAAAAGCTGGAAAGAACACAAAGGTGCAGTACTACACAGCATGGACGATTTTGATGTAATCGACTGCACCACTTGTGGTTTCAAGCATATAATACCAATCCCTAGCGAAGATGAATTGCGTGAGATTTATAAACACGATTACCATGTTAAAGATAAGCCGCTCATGCTTGAGCATCAGCTAGAAGATAAAGAATGGCTTGAAAGCGTCAATGATGCACGTCTCGCCACTCTGGAAAAAATTTTAGGCGGAACAGGTAAGTTTCTTGATATTGGTTCCGGTAACGGATTCTTACTCGGGCAGGCGCAAAAACGCGGATGGACTGTAAAAGGAATCGAGCCATCCGATAAGGCGGCTGATTATTCATGCTCGCAAGGGCTTGATGTTGCGTGTTCTGTATTCGATAAAGAATGTGCGGATAGTCTGGAACTTTTCGATGTTGTCCACTTAGGCGATGTCATGGAGCATCTGCCATCTCCGCAGGACATGCTTGATCTATGTAATCAAGTTCTGCGTCCGGGGGGACTTATTGCTGTCGGCGTACCAAACGAATACACTCCCATCCAAAAGATTCTTAATGAAGACATGGATGTGCGCCCATGGTGGGTGGCTCCTCCCCATCACCTTAATTACTTTGATAAAGAGTCCCTCGAAGGGTTACTCTCCCGTGTAGGATTTACTCCCTGCCATTCAGACATTTCGTTTCCGATGGAACTGTTCCTGCTTATGGGGAAAAATTATCTGGATGATCCAAAGCTCGGGCGTGAATGCCATGCCATGCGTAAAGAGCTTGAACTGAAACTTACCAAGTCCGGTAACAAAGATTTTTTAGATAAACTTTACAGCTGTTTTGCCGAGGCCGGAATGGGACGAACCGTACTTGTAATTGCGCAAAAGAATAGCGAAAAGGAATAAATTTAAATGAGTAGACTAGAAAATAAAATAGCATTGGTCACAGGTGGCGGACGAGGAATTGGTAAAGCCATATCCACCAAACTTGCTGAGAACGGAGCGGAAGTAATTCTCACATGGGTTTCGGACAGCGCAAGTGCGGATGAAACTGTCGGATCCATAATTAAAAACGGTGGCAAAGCGCGCGCCCTCAAGCTTGAAGTAAGTGATGCAGCTTCTGTTGAAGCTGTAGTTAAAGATATTTCAGGTAAAGAAGGACGGTTAGATATTCTGGTCAACAACGCTGGAATTAACAACCCTACAGATTTTGACCAGATTACTTCTGACGATTGGGATAAAATTTTAAACGTGAATCTCAAAGGACCATTCCTTTGTACACAGCGTTGCCTTGATTTGCTCAAAAAAAGTAGCGCAGGTAGCATCATAAACATTGGTTCTGTCAGCGGACAGTATGGCGGACCCCGGACCGCACATTACGCAGCAAGTAAGGCGGGACTAATTTCCCTCGGACAGGTTGCCGCACGTTTTGGAGCAGAGTGGAACATCCGCTGTAATACCATTTCAGCGGGCCTTATCGCTTCCGAAATGGCAGACGAAGGGCTCAAGAATCCGGCTGTTCAAAAAGCCGCTGAAAATGTACTTATGAAGAGATTCGGAGCTGCGACAGAAGTAGCAGACACTGTAGTCTACCTAGCATCCGACGACTCTTCTTATATCACCGCACAAACGATCAACGTTAATGGCGGACTTTATTTCTAAACGAGTTCAGACTGCAAATTGAACCATTCAGTTTTCAAAAGATCGACAGGAGAAACAATGAGCGTGTCCAAGTATGACGAACTTGAAAAGTTTGCTGCAGAATTAAGAAAGTCAATCATCATCATGAACTGCCATGCAGGATCAGGCCATCCGGGCGGATCGTTATCATGTGTAGAAATCATAAGTTGGCTTTACTGCAATGAAATGAACTACTCCACTGAAAATATGAACGATCCCGAGCGCGATAGATTCATTCTTTCTAAAGGACACTCCTGCCTATCTCTTTACGCCGCATTAGCGGAAAAAGGATTTTTCTCTAAGGAAGCTTTCAAGACATTGCGCCACGCGGGCGGAATACTGCAAGGACATCCCGACCGTTTGAAAACTCCGGGAGTTGAATTCAACTCAGGTTCACTCGGACAGGGGTTTTCTTTTGCACTCGGCTGTGCTCTCGGAGCCAAAAGAGCAGGCCGGAAGAACCGTACATATGCGCTGCTTGGTGACGGAGAACTCAACGAAGGCCAGATCTGGGAAGGGTGCATGTTCGGAGCGCATCAGAAGCTAGACAACATGGTTGCCATCGTCGATTACAATAAATTTCAAAGTGACGACCTGAATACCAACATCACTGCCATTGAGCCTATGAATGATAAGTTCAAAGCTTTCGGATGGCACGTGATAGAAATTGACGGTCATAATTTCCGCGAGATTGAGAACGCATTTACCCGTGCTAGAGCCATGACAGGCAAGCCGACCATGATCATCGCGCATACCATTAAGGGTAAAGGAATCTCATACATGGAAAATGTACCAAAATGGCACGGCAGCCTCTGCCCCACCGGAAAAGAAAGAGAATGCGCCATGCGTGAATGCGGATGCGAGGAGTTAATATAATGGAAAATATGAGAGACGCCTTCGGTAAAGTATTAACTGAGCTCGCGGCAGAGCGTGACGATTTCGTAGTTCTTGACGCAGACGTAGCCGGCGGAACCGGAACCTACCATTTCCGCGAAGCTTATCCAGACAGATTCATCCAGTGCGGAATTGCAGAGCAAAACATGTTCTCAATGGCGGCAGGTCTCGCAGAATCAGGGATTATCCCGATTGTTACTTGCTATGCAGTTTTTGCTTCCATGCGCGCTATTGAACAGGCTCGTAACTCCATCGCTTACCCGGAATTCAATGTAAAAATAGCAGCCAGCCATTTAGGACTCGATGTTGGTCCAGATGGGGCAACTCATCAGGCACTCGAAGACATCGCCATTTATCGTAGCATTCCTAAGATGAGCGTGGTCTCCCCTGCCGACCCAATAGAACTTAAGGCCGTGATGCCATATTTGCTCGATAATACGGGACCATTATATTTGAGAACAGGGCGCAGTCCACTGCCGAATGTTTTTGACGAAAACACAATT
Organism: Maridesulfovibrio frigidus DSM 17176; assembly: GCF_000711735.1. Lineage (NCBI taxonomy): Bacteria > Pseudomonadati > Thermodesulfobacteriota > Desulfovibrionia > Desulfovibrionales > Desulfovibrionaceae > Maridesulfovibrio > Maridesulfovibrio frigidus. The sequence continues at coordinate 297,907 of NZ_JONL01000002.1, forward strand.
TTCGAACACGGCAAAGCACAGGTTCTCCGCGAAGGAACCGATGCAACCATTATGGCTGTGGGCGTTATGGTTCACCGCGCACTTATTGCTGCGGACGTTCTTGCAAAAGAAGGAATATCCTGCCGCATATTAAATATGTCATGGCTAAAACCCATGGACGAAGCCGCTGTAATCAAAGCCGCAAAAGAGACAGGCGCAATCGTTACCTGTGAAGATCACAACAAGTACGGTGGACTCGGCGGAGCTGTTATGGAAATAGTCTGCGAAGGCTGCCCTGCTCCAGTTGAACGCGTAGCTGTAAACGACATTTTCGGAGCATCCGGCGAGCCGGAAGACCTTGCAAAAGAATACGGGCTAATGCCGGATGATATTGTTAAGGCAGTGCGCAAGGCTGTTAGCCGGAAACTTTAAGCAGAGCTACACCTATGCCTACACATAGAAAAAAGAAGTTACTCATCATAGGTTGCGCTCAGCACAGCCATATTGAAGAATACTTAAAAAGTGTTGATCATACCAATAATGAAACACATATCCTTGTACCGTACAGAGACTTAAACGGCTACAATGTTCCGAGTGCGACCTATTTTAGAGGTTCTTTCCACCCTTTCCTCTGGCCGCTTGTAAAAGTAATGTGTGCTTTTAGGCCGGATGAGGTCGTCATAGTCTGTGGACTGACGTATGATCATGATAATGTGGTCCATGCAGTTAAATTCTATTCAAATTTCAAAGATATTAAAATCAAAATATCTGTTAGAAATAACGAATCCGTAACGGACTCATTACCAACCCCTTCTCTAGTAAAAGAAATCGCAAAATGGGCTGGTTTGGGAGCAATTGCTCTTTTGGTTAAGGCTGCCAAGCCTTTTATCAAAATTCGGGCAGGAGAATTGTATTCAAGTCGCCTAGGCCATCTAGCCTTAGAATGCGAAATATACTTATCTGAAGCAGATCTCGGATATCACAACAAGAAGTATGACCTTTTCTATTTCAAAGATGGAAAAGTTGCCAACAAAACCCTTGCACAGTTGTACTCTCTGCAAATGAATATTTCGGCCAAAAACCAATATGTTCTTGATGCACTCCGCAGATTTAATCTCACCCCTGAGCACGAAGTAATTTTGAACACTCAGGTGATGAAACCAGTTCGAGACTCCCAATGTGTAATTCAACAAACTGAAAACCATATTGAATTTACTTCAGAACAAGAAGAACGTGCCCAGAGGGAAATGGAATCTATGGGGCTAAATCAATCCCAAAAACATGTATGCATTTTTGGACGTGACTCTGCATATCTCGAGCAATCTTTTCCGGTTTTTAATGATTCAGACATGCAAGACTGTCGTGACATGGAAATAAACTGTTTTAAGTCAGGAGTAGAAGAGCTTCTTAACTTGAACTACAACGTTTTACGAATGGGGAGCATTGTTAAAGAACCTTTACAAGTAAATCACCCTAACTTCGTCGATTATGCCACAAGTGGAAAACGTTCGGACTTTATGGACATTTACCTGACGGCAAAATGTAAGTTTTTCGTAGGAATCCAAAGCGGCGTACAACAAGTAGCGAACGTATTTAGAGTTCCTTGCCTTCGAGTTAATGTTGTACGACTTGAAATAATTGAATATTGCTCTCCAGAAGATCAAGCTTTATTCAAACTTCACTGGTCTAAAAAAAAGAAACGATTCTTGAAAGTTAAAGAAATTGTTGAGTCAGGCATTGGTCTTTGGCCCATAGAAAGATATGCAAATTCCGACATAGAACTTATCGACAATACGGAAGATGAACTTATGGAAGCCGTCAAAGAAATGCATCACAGGGTGGAAGGAACTTGGCAGGTCCTCCCTGAAGATCTTGAACTTCAAAAAAGATATCATTCTTCTTTCAACGTTTCTAAATATAATAGCCAGTTTAAAACCCCAATAAGCTCGTACTTTCTGCGTAAATACGCAAAGGAACTACTCTAAACATGCATAAGGATAAAACAACCACTCCCATAATCCTAGTACAAGCTGCATCCAGAGCATGGAGCGGAGCACCGGACTGGTGCATGAACGAAATTGACGGCCGCCCGGTTGTAGCCATTACTATTGAGAATGGGTTGAAAGAATTTCCTAATGCGGACATTAGAATAATTGCGCCTGAATTCGATAGGGGCGGACGCTTGGATGATCTTCCGTCTATGTTTCCAGACAATACAATAAGCGTCTACTACGGATTCGATGCCAGTCCATTAGGTCGCATGATCGCGGCTCTTGAAGGTTTGGAGGATGACACTCTGGTTCTTCGTGTAGATGGTCTGCATTTTGGATGGTTACCGAAACACGGTGCCTCCATGCTGGAATCTGCTAAACAAAACAATTTGGACTGCATGAAAATGCCGGACGATTTTCCAATACAGCTCACCTCAGATGTATACAGACTGAGCGCACTGAAAAAAGTATCTGCCATGCTCAGCGAATTACCGGACGCTGGAATTTTCAAGATCCATCCAAAATTTTTCATGTTCAAAAACACTGACAATTTCAAATCAGCTCACTACACAGACTACCCCCATGTTGCAGACTCTTGGCTTAAAACATGCCGTAAAATTGCAGAGGGAGTATACGTTGAAGGTAGAATGCTGGTGGGTAAAAACGAAGGCATCAAAGCTGGCGATCAGCTAACTTTCCACTATGAACTTGCGCTTGATTTTATCACTCCGCAAGCAGAAATACTAGATTGCGCTTGCGGCCCCGGATACGGAGCGCGCATGCTAGCAGGTAAAGCAACTTCTGTTATCGCAGCTGACCTTGACGCAGAAACGGTGAAAAATGCGGCGGCAGCCAGTGAGAATCCTGACAATCTTTTTTTCCAAACAGCCGATGCAACAGCGCTCGATTTTGCAGACAACTCCTTTGATGCGGTCACAAGCTTTGAAACGGTAGAGCACGTTGATCCCGTTCCATATTTCGCGGAAATGTACCGAGTGCTACAGCCCGGAGGATTCCTTATTTTAAGTACACCGCAAAACAGCCTAGGACACATTCCGGTTAACTCTCAGCACCGCAGGGAATTTTCTATAGATGAAATTACGGAGCTTGCTTCCAGATATTTTGACATTCATAAAATTATCGGAATTAAACAGGGACGAGTCATTTTCCCAGACGACTCAAAGGGGCAAAACACTTTTATGGTCTGCCAAAAACCGGAATAAAAAATGAAAAAGATTTTAATCATGGTCGGAGCAGGACTTGAAACTATCCCAACCATAACCAGGGCTAAGCAAATGGGTATATACGTGGTAGCCACTGACCTGAACCCAGACGCGCCCGGCTTTGAACATGCAGATGAATCTATCATCGGATGCGTTTATACTCCCGAAAAAACGGTCGCTGCTCTTAAAATATGGGCGGCAAAAGGGGCCAAGCCTGATGGCGTTATGTGCGCGGCTGTTGACGCTCCCCATACAGTTGCGGCTGTCGCAAAAGAGTTTGGATTGCGCGCAGTCAGCACAGAAACTGCAGCCCTTGCCACCGATAAGCTTGCTATGAAAGATCGCTTCAAAGAAGTGGGTGTACCCATTCCTTGGTATAAAGAGATATTCAGCGCCGAAGAATTGGAGCAAATCCTTAGCGAGCGCAAAGAATCCCTTGTGATAAAGCCTGTGGACAGCCGCGGAGCCAGAGGAGTGTTACGGCTAACTTATGGGTCAGATAAAATGCCCGCCTCTGAATGGGCCTTTGAACAAGCGCAAAACGAGTCTCCCACGAAACGCGTCATGGTGGAAAGCTACCTTGATGGCCCACAGATCAGCACCGAAGGTTTTGTGGTATGTGGAAAGGCTTACACGCCCGGATTCTCAGATAGAAACTACGAATTTTTAGATAAGTTTGCGCCCCACATAATCGAAAATGGTGGAGAGCTACCGTCCTTTCTACCGGATGACATCCAAGCAGCGGTGAAAGATCTTTCCGGAAAAGCAGCGATAGCTCTTGGTGTTGATCACGGTGTCGCAAAAGGGGACATGGTCGTTCACAACGGGAAGCCATACGTTATTGAAATGGCGGCTAGACTTTCGGGTGGATATTTTTGCTCGCACGAAATACCGTGGAATACAGGAGTGGATTTTGTAGGAGTAGCAATCAAACTGGCCATGGGAGAAACGCCCGCGCCCGAAGAAATGATTCCTGAGTATCAAAAAGGGGTCGCCCAGCGCTACCTATTCCCAGAGCACGGCAAAGTTGTCGCCATTGACGGAGTAGAAGAAGCCAAAAAGATTGAAGGGCTCCGCATGGTTGAAATAAGATGTGAGATAGGCGAAACCATTCCTCCGACAACCAGCCACCCTGCCCGCGCAGGAGTAGTAATCGCAGTTGCAGATACTCGTGAGAATGCGCTTATAGCCGCCCAAAAAGCCGTCAACTGCATCAAAATAACTACAAACAAAATTTAGTCATGAAACATTTTGCGATATTTCATCTCAATCTGATGTTCTCCTCCATTCCGGTAGAAAGCAGGCCTGAAGTCATAGAACGTTGCTATTGGCCTTTATTAAGACTCATCGAAGATGAAGCTTTTCCACTTGGGATTGAAGCGTCAGCCATAACTCTTGAAATAATCCAAAAGCTTGATCCGGCATGGATCGACAAATTTAGCAGCCTGCTTAATTCCAAAAAATGTGAATTCATAGGTAGCGGATATGGGCAGGTAATCGGCCCTCTTGTTCCAGCATCTGTGAATAAAGCAAACCTTCGAATCGGCAACCAAGTATATCAAGAAATTTTAGGCCTAACTCCCGTAATTGCGCTCGTGAATGAGCAAGCATGGTCCGCGGGCCTTGTCGCTCATTACCTCGAGGCCGGATACGAAGGCGTATTCATGGATTATGACAATCCTGCCCGCTTTGCAGAAAATTGGGACGCTCGACTTCAACATTTCCCGCAACGGGCGCTAGGAGTTTTCGGGGAATCTATCCCCATTATATGGAGCCGCTCCATGATATTCCAGAAGCTGCAACGCCTCGTACATGGCGACTTGGAATTACCTGAGTACCTAGATTATATAGAGAACATGGGTACAGGCGACGGCTGGCTGCCCATTTATGGTAACGACGCAGAAATATTTGATTTCAGACCGGGGAGATACAAAACCGAAGCGGTACCAAGCGAGGAAAGCGAATGGAATCGTATTTCAAAAGCTTTTAATGCTCTGCGCGATAGGAACCATAATTTTTACTTGCCTTCTCAAGTTTTGAACGACCTTGATCACAAGCATGCAGGAAGAGAACTAGTTTTAAGTTCAGCCCAGCAGCCTGTGCCTGTAAAAAAACAGAGCAAATATAATCTAACCCGCTGGGCGGTAAGCGGAAAGAATGACTTTTTTATAAACTCGCTATGCCGCGCCATTGCCGCCATTTTGGAAAAGGCAGATCAGTCTATCGCCTCTACAGAAGAAAAATGGCAGGAGCTTTGCTTTTGCTGGTCCAGTGATTTCCGAACACATATTACGCAAGGCAGATTTAATAGTATGACTCAAAGGCTGAGCAAACTAGCAGAGTCAGTTGGAGCTTCGGTAGGAGGTCCGCAATTTGATGTTCAAGGTGACAATTCTAACCACAAGGGACGCCTTTTATCCATCGAAACACCATCGACAACAGTTACTTTAAACACGGCAAAAGGGCTGGCTATACACAAAGCCGGCTTTGCTGATCACGGTCATATCCCTTTGTTCGGAACGAAGGAACATGGCTATTTTAATGATATTGATTTGGGCGCGGACTTCTTTTCCGGTCATCTGATAATTGAGGGGCCCGGAAGTCCGAAGGAAACGGATCTTTGCAACATCGCGCCCAAGATATTGGAACTGGACGAATACACACAAATTTCATGCGGCATTGAAATTCATCAGGGACACCTTGATAAGGCCGTTAGAATCCACAAGGACAAGCCGCAGATTGATATACTTTACCGATTCAATTTTACAGCAAGACCACAAGGAATTATCAGGCTTGGACACATTACTTTAATGACCGACCAGTTAAGATCGGATGGACTGTTCTACAAAGTCGCAAATGGAGGGAAAAGCGAGACTTTCTCCTTAAAAGGGAAAACCTTTGACCATAGCAATAATGTATCTTTTTTGGTATCGTCCTCCCAAGCAACGGGAATGACCAATTCATCTTTGGTCCTTGGGGGAGAAGAAAGATCTCTCGAAATTACTCCCATAATGCGAGAACATGCATTTATTGCTATGTTAACATGCCGTCAAACGACGCCTTCTCCATTTGTGCGGGTATCCTTTTCTATGCAGGAAATGGATGAAACGTGCACTAATTCGGCATGTGGCGATGATCAATATAATTTTTCTACCGGATTCAGCATTAAGCCGAATTCAAAAACAGGCAGCGTATAAATGTTTAATGACAAATCAATTTTAGTAACTGGTGGGACAGGCTCCTTCGGTCAGAAATTTGTTGAAATGACACTAAACAAATATCATCCCAAAAGGCTTGTTATTTTCAGCAGAGATGAGCTTAAACAGCATGAAATGCAGCAAAAATTTTCTCCTGAAGATTACCCTTGCTTGCGCTATTTCCTCGGGGACGTGCGCGACGCGGACCGCTTGCGCAGGGCATTCAATAAAATCGACATTGTCATCCACGCAGCAGCTTTAAAGCAAGTTCCAGCTTGTGAATACAACCCCTATGAGGCTGTTAAGACCAACATCCTCGGGGCTCAGAATATTATTGAGGCTGCAATTGATAAACAAGTATCTCGTGTAATAGCTCTCAGCACCGACAAAGCCGCCAATCCAGTAAATCTATATGGCGCTACGAAGCTCTGCTCAGACAAACTTTTCATTAACGGCAACAGTTATGCAGGACAGGATTCAACAAGGTTTGCAGTGGTCCGCTATGGTAACGTACTTGGCAGCAGAGGAAGCGTTGTCCCTCGTTTTCTGGCAGCAAAAGAAACCGGTACAGTACGCATTACCCATCCCGCCATGACCCGCTTCTGGATCACCCTTGATGACGCAATTAAATTTGTCGTCAACAGCCTTGAAGTGATGCAAGGGGGCGAAATTTTCATTCCAAAATTACCAAGCATGCGCGTAGACGATATGGCAAAAGCCCTTTGCCCTGAATGTGAAATGAATATTACGGGGATACGACCGGGCGAAAAAATGCACGAAATCATGGTTCCCATGAACGAGGCACGCAACACTTTTGAGTTTGAAGATTATTACATAATTCAACCTGCTTACCGCTTTTTTGAGCGAGCAAAATCACATTGTTCAGGGTTAGCCGTAGCAGAGGATTTTGAATACAGTTCTGACAACAACGATAAGTGGCTCAGCAAAGAAGACTTACTTAATCTGGTGTAAAAAATGATTCCTTACGGCAAGCATATTATTGATGAAGATGATATTTCCGAAGTAGTTAAAGTCCTGCGCGGAGATTGGCTTACAACTGGCCCAATTGTCACAGATTTTGAAAACGGTGTAGCAAAGTACATCGGAGTAAAAGAAGCTGTTGCAGTTTCAAGTGGAACGGCAGCTCTACACGCAGCAATGCATGCTCTTGAAATCAAGCCCGGCGATGAAGTCATCGTCTCCCCACTGACCTTTGCCGCCTCTGCAAACTGCGTAGTGTACATGGGCGCAACTCCGGTTTTTGCAGATGTTAACGCGGACACCCTACTCATAGACCCCGAAAGCGTTATCCAGAAAATAACACAAAAAACACGAGCAATCATTGCTGTCGATTACGCTGGGCAGACTTGCGACTACAAAGCTCTTAAATCCATTTGTGAAGCGCACAATCTCAAGCTTGTAGGCGACTGCTGCCACTCTATCGGTGCAAAAGATGAAGACGGCAACACAGCCGGTTCGCTAGCTGATATTTCTGTACTAAGCTTTCACCCAGTAAAGCACATAACCACAGGTGAAGGTGGAATGGCTCTTACGGACGACCCAGAACTAGCTAAAAGAATGCGATCTTTCCGCAGTCACGGTATTAATATTGATGCCTCCGCCCGCTTAGAAAAATGTACATGGGTCTACGAGATGCAGGAGTTAGGATATAACTACCGCATAACTGACATCCAGTGCGCTCTTGGGCTCAGCCAGCTAAAAAAGCTGGATAATTTTTTAGAAATACGCCGTAAATATGCAGCCAAATACAGATTTCTATTTCTAAATCATTACGAGATTACCCCCCTTAGAATTAAAAAAGGCGTTCAGCATGCCTTCCATCTTTATGTTGTAAAAGTTCCAGCTCACAAGAGAAAAGCTGCCTTTGAAGAAATGCGCAACCAGGGATTCGGCGTTAATGTTCATTACATACCTGTGCATTATCATCCATATTATATGAATAATTTCAAAACAGGGACCGGACTTTGCCCGGTTGCAGAAGAAGCTTACGAAGGACTTATGACTCTACCGTTACATCCCGGAATGACAGAACGGCAGGTTGATTCCTGCGCCAAAGCACTTGATACCATTCTTAAAGCCTGTTCATGAGCAATATGAAGCGCCCAAAACTTTCAGTAAAAATACTAGATACCAAACGTATCACACCGCTTGAATGGGATGGCTACCAATCCTTCCCGACCATAACAAAGGTCGGAAGCGACTTACTTGTAGGCTTTCGTAGAGCTGTAAACATCCACCCAAGTCTGCGCAACGTCATGGATCACGGAATGGCGGGGGATGTTTACACCACTCGTTCAAGTGATGATGGACAAAATTTTGACCAGCCTGAATTAGTCATCAACCACGCCACGGATCACACGAACGAGCATGACGGACTTGTCACGGCACTGGGCGACAACCGCGTTGCGTTAATTACGCGCACGCATTCCTCCGAGCTGAGAGAAAACTATTTATCACTCAGCTCAAATGGCGGCGTTACGTTTCAAGAGCGGAAACCGCTCAATCTACCTCCGGGAGAATGGGCATCCTTCGGACATTTAATTCCCACACTCGACGGCACAAAATTAATAGGGACGTTTTATAACGGACAGGGAAGCGGCACATTCAGACTCGATCCAGAAACCATGGAATTTTCTGACAAAGGATTCATGTTCAAATTCAGCGACCAGAATTACAGACTGAATGAAACGTCCATTGTACGTCTAAAATCCGGCAGAATTGTCGCATTGATAAGACAACAGCCATGTTACGAGGGAATCTTTAAATCACATTCGGATGATGACGGACTCACATGGTCCGCCCCTGAGCCTATCGGACTTTATGGCGAAGCCCCGGCATTATTACTTATGCCGGACGAATCCATCCTGATGATTTACCGGGGCATGATCCGTAAGAATCGCAAATGCCGCGTAGCCCTTTCCATATCACGGGATCACGGCGAAACATGGAGTTGGCCCGAAACTCTTGCATGGTACAAAGGTGGACGATTTCACGGGGGATACGGAGATTTGGCTTTGAATTCTAAAGGGCAGGTTGTGGCGGTTTATTATATTTCTAGAAAGTATGAAGCTCCAACTGTGGAACGAATATTGCTTACAACTGAATAGCTTTAACTCTCTAATTGTAAGAGTTCTACAGTAAAGTGGCACAGAGACACCAAACTTAATAAATTATATTTTTTAAAACTTTATTCAATAACTAAAGAGGTTCTAATGAAGCTATACACAAGTCTTAAGGTTTTCCACTATCAAGAAAAAATAGATTCTCTCACACGTGATTCTGAAGAGATAAAAGCACCAATCCACATCCGTATTAAACCTACGAATGTATGTAACCATAATTGCTCATACTGTGCTTACCGTGATGAAACCATGCAGCTTGGGCAAGACATGGTGATTAAAGATAAGATACCGTCAAACAAAATGGCTGAAATAGTTGAAGATTGCATTGAGATGGGAGTTAAAGCGGTCACTTTCAGTGGAGGCGGCGAGCCTTTCTGCTATCCACATTTAGCTGAGACTGCACAATCACTCGTTGATGGAGGAATAAGCATTGCCTCGTTAACAAACGGGGCATTACTAAAAGGAGAAGCAGCTAAAGTCTTTGCCAAGCATGGAACATGGGTACGTGTATCCATGGATGGATGGGATGGCCCAAGCTATGCTAAATTCAGAAGTGTTCCTGAAGATGAATTCTCAAAAGTCATGACAAACATTGAAAATTTCCAGAAACTTGGCGGAAAATGTTTCTTAGGGGTCAATTACATTATTAACAGAGATAACGCTGACCATGTTTTTGAAATGGCCAAAAAAGTTAAAGACTTAGGTGTTAACAGCATCAAATTTTCAAATTGCGTTGTTAGTAATAGCGGCAAAGAAAACAATGCATATCATGCTCCTATATTCGAAACAATTAAAGCCCAAGCTCAGCGCGCAATGCAAGAACTTGCAGACGATTCTTTCGAAGTATTCGACGCTTATCACTATAGCGGTGAAGATTTCAAAAAAAACTATGACTGGTGTCCATATCTACAAATACTGCCAATTATTGGAGCAGATCAGAGAATATACTCCTGCCATGACAAAGCCTACAATCTCGGCTGTGGAGTACTAGGTTCAATAAAAGATCAACGATTCAAAGATGTTTGGTACGATGGACGCGATAAATTCTTTAATATTATGCCCAGTAGAGATTGCAACCATCACTGTATGTCAAATGCCAAAAACATGCTGATCCATGAGTACTTAGGAGCTGATCCAAACCATTTAGTCTTCGTCTAACGCATTTTACAGAGTACATTATGGACATACTAATTGTTGGTGAAGGAACATTTAGCAAAAACTTGGCCAAGGTTTTTAGAGATCGAGGGCACAATATATTTGTAACTTCTCGTAAAACAGATCGAAAGCTTCAACTCGACTTGAGTCATACGCCCGACATTAGCAATCTCCCCAAAAGTGATTGGGCTGTAATTGCGGCCGCAGTGACAGGCTATAAAGCATGTGAAGAAAATGCTGAAGCTTACAAAGTAAATGTTACGAACACTGTCCAGCTTGCGAATAGTTTGATGAAAAAAGGAACAAAAATAGTTTTCCCATCGAGTACCGCTGTTTTTAATGGAGATGTTCAGTTCGCAAAATGCAGCGAACTGACGTCCCCTGAAACAAGCTACGGATCGCAAAAAGTCGAGGTGGAAAACTACCTGCTAAATAGCAAAAACAACGCGCTGGTTATAAGATACTCGAAACTCCTAGAGTATAAATCTGGGCTTATTTTCGACTGGATAACTTCATTGGTTAACGGCAAAAGCATTACAGCATTCACGGATTTATCTATTGCCCCAGTCATGGTCAATGACGCGGCATTTGTTACATGCAGATTAATGGAAGAAAGGAAAACAAATGTTTACCACTGCTCTCCGCCAGAGGAAGTCAGTTATTATGATTTCGCAAAGGCCTTATGTATGGAATTTGGATTTGACACAACTCTCATTGTGAAAGGATGCAGTAAAGACTTTAACATCAGCTACACTCCGAAATTTTCTTCCTTAGAAGCAAGCGGCACTGAAACAACAATTGATTGGCACTTTCCTAGAATAAAAGAATTAATTAAAAAATTAAAAAATTCATACGACGCCGCAACTTAATAAGATCCCAAGGAGAAATAACCATGAATAAATCCAAAGTTTGTTTAATTATTCCCAACTATAACTGGGCTGCCGATGATGAGCGAATACTCTGGCACATCATACCATATAACCTTTGTTTATTAGCTGCGATTATTGAGAATGATTACGATGTAACTATCCTTGATGCTTATGCTGAAAATTTAACGGAAGAACAATTTAAAGACAAATTGTTACAATTGAAACCAGATGTGGTTGGACTTACAGTCCTAATGGATCAATTCGCTGCAGCCGGACATAGATGCGCTGCAATCACCAAAGAATTACTCCCAAAAGCATCAGTTATTCTAGGTGGAGTATATGCGACAGTTGACCCTGAGACTGCCATTGAAGATGATAATATTGATTATGTCATTTATGGAGAAGGAGAGGTCGCTTTTACCGATCTTATAAAGCACCTTCTATCAAATGGGCCATTACCTGCAAAAGGTATTGTATATAAACAAAATGGCAAAATTATTAATAATGGTAGAGCTGACTTCGTTCAGAACTTGGATGATTTTCCGTTACCAGCATACCACCTAATAGATTATGAAAAATATACTCTCAGCGCCCCCAGAAAAAGCGTTGATGGTCCAAGAGCCTTTCCTTTTGCAAGGATCATCAGTTCAAGAGGATGCCCTATAAACTGTTGTTTCTGTCAGGTTAAAAAGATTATGGGCCTTAAATTTAGGCCCCGAAGTGCAAATTCAGTTTTAGATGAAATAGCTTGGCTCAAAGAAACTTATGGTATTAAGTCACTAATTTTTGATGATGACAATTTATTTACTGATCGTCAGCGCGGAATTGACATTTTGCAAGGGATGATTGATCGCGGCCTAGCAATGCCATGGTCATCAATAGCTACGGCTGTTTTTATGTTAGATGAAGAATTGATGGACCTCATACACAGAAGCGGCTGCGAATACATGTCTATTTCGATAGAGTCTGGGACTCAACGAGTCCTCAAAGAAATCATCGGTAAGCCCATCAAATTTGATCATGCTAAAAAAATGGTCAAGCTTGCCAGGGAAAAAGGTATATACGTTAGTGCGGCTTTCATTGTCGGATTTCCTACGGAGACTTGGGATGAAATCCGTAAAACCATTTCATATGCGGAAGAATTAGAAACTGATTACACAAAAATTTTTGCGGCTGTCCCCATGCGCCATACGAAGCTTTGGGACTTATGTGTTGAACACAACAGTTTTAAAAAAGATTTTTCTGTAGAAAATATCTCATGGCACTCAGGACAAATTGAAGGTGATGAATTTACAATCAATGACCTTACCATTTTACGGACATACGAATGGGATAGAATTAATTTTAAAACGCCGGAAAAGATTAAAAACACAGCAGACATCATGGGAATCACAGAAGAAGAACTGCTTAAAATTAGGCGTGACACTCTACTCGGAGCACATGAAAATATAAGTACGTAGAGAGATGTTAAGGCAGATAATAATCCTAAAATAACATTTAGGAAACCAATACACATGAATAAGAACATTATATATGTGTTAACTGAGCAATTTTGACGTCGAAAAAAACGCAACAAAAGGATATAATGTCCAATGCTATTCGTAAGTGTTCACTCTGCCTAAGTCCATCAGTAGAAGAACTACCAGAAATTCAACTTAAAGGCGTGACATCTGACTGTAACCCTTGGCCTTGCTCTGGAGTCTTTTGTATATGCCGCGACTGTGGACACATTCAAAAAAAAATGACTTCACGTTGGCTGAAGGATGTTGCCAATATATACTCTGAATACAACTCATATCCATTGAGCGAAGCTAAAGAACAACTAGTCTACGATAATGGAATGCCAATATCCCGGAATAAGCGACTACTAAATCTTTTTTCTAAGGAAATTACACTCCCAGCGACAGGGAAAATACTAGATATAGGATGTGGTAAAGGGCAATTTTTACGGTGTTTTTCTGAAATGTATAATGGATGGGATTTGTTTGGATGCGATCAACAAGAAGATCTTCGTTCAGAAATCATGAGCATCCCCAAAGCCTGCAATTATTACACACAAAATTTCGAAAAAATTGATGAAAAATTTAACTTTATTTCACTGCTATACGTCATTGAACATTTATTTGAGCCTGTCGAAATGCTGCGTTCTATCAAGGATAAATTGCATGATGGAGGAGTTGTTTTCATCCAGACGGGCGACCTGAAAGTTAATCCCTTCGACCTTGCTGTCGTTGACCATTGCTCATATTTTACATTGAGCACGCTTGAGCAACTTATGCGACAAGCTGGATTTAAAATCATTGCTTCCTCCAATGCATGGAACTCTAAAGAAATTGGGGTACTTGCACAGCGTGATGACAATATTGATACTCCAACCAAAATTATTAATTACTATCAAGAGAATATGGATCTAATTCATAGACACAATTCTTGGCTTACAAATATACTTGATGATCTAAAAGATTTTGATAGCAATCGCAAAATAGGCATTCTCGGAACGGCAATATCTGGTACATGGCTTGCAAGTTCATTGCAACGCGAATCGTTCTTTTGGGTTGATGAAGATCTGTCGCAAACAGGTAAAAAGCATATGGGCGCTGTAGTCATGAGTATAAAAATGGTACCTGCAAACAGCATGATATATTTACCATTTCCAAATAGTATAGCTCGCGATATTTGTTCGAGACTACAGAAAACTCGTCCTGATATTGAATTTAAATATCCACAATAACAATGGAGTCATTTCATTGACTGCAATAACACAATTTAACAACCACAATTATTATGTACGAAAATAAGCCAAAGCTTCACAAAAGAGAAAAAGACCCCAACAGGGGCCATCTGCATATGATAGCGATTGATGTCACAAACAAGTGCAACATGAATTGCGAGCACTGCTATGCTTCAACGTTTAAGCATATCCCAGAAGTTGAAATTAACGAGTTTAAGACATTTTGCGACGAAGCATACCAACTCGGAGCATCCCACTATATACTCCAGGGTGGAGAGGCAATTCTAGACTTTGAAAGATTAAAAAAACTTATTCCTCTACTTTATCCACAAGAATCATACATAAATGTAATGTCTAATGGATGGGAAATGGACATCGAAATGATTCGTAAGCTCAAGAATCTTGATGTGGACAAAATTGGGTTGAGTCTTGACTCTGGTTTTGCCAAAGAACATGATGCGAACCGCATGCCCGGAGCATATGACCGAGTAATTACTGCCATTAAAAACATAAAATCCGAAGGCTTACACTCTTCCATTTCAACAGTAGTAACCAGAGGTTCTTTACAGAACGCTAACTTTAAGAAAATATTAGAAATAGCATCGAAACTTGATGTTCGCGTGGACGTTCAGGTTGCAATGCCCGTAGGCAAGTGGGAAGGCAAAAAAGATATTCGTATTACCCCCGACGAAGCTAAATTTTTAAAAAACATCTATATTAGTAAGGGCCTTTTACCTAGCGGACGACGTCATATCGGCAGAGATATTTATAAATTCTCGGAAAAGGACCGATGCATTGCGGGTAAATATTTCATGGCAGTCACAGCAAGCGGTGAAATATTACCGTGTAACTTTTGCCAATATACACTTGGAAATATTAAAGACACATCACTTATTCAAGCTAGACAAGATTTGATGACAAGTAAGTGGTTTCAAGGAACACACCCACGCTGCCTGCTAGGTGAGGACGATGACTTTTTCGACCAATATGTAACTCCCAATATTGCTAAAGAAAAGCCCCTTGATGCATACGAACTTTTTAGTCTAGAGAGGACAAATGATTAATAAATTTGATGGAGACGGGAAAACTTTAAGTGATAGTAAAATTGAAGAATTAATTTCTGATCATTGCGAGAAACATAATTTCACCCCTCTAGACGCAATGAAACACTGGATGGTTTTAGGACGAAGACAATGGATGAAAAGATTTTTGGCACATTCGGAATTTTTTAAAAAAACACTCACTGTCCCCGGAGATATCGCTGAACTGGGAGTATTTCGAGGCATGGGCCTTTTTACGTGGGCTAATTTGCTAGAATCATACTGTGTCGGAGATAGAACAAAAGTGGTATGGGGATTTGATAATTGGGAAGGTTTTACACAGTTCTCACCAGAAGATGGCGAAGCCGACGACGCAGCACACAAAAATATTGGTGAGTTTTCCCCTAAAGACTTTTATCAGGAACTACTTGATGCAATTAAACTTTTTGATCAAGATCGCTTCATACCACAAAAACCACGAATAAAACTAGTCAAAGGTCCGCTAGAAGAAACCGCAGCTCAATTCGTGCTAGATAATCCAGGAGTTAGGTTCTCATTAATCCATTTTGATTGCGACCTCTATGCTCCAACCAAAGCTGCCCTCGAAGCTTTTTGGCCGGTCCTTAGCCGCGGAGGCATAATGCTCTTCGACGAGTATAGCATTCCACAATGGCCAGGAGAGACAAAAGCCGTAGACGATTTTTTTGCTGACAAGCCTGAGATCAGAATAGAAACTTTAAGCTGGACAAATGTTCCTTCAGGATTTGTTGTTAAAAAATAATTACAGCCCTAGTACGGAAAAGATACATGTTAAGTAAAAATAAATATTCGATTCACCATATAGGTGGGCGCCGGGCAACCTCTTCGCTAAAGCATGATTTTTTCCAGAAGGACTCTATCTGGACATTTTATGACGCAGATGAATCATGCATTGAGCAGATAAAATCAAAAACAGACGAAAAAACAACACAGGTTTTACCTTATTGTCTTTTTTCTAAAAAACAACAGGTTGAATTTAATATTAACGTTGACCCAACAACGAACTCGATATTCGATTTAAACAGTAAGTTCAAAGACTTATATCTTGATCACGACTACCCTTTGTATGGGCCAATGGACTTTAGACTTGGCGATACAGTAAAGAACATAAAAAAAGTTGAACTAAGCTGTACGTCTATGGATATTCTTGCCCAGGATAATGATTTTATCGCACCTGATATTCTTTCAATTGATGCACAAGGAGCTTCCTACGATGTTCTTGAAGGAAGTATTAATTGTCTAAAGAGTAAGACCATTGCTGTGAGCTGTGAAGTCGAATTTGTGCCTATTTATGAGGGCCAGAAACTATTCGGGCATGTTGCTAATTATTTAAATGACAATGGATTTATCTTTTGTTGCTTTTTAAAGTTCGGCAAAGGCTCAATGTATCGCGAATCAGTCGGCCTTCGCGGAGATGGCTTCCAAACATATGCAGACACTTTTTTCTTAAAAGATATTAATGCGATTCTTAAAGAAAACTCAGGACAGGAAGCAGTTACCAGGCTTTATAAAACAGCTTATGCCGCATTGGTATACGGCTACACAGAATACACAATACAAAGCCTTAGAAGTGCAAAAGAATTCCCCTCATGTGATGAAACAAAAAACATCCCCTATAAAGAACTTTTAGATTCTTTTTATGAAATTGCTAGCACTACCGAATATAAAATGTTGCAAAGTTTCGACGAGGTTTTTCCTCAAAATGCAAATCTTAGACGATTCAGTAAAAATCAAGATGAGGTCGATCACGATTCCTATCAGAGACTTCTGAATGTTTTAGATGTACTAACTAAGAAAGCTATTGCTGAGAACGTTCCCAATATTTTAGTTATTAGCTATACACGCTTTAATCAAAAGATTTCAACTCAAATAAAATCAGTAATTAAAGTTCAATACTTTTTTGACAATGCAATCCAAGATAGCGAACATTCTCCTGCAAATAAAATTAGGAGTGTTCCAGAAAATTCTTTTGTTTTAATAACTGCTTCACATAAAACCCCAGAGATAATGGCTCAACTAAAAGAACTTGGGATAACTGAAGACAACATATTTGTTACGGGGCACTGGGTTCCTACTGATTCGCCAGAAACATCTAAAATAGAATCTTTCTTATCTGAAAATGGATTTGAAATGGTTGCTAATTTGCTAAAAGACAAAAGGAAAAAACAAAACTACAAAAGAAATCCCCTTATCCCATAAAATCAATATTAGATCTGCCGTGCAAGAGATTTTCCAAGCTATAAAACCAGTTTGACAGTATCTTCGACAGCTTTGAAATATTCCTCACCAAGTTCAACTTCACAGTGAGAACTTTTATATACCATCAATCGGGTTCCTAAGAACCTCGCCATAGGATCTGTTGTCCCGTGTATCCAGTAGGATGCGAATGCTGAAGACCGCTTCTTATCACAATACCTGTCCAGTTCTGAGTCTTCAGCGACAACTTCAAACATCAACATTCCTTCAGATTCATCAGAATAAGCATACTTACCTAACCCGCCATCGGTAACTTTATAGGGCAAATCGGCATCGAGAGTAGAATCAATTTTAAGCAATTCCTGTGGATAAATAAACAAAGGATTGCTGCCGAACATGTTATGAATAAAATTCCCATCACTATTTTTCCGCAGGAAATAACTTGGCCATAAAGGAGTATAGTTTTCATCCATAGCTTGAGCACTATATCGATGGATATATTGAACACCTTCCGCAAATAATTCAACACTAGCAATATCTAAAGAAGTCTCTGAGTTGTATTTAGGCACAATCTTTTCAACAAAAGGTTCATGCCGCACTCGTATCCCATTAACTAATAGAATATCGTATCCAGTATCTAGTTTTTGCAAAGCAGCTCTCAAAAAATCTGCCGAGAACATGAAATCTGCAATAGGAATAAAAGCAACACTTCCAGCGTTGTACGCCTGTTCAAGTGCATCATTCTGGCATAGTGTCATCAATGAATACTTACAAAAAGACCTGCTTCCGCAATTATTTTTTTCTACAAGAGATTCAATGGATATTAATTCAGCAGGGATCAGGCTCTTTAGTGTTTTCCACTCAGGATAGCTTTTAATGCACTCAAAATCTTGTTCGCGAGTATAAATTGTATAGCTTAAATCATGCTCCTTCGCAGCATGGGGAATATTTCCTGAAGCTAAAAGAGATCGTAACCCAAGTTCCATAAAAATCTTTATATAACTTTCCCCCCAGACTGGCGTCGAACATTTAAGGCGAACCTTCCTGTTCTTAAATTCTGGGCAAACATCTCTCCTCATCCACTTATCCAGAATAGACGAAATATCTCCAGACTCAATCATTTGGCCTACAGCCTGCAATTCAGTAGAGTTTGGAGAAAAATATAATGCTCTAGAGATAAACGTCTCAGCTCCGACTAGATCTCCTGATAAAGCTTTCAATTCTGCGAGTTTGGTCAAGGAAAAATGGCAACAGGGATACTCGAGTAAAGTCGGCTCAAAAACATCCAAAGCAGCCTTAAATTTACTGTCCTGAACGAGTAAGCAGGCCGCGGCATCTCTTGCAATGGCATAAAAAGGATAATTTTCAGCAAGATTAATTAATTTCTCTATTTTAGAATTAGGATCCTTTATTGCTTTCCTAAGTTCACCTTCAAGGTATTTACCAAGGCACATTTTTTCTAATTCAAGCTTATTTAGGGCTTCTTCGCGTGTTTTTTTTTGCCTAGATCTTCTTTCTTTTACCTTTTCATCGATCCTAGTGTTAATTACAGAGGCAACCTCTTTATGAAAAACAGCAACATCACCCTCTAATCCAACATCATTAACTAAGATTTTGTATGAAAAATCCCAGTTTCTATCGTCAGTAACGTATGAAAAAATATCATAAAGATTCAAAACAGATAAGTTGCTATTTTGGGAAAAGATTGTTTTTAATACATCAAAAACAAATTGGGGTGGAGCAGTATTGATTATCAAATCTAGGTCAGGAAACTCTGAAATATTAGCAGGATTAGCCATGGCAATGTGTTTACTAACAATAGTCGAACACATGTCAAAGCCAGCCACAAGCTCGACCGAAGTAGAATCTTTAAATATGTCTACTATCTTTACCCCAGCCTCAGCCATTCCATAAACAGCTACTCGCACTCTTTTTTGAGGAAGAGTAGACAAATAGTCTTCGAGACTATTCAAGTAGGTATCTGGCATCCTATCATCTGCTAAGTACTCAAGCCCTAAATTAATTAACTTCATAAACACCCTTTAAAAAAAACCGAGCCTATTTCAAACAATGACAAAAATCATCTTCATACATCTTCACAGTAGAAATAAAAAAACTTACAAAACAAAATCAAGTGAATCTTGAATGAATTTTCGGAAAGTAGCGCAAGAAGAGTCACCTGCTCCGTCTTTGTTATACATCATCATTCTCGTTCCAAAATATCTACTTAACGGATCGGTTCGCCCGTACAACCAGTAAGTGCATTCATTTAAATTCCGACTTCTCTTTTCGTGAAAACCCAACTTTTCCATTTCATCTACAATCTCAAAAAGTAACATACCCTCGACATCATCAGCAAAAGCATACCGTCCTAACCCTCCATCTGTGGCCCTATACGGCAAGTCTGCATCGAGAGTTGTATCCATTTGTAATACTTTTTTTGGGGGATGAATAAATAAAGGATTATTCCCAAAAATTGAGTACATAACGCAACTAGCATCCTCATAAACGAAGTAATTCGGGGTTACAGGAGTGAACTTATCCATTTTCGCTTGTAAGCTAGAAGGATGCATCACCTCAAGCCCTGCCTTGGAAAAAGCCTCTGTAGAGGCGGCTAAAATGCCATCCTTCATTAATCCAGATCTAACCTTTTCACGAATTCCCGGAAAAGAAGCACGGAGGCCGCTGACAAACAGCGTATCGTAGCCCATATCTAATATTGCCAAAGCATTCTTTAAAAAATTATTCGCAAAAAAAGAATCCCCAAGAGGAAGAAACAAAGCTCTTCCTTCCTCTGCCGATCTTTGAAGAGCATGATTCTGACACATAGACATGCAAGAAAATTTATTTGAAAAAGAAAACTTATCCTCAAAATTTTCCTTAACAGAATCAATATCAATCAGACAGACTGACACTAGTGACTGTAGAATATCCCATTGAGGGTAACTTTTTATAGATTCAAATTCATTTTCATAAGAATATATATCAAAGCAAACATCATATTCCTTTGCGGCAAAAGGAATATTTCCAGAGGCAAGAAGTGAACTTAATCCAAATTCCATAAATATTTTTATGAACTCTTTGCCCCAGATCGGAACAGCACATCGAAGGCGAACCTTCCTACTTTTAAGAGCAGGCCTAACTTCGCGTGCGCTCCACTTATCCTCTATACCACTTAAGTCTCCATGTTCCAGTGAGCAAAGTAGCTCCTTAAGTTCATATGAGTCTGGGAAATAGTAAAGCCCCTTTCTGGCAAACTGAATAGAATCCTTTACCCTTCCACTTAGAGCATACAATTCAGCTAGTTTTTGCAGAGAAAAACGGCAGCATGGATACATTTCAATTGTTGGCTCAAAGGCTTTCACTGCATCCAAAAACAACCTTTTTTTCACAAGCAAAACAGCCGCAGCATCTCTTGCAATCACGAAAAATGGGAATTTATCTGCAAGCGCCAAAAGATTTTCAACGCTACGATTTCCAGAATGAACGGCCTCATCAAGCTTCTCTTCCAAAAATCGGCCAAGACATTTTTGCTCACTAACAAGCTCTTCTAAAATATCTTGGTGCGATACAGTTCTAGCCTTTTTAATTTTTTGCAGAACGTCATCAATTCGCTGGTTTATACTTTTAGCAATATCTTTATGATATTCTGCAAGAACACCCTTGAGCCGATCATGTTGAACCAAAATTCTATATGAATAATCCCAGTTTCTTTCATCTAAAACGAATGCTTTAAGATCATACAAATTTAAAACATCAACATTTGAATTTTCGCTTAAAATAAAACTATTAATCTCGAACACATACTGAGGCGGAGCGGTATTAATAACTAAGTCAATGTCAGTAAATTTATGAAGCTCATCGGGGCGAGTTATGACTAGATTTCCGCCCACCACTTCTGGACGCACATCTATACATGCAGTCAGTTCAACTCTGTTGTCATTTAAAAGCCTAGCTGAAATTTTCTGCCCAGCCTCAGCCATTCCATACACTGCAATTTTGGGAAGATTTGTGGAAAAGCATGATAGATATTTAATTAATTCTTCAAGGTTTTTTTCTGGAAGTCTATCATTCGCGACATACTCAAAATCCATATTATGCAGTTTCAAAATGACAATCCCCCATAAAACTGTAGAACGTCCATACGACTAGCGACACTCTTTTAAATGCTTACTCAAGCAGTACCCACTTATCATCGGGCATTAAATCGAAGACATAAGAGAACTCATCATGAAGCCTTTTACTAACAAGAGAAACACTCGCTTCGGTAAGTAAAACCAAATAGTTTGGAATAAGTATATGCAAACAATTTGAAACTTCCCCCCTCCCAGACTTATCCACAATAACACCTGAAAGAGGATAATTATGCTTGGCATCATCTATTGCTGAAGGGACATAGCATGTAATAGTCTTAACAACCAAACCCGGGAAATAAGCTGCATACATTTCTTCCGAAGAGCTTCGAATCTCAAAAATTTCGTCAGGCAAACAAAATACATGTAACGGACACCCAGCTTCAAGATCCTTATAAAGGCGAGCTACCGCTATAGATTGCCGCAACAGTTTAGACCATTTATGACCAGCCTTAACGGCCGCATTCAAGCGCAAGCTATCGAATTCTCGTGCGAGGTTTGGCAGGTAATCAGGAAAATAATCCGGCCAGATTGTCGTCAAACATGAAAACTTTCCTGAACGAGACGAATTAAGCAAAGATTCATATAAAAAACTTTTAGTTACACCTTCTATATCACCTGTAGCCAAGCAATATCCAGCTCGACATGCTTCAGCATCAACAATAGCACCTAATTCCTTAGCGTTTTCTATAAAAAGATCATAATTAATTTTCTCACGGTTCAGTAGGGCACGATCTAAAGCCCGATGAACGGCTCCCCTGTCTAAAGGTGAGTAGTTATTCTTAAGATGCTCAACCCCGCCAAGTGCAAAAACATCTGGGTTAAGTATTCCCTGATCCATAAGCAAATGAAAATTAGATCCTACACTCTTTGAAATCTCTTCAGCAAATAACTCGGTCTCATAAGCTATCGCAAAATATGTGAAGAAAGTGGTTGCTGTACGTCCCCGTATATCCGGTACATTAAAAGGTACATCTCTATCTTGACATGCCAGCACAGGCTCATCATCGGGGTAAATTGGCATATCGTCCGCGGTCTTTTCTGCTCCACCACTTGCCGCATAAATTGTACTTGAGGCCGAACTCGCAGGAAACTGTTTAGCTAAACTGGTATCATACCAACAACTGTCCATCCCTGCGAGATATACATCAGGAGCATGTAAAGCCTCTGCAAGACCAAGAGCTGCAAGCACACAACTTAACCATGATTCACGAAGGCGATATGGGTTTGGAAAAAAGTTGAGATTATAACTATCAAAGAAAAAAACGCCCTTAAAATTATCAGCAATTTTCGAAATATTTGAAACACTTAATGCTATCAAATAGGTATCTTTCCACTTCTCATCATGCGGAGTAAAGTGAGTCATCCTATGAGCAGTATCAAGTAGCAGTGCAAAATCTGGAGAAATCCCATACTCTCGCAAAAGAGGCAACGAACGTGTAACACACACAATCAAAGCCCGCCTTTTAAGTTCTGCCAAATGAGGCAATATTTTTTTTAAAGACGGCCCCGGGCCAAGAATGATTACTGGAAGACCAATACGTTGAGCATCAATTTTGTCACAAATAGGAGAACGAGCGTGAATTGGAAAATTTGCGGCTCTAACCATTTCCCGCAAAACCATCATGTTCGTCTTCTGTTTGCGAACTCCCAACATATCCGGAATGGTTTCATTGTTTCTAGGATGAGCAACATATTTTGCATACAAAAAAACTAGATGCTTCTGTATTGCATCTATTATCCTCTTTTTAGAGGAATACCCTTCTTTACCAATAATTAAAACAACCCCATCTTTTAACAAAATAGGGTCAATCTCTTTTATTACTTCTAGAACTTTTTCAGAGACAGATGGGAAAAACATTTTTTTGCTACGCGGAACATCATTTGAAATCTTAACCTTACCAAGGCCAATGACAAAAGACTCATCTTCATACCGCTCAAGAGTATTGATTAGCGTTATAAACCCCATAAATACCCCTCATATATACTTAAGAAGTTAGCATTATAGTATATGTTACTTTTAAATTGAGAAAATAGATCTCCCTCTCGCATGCACAAAAAACTCAATTATCACCCCCTTCGATAAGGGATATCACACTTTCGACAGAGCTCTATATTCTTAATATTTCCCGACAAAAAGGACTCTACTAAGGACTGGCTAACTTCACCTGCAGCCATTTCTTCAAAACTATTGAGCTTAATATCACCCAAGAGACTTAATTTACGGTAATTTCTACACCCGCAAGGCCCAACAAGACCATCAGTATAAACAACCCATACATCAAGCCCTGAGCAAATAGTTAACTCGCGATCATTAATAGGCAATAGCGAGTTGATATCAAGAGTAGGATAGTAAGTACCAAAAGAACTTCCTCCTGAAAAATTATCTGCTAAATTAATACTAATCTCTGAATCAGCAAATCCGAGCCCTTTTAAAAAATTAACGCTACGTTCTTTGGCTCTATGGTCATAATCAACTAGCGTCCCTCGCACGCATAAAATGGGGGGGGTCTTCATCTTCATGACTTTAGACTTCAATAAAAGCAAACACTCAACAGTATGGTCAAATGATGCGCCAACATAGATATTTTCATAACTTTCTTTATCATGGCCACTAAATGAAATATCAATAGCTGAAAATCCAGACTCAAGCAGTTCATCCATATTTCCAGCATTGAGCAAAACGGCATTCGTTACAAAATAAAGATTAAAGCCTCTCTGGGATCCAATGCGCGCATACTCAAAAATATTTTTATTAAGTAAAGATTCTCCTCTTGAGCTTACGAGGCTGAGGTTATTAATCTTATTCTTTTCACATTCATCAAGAACTTCCAAATAAGTATCTTTATCCATGAATGGTTTCTCATGGCCCCACTGAGTATGGGGGCACATTTTGCATTTTAAATTGCAGACCGACGACAATTGTATCACAACTCTACTGGGTAGATATTGTCTACTTTGTATACATCTGAGCTGTAACTCGTTAAATTCTCTTATATTTAAGTCATAATTTATGAATTTTTCCTTATCAAGTACAATATAGTTAACAATCCCTTCCGATTGCAGATTTTCAACTATATCTTGCGCATACTGTGAAGCAATAACTATAACGTCAAACTCACACGCATCTTCTAACTTTTTTTGGAATTGGACTACAGGAAGACCGCAAAACTCGCCTTCTTTGAAAGAATCTATGAAACAAGTTACACTATTTCCTCGGCCACGAGTTTCCAAATAGTTTTTGACGGCCCTTCCCAACTCTCCTGCCCCGTAAATAGCGACTCTTGTATCTGATGGAATTGAACGTGCTGATCTTTCCTGAAAATTCATAAGCTCTCCTGTAATATTTATTCAATCTCTATTCAAAATAAATAAACTCATAGTCGCCAGTAAATCCGAATTCCTTGTAAAGCCAGATCCACTCTGCTGTATCAAAGAAGGATTCACAGGTGAGCGCCCAGCATTGCAAATTAAAAAGTTCTTGCTCATTTCTATAACTTTCGAGCATGACGTAGCCATCTTTTGCCACTCGTTCTAGTTCTGCAAGAGCAGTCTTCAATTCAAAAATGCGCAAATTATGCAAGCAACCAAGCGAAAGGGCCAGATCAAATTCGTCATCACCATATGGAAGAATATCCTGAGCCTTGTAGATATATAAATTATCACGAACTGAGTCTGGAGCATCAGCTATTCCATGATTGGAAATATCAAATCCTACAACACGGAGCCCGGGTAAAAGCTGTTTCATCTCATGAATCAGAAAAGCTTTTCCGCAACCAATATCCAGCACCGAAGAATCATTTGTCAGCCCGTAATGTGTGATAAACCTTTCGGCAATTGGTTTCCATCTGCCATCATACTTATACCCACCGTACCCAAAGCGGCGATCCCCGTCCCAATAGTCGAGTTCATACTCTTTTGCTTTAAGCATACACTGAACTTTATCATCAACCATACGCGGCAAATATTCGCGGCTCGTTTTTTTGTGTAGCGGAGTAAATAAATTAAGAAGTTTTCCCACAGCATATCTCCTTTAAATTTCAAGCAGCCCTTTAGCCGCTTCAACAATCCCATCTGCGGAAAGTCCGTAACCAGCCATGAGTGAAAGTTGCGACCCATAACTGTCAGCAAAGCAATCAGGCAAGCCGAGACGTTTAAACCGTAAAGGCTTATCGAGACAGGCTTCAGCTAGAACCTCGGCAACAGCACTTCCAAGACCTCCGATTACGGAATGCTCTTCGACACTGATCACAGCTTTTACTTGCGACGCCATTTCAAGAAGCATCTCTGAATCAAAAGGCTTGATGGTAGGCATGTGCAATAAACCGACGGATAAACCTTTTGCCTCAAGTGCGGCCATGGATTCACGAGCAAGCCTAAGACCTATACCAGTGGTAACGAGCAAGAGGTCTTTCCCTTTTTGAAAAGGCAGCCCTCTTCCGATAATGAACGGCTGTGAATCGTCAGTCACAATCGGGTCGTAACCTTTGGCAAGGCGAATATAGATTGGTCCGGACTCATTCAATGTAAGTGGCATAAGCCGGCGCATTTCATCCGCATCAGCTACAGCGACTACGGTCATATTGGGAGCCGCCCGCATTACAGCTAAATCTTCAATAGCCTGATGTGTAGGCCCTAAAGGAGCATAAACAACCCCGCCTCCATTACCAATGAGGCGAACCGGAACATTGTGCATGCAAAGATCAACGATGACCTGCTCATATGCACGGCGAGTAATAAAAGGAGCAATAGTATTTACATAAGGCATCCAGCCATCAAGAGCCATTCCAGCGGCCATGCCCAGAATATTAGCCTCGCTTATGCCTTCCATGAAAAATCTTTTGGGATAGTCCTTGCGCATTTCATCAAGAGTTCCAAACCCTAGATCAGAACCGATGAAGACTACACGTTCATCCACCCCTGCCAACCTGTGAACTTCCTGCAGACAAGCTTTACGCATTACTCGCCTCCCAGTTCTGCAAACATGCTGTCCATAAGTTCAGAATCCACATTTGCTTTGTGATGCCACTTAAGATTGTGTTCAACGTCTTTGATTCCCTTGCCCTTAACGGTATGACAAATAATTGCGTTAGGCTTACCAGTTTCAAAAGGGACTGAGCTTAGCAACTCTTTAAGTGCAACCGGATCATGTCCGTCCACTTCTCTTACGGCGAAACCAAACGCTTCCCACTTATCAGCAAGCGGTTCCAGCGGTTGGACCTCAGCAACAGGCCCGCTCGACTGCAATTTATTATAATCAACGAGCAAAGTGTAATTTTCAAGCTTATGTTTACTTGCGCACATAGCCGCTTCCCAGACAGAGCCTTCATTAATCTCACCGTCACCGGTAATAACAAAGACCCGAGCATCGTTTCCGCGCATTCTAGCACTCAAAGCATAACCGACTCCGATGGATGGTCCATGCCCGAGACTACCAGTAGTGGCCTCAACTCCGGGAACTTTATGATACTCAGGATGACCACCCAAAATAGTGTCACCGGAACAAAATTTTTCTAGCTCTTCTTTTGGAAAAAAACCTTTATCGGCGAGGATTGCATACAGAGCCAGGCACCCGTGCCCTTTACTTAGAATACATCTATCCCGCTCCACCCAGTCTGGATTTTTTGGATCTATTTTTAAAATATCATCGTAAAGAACACGCAAAATTTCTACCAGCGAATAGGCCGACGCCAGATGGCCGCGACCTCCGCAACGCATAGTGTGCAAAATAGTCCTTCGTAATGAAGAAGACCGTTCATCACAGCAGGACAGCTCAGTTGTTGACAATGACATCTAAATAATCCTCGTATCCGTTTTTAATCATTTGAAATTGTTTCAGCGACTTATCCAACTGACGTCGCCTTGCACCCTGAAATTCTATATCTTTTCCGCTAGCATGGACCCTGCGAGCCAGACCATGCGGCAAAAATTCATTTAAAAAGATAGTGCACCACTTAAGCCCGACCAGCGGCAGTAAAGTCCTGATCCGGACATAGTATTCTCCGCACCCGAAAACTTTATCAAACCCATCATAGACTCTGCGGACATATTCAGAACTCAAATTCATTGCAGGATGTAGCATAAAATCGCTGACCATCTTTGCGGGATCATCTCGTCCGAAATATTCAAAATCTACAAAGACAAATGTTTCGTCATCCTTTAGCAAACCGTTGTGAAGGCCGAAGTCCGAAGGACTGAGGGTCCATTCACCCTGCTTAAGCGCGTAACCGTCAATCCCCGCAAGCTTTAGATGACTGCGCCGCCATGAAGCTACTTCCTGATAGAGCGGTATAAACTCACTCGTCAAAAATTCTTTCAATTCCGCCGCAAGATCATCCTCACCAGCATCAACACCTTTCAAAGCTTCAATCCGGCGCTCTAGCTGTTCTTCAATCGCACCCTGCGTTAAACAATGAGCTTTTGCCGTTCCGTAGGAGGAAGTTTCTTTTCCTTTCGAAATATCAAATAGCTGTCCGGCAAACTTGGCAAAAACATCCATTTTTTCAGGCTCAATATCTCGAGCATCAACCTTGCGTCCGTCTTCAAAAGAGTAGACCGCTACTCCAGCCTCAAGATCCATCTGCAAAGGCTCGGGTACACACAATATCCCGTGCTCACGAAGCAAGGAAAAGGCCTTGAACTCTGCATTAATGCGATCCTGCCAATCCGAGCACAAAATATAATACTCTTTCACAGTCCGAATCTGACCAGACTTAAGCGTGACTTTCCAAACTTTGCTATTTCCGCCGCCACCAATGGGTACAATTTCTACAGGCTTTTCTCCGAATATGCGGATGAGATCCTTATTTTCCATCTTTCAGCCCGACGGTAGAAATAAAAGGTTCGACGAAAATAATCTCTGACAGCTCGCTCCATGTTTTGACCTGCTCAAGCTTTGGCGGGCTATCTGCTTCTAGTGGAGCCTCTATTCCTTGCGGCGTAAAAAGAAATTTATAAATATTTGCGGGGAAAGATGATTCACGAAAAACTTCAATCAAGTCATCTACGAACACATCACAATTGAGTGATTTTATGATTTCGCCCTTCTCGTGTCTGGTATCTGCAAAAAACACGCGCTCGACGCTCCCCCCATAAGGGGACGAATTAAAAAGACTGTTCTTTTCCATAAAGCTGAGAGCAGCCTCGCGCAGATCAACATCTCCGCGGCGGGCAAAACGGGTTTTGTGACTCACCACATACGCAGGGATTTTCTTTTCGATACAAAGGGATAAAAAGTCACACACTCCTGAAAACAACACGGCCTCATTAATGCGAGGTCCGTAAACTTCAGCTTGCAACTTCTGCCATAAAATTTCTCCGCCATCAGATTTCCGTATAAAGTCACGTACTGCAGTTTTATTCGCAGCAACGGAACAGTCAACTAGGCCAATTTCTAACGCAGCTCTATGAAAAAGCGCGTCATAATCAACTATAGTATTGTCGAAATCTAATCCTAAAATCATGGCATCCTTAAATATTTGTTCAAATAAATAGCGGCAGATATATTATATAAAATTAACATGGCCCTTCGGATTAACAAGCTCCCATAAGTAGGAATTAATTTTATCCATACGGCAATTTACTCGGCAATTGTGAGGATCAAGATTATCTGCGCACCACTTCATGGACTCTGCTCGTTTTTCGCCAGTCCAAATATCTTCGAAACTTTGCTCGAAAATATTACCGTAAAGAAAACGGTCGTCCTGCAAATAAACACTGCAACCCCAGACATTTCCATATGAATCAACATAAGACCAGAACGGCAGTGCATGACAGCGATTGTAAGTATGCTTTTTTTCATCCCATGATTTCATAGTATCAAGACGAAAAATGACATTAAAAGATTCTGTGCTGTAGCTGTTAACTTTCGCTGCAAGCTCGGTGTAATCCTCATAGACTATGTCAGCATATTCCTGTCCTTCGGACTGAGGATGGTGCGAATATGGCTTCACAACCAAATAATCCATACCGAGATCTCTACATCTAGCGGCAAGGGTTTCTATTTCTCCCGCATTTTCAGGGAGTAACAAAATTTGAGCACCAAGAGCACAGCTTGCATTCAACTTTTTGCGAATAGCAACTGCAGCTTCAAGGTTTTTCATCACTTTTTCAAAGTCAGTAGCGACCGTCCCGTGAATTTTAGCATAAGTTTCAGCAGTTCCTGCATTAAGGCTGACTTTAATCCAGCTCGTAGCCTTCAATATTTTTTCACTTATTTCGGGTGTCATGAGCACAGCATTCGTGGTCAGAGCAACATCAATCCCCGCATTTTTAGTGCGTAAAATAATATCTGTCATCTTCTTGTTCAGGAAAGGTTCCCCCTCACCTGCATACATAATGCTCTTAACACCGAGTTTGCCCATTTCATCGAGCCGAACGCCAAGCTTCTCACCATCCATAAAAACAGGCTTATAGCCAGCGAAATCAAGCCCGCAAAAACGGCAACGATGATTGCACGCTCCGGCGGGACTAAGTTCCATATACAATGGGTAAATATTTTCGCCATTCATCCAATTGGCAACTCTTTCTGGGTGAAATAGCAACTTATGAGAATCTATACGAAATTCATCGTTAGACATAATCCCTCTATCCTTCTAAAAAATTTATATAGAAACAGAATCCATCCAGTAATGAAGAATACACGCATGCCCCGTTTCAGCCATACCGTACGTCTCTGCTGGAATCCAAAAGTTCAAATCTCCAATCTGGCGCATCTGATTCTCAGCACCCATGGCGGTAACGGTGACCACCGAAGCTCCCACCTCAGAAGCAAAACGACAAGCGTTCACAACATTCGGAGAATTTCCGGAGCTACTGATAGCAACAAGCATGTCATTAGGAGTGAGTCTGCGACGAAGCGGTTCAACAAAAATTTGATCATATGAAAGGTCGTTGGCAACGGCGGTAAGAAGTGCCAGATCGGTAAAAACCTGAGTGTGCACATGGGCATTTTTTGCAAGATCGGCGGAAAAATGACTCGCCATTGACGCGCTTGCTCCGTTCCCCACCATATAAATGATGCGCCCTTTTTCCCGAAGCTCAACTGTCATCTGTTTCCAATGATCGAAAGCGTGATCGCAGACATTAATACCTTTTGAGTCACAACTGACTTCTAAAGAGTCCAGACAATTTTGCAAAGAATCAGTATGTTTACACCACAATTCGCTACCCTTCCGAGCTGCTGTTAGAGCAGCATCTTCTGACGGCTGTCCATAATCCAGGGACCGTGTCGGCATGAAATCCACGGACATAATAGCTCCTCCCGCCATCTGCGACGGTCCTGACTAACATCGTTTTCCAAGGTCTGAAATAATACGCAGCATTGGTTTTAGGAGGCTCAGCACTCACCTCTTCGGGAAGATCATGCAAATCACACACCAAGCTGGTAAAATGACAAATAGATTTGTGTCCATCAGCCTCAGAATTATGAGCTGCATTACGAACCATTGATAAAGCTTTAAGATAAATTTCAGGAGCCATAATCGCACTGCCAAAATTCATCACGACTCCGCCCTCAAGGGACTCAAGTTGCGCCGCAAAAATTAAAAAGTCAGCATAACTCGCCTGACCAATCGAACCGCCATCACAATTAGGATGCTCATGCACAATGTCGTAGCCGATTCCAACATGAACTGTAATCGGAATATCAAGCTCATATGCTTTAGCAAAAAGACTAATATCAGCTGAAGGAAGTTTTTCTTCTACAATATACTTACCTACAGCCTCTCCAAAACCGAGTCCGTCTTTGACGCCATCAGCGACAATATCATTCAGCAGCCCAGTTTCCTGCCAGAGACCAAACTGCCCATTTGAAATATATGTGGAAACGCACTCAGTGGTGCTACCGTGGTAGGCTAATTCGAAATCATGTATTGCACATGCTCCGTTTACAGCAATGCAACTTATTAATCCTTCTTCCATAAGGCTGAATAAATACTTCTGCATGCCAGACCGCAGCACATGTGCGCCTAGCATGAGAACGCGCGCGCTACCGGATTCTTTTGCTGCTTTTAAATCTTCTGCGACCTTCATAAAAGAAGGATGGAATTCACTGCGAAGAGCAGGTACCTGCATGATATCGATACCGAGAAGACTTTTTCTCTTCTTCAAGGGAAGTAACGTCAGCTTAGAGCGATCAAACAATCTGTATTTACTGGGCATAATCTAATCTTTATTTGAGAGTTGCAGTTATGTACTTCTTCATGGCTTCTTTACTGATAGACTTATCATTACCCATAATCTGTACCGCAAGGGAACCAGCAACATTACCAAAAAAACCGACAAGTTCTTCATGAAGGCCCATACAGCCTGCCATAGCAGAAACTGAAAACAGAGCATCTCCGGCACCGACTCTGTCTACAACATTTGAAATAAATGACGGTATTCTAACGAACTCGCCTTCAGGATTCCATAATGAGCACCCGCGGCTCCCCTGAGTAACCATTGCCAACTTCGCATCAAGCTTCTCCCCTACTTCGATGAGCAGAGGACGAAGATCGTTTACCTGATCTCTAGTTTCAAGGCGTAATTCGTGCTCTGCCAAAGAGAAGAAATCAACATGAGGATATTTACCTATGGTATTAAAACCCCTGTTTCCGGCATTAGCTTGCGTATTCACAGCCAAATATGGAGCTTTAGAAGACAACAGTTCAACCATGTTCGGAGTAACGAGACCATGCCCAAAATCGGCTACAATAACAATGTCATAACTGCCAATTAGCTGCCCAAGCTGCTTGCAAAGGCCAGAATCAACATTGCTTGGCAAAGGATCGTCATTCATGATGTACATTTCCATCACTTTGCTCAGCGAATACCCATCAATAAATCTTCGTTTTAACGTGGTCGGGGAATTTGGACGGGTGAAAAAGTAAGGTACAATTTTAGGGTTAAGTTTTTCGCGGATAAATTCTTCATATCGGTCAGTATCGCCAAGCATTGAAAGCAGGGTAACCTCACCGGCAAAGTTGGCAACATGGTTAGCAACGGCCAGCCCACCACCTGCGTATAACTCGTGCGATTGATACTTAAGAGCAAGGATCGGGTCCTTTGACGATTTACCCAAAGTTGACGCTATCTGATATTCATCAAGAATCGTATCGCCGATGACAAGCACCTTTAGCTCACTCATTTTATCAAGCATACCCAGAATATCATTTAGCTCGTAGCGAGTTCTAAACATCTGGAGATACTCATTCATTTCATCACTATTCTGAGTCAAATAGCGATTAATGAGATTGGATGAGCTAAAAACAATATCCGAAGTAAAGACAAGCTTTGCCCCGATCTCTTCTACAACATCAGCTTCTCCGCCGATTTTTCCAGCGGGGTCACTGTCAACATCTTTAAACTCATCCCCTTTAGCATAAACATCCGGGCGAATGCGGCGAAGGGTCTCTTCTGCTGTAGGCCATTCATTAATTGTCACGTAATCAGCTTCACCTAGCGATGCCAGAGCTTCAGCACGTAAAATCTCAGTGAATGCCGGACGGTCAGGCCCTTTATCTACAAAGCGGTCAGGGGTGAGACTTACTATTAAAATATCGCCATGTTCTTTGGCCTGATTCAAGTAGCGGATATGCCCAATATGCAAAAGATCGAAAACGCCGTGACAAAGCACTATTTTTTTACCGTGCTCTTTCAGATCGGCAACTATTTCGACAAGCTCAGAAACGCTTTTAATTTTATTCTCAATACTGGTCATATTATTTCCTTTTTACTCTCAAAAATGGATTCCATAAAAAACTAAAGCACCATAAACCTTTCGGTTTTAATCGCTGCCTATGAAGCTTTTTCGTAAATTTATTAATGGTCGCAAACCATCTTCAGGATCGGCGCGCCAATCTCGGTCGGCCAGTTCTGCTGCAGCAGGTTCTTTAATACCATTACCGTCAGAACTTAAACCAATACGCACATTCCTAATTAGATTTTCAGCAGCTTCAGGAAGCCAACAATGCCCTCCAGAATACTCCGCTCCTTTCTCATCAAGATCAAGATGAAATTCAATCATGCTAGCGTCATACTTATGAATAGCCCTAGCCACAACCCCTTCTTCAACGGTATGATCAGACCAGCCTACACCGCAACCAAATGCCTTTCGTAAGGTTTCAATTGCGGACAAATTAGCCTGCTCAGGAGGTGTGGGGTAGCCCGAGACGCAATGAAGCAAAGTCAGATCAGAGCACCCCGCTTTACGAATCACAGAAACGGCGTGACTTATTTCATCCATATTCGCCATACCAGTTGAAAGAACAACAGGCTTTCCGGTTGCCCCAGATGCGTGAAGTAAGTCATCCCAAAGCAATTCATAGGAAGCTATTTTAAAAAAATCTACATAAGGGGCTAAAATATCGACGGCTTTCAGATAAAATGGAGTGCAGGAAAAAGCTATTCCTGCATCTTTGCAGCGGATAGACAGTTTTGGAATAAAAGATTCCGGCAATTCCCACTGTTTTCTATTTCTATGTGTTTCACTCTTTTCAAGTATTTCCGGAGCGAATAAGTCATCAATCCTAAACAACTGAAATTTCACTGCGCCGCACCCAATACGAGCAGATGTATCAATAAATTCATAACAACGCTTTAAATCGCAAGCATGGTTACTGGAAACTTCTGAAATGAATAGAGGAGACTTCATTTAACCTACTTATATATGTCCATTACGATTTTACAAAATCAAACCAAAACAAACGATCAATTGTCCATTTTTTCCTACATAATTCAAATGCACAAAATACGCCAACTTACTTACCCCAGAACAATACAGAAAGATAGCAACCAGCTTGCAGCACTGATTAATTACCATACGAATAACTACTTTTATCAAACATCTAAATTATCACTCTAAGGCGTTAGAACATAAGTAACGCCAATCTTAAGTTAACAAATATTCCAAAATAAGTTACTCTTTTTAACAGGTTTTTTATTATTCATACAACCCAATGGAACTCCACAGACAGGGACACGCTTAAAGAAGTGCGCTTATGAACAAAAAAGTTACAATCTTATTTATTTTATTATTTGCGGGAATTTTTATTTTCTCGTGGTTTCATTTTTCACAGCCAAAGCTTCCGATCCGCATTGGATATATAGGTAGTTTGACCGGAAAATTTTCTGACATGGGAAAAACATGCAGGGATGGAGCCCTCATGGCCGTCGAGGAAATAAATGCGAGTGGCGGAGTGGACGACAGAAAACTACAACTGATAGTAAGTGATGACCAGTCCTCTCCCAAAATAGCTCTGACCGTCGCGAAACAACTGATTGATCAAAATGTTCAGGCAATCATCGGCCCACTTACATCTGCGTGCGCAAAAGAAATTTTAGAATTAATTAATGACAAAGAGATCCTGACTATAGGCCCGGTTGTCGCGGGTAACTACATGGCCCAAAAAGAAGACTTCTTCATAAAAATGTACCCTTCCACTTCGCTCTTCGGAGAAAAACTGGGAAAATTAGCTGCGTCGAACAAAGATCTTAAACGACTGGCCATAATTTCCGACGACAGTAACCTAGCTTACACTGCTCCCATTGCCGCCAGCTTCGAAATAAAAGTAAATGAATTCGGTGGAGAAGTAATTGAATCAATCCATTTCAATTCTCAAAACAAACTTTCTTTTTCGAAACTTGCGGATGAAATTATTGAGGCCAATCCAGACGGTTTGCTTCTGATTACTGGCCCATTATCAACGGCTATAATCCTTCAGCAGTTGAGGCTTAAAGGTAGCAGCATACAGAGTTTTTCATCTTCATGGGCCGCCTCACAAGAGCTTATCTCTGAAGGTGGGTCTGCAGTTGAAGGCTTGCTCCTTTATATACCCTTCAACTCAGAATCAACACTGCCCAACTATACACAATTTACGAACAGCTACAAAGATCGGTTCACAAAAGCCCCTACCTATTGCTCTTCATTTAACCATGATGCCGTATATATGCTGGCGGAAGCGCTAAAGAAATCAGCTAAGAACTCATCAAAAAAACTCAATGAACTAATCATTGAAGGTAGCCCTTATGAAGGCACTCAAGGTGAATTTGATGTGGACAAAAACGGAGATATTCATAACAAACTTTTTTTGCAAGCCATCAAAAATGGTCAGTTTATCATAATTGATACTCCATGAAAAAAAATACAAGTTTACATAAAAGAGTCGTCTCCGGACTTGTAATACTATCGCTTTTTACAGCGTCACTTATTTTTATAGGTTCATCCTACCTTGGTTCGCAGATTATTGATGACATCTCTCAACGCAATATGAACCTTGCCGAGTCCATAAATATACAGACATGGTATATCCTTAAAGAGCCAACTCAGGCTTTGATAGAAGTAAGTAAATTTGCCGAAACTAGCCCCACAAGAGAACAACTTACCTCACGACTGAAAGCCTTACAGGAATTCGGTAGAATCTTCCAAAAAATACAAGTTCTTGACGATTCGGGGCGTGTTCTTGCTGTTTTCCCTGAAAATGATGATTTAATAGGGATAGATCTCTCTCGCCAACCTTTTTTTAAAAAAGCGAAAGAATCTAAAGGCGTGCAGTGGACCGATTCATTTATCTCAGGACAAACCGCAACTCCGATGGTTACAATTTCTCTAGCTTTTCCCGGGGGTGTACTTTCCGGGCACGTAGACCTGAAAGTACTGAGCGAAATTACACAAGTAACTCATCCTTCCGCGAAAGGATTCATCTCCATACTGGATAAAAAAGGTGTTATTATCGGGCACTCAAATTCCTCATTAGCACTTAGAGGAATCAATCTGCTCAACATGCCTGCTGTAAAACTGGGCTTGGCCGGCAAAGGTGGAACATATAACTCCGAATTTGATTCAGAACAGGGAGTTGTCAGTGTTGCTCGTGTTAAAGACACCGAATGGCTAGTTTTAGTCTTCCAGCCAAAAGAAGAAGCGTTGGGTCCAGTGCGCTACCTTCGCTCGTTCGCACTTGGCGCCGTATTACTCATCACACTTTCAGGCCTGATAGCTATCGCATATTTCCGCAATATGTTGTTCAAACCAATACGAACTCTCACGGAACGGACTGAGGCTGTTTCTCTGGGGGAATATGATGTTAGAATTAAGCCGGAATATAAAGAATTCGCGCCCCTTGCCGCCAGCTTTAACGAAATGGCAGAAGCCATAGGTATCCGTGAAGATGCTATATTCCACGAAGCTCAGATCAATAAGGCTCAGGCTGAAATAGTCCGTACACTTACAGAAAAAACATCTATCAGAGCTTTATCCAAAGTTGTTCATGAATGGGTAATGGAACTGACCATGAGTGAGTATGCTTTCATAAACACCATCGATCCAATCTCCTATGATTCAGCAGCACAGCCAGAAATAAACAAATCTTCCATCAAAAAACGTGCTTGCCCCCTGACATACGGCAACAACCCAATTTGTTCAGAAAGCGCAGTAGGCTATGGAATGCTCTGGGATCATACATTAAATACCGCACCTAACTTTTATTCCAATGCCCCAAAAGAGTATTTCGGGAATGATAACCTGCCTGAAGGCCATATACCTTTAAAGAATTTTCTATCCGTTTCCGCCACGTATCAAACTGAACTGATGGGCCAAATAGTTGTGGCCAATTCTCCGCGTGGCTACACGGATCAGGACTTATCCACAATTCAAGTCATTGCAGATCTGCTGGCTGTGGCGGTAAACCGCATACGGGAACATCAATCCCTTCTCCAGAGCGAAAAAAATCTTCGTAATTTACGGAACTATCTTTCAAATATAATTAATTCCATGCCATCCATGCTCATAGGAATTAACCCTGATGGGATCATCACTCAGTGGAATCTAGAAGCTGAAAAAATCACAGGGTGCTCCATTCAGAACGCAATAGGGAAACACGTTAAAGATGTAATTCCGCATCTGACTGATGAAATGGACCGAGTCCATACGGCAATTTTGACAAAGCTGAAACAAACGATTTTAAAACAAACTCATACGTCTGATTCTAGAGATATCCATTACGAAGACATCACAATATATCCTTTGATGGAAGATGGAGTTGAAGGCGCAGTAATTCGCATAGATGATGTGACTGAGCGGGTGAGGCTAGAGCAAATGATGGTTCAGTCCGAAAAGATGATGTCTGTGGGAGGACTTGCAGCAGGAATGGCACATGAAATAAACAACCCGCTTGCCGCCATCCTCGGACACGCCCACAATATCAACCGGCGTATTTTCGGAGACCTTAAGCAGAATGAAGACATAGCTGCAAAGTGCAATGTGTCTCTTGAAGATGTCAGAAAATACCTGACAGAACGGGACATATTAAAGATGTTGGATTCAATTCGGGAATCAGGCCGCCGGGCAGCAACAATAGTTGCTAACATGCTCAACTTCAGCAGAAAAAGTGAGAAATTAATTGGATCTTTCAAACTCTCAGAATTGCTAGACAAAACGTTAGAGTTAACCTCAAATGACTACGATTTAAAAAAGCAATATGATTTTCGCAAAATTGAAATTGTTCGTGAATATGAATCAGATATCCCGGACGTACATTGTGAAGGGAATGAAATTCAGCAGGTTTTCTTGAATCTTTTGAAAAATGGAGCCGAAGCCATGGCAGAAAAAGATTATCATGGCGATCATCCTAAATTTATCCTCCGCGTAAAGAGAAAAGACAACATGGTAGAAGTAGAAGTAGAAGACAACGGCCCCGGCATGGACGAAAAAACACGCCTTCGTATATTTGAGCCATTCTTCACAACTAAGAAAATAGGAAAAGGAACAGGCTTAGGACTGTCGGTATCGTACTTTATTATTACAGATCAGCATCATGGAACAATGGAAGTAGAATCAGACCCTGGGCTTTGGACACGGTTTACTCTTAGGCTCTCAACCGAAAAGAACGTTTCTCGGCAAACGTAAAGAAAACATTTAAGCCTGAAAAACATTCTGAATTTCCTGCATAAGTTTTTTCTTAGAAAAAGGCTTTGTAACATATCCAGTACAGCCAGCGGCCCTAACAGAGTCTTCCACTCCCTTCAAAGCATGCGCTGACAGAGCGACGATTGCTGTTGGAGAAGCTTGGCAGTCATGCTCCCACTGACGGATTTGCCTTGTAGCTTCGTAGCCATCCATCACCGGCATTTCTATGTCCATAAAAACAATATCCGGCCGGATTGCTTTAAACATCTCAACTCCGACTTTACCATTTTCTGCAATCTCGACTTTATGCGGGCTCTTCTTCGTATAATGCTGAAACAGCAACTGATTATCTTCGCTATCTTCAACCAGCAGAATGGTCAGAGGCCGAACCTCAACATCTTTTTCAGCTACTTCGCAGTTTTCCTTAGCGCACTCAAAAACGGTTTTACTCTTCTCAAAATAGGCATCAACAATAAAAGAGCTTCCCTTGCCAAGTTCACTACGTGCGTAAATATCACCGCCCATCATATTACTAAGGCTCTTGCTTATAGCCAGCCCAAGACCTGTTCCACCATGCTTGCGTGCAACAGAAGAATCAGCTTGGACAAAAGAATCAAAAATCGTTTCCACAACTTCCTTTTGCATCCCCGGCCCTGTATCGCGCACAACAAATTCAATGTGTTTTTTTACTGAGCTAGTATCGCTTAAAAGCTTTACATCAATATAGATTCCACCGCTTACAGTGAATTTAAGTGAATTACCTATAAGGTTGATCAATATCTGGCGAAGTCTGCCAGGATCACCCTTCACATAACTGGGAACGTCTGACGAAATATTGCAAACAACTTCAATCCCTTTATGTGAAGCGGCAACCTCAAATACTTTAGCAGTCTGCTGAACAGCTTCACTAAGACAAAAATCAATATTTTCAAGTTCTAAAAGACCTGATTCAACTTTCGACATATCCAAAATGTCATTAATCAAGCTAAGTAATCCATCTCCTGCGTTTACTAGGAGAGAAACCAGCTCAAGCTGCTCTTCACTAAGCTCAGTTCCCTGTAATAAATCAGATGTCCCAAGAATAACGCTCATAGGAGTACGAATTTCATGACTCATACTAGCTAAAAACTGACTCTTTGCATTCGTAGCGGCTACGGCTTCCTTTCTAGATTTCTCAATACGCTTGGCCACAATCAGCCCAGCTAGCCCAGCAAACAAAACAACAAACAGAGAAATAAGAATATTCTGATTTCGATTGGCTATGACGTCACCCAAAAAATCATCCTCGCGGACATAAATACCAATAACCCAGGGCCATCTAGGGTCCGTGAATGGAACAAACATCGAATTGTAATTTTCACCGTTATGGCTGAAAGAAGTGTATACTGGAGTGGATGACAACTTACCTGAGGGCATTGAGTTATATGCCTTGCGACTAACCTCATCATCAAGCTCACTCATCTTGCTGAGGCTGACCTTATTATCCTCACCCACTATCCCCTGAACTTTGGATAAATCAGGAAAAGCCACAACATCACCATTTCGGTTGGCGATAAAAGCCTTACCAGATTCTCCGATCTTTAATTTTTCCAAAAATATGGAAAGCTCATCAATAGTAATGTCCACCCCGACAACACCCTGCAGCGCCCCCGCCTTGTCGTACACAGGACAAGCTGTTGTTATGCCAGGCTTTTGCGCGGTAAAAAACACATACGGATCTGTCCATATTACTTCATTGCTACGAACGGCTGAAGCGAACCAAGGACGCGTACGCGGGTCATATTTGTGACCAGGATCAAACTTCTTTTCAAGCGTCTTATGCTCAGAGTTTTCCCACAGCAACTCGACCTTCTGACTTTCTTTAGTTTTCCTGATTATTTTAGTGAAATACCCATTCTTAACGAGTGAGTTTGACCGCGAAGCCATAAAAAACTCACCCTCAGTATTACCATAATAAATAGCCGTAAACTGCGGGTAAAGTTCGATTTGCTGATAAAAATAGCTAATCATAGAGTACGGATCTTCACTACTCACGATATTGCTGTCAGCCAAAAAGGTAGTCAGCTCTGCAGCTTTTTCCGCAGGACGCAGGTATGCTTCCGACTTATCAAGAGTATAAAAGGCTATATTCTCCATAATATTATGGGAAAGCCCTGTGAGAGTTTTTCTAAAAGTCAGAGAGGAGGAAACAATAATCACTGCCGCAAAAATACAAATCAAAGAGGTAAAGCCTGCAGCTAAACCCCATTTACTAAAAATTTTCATAAAACTTCCAACTCATTATATATTTACCATCATCAACATTCCGACATTAACAAAACATTACTCAAAAAAGTAGCTTTAACTGATTTAATTGTTGCATTTCTATATTGAAGTCTACAATTAGAAAAGAAACTGTTCGCAACATCACCTTAAATAACTAACTAATATATAATAAAAAAAATATGATTATAATCAAAATTCCGACTAACCTCTGAAATGTTTTTCCAGCTGTTCATTCAACTGCTTCTTAGAAAAAGGCTTTGTTGCATATCCTGAGCACCCTGCAGCGCGAACAGATGCTTCCATTCCCTTGAGAGCATGTGCAGAAAGAGCAACAATAGGTACAGCCTGAACACTTGAGTACTTTTCCCATTGGCGAATTGCCCGTGTTGACTCATAACCATCCATAATAGGCATCTCAATATCCATGAAAACAATATCTGGACGTATGGATTTATACATTTCAAAACCAGCTTTGCCATCTTCAGCAATTTCTACTTTATGACCGGAATCTTCAAGATAAAACTTAAACAGCATGCGATTACTGGCGTTGTCTTCAACAAACAGTATGGTTAAGGGCCTTAAAAGATCAGCACCTTCGCTCAAACCTTGTTCGCCAAAATCAACACTGCTCACAAATTCCTCAAAAGCTGCCATGAAGGTAAATATGCTTCCTTCAGAAAGATTGCTCTCAACGCGGATATCCCCACCCAACATAAGGCTCAATTTTTTACTTATAGTAAGACCTAAACCAGTTCCGCCGTATTTGCGTGAAACGGAACTGTCAGCTTGAGTGAAAGACTCAAAAATGGACTCCAACCGTTCTTCAGGTATGCCGGGTCCAGAATCCTGAACGGCAAAGTTAAGGCGTAGCATATTCTCTGCCTCTTTCTCTTCGAGAGTGACATTAACCTGAACTTGCCCTTCACTTGTGAACTTCACAGCATTACCGATGAGATTGATCAACACTTGCCTGGTTCTACTAGGATCGCCAAGCACGCTGGCCGGTATTTTAGGATCTATACTCCAGCTAAAACCTATCCCCTTAGCCGAAGCAGCAATATCAAAAACACTGCACGCCCGGTCCACAACATCTCGCAAATCGAAAGGAACGTGCTCCAAATCTAAAAGCCCGGCCTCAACCTTCGACATATCCAAAATATCATTAATCAGATCAGTAAGTCCTTCACCGGCATTCCCGAGAAGGTTTACCAATTTCTGCTGTTCCTCGCTCAAATCGGTAGCCTTCAACAAATCTGTTGTGCCAAGAATTACATTCATAGGGGTTCGTATTTCATGGCTCATAACAGCTAGAAAGCGGCTTTTTGCAACATTTGCGGCAACAGCTTCCTCGCGAGATTTTTCAATGCGCTTAGCTACAACTAGCCCAGCAAGACCTGCTAACAAAACAACAAAAAGAGATATAATAATGTTTACATTTCGGTTGGCCTTAACATCACCCAGATAATCATCTTCAGGCATGTAAATGCCAATGGTCCAAGGCCACTGACTGCCTTTAAAGGGAGTAAACATTGCATTATATTTAGAACCATTCTGAGTAAAGGTCGTAAAAATCTGCTCTGATGGCAATCGTCCGTGTGGCAGAGATTCATAAGCCTTACGACTGGTTTCATCGTCCAATTCACTCATCCTGCTGAGCCGAATTTTATTATCTTCACCAACACTGCGCCGTAACTTTGTAATATCGGGAAATGCAACCACATCGCCATTACGGTTTACGATAAAAGCTTTGCCAGATTTCCCGACCTTCGTATTTGAAAGAAAAGTAGAAAGTTCATCAATAGTAATATCAACCCCGACTACCCCAAGCAACTTACCTTTTTCATTATAAACAGGACTTGCTGTCGTTATTCCGGGTTTTTTACCAGTAAAAAACACATACGGATCAGTCCAGATCACTTCTTTATGCCTAACTGCGGCGTTATACCACGGCCGCGTGCGCGGATCATAGCTTTGCGTTTCATCAACATCTTCTTTAATCACTTTGAAATTTTGATCGGTCCACAAGAGTTCCCCAGTTATTTTATCGCCATCCTTGCGGAGCAATTTTGTGTAATATCCACCCTCAACTATAGCGTTTGAGCGTGAAGCCATAAAAAATTCACCCTTTATGTTTCCGTAATAGACGGACGTAAACTGAGGATATAGAGATATTTGCTGATAAAAATAGCTGACCATAGAAGAAGGATCTTCACTTGTGACTATATTACTATCAGCCAAGAACTTTGTTAATTCGGCGGCTTTCTCTGCAGGGCGCAAATAATCTTCAGATTTATCGAGCGTATATGAAGCTATATTTTCCATAATGTTATGGGCAAGCCCTGTTAAGGTCTTACGAAAGGTCAGCGACGAAGAAATAATAATAATAGATGCAAAAACAACTATTAAAAAAGTAAAACCTGCCGCCAAAGCCCATTTTTTAAAAAACTTCATATTCACGTCCATAAACAGAATATTAATCGACTACCCACTATACAATAGAAATTCGACAGACATCTCAAACACGCTCAAAATATAAATAGATCATTTATACTAGAATATATTATTTGCCAAAAGTAAATGTTTACACTTCACATTCTCTTTCTTTTTATAAACAAAAAAGGATACAGCCAATTGGCTGTATCCTAGAAAAAAACGGGACGTATATGATGCGTTAGCTAAAAAGGACAAAGCCCTATTAATAGACTCTATGCGAGAGAGATCACTAAGGGGATTACATGCAGCTGACTGCTGTGTTCCTTAGTTGATCCGAGTTTCCACGTTATACTTTCACTTTTACCGACAGCATCTCCGACCTTTTCCGCAAGCCCCTGAATATTGATAAGAGGATGACGCGAAAAAACCTGAGGCAAACCATAGGTAAGGTTACAAGCAAGGCATCTTCCCGGACGCTGCTTAAGGCGAAGTTCAAAGTTTACGGTATCACCGGAATCTCCAGTGTAACCCAGAGCAATATCGTAACTCCCCTCTTCGGCATCACCGAACAGAGCTTCAAAGAAGTCGTTGGAGAGACTCGCCGGAAAAAGAGATTCAAGCTTTTGCTCGGTAAAAACATCGGTATATTGGCCCATGGTGTTGCTCCTGTACTATGCATTGATTAAAACAAGGTCATGTTGCTTTACAAAAATCTTTGATCCCTTTCAACCCTGTTCAGCAATATAAAAATAATAGTTCCTACAATCTAATTAAAAACATTATCAGCAGCTCACAATAAAAAAACTTCCTCTTTGTGATATTATGAAATAATATATCAGATCTTTAAATGATAGAATCAACGC
The DNA here is from genome assembly GCF_000711735.1 of Maridesulfovibrio frigidus DSM 17176. Taxonomy (NCBI): domain Bacteria; kingdom Pseudomonadati; phylum Thermodesulfobacteriota; class Desulfovibrionia; order Desulfovibrionales; family Desulfovibrionaceae; genus Maridesulfovibrio; species Maridesulfovibrio frigidus. Next base: position 342,046 of record NZ_JONL01000002.1, read on the forward strand.
GCCCATTTTACGATGCGAAAAAGACTTATAATTTCACCCTGAAAACCAGACAGACAGAGTTCAGCACATGCTTAAAAATAAAAAATATGCGGGAATAGTTTATTCAACTGATCATGGAACCATATGCCCAGCATGCAATTCCCCGAAAGAAAAATGCTCTTGCGGGAAAAAATCCATACCAAACAATGATGGGGTTGTTCGAATTGAACGCCAGACAAAGGGCCGAAAAGGAAAAGGGGTCTCGATCATAACGGGATTACCCCTTGATGGAGACTCGCTCAAAAAACTAGGAAAGACCCTTAAGCAAAAATGCGGCACAGGTGGCACTATCAAGGATAGCATCATTGAAATTCAGGGCGACCATCGCGATACACTCAAACTGGAACTTGAAAAGCTCGGCTACAAAGCAAAGCTTGCAGGGGGCTAAACTGCATCCCCACTTTAATAAAAGTTGGGATTTACCGCCGGTAGTTCTCAGTATTCCGTAATTTACACGAAGGAGATCAATAATGATGGCAAAGTTTAAACTGACTCGGATAGCTGCAAAAATAGCCGTCATCTATGCAACTTTCGGTTTTTTGTGGATTTTACTTTCAGACAAGCTTTTACTCTTTGTTATTCAAGACCCGGAAACAGTAAACCGCCTTCAAACATACAAAGGATGGTTTTATGTGGTAGTCACCGCAATCTTGGTTTACGTCCTAATCGATAGACAACTCCGGTCCCAACAAAACAGTAACAGAAGATACCAACGGCTTCTTCGCAACATTACCGACTGCATCTACCTCGCGGATTCGCAGGGAAATATAATTGATGCCAACAACGCCACATGTAAAAAACTGGGCTATACCAAAAATGAAGTGCTAACCAAATCTCTCACCGATATCGATTCAAAAATAAACCTCGATGAATGGGTGGAATTCGTTAAAACAGCTAAAACAGATCAAAACTTTACCCTAGAAGCCTACCACATTCGTAAAGATGGTTCTCTTTTCTCTGTCGAGGTGACAGCATGTGTTTTTGATGAGAATGAACACCGATATTGTTTAGGGGTTGCGCGTGACACATCGATCCGGAAAAAAGCGCAGGAGCTTCTTGTTCAAAGCGAAAAAATGAACTCTCTGGGAGAACTAGCAGCCGGAATGGCTCATGAAATAAACAACCCGCTCTCCGCAATAATGGGCGCATCACAGAATATTTATAATCGTGTTTTCACAGACTCGGCAAAAAACATTCAAGCAGCCGAAGAGTGTTCAATTTCAATAGAGGATGTTCGCAGCTATCTAGAGAAAAGAGAGATTAAGAGAATGTTAAATTCAATCTCCGAGGCAGGTGTGCGGGCTTCTATAATTGTGCGCAGTATGCTTAACTTCAGTCGTAAAGAAGATAAGCAGCTATGCATTTGCGCTGTAAGTGATCTTCTTGAAGAAACAATTGAACTTGTTTCAAGCGACTATAATTTAAGCAATGAGTATGACTTTAAGAAAATTAAGATCACTCGATTATATGAAAAAGACATGCCGCACATCTGTTGTATCGGCAATGAAATCCAACAGGTTTTTCTCAATGTACTAAAAAATGCGACAGAAGCCATGACGGACAAAGCCTATGCTGCGGGAGAAAACCCTGAGCTTAAATTACAAATCAGTTCCACAAGTTCCACAATCCTGATTGAAATCGAAGACAACGGGCCGGGCATGACTGAAGAAGTTCGCAGCAAAATATTTGAACCTTTTTACACTTTAAAAGATGTAGGAAGAGGAACAGGGCTGGGCTTATCCATATCCTACTTTATCATTACAGACCTGCACCACGGACAAATGAGCGTATCCAGCATCCCTAGTGTGGGAACCAAGTTCAGCATAGAGTTACCAACCGTCGAGGGAGGAGAATGTACCTAATCTTTCTCGAGAGCATAATAACCGACAGGAATCACGACCAAAGTAAATAACGTTGATGCCAGCAAGCCAAAGATTAAAGCCCACGCAAGCCCGGAAAAAATCGGGTCTAAAGTAATAGGCCACGCGCCAAGTGCGGTTGTAGCTGCTGTAAGTGCGATGGGCCGCAAACGAACAGCACCAGACCGGATAATTGCATCTTTTAGTGCCATCCCCTCAGCCAGAGATTGCCGGATAAAATCAATAAGCACCAAAGAATTACGGATAACAATTCCACCAAGTGCTATCATCCCAATCATACTCGTAGCCGTAAAGAATATCGGATCGGCAAAAGCTTCGCCCACCATTCCTACAACTTCACCTGCTCCTATCAAATTAAGCAGCCAGAACCCGGGCATGATACCCAGCAGAGTAAGCGGAATCGCGCTCATAATTAAGAGCGGCATACCAAATGACCCAGTTTCTACCACTAGTAAAATATAGATGCCTAGAAGGGCCGCGGCAAAAGCAATTCCCAGATCACGGAACACATCAAGAGTTATCTGCCACTCACCTTCTCCGGCCCATTCAGACCAGATAAAAGGAGGAAGTGGATCCTTTTTAAGCTCAGACTGCATATCAAGAATGGCTTCACCCGGTGCGCGCCCTGCCATTTCGGCGAAAACATAAACAACGCGCTTGAGATTCTTATGATAGATAGGCTGCTGCTGATCAATTTCCACTAGCTCCCCAAGTTCAGCCAGCGGCACTGATTTTCCAGCGGTCGACTTAACTTTAAGCTGAGAAAGAGTTCCCGCATCCGAGCGGCGCACACGTGGCAAAATAAGTTTCACGGGCAACGGATTTCTTTCCCCCTGCACATGAACAGTTGCCGGAACCATACCTGACAGGGCCATCTGCAAAGTTGCGACAACACTTCTCGCTGTAACTCCGTGCAACGCTGACTTTTCTTTATCAAGCACAAAGTCCACCATAATGCGATCTGCCTCGGTAGAATCATCTATGTCGACAACCCCCGGCTCAATCGCCATAACGGATTCCACCTGACGCGCCCCGTCTATCAAAGCTGAATACGGGCGATCCTCGGCTCCATAAATTTCTGTGGTAATGGTTGAAATGACAGGAGGTCCCGGTGGAGATTCAATAATTTTAATTCGCGCACCATTACGTTCGCCAATAGCTTCAAGCTCTCGCCTGAGCCTGAGTACAATAGCATGACTCTGCTCACTGCGCTGGGATTTGTCCGCCAGATTGATGCGGATATCCGCCATATGTCCGCCGTTTCGCCAATAGTAATGGCGGACAAGCCCATTGAAATCCATGGGTGACGGCTCGCCAGTATAAGTCACAAAATTCGTCACTTCCGGCACACCGCGAAGCAACCTTTCAAACTCACGGACAACCCTGTCCGTCTGTTCGAGAGGAGTTCCTTCGTCCATATCGATTACAATCTGAAACTCATTTTTATTATCAAAAGGAAGCATTTTAAGCGGAACCATGCGCAAGCCTGCAAGCGCCATTGAAGAAATCAACCCAAAAACAATTACTCCAACGAGCATCCATCGTTTAGTTCTTGATTCGAGAAATGGAGTTATGAGTCGCGAATAAAATATCTCTATTTTACCGGGACCGGAATCAAGCTCTGCCCCTGGTTTAGGCTTAATATTTTTAAGAAGACGAAAGGCCAGCCATGGCACGATGGTAAGAGCGCAAATCGTCGAAAAAACAACGGTAAGCGGCACATTAGCCGCCATGGGAGCCATATACGGCCCCATCATTCCCGTGATGAAGAATAGCGGAACAAATGAAACAATAATCGCCAAAGTGGACATTATGACAGGGGGCAGGACTTCCGAAACGGCATCAAGAGTTGCCTCTGCCGCCTTCTTTTTTTTCATGAGAATATGACGTTGGATGTTATCCACATTAGTAATTGGATCATCCACAACCAGCCCAAGCGATAATATAAGAGCAAAAAGAGTTACCCTGTTAATGGTATAACCCAGCAGATAATTCACAAAAAGTGCCAGAGAAAAACTAACGGGAACAGCCAGCGCAACTATGGATGCCTCACGCCACCCCAAGGTGAAAGCGAGTAAGAGAACAACCGTAAGCACCGCAAAACCAAGGGAATTCAGCAAATCACTAACTTTAGCATCTGCAGTTTTTCCGTAGTCTCGAGAGACCTCCACTTCTATTCCAGCGGGGAGCACGGTAGTCTTTAGCTGGTCAAGACGAGCAAGAACTGCTTCGGCGACCTTAACTGCGTTCGTTCCTTTTTTCTTGGAAAGAGCAATGGTCACAGCAGGACGAGAAACTTCTTCGGAAGGTTGTCCCGTTCTAGTTAAGTAGAGCCGCGAAAACCCTATCCGTGAATAAGCAGAGGGTTCTTCAGGACCATCTACCACCACTGCGACGTCACGCATATAGACCGGCTTGGAATCAAAAACACCTACAATCAGGTTTTCCACATCGGCGGCAGATTCCAAGAAAGAATTAGCAGAGATTGTAATCTCTTTATTGCCGGACAGCACAGTACCCGCCACGGCAGACTGATCAGCTCCATCAAGCGCCTTAACTATATTCATGGGAGACACGCTGAGTCCGGCCATACGCTCCGGCAGCAGTTCTACCCGAATCTCGCGGGATCTTCCCGAAACGAGGGAAACACGCGATAGATTCTCCACTTCTGCAAGACGTGAGGAAAGCTCTTCCGCCACGCGCCGCAGTTCAAAATCAGAAATTTCAGGATGACCAGCCGATGGATAAAGGGTGAGAGCAACTATCGGTACATCATCAATTTCAACGGGCTTAACGGCCCATCCGGTCACAATTCCCGGCACTTTTTCAGTATTTTTTGTAATGGCATTATGAAGCTTGATCAGTGATTTTTCACGATTTTCGCCCACGAAGAATCTGACCGTAACCATGGCAGTGTCACGGTAGGAAACGGAATAAACATACTCAACGCCGTCAATTTGCCACAAAGCTCGTTCAAGAGGAGTAGTTATAAGTTTTTCAACTTCCTCAACTCCCGCACCGGGAGCCTGAACCACAATGTCCGCCATAGGTACAACGATCTGCGGTTCTTCCTCTCTTGGAGTAAGTTGGATCGCGGCTACACCGAGCAAAAGAGAGGCAATCACTAAAATAATTGTCAATTTAGAGTGCAGAAAAAATCTTACAGCGGAAGAGATCAGCCCTTTAGACTTTTCGTCTAGCGTACTCATTTCAGCTCTCCGGTTGGTTCCAGAGCTGTCATGCCGACAGTCTCATTACCTCGCAGACCGGACATAATTTCAATATTTTTACCGTAAGTCAGACCTGTCTGAACATATACAGGCTCCCAAATTTCGCTGGTATTGAGCAAAACAGTCTCAAGCTGGCCCACTCTGGAAACAGCGCGTTCAGGCACAACTACTATTTCCTTTTCTCTGATAGGAACAAGTAATCTGCCGAACATTCCGGGGTATAAACCGGGCAATTGCTCAAGTCCCACCTTAACTAAGAAAGTCCGTGTTGATGGGTCCGCAGACGGCACAACTTCTTCAACAATGCCTTCACATCTCTCATTTAGAGCACCTATTTCCACAGACAACTTTACACCGGGCCGAACCTTTCCAATGACACCTTCACGGACTAAAGCTTCGAGCCTGAGAGATCCACTTGTCTGAATAAGCATGAGACTCTTACCGGGAAAAGCGATATCGCCCGGTTCTACCTTGCGTCTGGCGACTTCTCCATCAGTGTGAGCTAAAATTTTTGTGTAGCCGAGGTTAATTCGTGCTTCCTCAACGCCCTTAAGTGCTTGCTTTACTTTAGCAGATGCGGCGGTAAAACCATCATCAGCCTGCGCTAGGTAGGCTTTGGCCTGTAAATAGTCTGACTCCATGCGATCAAGTTCATCAAGTGTAGCCACCTTATCTTCATGCAGGATTTTGATTCGCTTCCATGTTGAAGTAGCTTTGGAAGATGCCGCACGCGCTGCGTTAATGGATTCTGCAGCCTGCCTACGCAAAGCTTCAGCAGATTTTAGTCCCTGCTCTGCACTTTCAAGACGGGTTTGAAAGCCTCGACTATCAAGTACTATAAGTTCGTCATCCTTACTTACTTTATCCCCTGCGCGGACAAGAACTTTCAGCACTTTTCCGGTGACTTGCGATTCAATATTTGTTTCGGTTTTCGGACGAACGGTACCAACAGCCTCATACATAACAGGTACGGTGACGAGCTGCGCCTGCACAGTCAAAGCGGGGTCTTCCGTCGACCTTGTCGGAACGATTCTCCCCTGCTGAATCACGCCTGAACTAAAAGCACCTGCCAGCCATAAAACCAGCAAGGTAAGTCCCACTCCGCAACCGGCAACCAACAAACATCTTTTTTGCATTCTAAGTCTCCGAAACAGCAAAATCGCAAATAAAAAAGGAGAAAGCCTTAAACGACTTTCTCCTAATTAATCTCAATTTATAGTTATACTTTTTTTTCTTTAATCAGAGTCAAAAGCATTTTAAATCTCTCATTGGACTTAAGTCCATGAGCAATGTTAGCAGGCATTACAATTGATTCACCCGCTCTAACTGTGAACACCTCATCTCCAATCGTGATTTCAGCTGCCCCATCAAGCACCTGAACCATTGCGTCACCCGGAGTAGTATGAGTGCTGATACCTTCACCCACATCAAAAGCAAATAGAGTAAGGGTCACTGTTTTATGCTGAGACAATGTTCTACTCACAACCTGCCCTTCTTGATATGTAACAAGATCAACTAGGCTTACAACTTTTCCATGATCAATATTCTTAATAATCACAGGATTTGGAACTTTTTTGAGGAAGTTTGGATCAGCCATGATTGCTCCTTTTTATATTCAACTTTAATTACTGAAATAAGAGAACTGTTGCTCTCGTAATTTCATGATACACCTTTTTCAAAACATAGAAAACAAAACAAAGATATTATACAAAGTATTCTGAGCCATTAATTGTGAAGATTTAAAGTTTTGACCTATCTTGCTTTACCGTTTGCTTCAAAGACTTTGCATACCCACAAAAACTAACATATTACCAAACATACTATCTAACCCACTGGGGAAATGATTCCCTGAGTCAATAGAACAACCAAATTGCAACATTTAATATGATATAAGTCAGAACAGCAGCAAATATAAATGGAGAGCACATTATGAATCAGGAAGAATATCGAGAAAAACGGCACGCAAGGCAGTTGCCACGATTAAAAGTATTCATGGACGTTGTCTTTGCTATTTTACTTTGGCAAATTTTTATGATGCTGCCTGATATAAAGAATTATCCTGAAGTGAAGACTGTCTGGGAACTTTTGACCATAGATTTAGACGACTTAGCTACATTCGTAATAGGATTGATTTTTATAGTAATTTACTGGGGCCAAAATAACAGACTATTCAGCCATCTGGTTTCAACAGATAATAAACACACAGCCATATCCGTAGTTCAGCTATTTCTGTTGCTTACATACTTTCATTTCATGAGTATGGGTCTTAGATTTAACGATGACCCGTCAGCTCTACTGATGCAATCGGTGTCCCTTGCGCTGGTGGGTTTCACCTCTATGTGGGGCTGGCATTATGCTGCGAACAAAAAAGACTTGATCGACAGCGATATGCCTAAAAACAACATCCCATATATGAAGGTTACGATTCTTCCTGAACCAATCGCAGCATGCATCTCCATCCCATTTGCCTTTGTGGGGCCAATTGCCTGGGAGATTTCATGGCTGTCATACCCGATTGTCGCTTACCTGATAAAAAAATATGTAAATGCACAGGTAGCAAAGGCTATGGATTCGACTCCTTAGCTATCTTCTTGGCAAGCCTACGCATTATCCTTTCATGCAGCTTCTCCATATAATCTTCTGGAAAGGACCAGACAGGACCGTAATCCTCACGCTTTAAACCTCGCTCACCAGGTTTAAGATTATATTTAAGGGTCATCAGAATATCACTGCTAACCTGCGGACTTTGCCTGAAATATGCGTGACCAATCCCACTAGCGGCGTCTGAATCGTTTGTCACATCCACTACGTTCAGCTTTGGATTACCTTCAAGAAATCTTTTAACGGTTAGAGTTATTTCATTACCCAGTTGGCCAAGTCTTGACCTGCTAAACACCCATCCAGAGAAAGCAAGAGCCTGATCATTCTCTGAAATATAAACAGTTATATCATCTACAATATCAAGTAGTCCCTCATTTATATTCGCTCCGAACATATCCGCATCCAAGTCACCGCCAAGGAGCATAACATGGCCAATCCGAAGTTTTTCTCCACCATGCCTGCGGGTAAGACTTAACTGCGACAAGCTCTTAACAACGATACGGGCTCCGACACTATACCCCAAAATGTGAATCCGTTCCGCGTCTGTATTCTCAGACAAAAAAGATATCAACCTTCGGAGCTGATAAGATGATATTTCTGCAGTTTCTAAATCGGCAAGGTAGGCCATGACGCGAGGAGTTGAAGGCCATGAGAAGGCTACAAAAGCTCCTTCGTACCCAAGAAAATGCCACAGTTCCGATGCCACTAAAATCGGATTATCAAAATCAACTTTGTACCCGTGCACATATATATAAACATCTTTACGAGACGAATTCGCAAGAGTTTCATTAATCCGCTTAGCAAATTGATCATCTTGAGCAGTTCGCCCGCTTTTCAAAACTTCCTCAGCATAGAATGAATTCAAACTTTTGTTGAATAAGCCATACTCTTGCACGTCTGTAACGCTAAGTGGATATTCTTCAGAACGATTTTTAAGCAGTGAAATTTCTCGAACTTCTTCAAAAGTATGCTCACCTTTTCCCATCATAATCCTAGCCTCTCCAAAACGCAGCACACCACCACGTTCTCCGCTATATTGGGTAGAATTGGCAACAGCAGGAGCACGGTTAGTCGCATAGAAAATCTCAGTGGGAGGAACAAGAACACCCTTGCTTATATTCAGAGCCTCTTCAATTTCGGGATTGTATATAGAAGGAGCAGGCATCAAATTTAGGGTAGAAGGGCCGCTGCTTGAACAGCCTGCAGCCAAGGAAAGCAGGACAAGCATCAATAACATATGAATATTATTTTTTTTTATTATCAGTGTGTACATGATAATAATCTAAATTTATAAAATCATTTTGTCCACTCGGTATGCTAAAAAAGTTTATGCAAACTTATTTTTAGCAGCCCTCATCTGTGGATTGAACACAACATAATGGCGTGATACTCTGACACATAAATAATTTTTAAATACTCCTCATTCTGCACACATGACATAATCAGTTTAAACCCATTAAATAATGAAAAATACCACAAGCAAAATATTAAAAATACTCCTTCTTGCCATAATTGCTATGACAATAGCTGGGTGCACTCCCAAAAAATGGACATGGGACAGCCATCTAAGTTCACCGGAATCCATGACCAAGGAAACAAAGTTCTTTCTGCAAAAAATAGTAATAGAAGGCATACCTTCTACAGTTACAGCACTGAAAATAACTCGGCCCGTAAATGGTGCTGTTTTCCCATCTGAAATTGCAGCCCCCCAAATAATCTGGAACGACGAAGACCCGGATTCCAGAAGCTGGTTCATTGCTTTTACTTTCGAAAACGGACGAGCTCCGATCTATGTATACAGTTCAACTACATCATATGAACCGAACCGCAACTTATGGGAAACAATTAAAACGAACTCAGTCAAAGCTCCCGCAACTATTTCTATATACGGATTCAAGAATAAAGATGGAAAACCAGTTGCAACCGCAGCCTCAAGTGTAAATATCAGAACATCCACAGACCCAGTTGACGGAGCCATTCTGTATAGACAGGTTCCACTCCCTTTTAAAGTAGGGGTTAAAACTTTTCGCAAGCTAAAATGGAGACTCGGAGATATTTCTTCATACAATGAGCCTCCTGTTATTTTGGAGAATCTGAACACCTGCGCAAACTGCCATCAGGGATCAAAAGACGGAAGCCTGATCAGTATGGAATTAAACTATAAGGGCGATAGCGGCGCTCAGTTTATCGCAAAAGTGAGTGAAAACATTTCACTTTCAGACAAAGATTTTATGACGTGGACTGATTATCCAAAATCCGTGGTCTTGCCGAAAACACGTGGACTCTTCGCTAGACTCTCGCCCTCCGGCAAATATATAGCCAGCACAGTTAACGAGATTTCATATTCTGCGGTGACTAATTCTGGCAAATACAGCCAGCTATTTTTCCCAACATATGGAATTCTGGCCTGTTACTCTACTGATACGAAGGAGATAAAAGCCCTGCCCGGTGCGGCAAGCCTCGACTACATACAAACTAACCCCGCATGGAGTCCGGACGAAAAAGCCATCACCTTTGCACGCTCAGAAACCATGAACAAATATCATGAAGATGTTTTCAAAATAAAAACTAGCTTCGAAAACAAGAACATTCATGAACTGAACGAACAATTTCCTGTTCAATATGATCTATATACAATCCCTTTCAATGCAGGAACTGGCGGGCAGGCAAAGCCGCTTAAAGGTGCTAGTAATAATGGAAAAAGCAATTACTTCCCAAGATACTCCCCAGATAGTAAATGGGTAGTATTTACACAAAGCAAAACAGGAATTATGCTTCAGCCTGACAGTGAATTATTTATAGTTCAAGCAAAAGGCGGAGTCCCCAGAAAAATGAACTGTAACCGCACATCCTTCAACTCCTGGCACAGCTTTTCGCCAAACGGGAAATGGATGATCTTCAGTTCCAAGGTAAATTCCGAATATACCGAAATTTTCATGACTCACATAGATGAGAACGGCACGGATAGTCCGCCTGTTCTTCTCTCGCGCTTCAGCAGCAATAAGTATGCGGCCAATCTTCCAGAATTTTTAAATATCAGGCCAGATGCGATTAAAAGTATACACGTTAGCAACCATAACTGATCAACCGCTTAACAAACGGGCAAATAATGAATAAATTAATCTCCTTAGCTTTTCTACTTATAGTCCTTCTTGTGGGCTGTACTTCATACTACCGTGACTCCCAATTTAACAAAGCGTATGGACCGGTTCAAGCCATAGACCGCAGGGTCACGGCTATCCCTCCAGGCGATATTTCCTTTTATAATGATGTACGACCTATTTTGGAAAGACGCTGCGACGTTTGCCACAGTTGCTACGATGCGCCGTGTCAGGTGAAGCTGACCAGTTTTGAGGGGATTGACCGTGGCGGTAGCAAAAGCATGGTCTACGCTTCTAGAGTTTTACGAACAACTCCAACACGGCTTTTTATTGATGCAGACTCAATTGGGGAATGGCGCCAACTGGAATTTCACCCAATCTTAAATGAACGCAATCAAACTCCAAAAGCTAATGTACAAAATTCACTAATCAGCCTTATGCTAGAGCTAAAAAAAGACCATCCTCAGCCCATTTCTGACCTTCTCCCATCAACCTTTGATATCGGGCTTGATAAAGAAGGAGCCTGCACTACAGCTGAAAATTTTGTTGACTACAAAGAGAAGTATCCATTGTGGGGAATGCCGTATGCACTTCCAGGACTAACCGCAGATGAGCACAAAGTTTTAACAGAATGGATAGAACAGGGAGCTAAAATAACCCCGCGCCCCGAACCAGCCCAAAAATCAGTTACTCTCATTACCGAGTGGGAAAATTATTTCAACAGAGATTCGCTTAAAGAGCAGCTTGTTTCCAGATATATTTATGAACATTTATTCATGGCGCATATCCATTTCAAAAGCTTAGGGGACCGTGAATTTTACCGCATGGTCAGATCCAGCACTCCGTCCGGTGAACCTATTATCGAATTAAATACTGACAGACCTTATGACGACCCCGGACCGATCAAATTTTACTACCGCTTAAGACCTGTTGTCAGCACTATTGTTGCAAAGAACCATACTGTTTATACAATTGATGAAACAACTATGGACAGGTACAATGAGCTATTTTTCGAAGCAAAATACAAAGTGACATCACTCCCCGGATACGAGGTCGGTTATGCTTCAAACCCCTTTAAAGTTTTCAGAGAAATTCCGGCTAAATCGCGCTATAAATTCATGCTCGACAACGCAAAATATACCATTGAAGGGTTCATTAAAGGGCCTGTTTGCCGTGGCCAGATTGCACTCAATGTAATAAATGACCATTTTTTCGTGTCATTTATTAACCCGGATAAAGTTACCGTCAGCGATGACACCGCTTTTTTAGACAGAGTTAGCGACAATCTAGCTCTGCCTACGTCCGTAGAAAGCACCATTAGACTCGTTTCACTCTGGTACGAATTCAACAGCAAGCAGCAAGAGTACCTAACCGCCAAAGAAGAGCACGAACAAGGAATTTTCCCTGACAATAAAGGCTGGGATCTCTCGTACATCTGGGATGGTGACGGACACAAAAACGACAACGCTCTACTAACCGTATTCAGGCACTTCGACAGCGCAAGTGTGGTGAAAGGATTTATTGGTGAGAACCCAAAAACAGGATGGGTCATCGATTATCCGATGCTTGAAAGAATACATTACTTACTGGTCGCAGGTTTTAACATCTTCGGAAATGTCGGCCATCAGTTGCAAACCCGCCTTTACATGGACTACCTGCGAATTGAGGGAGAAAATAATCTACTGAAATTCCTCCCACAAGATAAACGCATAGCAATCCGCAGCAATTGGTACCAAGACACCAAGGATGAATATCAAGAAGAATTTGAAATGGGTCTCCACGGCATGAAACTCGAAACCAACGTTGAATTCTCCACCGATAACCCTAAGATAGAATTTTTCAGCATGATGAAGAAGCATGTAAATATCCCCATAAAAGAGCACACATCCCTTGGTGGTTGCCCGGACGGAATATGTCCAGGCACGACCTCTAATCCTTTTGAACGGAAAGCAGACAAAGCCTTCTGGAAAATTGCGCAACTTCGTGGCAAGCAGGTGCAACTTGTTCCTGACGTATGCTTTGTTCATATAACCACTGGTAATGACAAAACAGACCTTATTTACACCGTCATTCGCAACAAGGCTCTTAGCAACAACTCGTTTCTACTTGATGAGGAACGCCGAAGAGTCATCGAAAATGACACCTTAACTGTTGTTAAAGGTTACATAGGAAGCTATCCGAATTCTTTTGTAAAAGTTGATATCGATGAAGTTGAAAGTTTTGCGGAGGAATTAGTGAAACTAAGAGACCCCATTGGATACTTCAACTTAGCTTCAAAATACGTGGCAAGAAGAACAAGCCCCGATTTCTGGACAGAATCCGACTGGCATAATCAAAACTTCTTAAAAGAAGATCCGGTAGAAGCAGGTCTTTTTGATCTTTACCGCTATCATCGTATTTCTGAAATGTTTGAAGTGGAATTTAAATGGTAAAAAAAGAGGCCCGAAATACATATACGTATTTCGGGCCCTTATTTTTATTTAAGAGATAAACTAAAGAATCTTATTCTATAGAGAACGGTTTCGAACACGAACTCTCCTTCGCAAACATATCCCAAACACAGCTATAAGAAACAGCCCTGCAATTTCAAAGGTGAACCCTGCATTTGAATTCAAGACACACCCTGAAGACGTGTCACTCTTTGTTCCTGCGCTAACAGGGTCAGTGATTTGTCCGGCAACTGGATTTTCATCATATGGCCCGTCATCTTTTATGACGAAGTGAATGTAGTACTGAGTGCCATAAACGAGACTATCCATTTGCATCAGATGATTCCCGGACGAATCAGTAACCCACCAGTAGCCGTCAGTATGACTGATTCCGGAAACAGCATACTTATATGCAAGTGTAGCACCGGAAGAATACAGCTTCAATAACTGCAATTCCGAAACAGTCCCCGTGGGTAATTTATCACAATCCATCATAAATGTAGCCACAGATCCCGCAGGGCTGACTGTTCCATTAAAGGAACAAACAGATGTGTGCGGAGTAAAGTCTTTGGTCGAATACTGTGCCGACAATTGCGCCGCGGTCAAAGTTTTACCTGTGAAGTTAGTAAGTTTCACAGTCACCCCAGCAGCCTGTGAGGTGCTTTCAAAGACAGACGTGTGCGGAGCCTCAGGCTCAATGCTGAATTTAAGATAAGCATTCGTGTCAACGGAAGTATCAAACTGTAAGAGGTTATTACCGAGTCTATCCTGCAACGCGAATCCATACCCTGAGGTATAGCCATCAAGTGCATCAGCGTAAGTATGGTAATTTGAAGAGTTAGTCTGAACCTTACTAAAAACAGTTCCATTTCCTGCAGGGGTATCAGCCAGCAGGAGTACAGAATTATCTACCATCCGTCCGCCCCACCACTCTGTGCTTGTGAGGTTTCCTATTGCGGTTCCTTTATATGTAACCTTACTGGCAGGAAATCCCCAACTCATTCCGGCAAGCAGATCACCTACAACCCGCCCAGAAAAATCGTTCACAATACCGGCAGTAGGAGTTCCACCACCAATCTTATAACTCGGATTATTCCCATATACGCCGGCAGCGTTATTCAAAGAATCCAGCGAAATGGTAATAACCATGTCTGTTCCGTTTCCAACTCCCTGCCCTTGCTGAACAGCCGGAACACAGGGTGCAGTTCCATTTCCTGAGTCTTTTTGCGGAGTCAAAGTCGCATTTCCGAAAGTATCAAAAGTAGCGATGTAAGAGAAACTCTGAGCCTGTGTAGCGTTACTGGCTGAAGGCTGATTTCCTGTCCCAACATAAGTTCCATTGAGATAAACAGGAGTCCCTTGAAGGGTAGAATTTAAATACCAAGACCAGTCATGATATAAAGGAGCCTGCATGCTAGGCGAGATTACGCGAACAGACTTTCCCGTGACTGGCAATCTGTTACCAAGAACACTTGTAGTGGCAACTCTATCCATAAGTACTGTACTAGTAATCTTAGTCAACTGCGGCGTATTTACACCACTTGTAGTCGCATTCACAGCTTCCATGGACATAGAAATGGATGCAAAGTCAATATATGAAAGGTCAGCAGTAATTGAGCTGGCATTCACATTTGCTTCAAAATATTGATAGCGGCGCGTAAAATTTGCGTCGCTAGGATTTGCTGGATTAGGCTGGTAACAATGACTGGGGACATCAAGTCCAGCCCCGCCTATCGTCACATATATACGCCCAGAAATGAACTCCGTAATTGAAACAGCAGGTGTGGAAGCTGGAGCGCTGCCACCAACGGAGGTTGGACTGGTCAAATCTGCCAAGGCGTATGCCCTGTTCGTCTGCAAACTATTATTAAGAGTCGTCGCATTATTATACGTCCCCGTAATAGAGCTTGCATTATTTACACAATTAAAAAACTGCACATAAGTGTCCGTAGCATTTAATGTCGAAGGTATTTCAAACACAATTGGAACAGGATCCATAGCAACTGCTGCATTCGCAGCATTCGTTGCAAAAGCTGAAAAAACAGACAAACAAACTATTAAAAGAATCCTTTTCATATCTGGCCCCTTGCGTTTTAAAGTCTACCTTTGAACGAAGTAACTAAGTATTTTTTAGTTAAATATATTTTTATTAATTCCTTATAAGTATTAACTATATTTTCATAATATTCCATACTAAAAAAATATGTATTTTAAACAGATCATTTTTACGAAAAGCCTCATATTTAAGGATACTTATAAAATACATACAAACTCTTTACGCAGCAACAAACTGTCGTAAAAAAAAATATCCTTATGCTAACAACCGCCCTCATACCGACATTGATCTTTTAAGACTTGAAAAGGACCGGATTGAATGCAATAAAACAGAGCACTTTGTAGTTATTATCAGAGACAACCTTGTCTATTGCCTCCTAAAACTACAAATAGAATCATATTATTTTGCCAAAAGAAGGAACACACAGCCTTCCATACAAGGAGCTTGAAAGTGAAATCTACAATTAAAGTCTTTACGTTTTTTGTTTTGCTAACCCTGCTAGCAACACCGGCATTCGCAGCTAAGAAAATTAAATGGAAGCTGGCCATGACATGGTCTACAACCCTTACCCCACTTTCTACAGCTCCAATTCAGTTATCCAAAATGGTCCGCGAGATGAGCGGCGGTAACTTTATTATCCGCGTTGAAGGTTCTGAAAAGCATAAAGCTCCGCTTGGCATCCTCGACATGGTTAAAGGTGGCCAGTATGACATGGGCCACAGCGCATCATACTACTGGAAAGGGAAAGACATCGGAACCGTATTTTTCTGCACAGTGCCTTTTGGCATGAATGTGGATGAGCAGTACGCTTGGCTATATTACGGCGGCGGCATGGAGCTTATGCAGGAAGCGTTTGATAAGTATAATGTACTTAGCTTTCCCGGTGGTAACACAGGCGTTCAGATGGGCGGCTGGTTCAAAAAAGAAATCAAATCCCTCAAGGACCTTAAAGGTCTCAAAATGCGTATTCCTGGACTTGCAGGCGAAGTTTTTGCAAAACTAGGTGTGAACGTAACCAATATCCCTTCCGGCGAACTTTACACATCTCTTGACCGTGGAACCATTGATGCTCTTGAATGGGTTGCTCCTTCTATGGACATCAAAATGGGTTTCCACAAGATCGCACCATACTACTACACAGGCTGGCATGAGCCAGCATCCGAGCTTCAGTATATCATCAATAAAAAAGAATACGAAAAGCTTTCAGCTGAATACAAAGCTATCCTTAAAACAGCCATGAAAGCGTGTTCCATGGACATGTTCATCGACAACTACGCAATGAGCATTGAAGCTTGGGACAAGATGAAAACTGATTACCCTAACATTAAAGTTAAAGAATTCCCTAAACCAGTTCTTCAAGCTATGAGTAAAGCGGCAAACGAGCTTTACGACAGCTACGCGGCTGAAAACGCATTCTTCAAAAAAGTGCTGAAATCACAGCGCAGCTACATGAAGAAAGCCCGCGCATGGACTGCAATATCTGAGTTCAATTACATCAAGACTTCAATGGAGCTCGATAAGTAAAAGACTAATCAATACGCAAAAAAAAGGGTTACTCTCAAATCAAGAGTAACCCTTTTTTTTGTCGTAAACCAACGATCAGATCCGCTTAATCAGCCGTAAGAGAAAAATCAGAATCACTGCACCGACTGTAGCTACGAATACTTGTCCGATAAATCCATGAGTTCCGACGCCAAGAAAACCAAAGACGAATCCACCAATCACAGCCCCGATAACACCTACAACAATATCACCTATAAGACCGAAACCTCCGCCTTTCATAAGCAATCCAGCCAACCAACCGGCAACCAACCCAATCAATATAAACCAAATTAATCCATGCATTGCAGACCCCTAAAGATTTAAGGTTTCAGACCACTCCAATTTAGCACGGCTTTTTAGAACAAGCAAAACTAATAAAATAATGTAGCACAACGTTCAGCGCTCTTCCAAAATCCATAAAATCAAGCCATACTTGCTTCGGCCTAGCATCTATCAAATAAACTTTTTGGAACCGCCGCAGTTATTGAACTGGTCTCCGACAGCGCAGAGTTGCCTATCGTATATCAAATGGTACTTTTGAATTAGACAGGACAATTAATGGCTAATTTTCTTATATATGGAGACATATGAAAACGAAGCCATGCCTGACAATCCGCTTGATGTAAGCGTGGACGGGTTTCCCCGAAGTGGAAGAAGATGAAGCACCCATTCATTTGCTGGTTAATGACTATGCTAAGTATAATTAAAGACTTTTAATTTCGCGTAAAATCAAATTTCAAACTGATCGAGCGGAAAAATAGGTCTTGGCACATTACGATAGGGAAGACGGTCATATCGCGGGGTGCAAAGTGCGCCGCTGTCACAGATAATTATTTGTCCCGCAATAGGTTCAAACGCTGCTCGAAAATGTTGCATAGACTTCAGCGCCACAACCTCTTTGCATAGTGGGTCGATATTAAAGGCTTTAAACTGCTGTAAATCTAGTATTTGTCCGGGAATGGTAACCACTAATATTTCGATGCCGCCAACACGGATAACGGCACTTGGTCCGAAGCTACCGTGAAGCCCATGAAGCATGGGGCCATCGCCAATAAAGTGTCCTTCGCTCAGAAAAAGAAGTTCGGCATCGACAACAAGTGGACCTCCACCAAAATCAGGATCGGTCTTGCCACCAATCGCAATCTGAACAGATTCACCAACAACCGCTTCCTGTAACGTCTGCACCGCCTCTCCATCCACTATGGGAGCAAAACACCCATTGGCTACCCCCGCTCTCAGCAGTGCTCGCAATAGATCAGTTGAATCGCCATAGCCACCGGCCCCGGGATTATCCGCATAGTCTGCAATGATCAATGGCCCGTTGTCTGGTTCGTAAGACGCGGCAATTGCGGCAGCCTCTGTCACGTCTAGATAATCGTTGAGAACGTCAAAACGCTTGTTCCAGATATCATCCGCAATGGTTTCGGAGAATGCAGTGTGCGCCGCGAAATCCCCTTGTCCGGTGACAAGCACAGTTGGGCCAACATCCCTGACATCAGCACTGGCAAATCCTCCATTGACACTTACGGCAAAAACATCCGGTTGCTCCTCATATTTACGTGCGGCAGCAATGCGTTCAATCATCGGGCCGATATCTGTTCGGCCACCATTAATTTCTTCGAGCATGGGCCGACTGGCGCGGACTGTCCGTGGATTGATTTCGCCAGCCATAGTCCGCTGTAAAATCTCGCCAGCTTGCTTGCCAATATCCCGCATATCGATGTGCGGATAAGTTTTGTATGACACAATGATGTCAGCCAACCCGCATATCTGCTTACCCACATTTGCATGTGGATCAAGAGTGATGGCAATCGGCATTTTAGTGCCCACCAAACTGCGGATACGGCGCAACAGTTCACCTTCACCATCATCACAAAAATCTAACCCCATCGCCCCATGTAGGCCAAGAAGCAGTCCGTCATATTGATGGTTCTCGATACTGCAAAGAATTGGTTCGCATAGCCAATCAAATGCCTTGCGCCTAATTTTCCCGCTTGGCCCAGCAGCGGCACTGAGGACATGAGTTATCTGCCAATCGTGCTCTCGTCCAACATCAAGAAACCCAGCCAACGACGTGTTTTCTGCTCCCCTCTCGGCAATAGCAGCGTCGCCCATTAGTACATAGCGCGCCATGAAAGCACGCCTGCCTGTTCTGTGGCGGCTAAAGGAATTGGTTTCGTGAGACATTTCGGCAGTCATTACATTGAAAGACATCAGCAAATCCTTGCATAAAAAATTGCCTCGCGCTCATCACCAAATGCGACTTGCCGGGCTTTTAAAATGTTTCTCGCCATGCATCAAGAAACTGCTCGGTTCATGATATGTCTTATAGAATATTGCAATTACTTTCTTTACCATTCTGGCGAACAAAGTCGATTTTCACAGGGGAGGGGTAATAGTCTTACTTGCGGTATATTTCGTTTGGAGTTTTGTATGCAGACTTATGAAAAGAAAGCACGATTACAGAAAAAGTTACGCCTAATTACACACTATAATTCTGTCCCCGATCTCCCGAGGGGGGCAGCCCTGACAGGAGATCGGGAATGCCGCGTTTCAAGCGGCGGCTATTAACTACAATAAGTAATTAACAGCAAGTAGGCCCGTTATAGACATCGTGATTGTGTAGGGTAATGCAAGCACTACCATCCGGCCGTAAGATAATCTTATAACCGGAGCAAGGGCCGATGTTAGAAGGAAAAGGAAAGCGGCCTGACCATTCGGAGTGGCAACACTTGGGATATTGGTTCCGGTGTTGATTGCCACTGCCAACTTGTCAAAATTATGCATAATATCAATAATCTTAGTCGCTGTAGCCTGAGGCATACCAGCGACAACATCAGCACGAAGCAAATGAGGATCAGTCAGTTTTGCCATCAAAGCCTGTCCACTGATACCTATGCCAGGCAAGGTTCCGAGTAAGTTGATGAAATGCAATTTGGTTTCAGAGATGTAAACTGTTGCGACAAAAACATTGTCTGATATTGCAGAAAGCAAACCGTTGGCAATGTAGTAAGCTACAAGCTGTGTCTGTCCCTTAAGACTGAGAACAAATTCAATGATGGGATGAAATAGACCTTGATCATGAATCACTGCGACAATGGAGAAAAAGACGACTAAAAGAGCGGTAAATGGCAATGCTTCTTCAAATGCTTTACCGAGTTGGTGTTCTTCCACAATACCGTTCATAGATGTAAGTATAATAATCACTGACAGACCAACAATCCCAACTGCTGCCAAATGGAAAGCAAGAGCCGCAATCAACCATACCCCGGTCAAAGCTTGAACTACCAGTTTCGTTTTGCCTTTCTGGCCCTGGTTTTCTTCCATTTCTATGGCAGTTTCCAGCAAGTGGGAACGAATGTTCCCCGGTAGTGTTGAACCATATCCAAAAAGATGAAATTGCTCGACCGCAACGCAGGTCAATAGTCCCACAGCAAGAACCGGCATTGTCACAGGCACCATTCTTAGAAAAAAGTCTGCAAAATGCCAGCCCATTTCGCTGGCTATGAGCAAGTTTTGAGGTTCACCCACCAGAGTGCATACTCCGCCAAGTGCGGTCCCTACCGCACCATGCATCATTAAGTTGCGCAGAAAGCCTCTAAATTCTTTAAGATCTTCACGATTTTTTTCGACAACAACCTTATCACAACATAGATCATGATCACATTGCATGCTCTTACCAGACGCAAATCGGTGGTAAACATTATAAAAACTGTAACCGACAGCAATCATAACAGCCGTTACAGTCAGCGCATCTAAAAATGCGGACAAAAATGCTCCCGCCAGACAAAACAGCAGAGAAATTAATATTTTAGACTGAACTCGAACAAGAATACGCGTGAACGTGAATTGCAAAAAATCTTTCATGAAATAAATACCTGCTACCATAAAGATAAGCAGCAGAATTACTTCAAAGTTTTTAAGAGCTTCATGATAAACTGTTTCTGGAGAAGTCAGACCTATAATTACAGCTTCAAATGCGAGAAGACCACCTGCCGGAAGGGGGTAACACTTCAAAGCCATTGCCAGAGCGAAAATAAATTCAGCAATTAATGCCCAACCAGCGACAGTGGCTCCAAGTGCAAACATAAGGCATGGATTTAAAATTAAAAAAGCGACAATGACCATTTTATACCACTTAGGAGCATTGCCTAGGAAGTTGCTACCGAGTGATTGCACAAATGATGGCTGCATCAGTTTCTCCTTATAAAATTAAAAAATGACGGTAGCAGATTCGCACTATCGGATTGTATAATAACCATCCGACAACGTTCCCTGCACCCGTCTTATTATGTTTGGAAAAAATCATATGAGCCGGGGAAAATTCCCCGGCTCTTGGTTCTTTGAGTTAATATAAAACCATCAAGGTAAAGATCATTACTCCCATATAGAGTACGGTCATACCTGTCCCTGCCCGGACGTAGTCGATCGTTTTATAACCACCGGGACGCATAATGAGTGCGTTAACCTGATGAGTTGGCAACACGAATGTATTGGATGCCGCAACAGCTACTGTCAGTGCCGCAATGCGAGGATCTACGCCTGCATTCAAAGCCATATTCATGGCTAACGGAACCAGTAGTACAGTTGCTCCAACGTTTGATGCAACCAAAGTAAAGAATGAGGTCAATATACCAATTACCGTCAGCAATACCACCGTTGAAGGATGGCCGAGAGCAGACATGATAGTTGCTGCAATATATTGCGCGGCTCCAGTGTTTTCAAATGCCATTCCAAGCGGGATCAGCCCTCCAAGAAGGAAGACAGTCATCCAGTCAACTGACTGGTATGCTTCATCAATGCTTAGAACCTTAGTCAGAATCATGCCTAAAGCTCCTGCGAGTAAGGCAATGGAAAGCTGAATGTGCAGTGCCAGAATCAAGAACAGAGATACACCTAGCCACAACAAGGCAAATTTAGCCTTATCAGTGCGTAGTATTTCTCCCTTTACTTCTTCTGTGAAAACAAAATCAGGTCTGTCTTTAAGCAGATGGAACATCTCCCAGCGACCATGGAGAAGGAAAGCATCTCCAGACTCAATCTGGAGATCACTTAAACCACTGATAAAGAGTTTTTCACCACGAAAGATTGCAAGCGGTGAAACCTGAAAGCGGTTGCGTAAACGGATTTCGGAAAGAGTCTGCCCGACAAGTTCCGACCGAGGAGTTACAATACCCTCCATTATTCCGGCATTATTAGGAGAAAGCTCTTCTGCAAAAGAGCTAAGCTCTTCCTGCAGTTCCCACCCAAAGTTGTCAGCCATATGCTGCACAAACTCACGGTGACCGACTATAGCCAAATGGTCACCAGGTCTGATGACTTCAGAAGCATCAGGAGCAATTTTGTGTTGTTTGCCATGATCTCTTGCAATGGCAACCACTGTTGAAAAATAAATGGGCCGAAGTGCGAGGTTCTGTAGATCCTCATCACTTTCCCATGTCTCTGGAACATGGACCTCAAACAAAGAGCCGATACCGCCGTATGTATCATTCAAAAGCTCCGACATAGGACCGGAGAATTCAGCGACATCCTTACTAGGAAGAATAAATCTTCCAAAAAGCATAAAGTATATAAGAGCTGCCACAAGCAGCGCAATTCCTATAGGGGTAACACCGAACATCCCGAAGGGTTCGTACTGTTTCCCACCAACAATCATCAAATCGTTCAACAAAATCAGAGGACTTGATCCGACCAGTGTCAGACAGCCACCGATAATTGCACAGAACCCCATGGGCATCAGCAATCTTCCAACCGGAACCCCGGTCTGATTGCCGATGCGTTTTGCTGCAGGGAGAAACAGGGCCGCAGCCCCGATATTCTGCATGAACCCTGAAATGATCGCCACGGTACCGGCAATCAAAGTCATGATTCGAGTTTCACTTTTACCGGCAAACTTGAGGATAACTCGGGCCATTGAGTTCATAACACCGGTCTTGTCCAGTCCGGCCCCGATGATAATAACGGCTATAATTGATACGACAGCATTACTGCTTAAACCACTGATTGCCTGTTTAGGCGTAACCAATCCGAGCAAAGGAAGAAGTACCATCATAATGATACCGACTACATCCACACGGACCCATTCGAAGATGAAGAGCAGTATTGCGAAAGCAAGAACTGCCATTACTAGAATAATCTCTGGAGTCATAATTTACCTTTTAAGCTTAAAGCGTAATGCTGGTTTGCAGGCCTATTTTACCCGCAGCATCGCTCGTGTATATACAGGGATAGCCGTATTTGTTTTTCTATCTGCGACATCTTCCATGACATAACGGTAGTCGCAATCTTCACAATGAAGTTCTGCGACAACAGCATCTTCTTTGCCGCTTTTAATAAGGTGTGCGAACAATAGACCGGCCTCTTTAGCTTGGCCGGAAAAATCAGCGATATTCTCTTCAGATTTATCGCGGAAATTGTTGAAATCTGAACCATGTTCATCGAGGTTCAGCGCAACCAGACTGCTTTGAGTCTTGGCTGCCATGCCTATTGCATAGCTGACGACACTTCCAGAGAAAGCCGCGCCTTTGCTGACAACAAGAATTTTTCCACCGGCAGTTGTTGTTTCTGAAAGATTCTTAACAAGTTCATCATTTTCTTTTTGGGAAGTCGGTGCCTTCTGGCTCTTGAGCCGAAAACGGTTTAACAATGATTTCAAGAAAAGCCCCCTTTCGTTTTGGCCAGCTAATAACTGGTCCCGATTAATGGCCCATTTGCCTACGCTACAGGTATTGCACTGATTTTTGGCCTTTGTTGCATAATGTCGATCAAAGAAGCCAATAATGTACTGAACGGTAGCCATGGAACCTCCTCGTTTTTGTTTCTTCTCACGCTCCTTAAGATCAATAAGCATGCCAACCAAAATAACACCCCCAAACTATCGTAATGTATGAATATATATAAAGGACGCAACTTTAGCTCAGTTTGAGATGTTGCGTTATGCAACTCTGATTATCCAAAATATCGTGAGTAATGCCCAATCTACGTAAAACAGGGGGTTAATGCATGTTTCATTTTGCAACATCTTCGATCGGATCATTACAATCTAAGAGATTCTAATGGTTTCTTAATTTTTTAATCAGGATCGTTATACCCCGCATAAACAGGGCTGATGCTAGGTTGTGCCTTTCCTCACAATGTTTTCAGATACTTTTTTTGCGTTTAAAACTGCGAGCTGAAGGGGTGTTGTTTCACAATGCAACATTAACAACGTAAGTCATTGATGATAATAACTGTCTTATCTCGAATGGCGTGACGTAATATTTCTATAATGATTTTCAGTGAGAAGGATGTGCATATGCTAAGGTGGTTCAATAAAAAAAATGACGAGAAACTGAATCCGGAAGTGAAAACTCCAGATGAAAGTAATTTACCTCAGCAGAAAAACGGAGCGCAAGAGCTGGTCGAGCGCGTCAATTCGGCCGAACTTCCCGACCACATAATAAATACAACTCATGATGAATGCGAAAGACTGCTTAAGTTGGACAGTTCGTCTCCTGAATTCGCTATCGGGCATAACTATCTTGATTTTATACTCTCTTTACCGTGGAATAATACCACTAAGGACGACCTTGACCTTGAGCGCGCGAAAGAAGTGCTTGATGCTCGGCACTACGGTTTAAATAACGTAAAAGAAAGAATTCTTGAATTTCTTGCTGTAAAGAATCTTCGTAGCAGGATCAATCCAAGCTTAATTATTGCTGACGATGAAATCATCGCCAGAGAAAATCTATCCATCATTTTTGAACACGAGGGATTCACAGTAAGAACTGTTGCCAACGGACAGGAGGCTGTGGAGGCCATGGAAGATGAGCCTGCGGATATTGTGATAACCGATCTTAAGATGGATGTTATGGACGGCCTTGAGCTTCTTGAAGAGGTGCGAAGCCGCTGGCCTGATACAGGTGTGATAATGCTCACGGGGTATGCAACAGTGAAAACAGCTGTAGCAGCCATGAAAAAAGGAGCTGACCAATATCTGGGTAAACCGGTGAACCTGACCCGCCTTCGTGAGCATGTGCAGGACTTGTTAGGTAAAAATCAACGAATTCAAGGATTGCGAGGACCTGTACTCTGCTTCAGCGGTCCTCCCGGAACAGGTAAAACTTCAATAGGGAAGGCTATCGCAGAGTCAATGGGACGTAAGTTTATATGTATGTCCCTTGCAGGACTACGGGATGAAGCTGAATTGCGCGGAC
Source organism: Maridesulfovibrio frigidus DSM 17176 (assembly GCF_000711735.1). Classification (NCBI taxonomy): domain Bacteria; kingdom Pseudomonadati; phylum Thermodesulfobacteriota; class Desulfovibrionia; order Desulfovibrionales; family Desulfovibrionaceae; genus Maridesulfovibrio; species Maridesulfovibrio frigidus. The sequence continues at coordinate 367,119 of NZ_JONL01000002.1, forward strand.
ACCGCCGCACTTATGTAGGAGCCATGGCAGGAAGGCTTTTGCAGGAAATTCAAAAATCAGGAGTGCGCAATCCGGTTATTATGCTGGATGAGATGGACAAGATTATTCAGAATTTCCAAGGCGATGCAACTTCTGTACTGCTTGAAATTCTTGATCCTAAGCAAAATTCAGAGTTTGTAGACCAGTATCTGGGATTGCCGTTTGACCTTTCAGGAGTTCTGTTCATCGCCACTGCAAACATCATTGACCGTATACCGGCGCCGCTACGAGACAGAATGGAAATGATCGAATTTTCGAGCTATACACTTAGTGAAAAATCTAAAATAGCGACCAACTACCTCATTCCTGAGCAACTGCTTCAGCACGGCCTTGGAATAAAGGAAATTACAGTGCAGCCCAAGGCTGTAAAACATCTCATTATGGATTACACCCGTGAACCTGGATTGCGCGGGCTGGAAAAACAGATTGCATCACTTTGTCGCAAGCTGGCGAGAAAAATTATAGCAAAAACGGATGGGAATAACACATTCGTGGTCGAGCAAGAGCAGCTTGCGGAAATCATGGGGCCTCCCCCGCATTTCACAACCTCTGCCAGCGAGGATCCTAAAGTCGGACTGGCAACAGGGCTCGTCTGGTCTGAGAATGGAGGAGAAATAATCTTTGTGGAAGTAGCAAAGATGTATGGTAATAAAAATCTAATTCTAACTGGATCTCTTGGAGATGTTCTTCAAGAATCTGCTCAGACGGCTTTGAGTTTCATTCGTGCCAACGCTGAAAAATTTGACTTGTCACCTGACTTTTTTGAATCTTCGGATATTCATGTACATATTCCCGCCGGATCCGTGACAAAAGAAGGGCCTTCCGCTGGAGTTACCATTGTTATTGCCATCCTGTCTCAGCTGACTGGACGCCCTGTATTGCAGAATATGGCTTTCACAGGAGAAATATCACTACATGGAGATGTGCTACCAGTCGGCGGAGTTCGCGAGAAAATCATGGCCGCCTCAAGGTCTGGAATTCGTACCGTAGTTTTACCTAGTAAATGTTCGTATGCCCTCCAGAGAATAGAGCCGGAGGTACTAGAAGGAATCGAAATCCATCTTGTAAGCAGATTAGAAGAAGCCGTAGAACTGGCCCTTCTTTAACTTTTCTCCTTTTCCAGACCGAGACGCTTCATTTTACGCCATAGGGAGACTCTATCTATCCCGAGAATTTTGGCTGCCTGTGTCTTATTTCCGTCTGTAGCAAGCAAAACCTTTTCTATATGGTGGGATTCAACCTCCTCCAACGTCTGTAAAGGATTATCATGAGGGATATCGCGTATCTCCCTCGGTAGCAGGTCCGGGGTGAACACGGTCCCCTTGGAGAGAGCCAAGGCTCTTTGAGCAATATTTTCCAGTTCTCGAACGTTACCCGGAAATGGATAATTCATTAAAGTGTCTAACGTTTCTTGAGAAATAGTATTAATGGCCTGAACCGGAGTCCTGTGTTTTTCAAGAAAGTGCCCTATCAACACAGGAATATCTTCCCGATGTTCCCGCAAAGGCGGAGACGAAAGAGTTACTACATTTAACCGATAAAAAAGATCCTGTCGAAAAGTACCCTTTTCCACATTCTTTTTCAGGTCACAGTTGGTAGCCGCGAGAACCCTGATATCAATCGGGATCTCCTGAGTTCCTCCCACGCGCAAAAAAGTGCGTTCTTGAAGGACCCGCAAAAGTTTCACCTGCATGTTAAGTGGAAGTTCACTCATTTCATCAAAAAATACCGTCCCACCGTTGGCAACCTCAAGTATACCTTTCTGTCCGCGCTGAGCTCCTGTAAAGGCTTCTCGTTCATGGCCGAATAATTCTTTATCCATTAACTCTGCAGTAAAAGTCCCACAGTTTATCGCCATGAATCTTTCCTCTGAACGAGGGCTGAGCATATGAATGCCACGGGCGATAAGCTCCTTACCAGTACCGGTTTCTCCTTGAATAAGAACATTGCAATTCATATTTGCAAGCTGTTTGATGGTACTTTTCAATTTAAGAATTTCATCACCTTGCCCAACCAAAGGAAAATCCTGCTTACCTTGTGCCAGCACCTGCCTGAGGCGCAGAACTTCCACCGATAACGCCCTGCACTCCAGAGCCTTACGAATCTGTGCACGTAATTCATCGAGATTGAACGGCTTTGCAATATATGAGTGAGCTCCATGTTGCATTGCAGACACAGCCGTAGTCACAGCTGCATGGCCGGTAATAACTATGACCTGTGTTGAAGGCTCCTTCTCTTTAATATGCTCAAGCAGCTCAATTCCGTTCATGCCCGGAAGCATGAGGTCAGTAAGCACTAACTCAAATTCAGCTTTTTCGAACTGCTGCAAGGCTTCTGATCCAGAACCGACCGCAACAGTAGTGTACCCTTCCTTATTTAGAACATGGGTAAGATTATCTCTTGCGATTTCCTCATCATCAACAATAAGGATTTTAATGTCGCTCATCATGCTTTCATACCTTCAACCAGAGGGATGGTTATATAAAAAGTTGTTCCTTTGCCCTCGCGGCTTTCGGTCCGGATATGACCTTGGTGCTTTTCAATAATTCCATAAACAATATATAGTCCCAGCCCGGTGCCTTGCCCGACTTCTTTTGTCGAAAAGAACGGATCAAAAATTCTTTCCAGCGTGTCCGGAGTCATGCCTTCACCTGTGTCGGACACAGTAATAATTGCATTATCATCTTTGGTAGAAGCGGCAATACGTATAGAGCCTTGCTTCGGCTCAATAGCCTGAATAGCGTTGATAAGCAGATTGATAAATGCCTCCTGCATCTTGCGCCGGTCAACTCGAACAACAATATGTTCCGAGATGCCCTTTGTAAGAGAAATATTTGATGGAACCTGACTTGAAACAAGGCTTATTGCTGATTGTACAATCTCATCCAGTTCGATTGGCCCCGGAGAATACTCACGTTCGCGGGAAAACTCGAGAAGCCCTTTCACAATATCACGCGAGCGGAGTGTCTCCTGCATAATATTATCCATCATTTTATCGGAAAGAACATCCTTCCCTTTTGTTCCTTCCATCAAAATCTGACAGGATGTTGAGATATTATTAAGAGGATTGTTTAACTGGTGGGCTATGCCGGAAGCAAGAGTTCCTATTGATGACAACTTCTGAGCCTGCACCAACTGGCGACGCCTCTTTTTCAATTGTTCAACCATAGAATTTAGCGCAGCAAATACCTGCTGAATTTCATCATGAAAATTTTTGATCGGCAATGCCTTAAAAGTTCCCAGTGATATTCGTTTTGTCGCATCCTGTACTTGCCTGAGAGGCTTCAAGATGCTTGAAGAAACAAACACCACAAGAATGAAAATAACTACAGCGATCCCAACCATGGAGAATGTTAGGTTTGAGCGCAACTTCTGGTTAATAGAAAGAATGTTCTTTCTCTCGAAACGGGAAATTGATTTGGAATCTTCCACAAGAGCCTGACCCACTTCTCTAATATTACTGTTTTGAGTTCCGGCAAAGAGGTTATTCTTTTTCCCCGATAATTCAAGGTTATGTAATAAATTTCTATAGAGATCCAAATTGGTTTTCAGACTTTTACCTGTTTTCTTTATTTCTTTATTAATGAACTCCTGCATTAACGCAGAAAGTAACTTGTCGGTCTGATTAAGATATTCAAACCCCTGAGCAAGCAGAGCATTATCGTGGTATAGCAAAAAGTTTTTTTCTGTTCTCCGGATTTCCAAAATAAGATTACTGAGGTCATCAACTCGCTCAACAAGCATAACCTCTCGCTCTAGTTGCAAGGTATTCATGTATGACAACATCCCTATGCAACCAAAACAGATGGAAAAAATAATAATTCCTAAAATAATTTTTTGACGAATATTTAATTTGGGCACGCGGATAACCTTCTTTGCAAACGTTACTCTGATTGAATTTATATGATTCCAAGTGTTAATTGAGTCTAAATACGACTAGTGCAGGTAAAAGGCAAACGGAAGCAGAGCCAGACATGAAATAATCATCAGCGAAATACATAATAAAAACTAAAAACCGAACACATTTACTGTGCAATATCGGCAACAAACATGTTCTTCTCAGCCCCAATATTCATCCAATTTCATTTTAACCTCAGTAGCAGTGGAAAGCCCCAACACTTCTTTTGCAATCTCGCGAAGTCTGGCGAGGTCCTGTCTTCTTATTGCGTTTTTCACCCGTGGAATATGCACTGGACTCATGCTGAGTTCTTCCACCCCCATCCCCACTAAAAGCAGAGCGGAATTCACATCCCCGGCCATCTGCCCACAAACGCAAACAGGCTTTCCTTCCTCGCGAGCGGCATCAACAGTGTGTTTGATACCAAGAAGAACCGCTGGCGAAAGCTGTTCAAAGAGATCAGCTATACGCTCATTCTGACGATCCACAGCTAGAGTATATTGAGTCAGATCATTTGTGCCTATACTGAAAAAATCTGTTTCGTGAATAAGATGCGGAGCGAGAAAAACAGCTGCCGGAGTTTCGATCATTACTCCTAGCGGCAGTTCTTTGGCATGAGCAATACCTTCATGCTCCAAGGAATTTTGGGCCTCGGCAAGAAATTCTTTGAACCTGCGAACCTCATCCAATGATGAAATCATGGGCACGAGAATCCTGACATCACCGTGCACGCCAGCACGGAGCAAAGCTCGCAACTGACGTAAAAGCAGACGAGGGCGTTCAAAACACAGCCGTATGCCACGACATCCAAGGAAAGGATTATCTTCTTTAGGAAGATCCAAATAAGGCAGGTCCTTGTCTCCGCCTACATCCAGCGTGCGGATGACCACAGGCATACCCTTCATATCTTCTACAACAGACTTAAAAGCCTGATATTGCATTTCTTCATCAGGCTGTTCAGCTGTTTCCATGAACAGAAACTCAACCCTGTATAATCCTACTCCCTCGGCCCCTTTACCTAAGGCTGGTCCACTGTCTGCAGGCGAACCAATATTGGCAGCAAGCTTGATCCTTACTCCATCACGAGTCTGAGCGGGCAGGTCACGCCCCCCTTCAAACTGCTTGCATTCGAGCATATATTGCTCACGCTGAGATTCAACATGTTCAAGCTGGGACGGAGTGGGATTTACAATAATATGATTATGTTCAGCATCCAGAGCGATCATATCCCCATTACAGATTGCGCTTGTGGCCCCTTCGACTCCCACAATAGCGGGAATCTCCATAGAGGCCGCCATAATAGCAGTATGTGAAGTTCGGCTGCCCCGCTCGGTTATTATTCCCATGACCTTGGAACTATCCAGCACCGCGGTCTGTGACGGTGTAAGCTCCCCGGCCACGATAATGACTTCACGGTCAAAAATTTCAAGACTTTGCGGAGCAATGCCCAGACAATTGAGCACGATCCTTTGCCCTAAGTCGCGCATATCCACGGCGCGGGCTTTAAGATACTCGTCATCCAACTCTTCCATGGCCGAAACATGCTCGCTTATAACGTCTTCAACAGCTGCCGGAGCAGTGAAACATCGGTCCTTAATCTTTTCAATCACGGCTTCGGACAATTCTTCGTCCTCAACCAACATCAGGTGGGCTTCAAAAATTGCGGCTTTATCATCACCCATTTTTTTACGCACTTGTGCTTCGATCAAGGTTAACTGTTTCACGGATTCAGCTATCGCATTCTTGAATTTATCAATTTCCCTTTCAATAAATTCAGCTGCGACAGGAGACCTGTCAAAACTGACCGGTTCATTGCTCAGCACAACGGCCTGCGCAAGAGCCACCCCTGGTGAGACAGATATTCCACTAAACATTTGCAAGCACCTCCGCATCCTAAATCCAGAATATGCCTTTAGGGCGTTATTTCAAAGACACTAGAAAATTTGAAAGAGTTGCAACAGCTTCCTGCTCATCACTGCCCGTAGCATCAATGGACACATCCGCACCCTTAACAAGCTCCAGTAATTGCAATTTAAAAAGACTTTTGGCGCTGGCAGACTTCCCGTCCACGCTTACTTTAATATCAGATTCGAACCCTTTAGCCATCTTGACGAACTCTGCCGCAGGTCTGACATGCAAACCATCTTCGGCCTGAATTGTGATTGTATTTTTGGTCATATTACACTCTATTTTTTCTTAATAAACAGGATAGGATCGCCGGCAGCAACCTTGCCACTAACTTTGGTCATCTCACCGAACTCGTCCATATTGCTTATGACTACGGGAGTAATCACGGACTTAGCTTTCTCGGTAAGAAGGGCCAAGTCAAAACGGATAACTGGATCACCCTTTTTAACGGTTGCGCCTTGCTCAGCCAGCCGAGTGAATCCCTCTCCCTTGAGATTTACGGTATCCACACCAAAATGGACAAACAACTCAATCCCATCATCGGTGAGCATGCTGAACGCATGATTAGTCTTGAAAATCTTTCCTATTATCCCGTCAGCAGGAGCACACATGGTGTCTCCGCTAGGAATGATAGACACACCGTCTCCCACTGTTTTTTCAGCAAAAACCGGATCAGGAGTATCTTCAATAGGAAGAATCTCACCTTCGATAGGAGAAAATAACGTTAAGGATTGGGATTCCAGAAGGTCGGATTCTTCTCTTTTCATACCGCCCATGGCCATAGCTACCAGTTCTGCCTGCGTTCCGAGAATAACCTGAACGCCCTTTTTACCCACACGAACAACGCCTTTGGCACCGCAACGCTTAAGACCATCATCATTAATGATAGACGGGTCATTAACTTCAAGACGAAGCCTGGTGATGCAGGAGTCAATGGAAATTAAATTGGAAAGGCCACCCAGTTCTCTAACGCAAGCTTGGGCGAGGTTTAACGTGTCCTCGTCCGAAATATCAACAAGAGCGATGCCTGCATCGTCCTCTCTACCGGGAGTCTTGAGATCGAAAAGCTTGATGGCGAAGACAAACAAGAAATAATAAACAAAGAAGAAAATTGCTCCAAGCCCTAAACCGAGCAGAGGGTTCTTAGCGAGTCCATAGTTCAGCACATAGTCAATGGCTCCTGCTGAAAATCCGAATCCGAGCTTGATATCAAACAAACTACACAAGGCGAGAGAAAGGCCCGTCAACACTGCATGGAAAACGTAGAGAACCGGAGCAATAAACATGAACAAGTATTCGATTGGTTCTGTAACCCCGGTGAGAAATGCAGTGAAAGCAACAGAAAATAGTATCCCTGCCACTTGCGCCCGATGTTCAGTTCTAGCTGTTTTGTACATTGCAAGGGCAATGGCGGGAAGACCGAACATCATTATCGGGAAAAATCCGGCCATGAATCCGCCTGCATCAGGATCTCCTGCAAAGAATCTATGCAAATCACCATGTACAACCTGACCAGCAGCATTGGTGAAATCACCAAACTGGAACCACACGATATTATTCATGATATGATGCAATCCAGTAGGAATGAGCAGTCTATTCATGGTTCCGTATACAAATGTCCCGATGGGGCCGGACCCGATAACCCAATTGGCGACGAAGTCAATTCCGGCTTGAACAGGAGGCCATGCAAAATTGAAAAAATAGGCAAGAACCAGAGCGCAGCCCGAGGTTGCAATCGGCACAAATCTTCGGCCTCCAAAAAAGGCAAGCCATTCAACAAGTTTGATTTGATAAAAGCGGTTATATAGCGTCCCGGCGACCATCCCCATAACAATACCGGACAAAACCCCCATGTCCAAATCCTCGTTCAAACTACCGAGGGCCGCAGTAAACACCAGATATCCTATAGCTCCGGCAAGTGCGGAAGCTCCTGCATTGTCTTTAGAAAGTCCCACGGCAACACCAATTGCGAAAATCAGTGGAAGATTGGAGAAAATTGCATCCCCAGCTTTAAAAATAAATGGAATATCAAGCAGGTCTCCGGCCCCTAAGCGTAACATCAAAGCTGCAACCGGCAAAACTGCGATGGGCAACATCAATGAACGACCCAGCTTCTGCAAGCCTTCCAAAATATTCATAACTCTTCTCCTAACAATTTTCACTTTTACTGGACACAAGATCCAAAAATTCATGCATTCCGCCGCCCCGACTAATCTACGATAATTCTAGTTATATGCAGCAAAAGCAGTATAATAGGAAAAGTAGTTTAACAAGAAAAAGAACTTATATTTTGCCGTATAGGTCAGAACGACACATCGATCGCCAACATTATTTCTGCCTAGTTATCTAAGTTAATCCTTCCGATGGCAATGCCTAAAATGAGTTCATAGGGTTGTACAATTTACAGTATTAGTCATAGTTTCAAGCATCTAAAAACCTTCAAGGCCACAAATAGGTAACGCCAGTGTACGCACTAACCAATTGCACCATTTTCACCGGACTGGAAATTTTGACAGATTCTGCGGTCATAATTGAAAAAAAACACATAATGAATGTGGTAAAAACAAATTCTATTCCACAGCAGGCTGAGGTCGTTGACCTAAACAAGGCTGTTCTCGCACCTGGCTTCATTGATCTGCAACTTAACGGATGTGGCGGACTATTTTTCAATGATGACATTTCAGAGGAGACTCTGGACATCATGACCAAAGCTATTCTGCCTACGGGCTGCACTTCGTTCCTGCCGACTCTGGTAAGCGGACCGGAAAAAGAGATCGTGAAGGCCTTAGAGGTCGTACGGAAATACCGAAAAAAGAATGGCGAAACAGTTCTCGGATTACATCTAGAAGGCCCCTATATCAGCCATAAATGCAAGGGGATACACAATCCGGACATGTTAAGAGAGCCAAGTGACAAAATAATTTCCCTTATTGCTGAATACGGGGCTGAAGTAACCAGAATATGTACCATAGCCCCGGAAAAGGTAGAGCCGAGATATGTTAAGCAGCTAGAAAAAGCCGGAGTAAGAGTTTCCGCAGGACACAGCGCAGCCAGTTGTTCGCTAGCCCGTAAAATGTTCAAGGCTGGAATGAGCATGGCAACTCACCTTTTCAACTGCATGGAACCACTGCAAGGACGAGAACCAAGCCTTATTGGGGCCGTTTACCTTGAAAAACCATGGACCGGAATAATCGCCGACGGTGTGCATGTATCATGGGACAATATTGAGCTGGCAAAAAACATTCTAAAAAACAAACTGTTCTGCGTTACCGACGCAACTTCAGCGGTGAGAACGGATATCACAGAATTCGTGCTCGGTAATCAGACTGTTTATGTGAAGGACGGCAAATGCGCCACAGCTAGCGGAACCATCGGAGGCTCAATGCTAACCATGGACAAAGCTGTACGCAACTGCGTCAATCACGTAAAAATTGAGCTTGCCGAGGCACTAAAAATGACCTCACTCTACCCCGCCAGAGCTATAGGAATTGATTCGGAATACGGAATGATAGCCCAGTACTACCACGCGGACCTAGTCATTCTGGATCATGAAAGCCTCAAAGTACGCTCGGTCATAAAGAGTGGAAGACTGCATAAATTTTAGTGGCAATTTACTTTTTGCCGAGCCAAAGACCCAAAAAAAGGCCCCTTACGATGTTTATTCGTAAGGGGCCTTTTCGTAATTGAGTTTTCTTTCTATCTAAACAAGTTTCTTAGCTGCATCTAGAGCTGCATCATAATCTGGCTCTTCAGTAATCTCTTTCAAGTACTGAACATATTCAACTACGCCATCTTTGCCGACAACAAAAACGGCTCTGCTCAACAAACGAAGTTCTTTGATCAAAACTCCGTAAGCTTCACCGAAGGATGCTTCTTTGTGGTCTGAAAGAGTTGTAACAGCCTCAACTCCAGCAGCTCCGCACCAGCGGGCCTGAGCAAAAGGAAGATCCATGCTGAGAGTCAGAATGGCAATATCATCGCCGAGGCTGGCAGCTTCATTATTAAATCTACGGGTTTCCATATCGCACACAGGAGTGTCCAAGGATGGTACTGCGCTCAGGATAAGAACCTTACCCTTGTAATCTTCAAGTGTTTTAGGAGTCAGACCATTATCAGTAACGCTGAAATCTGCAGCTTCATCACCAATTTTAACCTCAGCCCCAATAAGGGTCAGAGGATTTCCAAGAAATGTTATTACTCCAGTTCTTTCACTCATGCTTTATACTCCATTTGGTGTTTTAATTTTCATGTAAAATAGCATAGCCCGGTGCCAGCGGCAACGAACAAATTAAAATTATAACAACTGACAGCTAAACTTAAAGACCACCGAAAACAGTGTATTTTTTTGATGCCAAAATTATTATGAAGATGACTTTCTTGACTTTATCACATCCTGCGGAGACAATCCACTTGGAATGAAGACCATTACAACAAAAAAAAGCCCCGCCGTTAGGCAGGAGTACATATGCAAATAACTAAATTCGCTATTCCCGAAGTAATCTTCGGCAACGGAAGCATTAAATTTCTTGCCTCGTGCGCACAACGTCTAGGCGCCAAAAGAGTTTTTCTTGTCAGTGACAAAGGCCTTGAGTCTTGTGGATGGGTCCAGCAAGTCATGGACCTTCTCGCAGAGGCAAAACTCGAGTGTATATACTTTAATGATCTGACCGCCAACCCCCGAGATACTCAGGTTCATAGGGGAGCGGAACTTTACCATGAAACTAACGCCGACGTCATAATCGGCCTTGGGGGCGGAAGCCCCATTGATGCAGCAAAAGGAATAGCCACCATCGTCAGCAATGGCGGAAAGGTCAGTGACTATGAAGGGGCAAACCGCATAAGCCACCCGCTGCCACCCATGATTTTCATCCCTACTACAGCAGGTAGTGGTTCAGATGTTTCCCAATATGCAATCATTAGTGATAAAGAACGTGAAGTTAAGATGGCGATTATCAGCCGCTCACTAGTTCCAAATATTTCGATCATCGACCCGGAGTTACTCGTAACGAAATCGCGCAAACTTATTCTTGCCTCCGCGGTGGATGCACTGGCTCATGCGATAGAATCCTATATCTCAAGACTAGCTTCTCCATTCACCGAGCCACAGGCATTAAATGCCATCAAGCTGATCGCCGAAAACCTCGAAGCTGCTGCAAACCATAAAGACCCTGAAGCTCTTACACAACTTGCAATTGCAAGCACCGCCGCAGGAATGTCATTCAGCAACGCTGGACTGGGAGTAGGTCATGCCCTAGCCCACGCCCTTGGTGGACGATATGACGTTATGCACGGTATGGCCCTGCCTATTTTGCTGCCGTCTGTGATGCGCTTCAACATTCCAAGCTGTAAGCTAAAAATAGCAACCATCGCTCGGACAATAAACGGAGCAAGTCTCTGTTCTATAGATGAACAAGCAGAACAGGTCTGTGATTCGTTGCAAAAAATGTTCGAAGACTTAGGTGTTCCCATGCGCCTCAGAGACCTTGTCCCTGACGAAGCCGATCTGGAAGAAATATGCAAGGTCGCAGTAAATGATGCCTGTGCAGTTCCAAACCCAAGAGAAGCCAATTGGCAGGACCTCCTCGGAATCTGTAAAGAGGCATGGTAATGAGCTCAAATACATCACTCACAGACCTTATTGGAATTGAGCATAATAAGCTTAATTTCTTTCAGGAATTACAAAAAAACATTGAAGAACTTACTACTATCAACTTGCAATCTGAAGACCAGCGGCGCGAGATTGCAGCCATCCTTGATGGAGTAACAGATGTAATGATGGTTCTTTCAGAAAATCTGGAAATCATATCGGTTAACCATGTTTTCGAAGAACTTTTTCCGGGCATAAACCCCATAGGAAAGACCTGTTACAGTCTGTTTAGAAACGTCGACAAACCCTGCCCAGAATGCCCGGCTTTTCGAGCTATTTCCACCAACTCAGTATGCAAAGAGACAGCTATATTCCGTGTTGACAGCAGAAATCTTCAGTTTGATATGGTCGCGTCCCCGCTTAAACATCCTGACCTGACTGAAAACCGCATTCTCATATTCAAGCGGGATGTAACATTAGAAAAAGAGTATCAGGCAAAATTTTATCAGGCTGAAAAGATGGCGACGATTGGTGTTCTTGCCGCAGGTGTTGCACACGAGATTAACAACCCCATGGCAGCCGTAGCTGGATTTGCAGAAGGTATACAGCGCAGACTTGCCCGGCTTGACGAATCCGTACCGGACGACTTAGCAGACGATTTGCATGACTACACCGACACTATCCTGAAAGAATGCTCAAGATGTCAGGACATTGTTAAAACATTACTGTCTTTTAGCCGCCCTGTAGCTGCAGACTTTCTACCGGTTGATATCAATCAAGTGGCTAAAGACACACTTCGCCTTCTGGATCATCAGCTTAGGAAAAATAAGGACATAAATCTTACAACTGAACTGACAACGCCAATACACCACGTTCATGGGGATGAAGCTCAACTTAAACAGGTTATTCTGAACCTGATGACCAATGCCGTTGACGCTGCGGGAGACTCGGGCGAAATTAAGCTTCAAACATTTACCGAAGGCGATAACGTCGGTCTGAGAGTCTGTGACTCGGGTTGCGGAATTCCGCCCGAAAACATAGATCTTCTTTTTGAGCCGTTTTTCACGACAAAATCAGTGGGCCACGGGATCGGTATCGGACTTTCCACCTGTTATAATATAGTTAAAGATCACAACGGTGAAATAGTAGTAGACAGCACCCCCGAAGAAGGCTCCTGCTTCACAGTTCTTCTACCAATTAAGTGAGATAATATATGCCTGAAACATACAAAATTCTAGTTGTGGATGATGAAGAATCCATACTCAAGCTACTGAGCAAAGAACTAACCAGCTCAGAGCGAGTCGTCCACACAGCCAATTGTGCGGAAAAAGCTCGAGAACAAGTACGTAAAGATCGTTATGATGTAATCATTTCCGACATCAGACTACCTGATGGAGATGGACTCGACTTACTGACAGAGTTCAAAGACATGGAACCTGATGTCGAAGTTATCCTCATTACCGGACATGGCAAGATTGATAACGCAGTAGAAGCTATCCGCATCGGCGCTTACGATTATATCACCAAACCGTTCAGATTGGACAGAGTTGAACTGGTAGTTGATCGTGCCTGGCAGCGAGTTTGTTTGCAGCGAGAAAATAGAAGTTATAAACATTCACAAAGCGGAACTGACAAAACGCAGCTTGTTGGCAACGCGTCCTCAATAAAACACATCAACCACCTTATTCATAAGGTAGCTCCTACAAATGTTCCGGTTCTCATAACCGGGGACTCGGGAGCGGGTAAAGATGTTGTTGCCCATAGCATCCACCTTGCCAGCGAGCGCTGCGGAAAACCGCTTATAGTTAAAAACTGTGCTACGCTGCAAAAAGAACTAGCTCGAAGTGAACTTTTCGGCCATACACGCGGCTCTTTTACTGGAGCCATGGATAACAGTGACGGCCTTATGACCTTCGCCCACACTGGAACACTTTTTCTAGACGAAATCGGAGAACTGCCGATGGAAGTACAGGCCTCGTTGTTACGAGTCCTTGAATCGCATAATTTCAGGCGTGTAGGGGAAAAGGATGAGCGAACAGTGGATATTCGCTTTCTTTTCGCGACCAACCGAAACCTCGCTCTGGAAGTCGAAGAAGGAAGGTTTCACGAAGCCCTTTTCCACCGCATAAATGTTTTTAATATCAATATTCCGCCCCTGAAAGACAGACGCGAAGACGTACCTCTACTTGTAGACTTTTTCCTGACCAAACTCGGCCAGCAAATGGGGCAGGGTGAATACTCCATCAGCGAAAAAGCTATGAAATGCCTGCTTTCTTATTACTGGCCAGGAAATGTCCGCGAACTTCGCAACGTGCTTGAACGCAGTATTATCCTATCGGACAATTATGTTATCACCGCGAACTGCCTGCCGAAAGAAATTGCAGACCAGCCGGAAAGAGACAGCGAAATCGGAGTGCTCTCACTCGAGCGGATGGAAAGAGAACATATCATCAAGGCGCTCAGTTTCTTTAATAACAACCGTCAGAGAGCAGCAGAAGCCTTAGGAATAGGGCGCAAGACTCTTTACCGTAAAATAGACAAATACAACCTATAGAATAGAAAGAATCACACTCTCGCAGATTCAGAGAAACTCACGAAACAATAAATCCCGAAGATAATATTTCTTCGGGATTTTTCTATTGCCAAGTATGACACACACACCCTATACACTGAGCCAAAACGACACACACACTCCTCATCCCCCATTCTAAATACCCCCATTGAGATTGTGCTTTTTAGAACAAGTATAATCAGGGTTAAATAGACCCACGGACAAGGCACTTGTATACAAAAACGCAAACCACCATACCTCATAAACTACTAGAATGTATGAAGTTACAACTTGGCCCCGTTATTGCTATATGAGAGCTATTAATAAGCACTCGGCAAGCCCAACCTTCAATAACCTGTAGCTTTAAAGGATGGTCCAACATGGCAGTACGTGAACAAGTAAACGGTTTCTTTATTCCTAGCGTTACCCTTATCGGTATCGGCGCACACAAAGAAATTCCAGCTCGCATTCGCTCTCTTGGTGGCAAGAAGCCTCTCCTCGTTACTGACAAGGGAATCACAGCAATGGGCATGACCCAGCAGATTGTAGATATCTTGAAAGCTGAAGGTATGGATTGCGTTGTTTATGATGAAACTATCCCTAACCCTACCGACAAAAACGTTGCTGACGGCGTAAAAGTATACAAAGACAGCAATTGTGATGCTCTTATCTCCCTCGGTGGCGGTAGCTCACATGACTGTGGTAAAGGTGTAGGACTTGTTGTAGCTAACGGTGGAACAATCCACGACTTCGAAGGCGTAGACAAATCTACTAAACCAATGCCTCCTTACCTCGCAGTTAACACAACTGCTGGTACTGCTTCAGAAATGACTCGTTTCTGTATCATCACCGATACTTCTCGCAAAGTTAAAATGGCAATCGTTGACTGGCGTGTAACTCCAGGCATCGCACTTGATGATCCATTGTTAATGATGGGTATGCCACCGTCCCTTACAGCAGCAACAGGCATGGACGCTTTGACTCACGCAGTTGAAGCTTATGTTTCTATCATCGCTACCCCGATCACTGACGCTTGTGCTGAAAAATCTATCAGACTTGTTTCTGAACACCTGCGCGCAGCAGTTGCTAACGGACAGGACATCAATGCTCGTGAAGGCATGTGTTACGCACAGTACCTAGGCGGCATGGCTTTCAACAACGCTAGCCTCGGCCACGTACATGCTATGGCTCATCAGCTTGGTGGATTCTACGACCTTCCACATGGCGAATGTAATGCTATTCTTCTTCCACACGTTGAGCAGCACAACCTGATCGCTAACCTTGACCGCTTCTGTGACATGGCAGAATGGCTTGGAGCAGATGTATCCGGTATGTCCAAACGTGACGGCGCAGAAGCATGTCTCACAGCTATCCGCCAGCTTTCTAAAGACGTAGGTATCCCTGACGGCTTGATTGCTCTCGGCGAACGTTACGGCAAGAAAGTATCTGAAAAAGATATCCCAACTATGACAGCTAACGCACAGAAAGATGCTTGTGGTCTTACTAACCCGCGTTGCATGACAGACGAAGCAGTTGCAGCTATCTACAAAGCAGCTCTTTAATTAAAAAAAATGGTAGATTCCGGCATTCAATGCCGGAATCTACTTCTCACAAGATTCGGTCAGCGGACAGTCCGGGCTTACACAGATATGGATTTTGTTAAGGCAACCCCAGACTGTTCGAATAGCTTGAAAGCATGAGTTCGGGTGGAGCTGTACTCAAACGCACTTTAAGCTGGCTACATATTTCCGAGGGGGGTTCACTCCCCCCCCTCTGATATATCCTCTAAGAAGAAGGCTCAAAAGATCTCTGGCAAAATACATGCCTCCCATCATTATTATTTCATCTCTCACTTATTTCACATCATACTTATTTCACATCTTTCAGAACTTATTTATAAGCTCTTAGTTTTTGCGTCGAGCGCACCCATAAAACATTCTGTCATCCCAAATATTTTGAACTCTGCCCCTGTACAATTACGCCCTCCCTTATTAAGTACTTCTGACAAAGACCGACTCCCTTTTCTGAAAAAATTCAGACATACTAAATATCTTTAAGGAATAACAATGTTCATCCTCGAAAAACCATATGTTTCTGATTTGCTCAAAAAGACTTTAGCAGACCTGAATGCAAAAGTTCTTGGTAATGAGACTGCACACGAAGCTATGCAGAATTCACCGCTTTCTCTTCTTAGTGAGCTGGAATTTATTAATAACTATAATGATAACCCTGCACAGCCGGTCTATTCCAATTCCGAAAACGCAATTGACTGGATCGACAACAACTTAGGCTCCAGCGATTTACCGCAAAAGATTCGCCTATTTAAAGACAAAGCAGCCTTCCGCGATCTCGTAAAAGATATTTACCCAGACTTCTTCTACAGAACGGTAGAATTCGAGGATCTCGATTCCATCAATCCTGGA
Source organism: Maridesulfovibrio frigidus DSM 17176 (assembly GCF_000711735.1). Taxonomy (NCBI): domain Bacteria; kingdom Pseudomonadati; phylum Thermodesulfobacteriota; class Desulfovibrionia; order Desulfovibrionales; family Desulfovibrionaceae; genus Maridesulfovibrio; species Maridesulfovibrio frigidus. The sequence goes on from NZ_JONL01000002.1 coordinate 383,525, forward strand.
GAACTACCTATCCCCTGCGTAATTAAACCAAGCGTAGGTTTTTTCAGCCTGGGTGTTCACATGGTCGAATCTATTCAGGGCTGGCATGACGCTGTTTCCAAAATTAAAAATGAAGTTGAAGATATTAAGACCATGTATCCTGCAAAAGTGCTGGAACTTGATACATTCATAATTGAGCAATGCATCGAGGGTGAAGAGTTCGCAGTAGATGTATATTTTGACGGCGAGGGAAAGCCAGTAATCTTGAATATTCTAGGCCATCTGTTCGCATCAAGCGATGACGTAAGTGACAGAGTATACATAACATCCACTGAGATCATTCAAAAATGGCATAGCAAGTTCGAAGCACTGCTAACTGAAATAGGAAAACGTGCCGGACTTAAGAACTTTCCAATGCATATCGAAATCAGGGGAGATGAGAAGGATAATCTTGGCGTAATCGAGGTCAACCCCATGCGCTTTGCTGGATGGTGTGTAACGGATCTTGCCTACTTCGCATATGGAATCAACCCATATAAATATTTCATGGAAGGTCTCACGTCTGATTGGGATGAGATATTTGCGAAGAATAAAGATAAAGTATGCGCCATGGTTATTGGCGAGATTGATTCGTCCGTTGACCGTTCTAAAATAAAAAGCGTGAACTACGAAGCATTCAACTCCTATTTCACTAAACCACTTGAATTACGCAAGATTGATTACAATGAATTCCCTGTGTTCGCATTCATGTTTGCGGAAGTGGAGAAAAGCAATATGGCCGAGCTTAAGAATGTACTGCATGCGGATTTTAGTGAATATTTGGTTTTTTAGTGAGATTACTCGCTTTCACATGATCTTCTTTGACAAGACCGAACATTTACGGCAATTCCTATAGTATAAAAACAAACCTTCAAGGAGATAATATGAGTTCCACCATCGATGACTTGACCATTCAATATGAAGAAAACGGTGAAATCGTTATAAAAGAGTTGAATAAAGAAGTGCTTACGAAAGGAGCATGGACCACTATTCTTTTCCGCTACAAGCAGATTGACCGCAAAACTGAAGATTTCGGTAAAGACATGTATACCATTCGTCGTTACCAGAAGCAGAATGGTGAATACCGCCCTAAATCCAAATTCAACATTTCCAGCTCAAAGCAGGCTCGCAAGATCATTGACGCTTTGGAAGTCTGGCTCAAAGAGGAAGAAGACGTAGCGGCAGCAGCGGCTGAATAGCGCTTCCTTTTCGATTTTTCCATTGCCACTAAAAAACTCCGCTCAGAGATTCATCTCTAAGCGGAGTTTTCTTTATATGAAGCCTAAGTTTAATGATCACGCGCAAAACTAATTAACAGTATACGCCCCGCTAGCTTCAACCTTCTGTACAGTAGAATTTGAGATGGTGAACCATAAAAATTCGCTGAGCCGTGTGCCGATCTCATTCTGCTCGCTATAGTTGCAGCCGACCAGCCAACCGGAATCGGTGAAATAGCAATCCGTGCAACGTTCCATCTGCAACGTTTCGGGAAACTCTGAATTTTCCTTCAAATATTTTATTACCTCTACATAGTAACCGTCAGCTGCGGTCTTCTGAGGTTTATCGCCGAACTTTTCCAAATCTTTCATAAATTCATCGTACTTACTTTTGTAACGATTATATTTACTTTCGTAGAGACCTTCGCCCGGATTGAGCCTCATCAATTCTGCGTAGATGTCCATATTTGCTTTGAAATCACGCATTGGAAGCGTCTGCGCCTGAGCATATAATTTCTTTTCAAGCCTTCGTTGGAGCTTTTTATCGTACCCCTTGAGCTGCTTGGTGTACTTGGAGTTATCAGGTTCAAGGGAAGCAAGCTGTGAGTAATATTTGGCTAATTCTGAATAATTATACTTAGACGTGTTTTCGATTCTAAATAGCAAATCTTTTTCTGTCGCTAAATGAATGAGAGCCTTAAGCTCATCATTCATCAGATCCGTATTCTTTTCAGCGACAGCCAAAGCTGTTTCGGCGTGCCCCGTTTCTATGAGCCTTTTCATACTGAAAACAATCTTTTCACGGGCTCGATCATCTTTTTCAGTCTGAACTCGCACCTCTTCAAGGCGAATTTCTTCGGCAACGAGCGCCTCTTCAACAGCAATATCCTTTTGCACCTTAAGTACACAGATAACTATTGCGATCACAACGATTACACCTGCAATTGCAGCAAGTATTATTTTTTTACTCTGTAAAAATTCTTTAATTGGCAAAATATTCATGACTGGGAAGATACGGCCCAGAGTTAAGTCCGTCAATATCAGGAAAAAATTTAATACAAATATATCTAAAGAAACCTAAACTAATCTACTAGAGCATCCGATAAAAATACTAAGGAAGGAATACGGTCATGCAAATCGACGCATCAGCATTAAAAAGTACATACGAAGCTCCTAGCTGGCAAAACAGTCAGGCTTCGCTTTTGGGCGGGAGCCGGGCTTCTGGCGTTGGAGCGGCTCGCCTTAACGTTTCGGCCCCATCCATAAACGCTGCTGACCAATTCGCCGATCTCATTGCTCAAAAGGCGGTAGTACCGGAGAATTCGGACAAAGCTGTTCAGCAGGGAGACTTGGATTCCGCTACGTATTCCAAAGATCCTTCTGAGCTGGCTTCCGCTCTATCAGAAGCATCCAACTTCATCGAAACTAAATTCGGCAAAGAAGCCGCGACAGCCTTTAAAGGCCTTGTCATAGCAAACTCTGGCGACCAGATCACCGAAGATTCGCTCAGCAACGGACTGCTAAAGTCCATCCAGTTTATTGATAGGAATTTCGGATTTGCCGCTGGCGATCAGGTTATGAGTCATTTCAACTCAAATCTGAACAATGCTATGAACAACCATTTTGAAAACGGTTTGCAAGAACACTTTTTTGCTGCGCAGTCCGGCACGAATGCGAAAAACAATCTGGGCAATACCTTTGCTCAAATCAGCCAGCAATTCGGAGAACAAACAGCCGAGTCCATCGAAAGCCTGATTGATCAAGTTCTGAGCGAAAATGGAAACTCTCTTGATTCATTTAAAAAAGGGCTGGATGAAGCTTTAGCGCAGGCCGAAGATCTGAACCCGGGTATTACCGCACAAACAGCTCCGATGGCTGCAAGTGAGCTTATGGACAACATCCAGAACTCTGGTTCCCTAGCACCGCCCGCTAAGGGCTCTGTACTAAACGTGTCCGTTTAACTTTCAATGAGATATTTCACTATAAAACTTAATTCGCGCACCCTACGGACTATTCAAGTCCGTTTTTTTTTGCTAAGAGTTTGAATCTAAACTGACAAGCATTACATGGAGGAAAGGGATATGATGAGCTTTTTCTGGTTTTTTCTCGGTCTCGGATTGACTATCGCAGTCATCAGTTTCATCAAGGCTACAAGTTCTACAGAAGAATAGCCTCGGTATTTTTAACGGGTAACCCCGTTTCAATTTTCCAGAAAAGCCCGCAATATGCGGGCTTTTCTCATTTTGTTTTGACACCGCCCCTTCCCTGTGGCTTTATCTCTCATATTCAGTCCAACATATCTTCATATATTTTTCAGGAGCAATCGATGCCGGATTCTAAATTCATGGAACGCTTTCATAAAGATATTGACCCCATTCGCAAAACAGAATGGAGATCAGAATATAGCCGAGACCTTGCGCGCATAATACATGGCGCAGCCTTCAGGCGTCTTCAAGGCAAAACACAAGTAATGGGCACGGGTGAAGGTGATTTTCACAGAACCAGGCTGACTCATTCCATGGAAGTAGCCCAAATAGGACTAGGGTTATTTGAAGGCGTAGAAAAAGGTAGTTTGAAGGAATATGTTTCCGACAGTTTACAACCATACTTAGCTACAGCGCACCCCGTTATTTCTTCTGCATGTTATGCTCATGATCTTGGCCACCCTCCTTTTGGGCATGGCGGCGAACAAGCGTTGCATGGAAAGATGAAAGAGAGTGGCGGGTTCGAAGGGAACGCGCAAACTGTAAGACTTTTAACCAGACTCGAGAAATATCATAAAGGCAAGGGTATTAATCCCACAAGACGGGTTCTGCTTTCCGTGCTGAAATACCCAGCCAGTTTTTCAGAATACTCACCCAAAGCTCAGCGCGACAGCCATCCTCCAAAATGCTTTTATCAGAGCGAGCTGGAACTTATAAACTGGGCAATAGAACCATTTTCAGAACAAGATAGAAAACTTTTTCGCTCAATATCAAAAGGCAAGCCGCGCAACATGACTTTTGATGCATCTGTAATGGAATGCGCTGATGACATAGCCTATTGCACGCATGACTTAGAGGATATTATAGCAAGAGAAATCGTCAAAAAAGACGTCTTACTTGATGAACTTAGCACCTATTTTAACGAAAACGGACCAATTGAAATTGATGGTAAAAAGCTGAATATAGACAGCTTTACCCCGCTATTCGAAGATAGCTATGCGCGCAAAAAAAGTATCGGAGAAATTGTTAACGTCCTGATCACATCCATTTATTTGAAAGATCATGAAGAATTCGAACATCCATTATTGCGCTACAGGCTAGCTATAAATGAAAAGATAGAGCCTTTTACCGATTTCCTGAAAAAAAGGATCACTTACGGCCTGGTAGTATCGAAACCTGCAGTCAAAATGCTTGAACGCAAAGGCCAACGCATCATCTCCTCTCTTTTTGATGAATATCAGCAAGCTCCTGACCAACTCATACCAAATTGGGATGTTCTAGAAGGCGAATCCAACAGCCGTAAAATTTGCGACTACATAGCGGGAATGACAGACACATATGCGGAAAAAATATATCACCGCATGTTTACTCCCGGCGTAGGTTCAAGCAAAGATGAATTGTAGATAAACATTATAGAAAGTCGGTTAAATCATGACTCGGGAAAAAATATTAAAAGCTCTTGAAAACCATGCAGACACGTGGATGCAAATTCCAAGTGTGTTCAGAGACAAATCAGGTGCGCCTGAATTTGAAATGGTTCTGGCTAAATCAGAAATGAAAGATGTCGGAGTATCTTCGCTTGTTTTCAGAGAAACCAAAACGGGTGGGTTCGAATATGCATCGCGAGCTTTTTTGCACGCCCACCTTCAACCGAATGATATGTTTATCGATGTCGGCGCACATTTCGGACTCTACACTCTTACCGCTGCCCTAAAATTTCCCGGAAAAATAAAAGTCCTAGCCATTGAGCCGCATCCATTAAATGTTAGCAGACTCCGCATGTGGACAGAGTTTAACGAGTGCTCAGCCAGTGTAACCATAGTAGAATGCGCAGCTTCTGATCGCAGCGGGCACAGCCTGCTCAGGCTTGATTCATCCATGGGACATAGCCTTCTTCCGCGAACAAACCCAGTCGACAAAAGAGCCCCCATCAAAGTAGCTATCGACACTGTGGATAACATTGCATCTAAAGCCGGATTCACTGATTATGATGGCCGAATTTTCCTCAAAATTGATACAGAAGGCCATGAGCTACAAACCATAAAAGGGGCTATCGAACTGCTCAAAACAGGACGTGTAGCAGCCATCATATGGGAAAAAGGACACTTTCATATTACCCCAGAGGGCATGAAAGAATTCGTGGACATTATGAATATCCTACGGGACTTAGGATACGATTCATTCAGATTTCCGCACGAAGATATGGGTGGGCCGCTGATTCCCTACGTTATAAGTCACGAATCGTGTAATATTATAAGTTTGGATTCTTCAATTGCGCCGCGGCCTAACTATGAAAAACCATGGGGAGCACACTGTTCAATGTCCTCATCTATGCGCCCTAAAGCCGCTGATGAGGTGACCAAGGCATATACGGAAAGGCTTATAGCAGCAAAATCTACGGACTGCGGACGCTGGTCCAGATGGGATCACCTGCACAGTGAATCAGATATCCGCGCAGGGCTTGCTGGGCAATTTGTACCTGAACATTCTAAGGTCCTCGACGCGGGAGCAGGCATGATGCTCTTGCGCGATTATATACCCGAAACGTGCATATACACTCCCCTTGATATTGTTGCTCGCAGCAGAAAATGTATAGTTGCCGATCTCAATCAACATCAATACCCTGATCAAAAATATGATGTTATAATGGGGCTGTTTATAATTGAATTCCTTCATGAACCTGAAGAGTTTCTAAAATGGGCATACAAATCATCAAACAAATTAATTTTCACGTACTACCCTGCACGCCCGAACTCTGAAAGAGATCGAAGAATTGCAGGTTTATTTAACGACTTAGGACATAAAGAGATAGCAGAAATGATTGAGCTCTCAGGTTGGAAACTACTAAAGATGACTGGCATATCAGCTGGACAAATTTGCTACCAATGCGAAAAAAAGGATTAAAAAATGAAAATATATTCATGGAATGTTAATGGATACCGGGCCGTAATTAAGAAGAATTTCACTGAGTGGTTTACTGAAAGTGACCCTGATGTTGTCATGCTCCAAGAGACAAAAGCTCACCCTGACCAAATCCCTGACGAAAACCGCGATTACGAAGGTTACGAATCCGCATGGAACTGGTCCAAGGTAAAGAAAGGATATTCCGGCACAGTGTGCTTTTCGCGCACTCCGGTTATTTCAAAATCTTTCGGCCTGCCAGACGAAAAATACCAAGGCGAAGGACGAGTTGTGCTCATGGAATATGAGCACTTCTATCTATTCAATATTTACTACCCCAACGGGCAGATGAATGAAGAGCGGCTTGAATACAAGTTAGGCTTTTATGACTGTTTCCTTGAATATGCTGAGGAGTTACGCAAAAAGAAACCTATTGTCGTCGGGGGAGATTTCAACACAGCGCACACAGAAATTGACCTGAAAAATCCGAAACCTAATTCTGACAAGTCAGGATTTCTGCCTATTGAACGAGCATGGCTGGATAAGTTTGTTGAGCACGGATATATAGATACTTTCCGCATGTTTGAAACAGAAGGCAGCAACTACTCATGGTGGAGCTACCGCTACAACGCCCGCAAAAACAATGCAGGGTGGCGCATAGACTACTTCTTCGTATCAGAAGAATTAAAAGACAATGTGAAACGCGCATGGATTGAATCTGAGGTGCTAGGATCGGATCACTGTCCTGTCGCCATTGAATTAATTTTTCCGTAATCCGTAAAAAAAAGGCCAAATTTTGACCATTTCAACTCTTAATACAATTATATGGCCTCTTTTAGCTTAATATTATATGAGTTCTTTATTAAACAGGTACTTTGATTTGTAAGATAGTTATGAGGCTTCAAAATTAATTTTTTTTAAGGAGAGGATTATGCTCAAAGATATGCGTATTGGCCCTAAAATTGCCATTAGTATTAGTGTACTAATGATTTTAATTTTCGTAGCTTTTACGAGTATTACAGTCATTAAAACCCGAAATTCTTCAAGAATACAGGCCAGTCATATGGCCGAAGAAATGGCTAGCCGATATGGTAATCAAGTCAAAAACAATATTGAAAAGGCTCTGGATGCATCACAAGCAGGAGCTGCTGTTTTCATGGCATTTAGCAATTTCGGAGACAGATTTGACCGAGATCTAGCAGATGATATTATTAAAAAACTGACACTCTCTGATCCCATGTTTTTCGGAACTCAAGTTGTAATGGAACCAAATGCTCTTGATGGACGAGATGCTGAATATAAAGGAACTAAAGCGTGGTACGGCCCTAATGGCGAATATGGCCCTTATTTCTGGAGCGAAAATGGAGAATTGAAAGCTGAAGATCTAATTCAGTACAAGCCCGCCACAACGCGCGCATGGTACATGGGACCCCGCGATTCAGGGGGGCCGATTTTAACTGAGCCATACTATACTGAAGTAGCTAAAACCAACATGGCCACAATCAGTGTCCCAATTATAAAAAATGGTAATTTTATCGGGATCGTAGGAATCGATTTTGTTCTCGAAGCATTCCAAAAAATGGTCGGCAACATTCACCCTATGGACACAGGGTATGCTTTTCTTGCTTCTAATAAAGGCTACTGCGTAGCTCACCCCGATAAACAGTTAGTCGGAAAAAACATTACCGAAGCTTTTCCCGAAAACATCCGTTCTGAAATATCCGCTGACATTGCGAGTGGTAAGTCATTTCATAAAGATATTATCTCACCCCTCGATGGTAAAGAATACTTCTTCCTGTTTGAACCTATCGTAATTGCTGGAACAAACACCCCTTGGTCCATTGGCTTAGCGATTCCAACGCAAAAAATTTATGCTGAGTCTCATGAATTCCTTAAAGTCAGTCTTTTCCTATCTGCCGGCGCGATATGCTTAGTTCTTATCGTAGTACTACTTATCGCCCGCAGCGTAGCAACACCCATTAATGCGATGGTTGGCTTTGCACAGGACATTGCAGATGGAAACTTTGACTCAAAGCCTGACAGCCGCCGCTTTGGCGGAGAACTTCTGACTCTCTACAACGCATTGTCCAGTATGGTGACGAGCCTTGTGGAGCTGATTGGCACTGCTGAAGAAAAAACTCAGGAAGCAAAAAGGCAGACAGAAGCCGCGAATATAGCTCTTGAAGAAGCACGCCAAGCGAAAGAAGCTGCAGAGACAGCTAAAGCGGAAGGCATGCTCCAAGCCGCAAACCAGCTTGAGGAAATTGTAGATCAAGTAACATCTGCATCAGAAGAACTTACCGCGCAAATCGAAGAGTCCAGCCGAGGAACAGAAATACAGCGTGAACGAACTTCTGAATCCGCAACCGCAATGGAAGAAATGAATGCCTCGGTTCTTGAAGTGGCGCAAAATGCTTCTAATGCAGCAGAAAGCGCACTTGAAGCAAAGAGAAATGCCGAGGATGGTGGTACAATCGTCGCAAACGTTGTCTCCTCTATCAATTCCGTCAATGAAGCCACCGAGGTTATGGTTTCGGGCCTAAACGAACTTGGTGGGCAGGCTGACGGAATCAGCCAAGTTATCACCGTCATCACCGACATTGCAGACCAGACCAATTTGCTAGCTCTTAATGCGGCAATTGAAGCTGCACGAGCTGGAGAAGCAGGTCGCGGGTTTGCTGTTGTTGCAGATGAAGTCCGTAAACTTGCAGAAAAAACAATGCAAGCCACTCATGAAGTAGGCCAAGCAGTGCACGCAATCCAAACGGGAACTCGTAAAAACATTGATGAAATGAACAATGCTGCGAAAATGGTAGTCCAGAGCACTGATTATGCCAACAATGCAGGAGAAAGCCTTCATTCTATCGTTGAAATTGTTGATATAACCGCGGATCAGGTAAGATCGATTGCTACTGCCAGCGAAGAACAATCCGCAGCCAGCGAAGAAATTAGCCGAGGAACTGAAGAGGTAAATCGGATTGCAGCTGAAACAGCAGAATCCATGGACCAATCCATGCGGGCAGTAACGGACTTAGCTAGACTATCTTCAGAATTGCAGAACTTAATTGAAGAACTTAAAGACGTTTAAACTCGGAATAAAAAGACAATATAAAAAGGGTGTGGTCAAACCAGAGTTTTTCGGTTTGGCCACACCCTTATTTTAAAAAATAGTATTTTTATGAATACGTTTTAGAACAAGGTTAAAATATGATCACCTGCTACCTGCGCTATGTCATAGACCCATACAAATTGGACGAGTTTAAACATTATGGAGAACTCTGGATTCCGCTCGTAAATAAATTTGGAGGAATTCATCATGGCTATTTCCTGCCGCACGAAGGCGCAAATAACATAGGCCTTGCCCTGTTCAGCTTTCCATCGCTAGCTCTCTATGAAGAATACCGCGAGAAAATAAAGGAAGATCCTGAATGCATAGCGGCAATGGACTATTCAGCAAAAACAAGGTGCATAGTCAGCTTTGAACGCAGTTTTATGAAGCCTGTTTTTGAATGATTTCTGCCAATATCCTAGCAATACCGATTAACCCTGCACACCTTAGTCTCTTAACTACCCATATTTAATATTAAAAGCGGCTCACTTGAACAATTAAGTGAGCCGCTTTTCGGCTTATTTTATATTACTCTATCTTTTTACTTGAAATTGATTATCAAGTTCATTAAGACTTGTTTCTAACAGCAACCTAAACGAAAGGAACAAATCATGACAATGACTACATCCATCTCATCCAAGAACAAACGTGACTTTTTGAAAAAGACTTTAAAAACTCTCTCGACCCGCACAGTTAAATCAGAATTAGTTGAAACCGTAAATTCCAACACCAGCACACCTAGCTCTCAATCTGAGCAAAACTAACCTTCAATACAGGTCCTCAACTCACAAATTAAAGCTCAAACGTATTCCCAGTGAGATCTCATTTAATGGGAAAACTTTAAGTTAAACAACAGGAGCAATTAAATGGCTGAAGCAATTAAAGAAGCCGCGCGAATGCGCCGTGAACATGGTTGGAAAACGTATTTAATTAAATTCAATGACTATTACTCTTACACTTTCAATCCTAAATTTTTCCCTAATTTTGAGCTACTTGGAGAGGTGGATGCAGAAGGAAAGGTAAACCCTGTGCCGAAACGTAAAAAATCATTTTTCCACACGTAAAACTGAAAGTGCATGCATGATACTGAAAAGAGGATGATAAATCTAAGATTCATCATCCTCTAAAGTATCAGCAGTCTGCTCCGCAATTCGCTCGGCAACGTCTAGCAATTCCGGTGGGATTACCCCGTCACCTGTTAACTGCCTAAATAGCTCTTCTTCTGACAAGCCGGATGAGGTTGCTACTGCAAGCTGCTTCGCTGTAAATTCAATGTGTTTCATTGGGGGGTAATACTTTCATATTCTGTACTTTGCAAAGATTTTGATTTTACCATTTGCGACACAACCAGCCAAACGCTGTCGAATAGATTCTTTATCCTATTATTATTGGGAATGACGAATTTGCTCGAATAATTATTTGGCATAGATGCTATTGGGCGAAAGAGAAAAGGACAAAAGTTAAGATTAGACTCTGCGGTGAAATACAAACAATTTTATCAGAAAAAACAGAGTATCGCACAGTCAAAAAGACCGAAGTCAGGAGGGCTAGTGCATTTAAAGCATATAGAGGCGGAGACCCCGAACATGGCGATTATGGATGTTCCAATAACCCGTGGACGGGCGATAGTAAGTGCGCAAATTATTAGTGCAGTTTTTCTACTGGCAATATTGTTGACAGGCTGTCAACAGCATAGAGTGACAGACGCGTCCTCTTTTCTGGGACCGCCAATAGGGGAAACTATCCACCTTGAAAGGATGTCAGATGGCGCGGTAAAAAAGAGAATCTGCACATCCATTTCTAAATCAGGCGTTTACTCCATCGAAGAGAGAACGAGGTTCATTAATGGAGACACCACGCAAAAGGGACTGCCAGAGTGGCTTATGCGCATCCTTAGAGGTGAAGAAGATCTTGTTGAGAACTACACGCTAGAAGCGAAAGATGACAAATTAATAGTTACGAGAAGTGAAGAACCGTCCTTCACAATGATGGACTTTAAAAATCCGAAATGGGTTCAATACGGAACAATGTACCCTGATGGAAAATTTAAAGTGGAATACCGCATTGTTAAAGAAGAGGTTGCTAATATCCTTGGAAAAATGCGGAAAGTTGTATATGTGGAGACACATAGCCGTTTTGGCAAAAACGCATATACTATTGCTTCAGGATTAGGAATGATTCACTCTGAAATTCACAATGAAAACTCCGTCTCTGTTGATTTTACCCTAAAAGAATAATCACCACACTCGCCAACGAATCTTTTGGATAAACATAACGAATGCCGCAAAACAAGAAAAAGGGTTAGCTAAATAATTAGCTAACCCTTTAATTTTATCATTCAGTTCCCCAAAGAGAATGCTGATAATTCAACTATGAACTTCTAATATTAGAAGTCGTAATTGAAGGATTCTACAGCAGCGTTACCGCGAGCCTGAGAAGCTTTGAGGCGTTCTTCAAGTTCAACTTTGTATTTTTCGAGATCGAGCTCAATGCGGGCAACACCTGTGTCCATAGCAGCTTTAACGACAGCAGGAGCAACGCGAGTCAGTACACGAGGATCAGTTGGTTTCGGGATGATGTAATCCATACCGAACTCAAGTTTATCTACGCCGAAAGCATCACAAATATCCTGTGCTACAGGCTCTTTAGCTAGCTCTGCAAGAGCCTGAGCTGCTGCCAATTTCATTTCAGCATTAATGATGGTAGCACGACAGTCGAGTGCCCCGCGAAAAATGAAAGGGAAACAAAGAACGTTGTTAACCTGGTTAGGGTAATCGGAGCGGCCTGTTCCCATGAGGATATCAGGACGAACTTCTTTAACGTCTGGGTAAGGAATTTCAGGATCAGGATTAGCACAAGCAAAGATGATTGCGCCCTGAGCCATGGTTTTAACCATATCCTGATTGATTGCGTCTTTAACAGAAAGGCCAAGGAACATATCTGCGCCGACCATGCAGTCAGCGAGGGAGCCGTGATCTTCTTTCTGTGCGAAGTCAGCTTTAAAGCCAGTTACACCTGCGCGACCTTCGAAAAGGAGTCCGCGAGAATCAAACATGAAGATATTTTCACGGCGTACGCCTACAGTTACATATAATTCGGAACAAGCAATCGCAGCGGCGCCAGCACCTGATACTACAATCTTGATTTCGCCAATATTTTTTCCGGTAATCTCAAGAGCATTAATGATACCTGCAGTGGAAATAATAGCTGTTCCATGCTGATCATCATGGAAAACAGGAATATTCATTTCTTCCATCAGTCTTCTTTCAATTTCGAAACACTCAGGAGCTTTAATATCTTCGAGATTAATACCACCGAAAGTAGGCTCAATCATTTTACAAAATTCGATAACTTTTTCTGGATCAGTAGCATCAATGTTAAGGTCATAAACATCAACGTCTGCGAAAATTTTAAACAGTACGCCTTTACCTTCCATAACAGGCTTACCTGCAGCAGGACCGATATTACCAAGGCCGAGAACTGCTGTGCCGTTTGAAACAACAGCAACAAGGTTCCCTCTACCTGTGTACTCATAAGACAATTCTTCGTCGGCGTGAATCGCGCGACAAGCTTCTGCTACACCTGGTGAATATGCCATTGAAAGGTCTTTTTGAGAACTACAAGGTTTGATGGACATCACTTCCAACTTACCTTTTCTACCATCACTATGATACTTTAGAGCTTCCTCTTTTGTGAAAAGAGCCATGCCTCAACCCCCATATAAAAGTGTTTCTGATGATTGGCCGATCAACTAAACTATCCTTTCCCTATTGCTGCAAGCCCAATTGGTCAAGCTTTCTTAGCAATTTTGTAATTTTTCTCTTCCTAACATACAAAATTATCATACTCCACCTCATATAGAGTAGACAGGGCCGAAAGATAAATCTACTAACTTCCCAGCCACCTTACCTGGTGACATTAAGACAAATTTGAAAATATTACATATAAATTATTCATATAAATAAGTTAATCGTTCCTCCAAAGCTCCGCGGAGATAAAATGTTACAAGACCTCAGTATAGTACTGTTTCGCACCAAATATCCTGAAAATATAGGGTCGACTGCCCGCGCCATGAAAAACATGGATTGCTCAAGCTTAATACTAGTGACCCCGCCCATATGGAATATGGAAAAAGCAATGCCGCTTGCTACCGCGAAAGCTCATGAGCTGGTTGATAATGCAAAAATATGCCCGGACCTCAGTACAGCTCTTGCTGGCCACACAAAAATATACGGCACAACAGCCCGCACCGGAGGCTGGAGAAAAGGAGCTTTAACCCCGGCCTCAGCCGCCCCGCGCATAGTGGAGCAGCTTCGAGCCGGAGAAAAAGTCGCCATTGTTTTCGGTCCTGAAGATAAAGGATTGACCAACGATGAAATAAAGCTCTGCTCGCAACTGATTAACATACCTACGAGTGAAGAGAGCAGTTCCTTAAACTTATCACAGGCTGCCCTGATCCTTCTTTATGAATGTTTCAAACATTCACTTGAAAATCCTTTTGTCCCCGCAGGACCTCCCGGCGAACGTTCTACGACTTTTGAGGAGCAAGAAGTTTTACTTGCAAACTTGCAGGAAACACTTTCTGAGATTGACTTTTTAAATGAAGACAACCCCGAATACTGGATGCTCCCTGTAAAAAGATTCATGGCGAAACTGGATATTAAAAGAAATGAATTCAACTTGCTGATGGGAATTTGTCGGCAGGTAAAAATGGTTGTTCAAAAAAATAAAGAAATTAATTTGGAAAAGAAGTGAAAACTACCTTCTCAACAGACCAAAATATCGATATCGTGAAGGCACAATACTTCAGAATACGCGCGGAGCCTATAAATGACCGATTCTAGTACAATCCAAGACCTCAAAGGGGTTTTTTCCTGCCAAAAAGTTGCCAAAGTAGGCACAGGAACAACTACGCGCAGAGTGGCGCAGGTTGGATATTATTTTGTTGAGCAATCAGGTAAAGACGAATTTGATGTTCGCCCTCTCAACAGTAATTTTGTTCCTATCGGAAATGCGGAAAAAATAGACCGTGAAACACTGCTGAGAGACTACACTCCAGAGCCTGAAATGTACCACAAGCAGGTTTTGCCGAACATGAAAGATCTTCAGAAAACCCTTGCGCGCGCAGACAGAAATCGTAAACAGGGCAATTCTTTCAGCGCTGAAATGGAATATTCCAGTGCAGTAAAAGTTGACGAAACCAATGTGCGGGGCAACTTCGGAGTTGGTCTTTGCTTCATGGAAAGAGGCGAAACAGAACGCGCAAATGACGTATTCACCAGGCTCATTTCCATGGATGCTGCATTTGAGAAAGAACACAAACACCTCTTTAATGACTTCGGGATTAACCTTCGCAAGTCAAAAATGATTCCTCAATCTATTGAGTACTATGGAAAAGCAATATCTCTCAGCCCGGATGACGAGCACCTCCAATATAATATGGCCAGAGCTTATTTCGAAGCAGAAGATTACGATAATGCTCGCAAGGTGCTGGCGACATGCCTTGAACTTAATCCTGAATTTGCAGAAGCAAAGAAATTCATTGCCTATCTTGATAAAAATAAACTGGGCTGATTCCCCAAAAACCTTTATAGAGATGACATGAACTCTATTAAAGGCTTTATCATTGCAGGCACGCACAGCGGATGCGGCAAGACCTCCGTCACCCTAGGATTGATGGCTGCTTTTGCGCGCAAAGGTCTACGGGTTCAGCCATTTAAAGTAGGTCCGGACTTTATTGATCCGGGGCACCACTCCAGGGCCGCAGGACAGATCTGTCACAACTTAGACGGCTGGATGCTTTCTAAAAACACTTTGCGCGACATATTTTCAAGACATTCGCAAGGCTCTGACGCCGCCATTGTTGAAGGTGTTATGGGGCTTTTTGACGGATACTCAGCTCTTGAAGAGACCGGCTCCACCGCACACTTATCAAAGGCTCTAAATCTGCCTGTAATTCTTGTTGTGGATGCACGCGCTATGGCTCGGTCCGCAGCTGCGCTCATTAAAGGTTTTAGCGAATTCGACCCGGACACTGCTGTTGCCGGAGTGATATTCAACAGGGTCGGAAGTAAAAATCACGAACAAACTCTGCACGAAGCAATTTCTCTGACGGATATTCCTCTGGTCGGCTGTTTACCTAGACGACCGGAAATCGAAACACCATCACGCCATTTAGGGCTGATTACTCCTGAACACTTAGAAGATTTGGAAGGTAAATACGCGGCTCTTGCCGATTGGGTTGAAGAACACCTCGACCTTGAAACAATCCTCGAAGCATTGCCGGATATCCCTATGGAGCCGCGCTTCGATGAACTGCCAATGATCCCACGTACAAGAATCGCAATTGCGCAGGATGAAGCATTCACTTTTTATTACGAAGAAAACCTGCGCATGCTCAGATATGCCGGGGCTGAACTCGTGCCATTTTCCCCCATAAATGATAAGGAACTGCCGCTAAATATTTCAGGCATTTACCTTGGCGGAGGTTATCCTGAACTCTCTGCATTTGATCTCGCACAGAACACGAAACTACGCAGAGCCATTGCCGAATTCTCTAAATCCGGCAGGCCTATATACGCTGAGTGTGGCGGTTTCATGTATCTTATGGATTCCATTTCAAATAAGGAAAGAGTCTTTCCAATGTGTGGTATTTTTCCCTTCCGCTCAATTATGCAAAATAGATTTCAAGCTCTCGGATATAAAGAAATAGAACTCACCGAAGACTGCATCTTGGGGCCGGCAGGAACTATCGCCAGAGGGCATGAATTTCACTACTCAGCTCTTGAAGATATGCCGGAATCAGCTGAAAAATGTTACATGGTCAGCAATAAAAAAGGTGAGCCTACCCCTGAAGGTTTTATTACTGAAGGCAATACTTTGGGCAGTTATATTCACCTCCACTTTGCCAGTAATCCAGACATTGCGACAAATTTTGTTGATTCATGTGTCAACTTTTCCGAGCAGGAAGAAGACTAACTATCTTCAACCGAATCGTCTTTTCATAACTGAGCAAACTCATGCAAAAATTCATCATGCACCTTGATATGGACGCTTTTTTCGCGTCCGTAGAGCAAATGGACAATCCCGAATTGCGAGGAAAGCCCATTGCCATAGGATCCCCGCACAAGCGCTCAGTGCTAAGCACTGCTTCATATGAAGCTCGTAAATTTGGGGTGCGCTCAGCCATGTCCTCTGTGCATGCGCTTAAACTCTGTCCGCATTTGATTCTTGTTCCCGGAAGAATGGAAAGATATAAAGACATTTCCAATCAAGTGATGGCTGTTTTAGGCAATTATTCTCCTGTTGTTGAACAAGCTTCAATCGATGAAGCATACCTCGACATAACAGGTACAGAGCGGCTTTTCGGCCCTCCTCTCGAGTTGGCTGAGAACGTTAAAAAAGATATCCTTAATACGGTCGGTTTAACGGCCTCCATCGGGATAGCACCTGTTAAATTTCTAGCTAAAATCGCATCAGATTTAAAAAAACCTGCGGGTATCTCAATAATTGAAAAGGATGAAGTCGAATCATTTTTAGAGACTCTGCCCATTGAAAAGATACCCGGTATAGGCAAAAAAGCACTGCCCCGTTTTCATTCTTTCGGCATTAGATTTGCCGCTGACATGCGCCGTTTTTCTCCTGAATTCTTCAAAGAAAGATTTGGCGAGCGGGGGCTTGTTCTACACGCCAAGGCTGCCGGAATAGATCCGACCCCTGTTGCCGTTGGCGGGCAGATGAAATCATCTAGCGCGGAGAACACCTTCGGCGATGATGTCTGCGATCCGCAAATATTGAAAACATGGTTACTGAAACAGTCCGAAAGAATCAGTGCTGATGTCCGCAGAAAAGGACTGAAAGGGCGCACTGTCACCCTGAAAGTTAAATTTCCAGACTTTAGGCAAATTACTCGTAGTAAAACCCTAGCTAAAAGGACTTCCAACTCCGACACCATATATAAAGCAGGTTGCAGATTGCTAGAGGCGGAAGGCTATATGGGCCCCATTCGTTTAATTGGCATCGGCATTTCAAACTTTGAAGATCGGAGCCGGCAACTTTCGCTACTCACTACGGAAGAAACCTTGGATGATGACAAAAAGCTTGATGATTTAGACAAGGCCGTTGACAAAGTTCGCGAAAAGTTCGGCACAGCGATGCTCACTCGTGGCAGCCTGCTAAAACTGTCCTCAAAAGTTAAAGGGCAGTAAGCTTATTATGAAAAAAGATCTTCGCGAAGGTTTCACAACGGGATCAGCATCAACCGCAGCCGCAATGAGTGCGCTACGAGTACTTCTCGGCGGACAATCGCCCGAATCTATAGAGATACCCCTACCCGTCAAGGGGAGCCTAACCATTCCCGTTCACAGAACCGAGCTTGATCAAACATCTGCCCGCGCTATTATCATAAAAGATGCTGGAGATGATCCTGATGCCACCCACGGACATGAATTTCACGCGGTTGTAGAGCACATCGATAACGGCGAAGAATTGCGTGTTGAACTATCAGGCGGCATAGGGATCGGCAAAGTCACCCTCCCCGGCTTACCAGTTCCAGTTGGTGAACCCGCGATTAACCCTGCGCCGCGCAAACAGATTATTGCCGGAGCATTGCAAGAGATTTCCCAAATATTCCCAAACTTAAGTGGAATAATAAAGATCCGTATAGAAGTACCTCGAGGCGAAGAAATCGCGCTTGAGACCATGAATTCACGGCTAGGCATATTGGGCGGGATATCAATTTTAGGAACACAAGGGATAGTGCGCCCGTTCAGCCATGCGTCATGGAAAGCCTCCATTGCGCAAGCGCTAGGCGTTGCCAGAGCGTCTGGGATAGAAGAAGTTATCTTCACCACGGGCCGCAGAAGTGAAAAATTTTATCTAGATCATTTTCCCGAGACTCAGCCAATCTGTATGATTCAGGCCGCTGATTTTTTCAACTGGTCCATGCGGCAAGCTGAGCTTAAAAAGTTCCGCAAAATTAGATGGGCATTATTCATCGGCAAGCTGGTAAAACACGCCATGGGATTCCCCTACACTCACGCCAAAGATTGGAGCATAGACTTCCCACTCCTAGCAAGTTGGTGCGAAGAACTAAACATAGACCAAGCAATCACAGCCCAAATAGCCGGAGCCAATACAGCAAGACAAGTCTTTGAAATGCTCCCTAAAACACATCAAACAGACTTCACCCAAATGCTAATCAACAAAGCCCAAATTAACGCGCTAGGTTTTACAGGCAAAAGCAATATGTCGATCAAATACTGCCTATTTGATTTTGATGGAAATATTTTACGTTAATATTTTGTTTTTATGCCTCCGGCGGCTCGAACCCTTTTGGAAAAAGGGTTCAAGACTCCCAAAACTTTTTGGCGGTTTAGTCTTTTTTACCCCCCCCAAAAATATGAGTTTTTCTCTGGCCGCCGGAGGCCTTTTCTATATCTAACTTCCGTTGTATAAGGGCGACATGAAACACGCTGTACAAATAATTGGCCTGCACCCTGGTAGCCTTGAGCCTATGGAATCTTCGCGCAATATTATCGCCAATGCCGATGTTCTGGCTGGTGGTAAAAGATTGTTAGACAAATTCCCAGATTTCAAAGGCGAACTGCTGCCCTTTTTTTCTCCTGTGGCCTCCTTTGCGGCAAAACTTGAGGAGCTTAGCAATGCAGATAAAAAGATTGTGCTCCTTGCTGATGGCGACCCACTGCTTTTTGGCATTGCAGAGAGCATGATCAGGAATCTTGGCGCTGAGAATATATGCGTTACACCTTGTGTATCGACAGTTCAGCTAGCAGCCTCAAGACTAGGGCTTGCTTGGAAAAATTTCGAAATATTATCTCTGCACGGCCGGACAGATTTATTTCCATTATTTAGTGCTTTGCAACGCAGAATGGATTGCGCTGTTTATACCGACAAAATCAACTCTCCTTACGTAATAGCTAAGGCTCTTCTCCAAAAAGGAGTTACCGGATACACAATGACTGTAATGGCAGACCTTGGTACTGAGTCGGAAATCTTTAAGACTGCTGCTGTAGAAGATTTTACAGATTGCATTTGTTCAGATCTGAATATTGTTTTGCTGACGGCTGAAAGAACAAGTGAAAAACACCCAATTATTGGCCGCAATGATGATGATTTCATACGCCAAAAAGGGCTTATTACTAAACTTCCAGTCCGTGCGGCAGGCCTTGCCCTGTTAGGGCTTAGTAAGGGGCTGACCATATGGGATCTTGGAGCTGGTTGCGGCTCAGTTTCCATTGAAGCTTCATTTCTTGCTGAAAATTCACAAATTTTTGCGGTAGAAAAAGACTCTGCGCGTGTGAAAATGATCGAAGAGAACATTCGCCAATTCGGGGCTTATACAGTTAAAGCTGTTCACGGAACAATGCCGGAAGCACTTGCCACGTTGCCCGATCCCGATCGTATTTTTATCGGCGGCGGTGTCGGGCGAGATAGCGCTACAATTGCGGAGGCAACAGCGCGCCTAAAACCTGGCGGAAAAATAGTTGTTCACGCCATACTGATGGGTTCCGTTCAGCGTACTAAAGAGACTTTCGACAAATTAGGCTGGCAGTGGCAAGCCATTCAACTTCAAGCAAATATCTCGGACAAACTCGCTGGAGATATCCGTTTTAAAGCACAAAATCCCGTCACAATAATGTGGGCTGACAAGCCGGAGACATAACAATATGGGCAAAGTATATTTCATTGGAGCTGGACCGGGCGATCCCGAACTTATCACAGTCAAAGGACAGCGCATTATCCGCGAGGCAGGGCTTGTTCTCTATGCAGGTTCGCTAGTACCAAAGGCGGTAATTGCCGAAGCATCACCAAATGCGCGCATCGAGAATTCCGCTTCAATGTCACTTGAAGAGACAAATAGTCTCATGACTGAGCATGCTGAAAAAGGTGAAGTCGTAGCACGCGTTCATACGGGCGACCCTTCCATGTACGGCGCAATTCAGGAACAGGCCAGATTATTAAAGGAAAGATCAATTGAATATGAAGTGATCCCCGGCGTAACATCTGCGTGCGCGGCGGCGGCAGCTTCAAGCGCATCTTTTACGGTTCCAGGCGGCACGCAAACTCTTATACTTACCAGAATGGAAGGACGCACTCCTGTTCCGGCAAGTGAAAGTCTTGAGAAACTTGCGGCGCACGGCAGTGCTATGGCTATTTACCTTTCCGCGGGCAATCCTTCCAGAATACAAAAAGAACTACTTGCAGGCGGAATGAGTGAGGATACGCCCATCATCATTGGATACCGTATCGGCTGGCCTGAGGAAAAATCAGTTGAAACTACTTTAAATAAACTTGCTGCGACCGCAGAAGAAAACGAATTTAAACGGCAAACTATTTTTCTGATTTTACCGGGCAAAAATTCGGATAGCGAATCACTTCTATACGATTCTGGATTCAGTCATATGTTTAGAAAAGGTGAGGATAAATAATGGAAACGCTAGAACTTAGAACAAGTGTCAGAGATGAAATGATCGATATCACTGGTGCGGTACGGAAAACTATACGCCAGAATGGATGGAAATCAGGAGTGGTTCTTTTATATTCTCCGCACACTACCTGCGCGGTTACGGTGAACGAAGGAGCTGATCCGAGTGTCGTTCGTGATATTATCGTAAATTTACGCAAGCTGGTTCCCCATGCCGGTGATTATAAGCACATGGAAGGTAACAGCGACTCACACATCAAGACCAGTATGTTTGGGCCTGAACAAATGCTTATCGTAGAAAACGGCGACATCATGCTTGGAACATGGCAAAAGGTATTCTTCTGCGAATTTGATGGCCCCAGAAATCGCAACTTGTGGGTAAAGTGGCTGCCTTCAGCTGAATAATTACAAACTGCAGCACTCACCGGACGGTGAAAAAAGATCTAATGGTGGCCTTTTGTCGTCCTCCGCGTTTGCCGGATCACACAGACATTCAGGCGCAACGCGTTCTTTTGCGGCTTGCAAACACATACGCAGACAAAAGCGGGAACCATGTCCGCGACCTTCTCCATAGCGAACCAATATCTCATCTTCGGCACGATCAAGAGCTTCTGACACCGAAGCTCCATCGGCTCTGAAAGTCTGAGCCTTTCTCCTTACCAACTCTTCAATTAGCATGGTGTTCACGACACACCCCCTAGCTTAAGTGGGTTTGCTTATACCAAAACAGAGTAAGAATACGACGGAAAACCGACAAATTAATCCTATTACAAGAAGCTTTGCAATTATCAATCCCTCATTGCTGTATGCCCGCAAAGCGGGTACAATCACACGCATAGCAAATGGTTAAAACTTCTAAAGTTACTTTTAATATAACACCCTTAAGGGTTATTTGTGAACTTTTTTTTAATTAAATAATTCAGGAGAGAGCATGGACCACTTCGCAGGCGGAAAATACAATCGTATCGACATCCTCAAAAGATTGCTTAGAACCATCGTTTGCATGATTGCTTTTTCGGTAGTAAAATTTCTGCTTCAAGCGGTTGTTCTCTTTCAATATGCCTACTTGCTTGTAGCCGGCAAATCATCAGAACCCCTTCGTAGATTCGGCCTAAGACTCAGCCTCTACACGTTTGAGCTTTTAAAGTATGTGACCCTGAACGATAACAAAAAGCCTTTTCCTTTCTCGGATTTACCAGAGAGTCAAAATCGCAATGATCCTCCTAACCACATAGATTTCTCTTAAGCGCCAAGTATTCGATATGAGCATACGAAAAAAACTATTCTTTTTATTACTGGCATTCAGCCTAATCCCTCTTCTGGTGGTTTCCGTCATCAGTAGACAGGGGATTCTAAATCTCGGCCAAGCTCAATCCATAAAATTACGTTCTGGCATGATCGATATTCTACGGGCAGAAATGCAACAATCAGCCGTAGACTCTGCTAAAATGATACAGCAACAATCCGTGTCACTCGAATTTGCGCTTAAGGCTATTGTTGCGGAAACAGAAGATGTTCTTAATGACCCGGTAAATGGACTCCCAAAAGTTTTTTTCTCAGATGATTTTATGGAAAAAGGCAAGCAACCTGCTGACTTTAAGCCATCTGAGCCTTATTTCAAAATTGAAATGTCCGGCAAGAGAATTCCCACGTCGATTAGCCTTGAAGAGCCTGTTTTTTATATAACTAAAGGTAAAAACTACCTTAAAAAAGATCAGAACATCGCAAGGTTATATCAGCTGAAGCCAGAGCTTAAATCATTTTATTCTGAAGCAGGAACATCTCTGCACCGCATTTATATTACATTGAATTCAGGGTTGCACATGGCTTACCCCGGACATGCAGGCTACCCATCGGATTATGATCCACAAAAAAGAGATTGGTTTACGCAGGCAATTGCAAACGATCAACTGATATGGGGAAAATTTATTGATGCCAGCACCAATCAACAAATCTTCACTTTGTCAAAAGCTGTAAAAGGCAGAGGCGGCAAGATTCTAGGTGTTGCGGCAATTGACGTTCAACTTATCGAACTTCTGCGACAGAATGATCTTTCATCACAATGGTCATCCGCCCTTCAAGCCTTTGTAGTCGGCCCCTTAATTGTAAATAACAAACAAA
Source organism: Maridesulfovibrio frigidus DSM 17176 (assembly GCF_000711735.1). Classification (NCBI taxonomy): domain Bacteria; kingdom Pseudomonadati; phylum Thermodesulfobacteriota; class Desulfovibrionia; order Desulfovibrionales; family Desulfovibrionaceae; genus Maridesulfovibrio; species Maridesulfovibrio frigidus. The sequence continues at coordinate 406,541 of NZ_JONL01000002.1, forward strand.
AACTTCATATTTGGGCTGAGTCCGGACACGAAGAGAAAGCTATATCTTGGCGCGCACAAACGACAAAAAATCTCAAAGTGCTAGACTCTTCCAATAAAATAAAACTGGCTCGGGTAATCGACGACATATCAAAGGGTAAATCTGGTGTAGCAAGACTGCCTCACAACGGAGTTGACTCAGTTTGGGCATACGCCCCTTTTAGAGGGAGTGGCAGTTATGTTCTTATAGTTCCGGAACGTGTCATTTCAGAAATCCCGGACGCAGCAGCCGATCAAATTTTAGACCTTAGCTGGAATCTCTATATTGCAGTCGGAACTGCAGCCTTTATTATTCTGATTACAGTTTCGCTTGTGGCTTTTTTGGGAAGCAAAAAAATCATATCCCCGCTTATTACCATGACAAATGCGGCCAAGAAAATTGCTGAAGGTGACCTTTCAGTAAACGTGAAAATTGATTCTACAGATGAGCGCAAAACCCTCGCCGATGCGTTCAACTCCATGATCCCTAAGCTTCAAGACCATTTAAGGATCACTAAATCCATGGAGCTTGCTCAGGAAGTTCATAACAATCTACTCCCCGATGTTTCACCGGAAATAGACGGGCTTGATATTTCGGGCATAAGCATTTCATGCGATGAAACAGGCGGAGACTACTTTGATTATTATGAAGCCCCGGCGGGTGCAGGGCTTGGTATACTTCTCGGAGATGTCACTGGACATGGAGTTTCTGCGGCACTGCTTATGGCAACAGGACGAGCACATCTGAAGCATGCTTCAGGACACAACGCATCCCTTCCTTCTCGCATTGCAGACGTGAATAAACAACTCTGTCTGGACATAGGCGACACGGGCAGGTTCATGACACTTTTCTGTATGGAAATTTCACCGGATAATTCCACAGCAACGTACGTCAGGGCAGGTCATGATCCAGCAGCCATTTACAATCCATCAACAGGCGAGCAGCGCGAATTGATGGGCGACCCCATGCTGGCCCTCGGAATATTTGATGAAAGTGAATATGCTGACTTTAAAGTTGAGCTTAGTGCAGGCGAAATAATATTCATTGGAACAGATGGAATATGGGAAGCACGCAATACTACAGATGAAATGTTCGGACGCAAAAGGCTTGATAAAATCATCATGGAAAGCGCGGAAAAGCCTGCGGCTGAGATTCAAAACTTAATCATTAATGCCGTTGTTAATTTTCAAGGAGAAATGGAACAGGAAGATGACATAACCCTTGTGATCATCAAGGTTAATCATCTGAATAAAGGAGCTTAGTTTGGAAAATAGCCATAGTTTCTTTCGGAACTACCAATGCCGTTACTTCCCATGTCATAAAACTAGTAATGACATGAATTTTAATTGCCTGTTCTGCTTTTGCCCACTCTACCATATGGAAGATTGCGGAGGCAGCTATGAAATTAAGAACAACATCAAAAATTGTATGAATTGCAAATTACCACACCGTCCAGAAGCGTACGACTACATAATTGATAAGTTAAAAAAACAAAGGGCGGAATAATATGTCAGACAAATTCAACTTCTCACTCACCGATGAAGAAAAAGAATACCTCAAAGATATCGTCAAGCTAAGTATTTTAAGCGAGCTGAAAGGAGGAACTGATCGGGATATCCCTATACCTCCGACTGATCATCTCAGGGAAGTTTTTGGTGCATTTGTAACTTTAAATTTAGAAGGCAATCTGCGTGGTTGCATAGGCCATCTGAAAGGAACAGCTCCACTATTCAAAACTATTTGGAGCATGGCCCGTGCGGCGGCTTTTGACGATTCAAGATTTCGTCCGCTTACTATGACGGAATTTGAAAAATTAGATTACGAGATTTCGATTCTAAGCCCAATAGAAGTTTGCCCCGATACAGACTTGATAGAAATAGGTAAACACGGCCTGATAATGCAATCAGAACGTTTATCAGGGCTACTACTACCGCAGGTGGCTGTTGAATGGAAATGGGATCGTCAGCAGTTTTTGACTCAGACTTGTGTCAAAGCTGGAATGGCTCCAAATGCCTGGCAGGACGAGGATACAACGATCCTCTGGTTTGAGGCTGTAGTCTTTTAAAAAGCAGGTCTCTTTTTAAGCATCTTTTAATGGCAGCTTAATGGTAAAACAAGCCCCCTGACCGGGGCAGGGATCTACAGAAAAAGATCCACCATGATTCTGAGTTATTATAAAATAAGAAACCGAAAGCCCTAGCCCCGAACCCATTTCGGGGCTTTTGGTTGTGAAGAATGGTTCAAAAACACGTTTGCGCAGTTCTTCGTCAAGTCCGGGACCATTATCTCCGACCTCAATAACAACATAATTATTCTGCACTTTTGTAGAAAGCGTCAGAACCCCTCTAGTGTCTGAAATGTCAGCCATGGCCTGCGCGGCATTCTTAAATAAATTCAAAAAAACCTGCTCCAGTTCACTTGGGACACACCAAGAATATTTTGCCTTAGGGTCATATTTTTTGACTATTTCAATTTTCTTGAAATCATAATTCTTTTTCAAATCATAATCACTTGATGCCAACTCAAGAGCTGTATCGAGCAATTCATTCATATCGCAAGAGCAAGCGCTGGAAGAACTTTGTCTGCTAAAATTAAGCATATTGCGGACAATCTGTGCAGCCCGCTCCCCTGACGCGGATATCCCGTCAAGAGTCTTAAAAATATTTCGGGACTCAAGATAAGTTACAATCTTCTCGAACGGAACGCCTGCGGCCTTCGCGGCCTCAATATTGGCTGGCAAATCTGGAGAAAAGCGGCGATGCAAATTCTGCGCCCCTTGTAATATACCGGCTAACGGGTTATTTACTTCATGCGCCATACCTGCAGCCAAGCCGCCAACTGATATCATTTTTTCCGTTTGAACTATTGCTTCTTCTAATTTCTTTTTTTCAGTAATATCAACACAGGTTATCAACACCTTTTTCAACAGCTTCTCATTACCAATCACGACTTGAACATAAAACAAAACATCTATGTATTCCCCGGAAAGACTTCTCATTATGCCTTCGCTAAAATAACTCTGAGCTCCGCCAGCAAGAGCAGCCACTGCACCAGCGAATAAGGTCCACGATTCTTTTGCAAAAGTGCTCGGCAAGTTCTGAACTAAATGCTCTTGACTCTCAGCCCCGAACAACTCCACAGAAGCTTTATTTACATTAATAATCCTTAATGCGACCAAACATCTGAGCAGTTCGTCGCGATTCGAATTAAAATATGTATATAAATCATCCACGCCACGTTCTTTTACTTCGTTAAAAATGGGAATCAAACCACTAAAGTCCTCCTCCCAAAGGGAAAGCGGAGAAGAATCGAACAAGCTTCTAAATCTTGCTTCGCTTCCGCTTGCGGCAGCTTCTGCCTCTCTGAGAAGATCAAGCTCCATATTGCGAACCTTTACCAAATCTTCAAGGTCGATATTACTATTTGCCAAATCTTTTTCAGCTTTTCTTCTAGCTCGTACACTTACTGCGAGCGCAATACATATCACTACAAGCAATACAATAACTGCACCTGCAGCTGTAAGTTGCAACTGATATTTACGTAATATATTTGATGGTTGATTAATAATCACACTATCGGCAGGAAGGCTTTCTAATTTAATATTGAACCGGTTCAGTTGATTATAATCAAACATAAAATGATTGGCAGTATCGGCAATTACAGGAATTGATTCCAGAGCATCACCATTCATGATCCTTAGAGCCATACCTGCAGCAGCAAGCCCTTGATATTTGCCGGAAGTTAGCATTCCGCCAACAATACCTTCGCCCAGGAAATAATCCCACAGAGAATAAACAGGCCTAGCACAAACCTTGCTAACGAAATTAGCTCCTTCACTAAAGGTAAATGTCCCCCCTTCTCTGTCTGGAAAAAAAGAAACAAGTATTACAGCGCTATCATCACCGAGTCCGGACAGTTGTTTAGCAAGTTCATCTTCTGACAGGCCTGCGAGCCAAGTTGATTCGAACCTATCAGAATACTTCTGTAAGTTTTTATTAATTATTTCGTAATTACTTTTGCCCGTGCTCGTAAACTCCATAATGAGATACAGATGTTTTAGGGAAGGGTGCAGTTTCAGCAGAAGTTCAATCATATCAACACTACCTGGAACTTCCAATGCTCCGGTAATATTAACAAAATCGTCTCTTTCAGGTAGTTTTATATTGTTCACTCCGCAAAAAACAATCGGAACACCCGGAAAAAGGACATCACGGTTTTTTAAAGCGAAGTTAACTGCGTTATCGTCTGAGGTGAGGACAATATCAAACTGAGTATTGGAAAATTTACGCTGGTAAGTCTTCAAAAGATTGGAATAATGCTCTGGGTTGGAATGGCGCTTTGTATCCATGAACTCAACAACCAGACTGATGCCGGCTTCGTCTAGGGATTTGCTTACAGCTTCTGTGATACTGCGCGTCCATTTTTGGTCATAACTATACGAATTTAGCAATAATGCTTTTTTGGGTGGCATTGCCAAACACGTTGCCACTTGTAATATCAGCAAAAAAAGCACACACAAAATAGTGACTTTAACTGCGGACATTAAAGTTGCACGTGGTGGCCTAATAACGTCGAACATAGCAGCCACATTGATATATTTCAAAAAGATTCAACATTATAATAGATTATCACCTAAAAAAAGCCTAGTGGCAATTATTACACATCTAACACGCCATAAGATAGATAAAAAGGTACATAGTCGCCCCCTTCTACCATTTGTAAATAGCGCGTAAAGCTAAGTTCTTTCGAGCAATAGTTCCATAAAATCTAGCTCCATAGAAAGCATTTCCCAATCTTTTTTGCGTAACCACTCTGACAGCCATGCAAAACGCAGAGCTGGAATAAAATAAGGAAGCATTGCAAAACTCTCAACCGCAATATCGGTATCCCGCTTGAGGGATTCCATAAAAGCAAGAATCAGCCCCGAATCAAATGCATCAGGGTCTTCAAAAGCAACGCACCCAACCATATTCGCTACATCATAGATTTCAGGGCGCATATCTGAAAATTCCCAATCAATCACAGCTCCTACGATTTTACCTTTCCACAATACATTAAGCGGATGAAAATCGCCATGACAAAAAGCAACAGGCAATAACTGAAATTTTTCCATTTCGGGGAATAGTCTGTCGCAAATAGGTTCAAGCCTTTCAAAAACTTTCGGCTCACGTTCAGAAATAGTTTCGACAAGCTTCTTTGCGTATTCCAACAAATCAAACTCTTCTGCGTAACTTTCAAGAGGTTTGCCCTTCGCGCATTTACGAAGTGAACAAATAAACTCAGCCAGGGCTTGGCCCCTCTCAGCATCATGTATAAACTCGGGCCGCGGCAGTTCATCTGATTCATAGAAAGGAGAAAGCTGCCATGGAAAGCCCATCACATCTGCAACATAATCATGATCTTCTTCATCTGTCACTTGATAAAGCAAAATCTTATCTAGCCCAGAATCATGGAGTGATTTGAGATTGCGCGCAATAGCAGAACGCAGTTCGACCTGTTTAGTCGCAATACGCTCCATAAGCCACAAATTGTTATTGGTATCTTCTATTACAGAACGGGAAATAGCCCTTTCAGGGCTGCCCGGTATATTCTTATTATTATGACGGCGAAGTGAAACACGGGACCATGGCTCAAGTGGATCTAACATTATTACTCCTGCGGTATGTGGCAAGCGAGAATTTGCCATTGAGGAGATTTTATATTTTTTTTAGAATCAAGCCATTATAAAATACTAAAATCCTTCTTCTAATGGAGGATTTATGAGGCAGATAAAATCGTTATTAGCTTCGAATCTAGAACCACTGGATGAAACAACCTTTGCGGCGGCCAGTTTTACAAACCGCCCTTCGACACTAAGTCTTCCTTCTGCCAGCCACTTTGTGGCCTGTGGCAAAATTCTATGCTCAACCTGTAAAATGCGCTTAGCCAATTCCTGCACTTCTTCACCGGGTGTGGCCGGAACTGCGGCCTGAATAATTATCGCCCCGTGATCCATTTTTTCGTCTACGAAGTGAACCGTGCAACCTGAAATTTGAACACCGTATTCGGCCGCGTCAGCCTGCCCGCCCGCACCAGCAAAGCTCGGAAGCAACGCAGGATGAATATTAATAATCTTACCGGGAAAAGCCCCCAAAAACACAGGAGTAATAATACGCATGAATCCAGCCAGAACAATGGCTTCAACGCCAGTTTCTTTTAAAACACGCACCATCTCACCATCAAATTCTTCGCGGCTGCTGAAATCTTTATGACTGAGAGTGCAGGTAGGAATAGAATGTTTTTTAGCCCGCTCAAGCCCATGAGCACTGGCTCTATTGGAAAGAACCATTCTGATATCGACATCTAGAGTTCCATCCTCAACCTTATCGATCAAGGCTTGAAGATTAGAACCTCCGCCGGAAATAAGAACAGCAATAGGTAAACTCACAATTTTCTCCCAAATAAAAAAAGGAGGAGCAAATGCCCCTCCTTTATAATTTACTCTGCGGACTCTTTCACCAGTTCATCGACCAGTGCAGGAATCGTATAATCTTCAGGCTGAATATCTGGCTCGAAACCGAACCCTTCGAGGGTTTTGGTTGTGATCGGACCGATACAAGCTATTTTAACTGTATCTTTGTATTTGTGGAACTGCTCAGGCTCAATGAGATTGAAGAAGTTCTCTACAGTGCTGGAGCTGGTGAAAGTAACATAATCAATTTTACCAGCGTCTAAAGCTTCAACAATAGGTCCGGGATCATTTTCAGAAAGACCTGTTTCGTAAACAGGTAGAATCTGAACTTTAGCTCCGGCTTTCTCGAGTTCCTGAGGTAATACTTCGCGAGCAACTAAGGCTCTAGGAATCAGAACGCTTTTGCCTTTAACGCCTCTTTCGAGAAGTCCGGCAACAACGCCTTCTGCGATGTACTTTTCAGGTACGAAATCAGGCTTGATGCCTTTTTCTACAAGAGCCTGCGCGGTAGCTGGACCGATAGCGGCAATCTCAGTTCCGGCAAATACACGAGCATCTAGTCCGGCTTTATCAAGCTGTAGGAAGAAATGCTTCACGCCATTAACGGATGTGAATATGAGCCAATCCCATTTGGAAAGATTAGCGATCTCTTTCTGAACGGGCGCGTAATCAGCCATAGGCTCGATGTTGATTGTAGGAAATTCGAAGACGGATGCGCCGAGTTTGCCTAGATCGGAAACGAGGCCACTGGCCTGCTCACGAGCGCGGGTAACTACAACGCCTTTGCCTAGCAAAGGTTTCTTTTCGAACCAACCTAGTTTGTCATGCAGAGAACAAACTCCGCCGACAATGATGATGGAAGGAGCTTTGAATTTACGATTCGCAGATTCTTCGGCAACATTTTCAAGAGTGGAAACAAAACTCTGCTGTGTTGGGCGGGTTCCCCAACGAACTAGAGCAACAGGAGTTTCGGGATCGCGTCCGTTTTTCATGAGATTGTCAGCGATCATGGGCAGATTTTTTACGCCCATGTAGAAAACTAGAGTACTGTTGGATTTAGCGTAAACTTCCCAGTTATGACCGGACTTTTCCTTGGTAGGATCTTCGTGTCCGGTGATGAAACATACGGAAGTGGTGAAATCTCTGTGAGTAACAGGAATTCCGGCGTAAGCGGCAGCGGCAACACCAGCGGTGATACCGGGAACGACTTCAAACTTAATTCCAGCTTCAACGAGCTCTTCAGCTTCTTCTCCGCCACGTCCGAATACGTAAGGATCTCCGCCTTTTAAACGGGCAATGACCTTACCTTCTTTCGCTTTCTTAACGATAAGTTCGTTAATTTTATCCTGTGGCAGAGTGTGATCTCCGCCTTTTTTACCTACGTAAAGAATTTCTGCGCCTTCTTTGCAATAAGCAAGAAATTCTTTATTTGCCAGATAGTCATAAATAAGGACATCTGCACATTCCAGAATTTCCTTGGCTTTAACTGTCAGTAGACCGGGGTCACCAGGACCCGCACCTATTAGATATACTATGCCCATATATACATCCTATTTTTTAACTATCGTGGCTATTTCATTACACTTACGAGTCTGTCTTTCAGCTCGGTAAGCTTTGCCCTTTTATCATCAATTTCAGCTAGTCTTTCCCGTTCTTGTGCAACAACTGCTGCTGGAGCGTTATTCACAAAGGATTCATTAGAAAGCTTCTTTTCTATCACAATTAAATCTTTGTCCAGCTTAGCGAATTCTTTATCCAGTCTTGCAAGCTCGGATTCGAAGTCGACAGCTCCGGCAAGCGGGATAAATATTTCGTTACCCTGAACGACTGCGGCGCCGGAAGCTTCTGGTCCACGTGCATCTGGTCCGGCTTCAATTTTGTCGAGGCGAGCAAGGAATTTCACCAACTCAGCACTCTCATTCATGAGGGTCAATGCTTCATCGGAGCTTGTACGGATGATCATTTCCAGCTTCTTGGATGGAGCAATCAAAAGCTCTGTACGGATATTACGTACGCCGGATACTATGCCCTGAAAAAGATCCATCTGCTTAACAATTTCATCGCTGCGGCAGTGATCTCTTGTTTCAGGATAGAGAACGGTTGCAATGTCTTCGTTTTCAATTCCGGGCAGAACTGACCAGATTTCCTGAGTTACGAACGGCATAACGGGATGCAAGAGAACCATTGTTTCGGAAAGCACTGTCCATAGAACTTTCAGAGTAGGCGCTTTGCGGGATTCGTCATCGCTGTAAAGATCAGGCTTGATCATTTCTAGATACCAGTCACAGAACTCATTCCAGATAAATCTGTACATGGTCTGAGCAACTTCGTTGAAACGGTACCCTTCGATTCCTTCGCGCATGGAGTCTTTAACTTCTTCCAGACGGTGCAGAATCCATTTATTTGCAAGCCCCTTAGCATCATCAATAGATGCTTCGGGCGCTTTGCCATCAAAATTCATCAGCGCAAAACGGGCTGAGTTCCAAATTTTATTTACGAAATGGCGGTAGCCTTCGATTCTGGTCTCTGAAAGCTTGATATCACGGCCCATGGCTGCGAAAGCGGTCAGAGTGAAGCGCAGTGCATCGGTTCCGTACTTGTCGCTCATTTCAAGCGGATCAATTACGTTACCAGTGGACTTGCTCATTTTCTTGCCGTTTTCATCACGAACAAGAGCGTGAATGTAAACATGCTTGAAAGGAACCTGATCCTGAAAATGGATTCCCATCATCATCATGCGTGCAACCCAGAAGAAGAGGATATCAAATCCTGTGATGAGCACGGATGTCGGGTAATATTTAGCAAGATCAGCAGTTTCATCAGGCCATCCCATAGTGGAGAAAGGCCAGAGTGCAGAGGAGAACCATGTATCAAGAACGTCGTCTTCCTGAATCAGTTTTGAGCTTCCACACTTGGTACATTTATCTGGATCTTCCATAGGGACGATCAATTCGCCGCAATCTTCACAGGTCCAAGCCGGAATACGATGTCCCCACCAAATCTGACGGGAGATACACCAGTCGCGGATATTATCTAACCAATCGTAATATACTTTTTCCCAGTTCGGAGGATAAATCTGAGTATCGGTTGGAACTGCGGCACGTGCTTTTTCAGCGAGAGGTTTCATAGAAACAAACCACTGTTCTGATACATGCGGCTCAATCACGGACTTACAGCGGTAACATTCACCGACAGAATGTTCGTGATCTTCAATAGAAATAAGGGAACCTTCAGCTTCGAGATCCGCAACAATTACTTTGCGGGCTTCGTCTTTGTAGAGTCCCTGATATTTTTCAGGTGCATTCTCGTTTACATTTCCTTCGTCATCAAAAATAGCGATGACTTCAAGATTATGTTTACGACCAAGCTCCCAGTCATTCATGTCATGAGCGGGGGTAACTTTAAGTGCGCCTGTTCCGAATTCGATATCAACGTAAGTGTCACCGATGATAGGCAGTTCACGCCCGACAAGCGGAAGTATTGCTGTCTTACCAATCAGGTGCTTGAAACGGTCATCTTCGGGGTTAACGCAGATTGCGCTATCACCAAGCATGGTTTCAGGACGAGTGGTTGCAACAATAAGTTCGCCTGAACCATCAGAAAGTTTGTAGCGGACATTGTAAAAATGACCCGGCTTTGGAGAATGCTCTACTTCATCATCAGCAAGAGCAGTATGACAGCGGTTACACCAGTTAATGATGTAATTACCTTTGTAGATAAGGCCGTCTTCATAGAGTTTAACAAAAACTTTACGGACAGCTTTCGCGCGCTGTTCATCAAAAGTAAAACATTCGCGACTCCAATCTACAGAAGCGCCCATTTTGCGGATCTGCTCAAGAATGCGTCCGCCCTTTTCTTCTTTCCAGTCCCATACGCGCTCAATAAATTTTTCGCGCCCGAGATCATCGCGGCTAAGCCCTTCCTCTTTCAGCTGGCGTTCAACAACATTCTGAGTTGCAATACCGGCATGGTCCATACCCGGAACCCACAAAACATTTTTGCCCTGCTGTCTCTGGTAGCGGCAAAGAATATCCTGCAAAGTAAGATTGAGCGCATGGCCCATATGTAAAACGCCAGTAACGTTCGGCGGCGGGATAACTATAGAAAAAGACTCACCATCAGCTTCTGGGTCAGCTGTGAAAGTTTTATTTGCGTCCCAGTGGTCAAGCCACTTTTTTTCAACGTCTTCTGGCTCGTAGCCTTTAGGTAGATTTGATTCAGCCATTGCATGACTCCTGTATTATGATATAAATTCTTAACCTTCCAAGGATAGATTGCGGAAGGCCATGTATTTGTTCTAATTAAATATAAAAAAAAGATGTGCTTTGACACCCTGATTTTTCTGTGTATTCATCAATAAGGATCAACACTAATTGATGGTCCGTCAACTTGCGCTACACACACTTATAGAGAGACTCGAACATGTCAAGTATCTATATACTATGGGACGACTCCCACATCTGGGGACTTTTAATCCACCGAGCTATGAAAGCGTGGAATATTGACCACAAATTAGTGCGAGCTCGTCAAATAGCGCAAGGACTCCTTTCAAGCAAGCCCCCCAAGGCCCTAATCGTTCCGGGCGGCTGGGCAAAAGGTAAGGCGGGCAAGCTCGGCGGCCCCGGAATACTTGCTGTTCAACGCTACGTCGGCGAGGGAGGCAATTACCTTGGATTCTGCGGAGGCGCAGGACTTGGACTTTCCGGTGCTGGCGGACTGTGTCTTACTTGCTGGGAACGCAAAGGGTTCGAAAACCGTCTTCACCATTTTTTAAGCGGACACATAAATTTAAACCTAAATCAAGATGATCCGCTTGTGCCGGACTCCCTTGGAGATTCCGCGCTCGTTCCTGTTTGGTGGCCGGGTCAATTTTCACCTCAAAGCGGCGGACCAACTACCGCACTTGGTAGATACGGAGAACCGGGGCCGGATTTTTGGGTTGCCGATCTTTGTATAGGCTCACTGCCCGAGGACACACTTAGTGACTGGGAAAATCTTTACGGCATAAGCCTGCTTCCAGACTTTTTGCAGGACCGCCCCGCTGTTGTTTCCGGTAAGTCAGGTAAAGGCAGATTCATTCTGAGCTACCCCCATCTTGAGACTCCGGCATCGCCGCAAGCCAACACATGGCTTTCTCATATTTTAGATCAAATGCAGGAAGAACCGCACACAGAAAGACCGCCAATCCCCGCGTGGGACTTAGCTAATACACCTGTGCTGTGGGATGATAAAGACTTAGCCGTTGCTCGCGAATCCATAGAAACAATCATAGCTACCGGGCAAGGGCATTTCCTACTTTTCTGGCGCAACCCGTGGCTACTGGGCTGGCGAAGAGGAATACCGGGAGCAGCGCTGAACAGTCTTTACGCTCTTATCTGCGAAGTCACCTCGCTGAAACCAAGCGACGAGGCTCTGAAAATGTGGGCGTCTTGCAAAGACGATTTTATGCAGTACATGAAAATTTTTGAACAAGGAGTCACGGGCTACCTGCTGGCCGAAAGATTTGCCATGACCATGCGTAGCCTTGGACCGGAGACAGTATTCCCTAAAGGCCTACAAGAACAGCGTAATGCACTCTTCGGCCCACCTCCTGGAGCCGGAGGAATGTACGCAAAACTGCTCTCTACCCTTGAAGAATTGACATGGATTATTCATAAAAATCCGCAACAAAGTTAAGAAAGTTAATACCAGCCTATCTTTGTTGAACATTTTGCCAACCTAGTGTAAAGTCATCTTTATCAGAATAGTACTATACGTAGAACGTAACTACTATCTCAAATATTTTTACTCAAAGAGCTTATACTAAATGGCTGACAACGGATCCCCAATACGAGGTTCTGAGTTACGTACAGCATCCTCTCAGGATAACGGCCCCAGCCGTGATGCGGAGCTTGAATTCAGTGTTACCGAAGATAAAATGGCAGCATTTATCGCAAGTTACACTCCTGCACAAGGAGACGGAGCGCCCCTTTCTATCGCGCTAATGGAAAAAGAACTGGATCGCGCAGGATACAAAGGACAACTTAATCCTGATGGAGCAAAGTTCGCTCTGCAAAGAGCTGAAGAAGGAAAATCCATTTTAAATGTCGCACTCGTTCGCGGAATTTATGCGCAAGAACCTGAAGATGCGATAATCATAGGCGATGCAGATTTCAGATTTCCCGTTATACCGGGTATGATTTTCGGAACATTGACGATCCCTATTAAGGCATCAAATGGAACTAACCTTCTTGGCGATGAAATCCCTGTCCTAAAAACAAACACTCCCGAGTCTTTAACTGTGGCCCCAGGTGGAGGCTGCACACACGACAAAGAAATCAATGCTCTGATCTCCAATACATATGGGTTAGTGCAGATACGCGACAAACAAATTTATGTTGAGTCTCTCATCAGTGTATCTGCAGATGCGATGCAAGCACGAGCTACCATCTACCCGCATGACTGCTTCGGTTCACCCCTTTCTTTACAAAGCATTGCTCCCGCTTTGGAAGCTGCTGAAATTTCACGCCCTCTTCTACTTGTTGCAGGCGAAACAGCCATAAAAACAGCCAAAGAAACCGGGGCAGCTCAAGACACTGCCATTGCAAAAGGCACAGAACCTATTGCCGGGGTTAATGGCTGGTTTGAGTACGAAAAACAGGAAGCCCACTCAATAGGGACTTCACTTGAAAATGACCGGATTGACTTTAAGGAACGGGGAACACATCCAATGGTTACCCCTGGAGATATCATAGGGAAGATTCATCCTCCGGTTGAGGGTAAAGCCGGAGAAGATGTTTACGGTAGAATGACTCCCCCTCCCGGTGGACAACCATTTGAAGTTACACCTGGAGCACATGTAGAGCCTCTGCCGGATGGAATCACATACAAGGCAATGGCGGCAGGAATGGTCAGCCTTGTAAATGGGGAACTTTCCGTAATAGACGTGCTGGAAACAGAAGCCGACGTAGATTACTCAACGGGAAATCTCAGGCTGGAGAAAGGTTCTGTACACGTTACAGGATGTATCCGCGAAGGATTTACAGTACATGTACCCGGCCATATTTTGGTTAAAGAGTCTATCGAAGGCGCGGATGTTTTCGCTGGTGGTGACATCGACGTTAACGGCGGCATCATAATGGGTGGCAAAGGCCATCTTAAAGCGGACGGTAGTATCGTTGCACAGTTTGCAGCCAACTCCCGCATAGACTGCGGAGATGAACTTACTATCGCCCACGAAGTCAGCAACTGCATGATTCGCTGTAAAGGTTCTGTAACTGCAACCGCAGGCAAGGGAGTTATACAAGGCGGAGTCATTGCCTCTGCTACAGGTATAGAAGCTAATGAACTGGGATCTGATCTCGGTGTCGAAACAGTTTTGACCATTATATCCCGTCAGCCAGTCAATAAGGAATTGGTAAAGGAGAGAGAGGAACTACGTAGCAGATTAATGAAAATTAACGATTCCATAGGGCAGGATTCTGACGAAAACACCTTAGCTAGAACTCCCATCGATAAACAAGAGCAAATGGGAAAGATCCTTCTTTTGCGGGCGCAAATTAAAAGAAATCTTAAAAATGTGCGTAACAAACTTTCACACGAACTTTTAGATTATTACCAAACTCTGGAACGGCTATCTATAAGAGCCAAAAGAAGAGTTCACCCCGGTGTGGTCGTTAAAATCGGTGGAAAAACTCTAAAGGTCACTAAAACCTTGAACAGAGTAAAATTCCATTTTGATTCAGGAACAAGAACGATTGTGGCGGTGAATCTCTAATCACCCTTTTCGGGAAACCAAGCTTCCCGTATCTCCTAGCATCTGTTCAAAATCGTATTCCATATTTGTATCAAAAGTATCCACTAATTCTCTTTTCTGCTCTAGCTCCAGCTCCGTTCTAGGCGAAGGCTCTGGCAGCCACGGCCCCGGAGCTGGCCCTGCCCCGGACAGAGAGCTTTCCGGAATCAAATACGAACTGACCTTATTCTTTAAGACATCTTCATTCACATTTTCCCATAAGGGAACCAGTCCCTTTTCTACGTCATCTAAAAGATCGCGAACCTTATCTGGCTCTGAACCTACGGCTGAATAAAAAGCATCCGAATCGAACCAGAGCACCTTGTCCTTCTCAACTTCGCGTAACCCCATCCATGCATAATCAACGCGATTGTCTTCAATAGGCTCACGCCACATATCTGCAAAGCCTTCTCTAAAAAGATCTTCAGACGGCAATATTGTTTTCCGCAAATCATTATAGGAATCCGTGAAATATCCTATATTTTTTTCCATCTCAGTTACTGCGTCCACTACCCGCAATGGCAATGTGTTCCCGAAAGATTCTTCAAGCTCTACCGTCACACGCCCCCTGTCCAGAGAGAATTCACCGGGAGCACGAGTCTCACTTGTTCCGTTTACCACCATTGTAGCATCTGCCCCGGGCTGTGAAGTAATATTAAGACCCAACACCTCAAGACCCTCTTCCGGCTCCAGAACAAGCCTCTCACCAAGTTTAGGCGAAACCGCAAAGATTGTGACAGCCTTACCGTCAATCAGATAATAATCCTCGCCCGTGTACACAGGAGATGGAAGCTTGGCATCAACAACTTCAGCCGTAATTTTTTCAGATACGCCTGCCGCACTATTTTTTATGGTATTTAAAACAGTCTGCCACGAATCCCCATCTTCTACGGCGAAATTAATGGTACCTGTCTCATCACCAAGCGAATACCCAATGGAATGATTACCAACTGACAAGGAGCTTTCTTCGTTCGCATCGAATCCCTTGGTCAAGAATTCTGAAACAGAACCTGCCATAGTTCCGGAGATATCATATCGGGCTATTTTAGCGGTTCCAATGGGGAGTTTCGTATCATCTAGCTTTAGGTGATCCATCAAATGTCCACTGGTATCACTGAAGGACAGTTGGCTATTTATTTCGCTCTCATTTTTAGCATCAAGCCCCCCGACAATGCTGGTGTCATTGTTGCTGTAGGCAGTGTTCACCGAGAAAGCTAAAGCCGAACCGACACCAAACAGATCATCGAGATTTGCGCCCGGGACATTTTGCGATATTTTTCTAGCCTGCACAGGAAGCGTGCTCTGATTGACCACATCGCGCACTGCATCGAGCACTGCATCGTTGTCCATGCCTTTCTCAAGCGTCACGCTTAAGTTCTTTGTCTCCGCACCATAAGACATATCAAACTTGTATGTTCCGGCATCAAGGCTATTTGGAAAATGAGGTGTAAAACCACGTGAATATGCACGGTAATACCGCGCAATATTGTCTTTATTTGTTACGGAAGATGAAATTTTATTATCAAGAAAGGGATCGTTTACAACAAGGCGTGCATCATTTAAACCGAAGCCGTCGTCTGACCAGCGGAACTGACTTAAGGCTTCTCCAAAACTCTTTATTCGACTCTGCACCTCCATAGCGGTGACAGACCCTGTCTTTTCGTATTTACTCTTAAGCGCTGCGCGTGAAAACTTATCACCCCAGAAAGAACTTATTGTGGTTCTTTGAGGAGCTTCAGACGTTTCAGTCTTTCCCGTCGATACGAGGTTCGTTCCGTCCAGAGTTAGATTCGCCACTTACTGGCTCCCCGTAATACACACTCGAAAGACACAACCCCTGCGGAGGAGCTGTGGCCGGCGCTAATGTTCTGTCTTTTCTCTCTAATACTGATCGGACAAAATCGGGCTGAGCTTTACCCCGGCCAACCTCGACAAGGCAGCCAACAATATTGCGTACCATCTGTTTTAAGAACCCAGTCCCGCAAATTTCGAGCTTGATTTCCTGCTCAGTTTCACCGGGAAGACGCTTAAAGTCTAAAATTGTCCTGATTGTATTGCTGACGGGAGTTCCCACGTTCTGAAAGGAGGCAAAATCATGTTCACCGACAAAACATTTCATGGCTTCGTCTACAGCACTTAAGTTGAGAGGACCGCATGCCCATACAAAATGTCTGCGCCATGGCAATAAAAAGCTGTTATCGAGCCAAAGAGTGTAACTGTATGTCTTGCGGAGAGAGCTAAATTGAGCGTGAAAATTTTCGTCTACAACTTCTGCGCTCAAAAGCGTGATATCATCGGGTAAAATTGAGTTCAAAGCTTTCTGCCAAGGTACATTTGCCCGATTCTCAGGCAAAGCAAAGTGCACAACCTGACCCAAAGCGTGAACACCGCTGTCTGTACGCCCAGATCCGTATACCCGCACAGGCTCACTTGTAATCGTCGCGATTGCTTTCTCAAGCTCATTTTGAACAGTCCGAACGCCCGGCTGAATCTGCCATCCGCAAAACTTTGTACCCTCGTAAGCAACTATCATTTTGAGTCTTTTCAAAGCTTAACCTTTGCACCCAAGCCAACCATACAAGCTGTACAGTCCGGTTTAAATTTAGCGAATATCAACTTCTGCTATATAAATTAAATGCTCCAGCCACATAATGCGGCTGGAGCAACTATCGAAATCGTTTTTAAAATCGCGGCTTACTGTTCACCGAGTGGAACCTGCAATTTGGTAAGAGCCTCGGATAGCGCCGCCGCTTTCTTCGGAGTAACGAAACCTAGGATGGCACCGGCATTTCGTCCGCGCATACCTGACAAAATCTTGACAGATAGATCCGTATCCAGAGTTTCAATGATCTTTGCAGCACTCTTCGCTTTCATTGCAGTATAAACGCCCACCAAATGTTTAACTTTCGCATCTTTCAGAACATCAGCGTCAGCAAGCATTTTCTTGAGACGTTTTTCAAGACCGTTAAGTTCGGCCAGTTTTTTATCCAAATTCTGTTCAAGAGTGCGAAGGGATCTTTCTTTGCGAGCCAACTCATCTTCTTTAGCTTTTAAGGCCTTCCAGTCAGCATCCGGCATTCTATCTGGTTTAGTTGCAGCAGCTTTCTCTTTAGCAGGCTTGGGTTCAGCCTCCGCGGCTATTGCTTCAGGAGCTGAAACAACATCGCGGACAACACTGCTATCGATTACGGCATTTACAACATCCTTTGAAGGGCCACTAAGGTCAAAACCAAGAGCACCTATAAGGGAAAGTTTAAAAAAGGCCAGTAGAACCAAACAAACAAGTACCTTAGAAATCTTTAGCCTTGAAACGAAGCGTTGCCATTTCGTCATACTCTTTTTGCTCTTTAAGATTTTCTTCTTCATAGTATTTTTTCGCTTGGTTCTCTTTAAGTTTTTCTAACAACTTACGGTCTTTTGACTTTTTAATAGCTTCTGTACGACATTTCTGCAAATTAAGGGCCAACTGTCGCAACCGAACGTGAGATGCTTGTAAATCTTTCTTCAGAGCATCATCATATTGCCGCCACAGCCACATATCGTCTGCAGACAGCTTCTCATATTTATTTTTTTGATGAATTTGTATTTTAGTTTCAATTTCGCGGACGACCTTCTGATGGTCAGCATGAAGTACTAACGCTTGAGCTAGAGCCAAGCGAGCCTGTTCCTCTACCTGCTTTCGAAAATCAAGGACTTTCTCAAGCTCAAAATGATAGGGCCTTGGCATTATATCAAGTTATCCAGACATAATAGCGAACTATTTGCTAATTTCAGGTTTACCGGCAAGACCGCAATATCCCTTCTCCCCGTCATAGAAACGCCACATCATACACATAGTACCCTGACAAAATTTCATTTTATCATCACTAGTCATAAGATACGGACAGAATTTAAATTTCGCTTCACTTTCTGGATAAATCATCTCGCCCTTCTTTGTATAAGCACAAAAGTAATATTAATTTTGAACGACCTTTTCATAGATCAAGCACTGCTTGCCCATGGCCCGCTTCACGTATTCCTTAACAAGTATACCAATACGCTCTTCTCGTGTGAACGAGTCGGCGTACTTCCCATCTTCGTAGACTTCCGGGAATTTATCTGAAAGCACTGGGTTCTTACTGGCCAAGTCCTCTATGCTTTTTGCATACTCAGAAATAAACGTATCAATTTTAAGATCAGACAGTCCTTCAATAGACTTTACCTCTTCAGCAAAAACAGCAGGTTCCGGCAAGTTCTTTGATTCCATCAAACCCCGGAAAGAAGATGCAAATCTCTGACTACCTTCAAATATGTGCTTTGGACGAACAACATTAAGCCCTGCCCAACCAGCGCGCAGCCATTTAAATAAATAGAAAACGGTATCATCGGGGTTCTTGTCATCCTGAATGTAAACAGAAACGGAAATGGAATCGTACATGAAAGTATCCATCCAGCCCATTCCGCCAGCAGTCAAACCGGGAATTCCACTGTAAAAATAGTTCCACTGGCTGTCATCCATGACAAGTCCCTTCATTCCTACACTGGACTTATCATCCTGTCTGGCAACTGACAAAAACACATTTCGCCCCTCGTACTTCATAAGCACGAGCAGACGATTTAGGTCGTATCTATAATAAGCACCACCGAAAGAATCCGGTGTGTTCACTTCAAATTCTTTACCGCGCCACACCTTGGGAACATCACTGTCTTCGAGATACTTCCACGGCTGCACTTTATCCGCGTAGAATTCACTTTTCGGGTCCCACCCGCTAAGGCGAATAACTGAAGGATAAATAGCGTAATTTGGAATTTCAGGATTATATGTATATTCCAAAATTCTGGCCAAAGAAGCCTTAATATCCATGCGCATAGCTGCACCACTGGCAGATTCGCGCTTAGGTATTTCAATCAATTTATCAGTAGGCTTAGAATTTTCTACGAACTGAATCAGCCCTTTTACCTTGCTCGCATCAAATTCTTCTGTTTTAACAGTCAGAGCAGTAAGCAAGTGGCTGATGCCCTCTTCTACTGGAGCAGAAAGCTTAAGGGTTGATTTGTCTTTAGCTTTGTTTTCAGAACGAAAACTTGAGCATTCGCCAAGGTTTGTTCCAACAACTAAAACTGAAACAACAAGCATAAGTAAAGAAAAGCACACCTTGGTAATCACCCGGTGAGCCATCGGGATTGAAATGAATAGCATATGATTATTCGCCTTCCCACTCAAAGTGCAGCGGGTTTTATTTACATTCTCTAATATATAATTATGCATTATTCTTCCTCTTGGCAACCCTTACATATCAAGGGTTGTTTTGATCAGACAATCAAACTCCACCTTAGTACGTAACATTTCAAGCAAAATAAATGCCCACAAAAAAATCAATCATTATTCAAAAGCAATACGACATGCTTCTCGGGTTATTCCGCTCCCATAAAAAGGCTTTCATCGCTTTTTCAGGTGGAATTGACAGTTCTTTAGTTGCTAAAGCAGCTTTTGATGTACTGGGTGCCAATGCAGTGGCAATCACTGTTGACTCCGACTTAGTTGCCAGAAGAGATCTTAACTACGCACGCAAGTCTGCGGCATCGATAGGGATTAGACATAAGATAGTCCGTGCAGAACTTCTTAACATTACGAATATCACTGAGAACTCTCCTCTTCGATGCTACCACTGTAAAAAAAATATTATCGAGTCAATTAACTTATTTCCGCTTTTCGACGGCAGCCATATTGATGATTGTGATAGCCGCCCGGGAATGAAGGCAATTAAAGAAGCTGGGGTTATTTCACCCTTGGCTCTGGCTGGGTTCGGTAAAGAGATTATTGCTGAGACAGCATTTTATTTACGCTTAACATCTGCAGGCCGCCCTTCTAACAGTTGCCTTGCAACAAGAATTACTACCGGACAGCCACTTACTGCTACAAAGCTTTGCATAGTAGAACAAATCGAAGAAATTATGTTTAACGCAAGTGTTAATTGGTGTCGTGCAAGAATGGACCAACTTAACCTAACAATTGAATATGGATCGGAAGAGCTACTTACTGAAACCCTAATAGCGGATGAGCTGCTATCAACCATTCCCGAACTGATCAGTATGGAAGTTCACTTTTTACGAAGAGCATAAAAAAAGGCACCCTTAAGGATGCCTTTTAATTAACGTTAAAATTTTTCTATTCTTCAATAAGGATGCACTCTACCGGACAAGAATCAATGGACTCTTGCACGCAGTCCATGTCAACAGCATCTTCTTTGATAACTTCAGCTTTTTCACCTTCATTATCAAGCGCAAAAACTTCAGGACAAAGCTCTACACAAGTTTCACATCCAATACACTCATCTTGATCAATTACTACTTTCTTAGCCATCGTCAGCCTCCAGATATTTGGAAAAAAGATAACGTTATTTACGAGATAAATTAAGCACAAACTGCTATTGCTTTGCAAGCATTTACTTCGTTTTCCTTTATCGTCTGTTCTAGCAAATTTATCAAATAATATTTAACTTTAAGAACAGTCTAAGGATAACCTAGAATCATTCTTGAGTTACAAATTATTAAAGGGAGTTATCATGAGAAAATTATTATTCACTCTAGTTATCAGCTTTTGTCTTCTTTTTGCAGCATCTATTTCATATGCCTACCAAGTAGTCGGGGCAGATTCCGAAAACTATATCCTTGTCGCCAAAAAGGATAAAACAAGTAAGAAGAACACTAACGAGTCACAAAAAAAAGAAAAAAAAGAAGCAAAGAAAACTCGCAAAGATGAAAATAAAGCCGATCGAGACCAAGATAAAGAAGACAGAATGATCGACAAAGAAACAAACAAGAAGGAACGTGACTCAAAAAAAGCTAAGAGAGATGAGGACCGAGATAACTTAAAAGCCGATAAAAAGGCTAAAAAGAAAAAAGAAAAGAAAGACAAAAACAAGATAAAAGAAACCACATCAGAATAATTAGTAGATCTCAGTTCGCAACAAAAGTCTCTCAATCCTATATGGTTGAGAGACTTTTAAAAATATTCCAATTAATTACTAAAAACGAACTTATTCTCCGAGATATGCTTTCTGGATATCCGGATTATTAAGAAGCTTTTTAGCTTCATCTTCCATAACAACATTCCCGGTTTCAAGAACATAACCCCTGTTAGCCATGCTTAAGGCAACCTTCGCATTTTGCTCAACGAGAATAATCGTCGTCCCTAAACTATTAATCTCTTTGATTATACCAAAAATCTGCTTAACGATAAGCGGCGCAAGACCAAGTGAAGGTTCATCAAGCAATAGCACTTTCGGCCTGCTCATTAATGCTCTACCAATGGCAAGCATCTGCTGTTCGCCGCCAGACAAGGTTCCACCCGCCTGTTTGCATCTTTCGCGCAAAATAGGGAACATTCCGAAAACGCGTTCTTTATCGTCTTCAATTTCCTTATCATTACGAAAGAAAGCGCCCATATCGAGATTCTCCTCAATGGTAAGTCTCGGGAAAATTCTTCGCCCTTCCGGAACCTGACACAGTCCCATTTTGGGCAGCTTATCAGATACAATATTGTTTATTCTTTCACCTTTGTAAAAGATATCGCCACTGGTGGCCTGAACAATATTACATATGGTCATGAGAGTTGTACTCTTACCTGCACCGTTTGCGCCGATAATAGAGACAATTTCTCCCTCATAAACTTTGATATTAATCCCTTTAAGAGCTTTAATACTTCCGTATCCGGCCTTGATATCCCGTAATTCTAATATTGGTTCGCTCATGACTTAATCCTTATCAGATCTCATTGTACGTTTCGAAGGCAACATTCCCTGAGGTCTGAAGAGCATCATCAAAGTCATAACTCCCCCGAAGACGAGCATGCGATATAATTCGAACTCTCTAAATATTTCTGGAAGGGCAATAAGAGCCAATGCGCCGAGAATAACCCCCGGAATAGATCCCATACCGCCAAGAACAACCATGGATAAAACCATTGCTGATTCAAGGAAAGTAAAAGATTCTGGACTAACAAATCTCATACGTGCGGCGTAGAAAGCGCCGGCCATACCGCCGAAACATGCTCCTGAGCAATACGCTAGCAGTTTCATATAAAATGTAGGAACACCCATAACTTCAGCAGCAGTCTCATCTTCGCGAATCGCTTCCCATGCCCGACCAATGCGGGAATGCTGTAAGCGGTAAACGGCGATAGCAGTGAAGACCACAAGAATCAGGATGACGTAATAAACAAGTGAAAGCTTTTTGAGCCAGATGTGTTCTAAAGTCATGCCGTTGGTAAAGTCGAACCAGTAAAGACCGGGGGCCTTAATACCAGTTACGCCGTTAGGACCATTGGTCAGGCTCATCCAGTTATTGAGCACCATTCGACAAATTTCGGCAAAACCCAGCGTCACAATTGCTAGGTAATCGCCTCGCATTCTCATGGAGCAATACCCGATAAGCCATGCACCAAGACCAGCCATACCGGCACTGATTGGCAAACAAATCCAGAAAGAAAGTTGGAACTGCACTGAGAGAAGCGCGTATGTGTATGCACCGATACCGTAGAATGCTATATAACCCAAATCCAGCATACCTGCTAAGCCAACGACTATATTTAGGCCGAGTCCTAGACAAACATAGATCATACAGTTGATAGCAACATCTTGTGCATATCTTCCGGCAAACTGCGGTATAAGCGCAGTACAGGCTATCCCGATCACAAACCAGACAGCCATTGGAACCATCGAAGTCGCACTTTTCATGCTACCCGCGACCGCCCCTGCTGGTCTGGAGATAAATCTAAATGCTCCAGCACTATTTAATTGATATAAGAACAGAAGGAACGAACACCCCAAAGCTATTCGCCACCAGACATTAAATGTGCTGGCAACTTCAAGACCTTCGGGTTTAATGCCTAGCAGAGGCCACAATAGGATGAACAGCCAGACCATCCCTATGCCTAGGGACGTCCAGTGTTTTTTAAACTCTGGTATCGTCAACGTTCTCTCCCATGATTCCTGAAGGTCTGAAATAAAGCACCGCGATAAGAATTACAAATGCGAACACGTCTTTGTATTCGCCTGAAATATAGCCTGCTGCAAAAATTTCAACCATACCAATGATGAATCCACCAATCATCGCACCGGTAATATTACCGATCCCACCAAGAACTGCGGCGGCAAAGGCTTTGATACCCGGAACAAATCCCATATCGTAACGAACAGAGCCGTAGTAGAGACCAACCATTATTCCGGCAGCAGCAGCGAGCGCAGCTCCAATAGCAAAGGTGATACTAATAGTACGGTTTGCGTTGATTCCGACAAGCGCAGACATTACTTTATCCTGCGCAGTGGAGCGCATCGCCTTACCCATGCGAGTCTTAAATACCAAAAGATTCAAGGCAACAAGTAAGAATGCGGTCAAACTGACTATGAAAAGCTGCATATAAGAAAGCATTACGTTACCCATTTCGAAACCGCCCTGAGTCAGTTCAGTTGGATAAGCTTTGTCATATACGCCCTGAGTCAGCATCAATCCGTTCTGCAAGAAAATTGACATACCCAAAGCGGAAAGAAGTACAGAAAGTCTAGATGAATTACGGAGTGGTTTATAAGCGACCCTCTCGACTGCAACAGCGAGCATCGCGCAATATGCCATTGCAAGAATCAAAGATCCTGAAAGGCAAACCCACGCTGGCGCCCCCTGTGATAAAAGGTAACTCATGAATATAACGCCTACATAACCGCCAGCCGCAAAAAATTCACCGTGAGCAAAGTTGATGAGCTGGATGATGCCATACACCATAGTATAACCGAGTGCGATAAGCGCATAAACGCTACCGAGAGTTATACCGTTGATGAGTTGTTGTAAAAAATATTCCATGGGTATCCGGGGCTATTCGTAATAGCTCCCGCTCATTATGAGCGGGAGCCGATCATTGCTTAAACTCTAGTAAAGACCTGTTGCTGGATTCCAGTATGTTGTGAACTTACCATCTTTAACTTTAAAGATAACGTAGTCGGAACCGGAATCACCATTTGCCTGGAACTTAACGTGCTTAGTAGCACCGTTGTAATCAAGCTTCATGAGTTCTGCTTTAACTTTTGCAGGATCAGTTGATCCAGCAGCTTTAACAGCCATCATGTATGCCATAGCACTATCATATGCGTAACCGGAGTATGCTCCGATGTTGCCATGAAGTGGTGTGTATTTAGCGTCGAATTCTTTGTATGCAGGAGCTTCTTTATCTGTGTAACCGAAAGTCAGGTAAACATTTTCAGCTGCATTCTTTGCGATTTCCATGAGCTGAGGATGATATACTGCATCCTGTCCGATAATTGCTGCCTTAATACCCATGCGCTTAGCCTGAATAAGCATAAGTGCGCCTGTAGCTGAGTTCTGCATGGACATGTAGAAAACGTCAGGCTTTTCGGTTTTAACTTTTGTTAGGATAGCGGAGAAATCTTTGTCGCCCTGATTGACATGCTCATGACCTAGAACTTTGATTCCAGCTTCTGCAGCCATTTTCTCAACGCCATCAGCTAGCCCCTGAGAGTATGCTGTTTTATCATCTACAAGGTAGATAGTTTTAGCTTTAAGTTCGTCAGTCATGAATTTAACTGCAGTCTTACTCTGGTCATCGTTACGCCCACACATGCGGAACATGTAAGGAAGGCCGCGAGTAGTAACTTTTTCAGCAGTTGAAGC
This sequence comes from Maridesulfovibrio frigidus DSM 17176, assembly GCF_000711735.1. NCBI lineage: Bacteria > Pseudomonadati > Thermodesulfobacteriota > Desulfovibrionia > Desulfovibrionales > Desulfovibrionaceae > Maridesulfovibrio > Maridesulfovibrio frigidus. Next base: position 431,446 of record NZ_JONL01000002.1, read on the forward strand.
TGGTGTGATCATGATGATGCTTTCTTCATCAAGAACTTCGGAAGCAGGAAGAGTCGCACTGGAACAGTAAGAACCAACTACGCCATTTACGCCTTCGTTGATCAGCTTGTTAGCTGTTGCAACAGCTTGACGTGGCTCACATGCAGTATCCTGAGGAAGAACTTCGATATCATCGAAACCGGGAATTCCACCGTTAGCTTTCATAACTTCAACAGCTGTCAAAACACCATTTTTGATATCAACACCATCAGCAGCGTAGGGTCCGGTCAAAGGTCCCATTGTGCCTATTTTCAGTGTTTTAGCGAATGCCATGCCGGAGCCGAGCATAATTACAGCTGCAGCAAGCAGAACTGTCATAAATAAACGTTTCATAAAAAAGCCTCACTTAAGTAAATATGGTTAATTACCGAGATATGCCTCAATTACAGCGGGATTCTTCTGAATCTCTTCAGGGTTTCCCTTTGCAATCATCACCCCGTGATCGAGAACAACAAGTCTTTGACAGATGCCCATGACAACTTTCATGTCATGCTCAACCATCAATACATTGATCCCTCTCGCGGAGATTTTACGAATGGTTTCCATCAACTCTGAACTTTCGGCAGGATTCAACCCTGCTGCCGGCTCATCTAGTAAAATGGTAGTTGGATCGGAAGCGAGAGCCCTTGCAATTTCAAGGCGTCTCTGATGTCCATAAGGAAGGCTGGATGCCACCTCATCAGCAAAATCTTCCAACTCTGCGAAGCGAAGTTCTTCCATAGCTCTTTCTTTAATCTGCGCTTCTTCAAGCTTTTGACTAGGAGTACGAAAAATCGCGCCCAGTATGCCACAACCAGTGCGGGAGTGCTGAGCGACCATTACATTTTCCAATGCAGTCATATTCTGGAAAAGACGGATATTTTGAAAGGTACGAGCTATACCCTTAGCCAAGACCTGATAGGGTTTAAGCCCTTGAAGACTTGCACCATCATATTCAACATTTCCGCCGGAAGCATTATATACTCCAGTGATAACGTTGAACACGGTAGTTTTACCAGCACCGTTAGGCCCGATAAGCCCTACGATTTCTCCCGGCATAAGAGAGAAATTAACCTCTGCCAGAGCCTGTAATCCACCAAAGCGGACGCTCACGTCGTGTAAATGAAGTTCTGCCATATTGGACATACCTATACACATTTATATTCTCAAGATCAAGAATGTAACCGATTTTTATTCAGCCACAACCAAATCAAAAGACTTTATGTTCATAAAACTACTGCTTAAGTATACTTTTATACGACAAATTATTAATGCACTAGCTAAAAGATACTACTACGCAACAACAAAAGCGATTCGCAAATCAAACCATTAATAAAAACTCATACTTTTGATCATTATTTCAGATAAAATCTTTATCATCTTTATTCATTAGATACAATTACCATTTAGTTTTTACAATTTAGTTTATTTCTGTAGAGACAATTTCGTAACACTATCTTACTACTAGGATTTTAAAAGACAAACCCCTTAAATACGGAGCTTTAATCTTAACAGAAATTATTGAATTACTACACATTTTTGTAACAAGAAGAGCTCAACCAAATATATTTTACTACACCGAAGGATATTCTGCCGGATTATTATCCTTAGAACACAAAAAAGCCCTGTCGGCTTTCGCAGACAGGGCTTTTATATACTTTAACCTGATGAAGGCTAAAAGTAAGTCTATCGACTTACCAAGAGTCATCACCGAATGGATCACTACCGAAACCGAAAGAATCGGATGGAGCTCCACCTGTTTCAGGAGCGCCAGCTCCTTTAGAACCATCATCAGAAGCTGCGCCAGCAGGTGCGCCAGCAGCAACAGTGACAACACCGTTCTTTTTAACATCTTCGATTAAAGCGAGGAGTTCGTCGACTTTGCCGATGTACTCTTCAACTTTAGTCTGGGAAGTAACGATGATTGCATCGCCTTCGCCCTTTCCGGATGCTTCAAATGCTTCACATTTGCCTTTGTATTCAGCCATAGCAACTTCGGTTACGCCGAGTTTGCCTTCTGCTGCAGCAAGTTTAGCTTCGAGTTCTGCAATAGTAGCAGCCTGAGAAGTGATAGCATCACGGGAATCAGCAAGCTTAGTAAAGATGCTGTCAACCTTGAGCATTTCTTCAGCTGGAAGAGCGCCTACAGAGACGTTCTCGCCAAGTCCTGCAACCTGACCTGTTTTCATTTTAGCGAGTTCAGGATGCTGCTCGTAGATCCAAGCTTTTGCTAGCGCTGCTGCAAAAGGTTCGAATTCTGCGTCAATGTCCTTCTGTGTCATGTAGGACAGAAGTTCCTGAACGGAGTTGTTGCTTTCGCCACCCTTAACATAAGCAACAAATGTGCTCATGGGGAAAGTTTTACGTGCTTCAGACATGATTCAATCCTCCTTGCTCTATTTAAAGAGTAAAAGTCTTTTCTTCACGGACCGGCATAGGAAGACGGCCAATGTATCTTGCATAAGTTAAAGCTGCAGTCCTGTAGACAAGATGTCCAAGTTTAGACCACGGCAGATAGACAAACAACATAAACACGGCGACAAGATGGACGTAGTACATTGGGTATGCAAGTCCTGCGATGCCAGCGAGGCGAAGCAGTTCACACATGATTCCAGTTACGCCAATTGTCCAGATGATTCCAAGCAAGTACCAGTCATAATAACTGGATTTGTGCTGAGATTCATCCTGATTCAAGCGACGTTTAGTAAGCAGTACGAGTGAGTAAACAAGCATGACTGCACCAACGTTTGCAAGAATCTTAACCGGGTGCCACAGCGGCATCGGTGTATGACCGATGGCTGAGAGGAAAGGTATTATCTTTCCACCCCAATGAGTAACTGCGACTACGCCAGTTACAATCATCAGGAAAATGAACGCGAGCATAATGAATCTATGTCCATTAAATTTCTGTTCATCTGCTTCGTCGGTTTCACCGCATTCCTTCCATTTGGAGTGTGTCAAAAGTTCATTTTTACACACATCCACGAAGCATGCTAAAAGACTAGGTCTTTCAGATTTGTCACCAACAGCAAAGACCTTTGGTTGATCTGCAAAAGATGAGATCAGATTCTTGACTCCCTTATAGAAGGTCCAAGCCATGAAACCGAAAGCAAGCATGAAGATCGGGTCAATAGTAAAGTCGCCAGGGAACAGGTGTCCGTAGACAACGTTACCATCTTTGAGAGGGAAGAAGGAACCACGAACACCCGCCATGATGAACCAAATCACCATGTAAATAACTGCCGGGATAGCAATAAGCTTAGGCAGATGTTTAGGAGAACTCATCCATTTGCCGAAGCAGGATGGGGTAACCATCTTCTGGTAGGCCATGTTACGCAGTCCTGCGAGCATGTCAGCTGGACGAGCGCCACGAGGACACAAGTCGGAACACTGTCCGCAGTTATGACATAGCCATATATCGATGTCGTTAACGAGTTTATCTTTAAGGCCCCACTGAGCCCATACCATTTCCTTACGCGGATAAGGGTTATCAGCAGGTGATAGAGGACAAGCTACACTACAAGTTGCGCACTGATAGCATTTCTTAACTCCGTCACCACCGACAGCCTGAAGTTCTTTGATGAACTGGAGATCCGGTTTGATGCGAATATCTTTTTCCATCTCGCGTTACCTCCTAGTATCCCTTGAACGGGTTGGGACCAATCTTGATCATGTCATTAACGAATGTGTCGATGAGGTCAGAAACCTTGTCGTAATCGTCAATGGCGAGTTCAGACTGGACAACACGCTCAGGTTCGACACCAAGTCTCTTAAGAGAGTCAGCGACGTTTTCCATACGGCGGTCACACAGTTCGGAACCTTTCACAAAGTGGCACTGATAATCTTCACCGTACTTACAACCGAGTAGAAGTACGCCGTCAATACCCTTAGACATCGCATCTGCAATCCAGATGGTGTTTACAGAGCCAAGACAACGAACAGGAACTACACGAACATACGGTGACCAGCCTTTGCCGCGCATTGCTGCCATATCCAAAGCAGGATAAGCATCGTTTTCGCAAGCGAGAACGATAAAGCGAGGACCACCAACTTCCATGTCATCAGGTACATCGACCTGTTTGATCATAGAACCGACCATGTCGATATTGTAGTTGTCAAATCCGATTACGCGTTCCGGACAAGCACCCATACAGGTACCACAGCGGCGACAGCGTGATGGATTTGGCTTTGGTGTTCCTTTTTCATCATCATCAAGTGCACCGAAAGGACATTCTTCGGTACAACGTTTACACTGTGTGCAACGCATGAAGTTGAAAACAGGGTAACTGTTATCACCAGAACGAGGGTGAACAGCAACGCCATGATTGGCGGAGTTGATACACTGAATCGCTTTGAGAACAGCACCGGCTGCATCTTCCCTTGCAAGACCCATGGTCATTGGCTGACGAACACAACCTGCGGCGTAAACACCGGTACGGCGTGTTTCGTAAGGGAAACAGATGTAGTTAGAATCTGCATATCCGTCGAACTGCTTGAGATCGGGGAATGCAGGTCCTTGTCTATATACGAGGTTGATGGTCGGATCATGAGCAGTGGTAGGAACCATGCCTGTAGGAACGACGACCAGATCAGCCTGAATTTCGATATTTTCACCAAGTAGAGTATTGCTAGCAGCAATAACCATGGAGTTGCCCTCTTCCTTAACGGAAGTGACTGTACCCTTGGTTAACATGATGCCCGGATCATCCTGGGCAGCACGGTAGTAGCGCTCATTTACACCTGGGACCATCATGTGATCATAGATGATGTAAGCAATGCCGTCTTCGTTCATTTCACGAACGTAGTTAGCCTGCTTGAGAGCTACTAGACTGCTGAGCTCTGAGCTGTAAGGAAGATGTTTGTAAGATTCCATATCTTCGTAAACAAACTCTTCTTCTACGCCGTCTTCAGCTGCTTGAGCTGTCTTAGCATCAGCTGCAACTTTTGCATCAGCATCGTCAGAAGCAATTTCTTCATCAGAGCGATTAGCATAAACATCTTCTTCTGCTGCAAACTTAGCTTCACTGAGGCGGGTATCGAGCACGAAAGCAACAGACGTAGCGTCCATTTTTCCAGCTTTAACCATTGCTTCAAATTCAGCGGCAGTAACAACTTTGGAAGAACCGTAACCCATTGGCTCAACGTACTTAGTATCCTGAGGGACCCAACCAGTAGCCAGAACAACTGCACCAACAGGCATTGCTTCTGAACTGGAGCCAACTTTAATGTTAGCGGTGTATTCACCTGGAGCACCTTCGAGAGTCGTAAGTTCGGCAGATTTGAGAACTTTAATTCTGGAGTTGGATTCAACTTCAGCGATTAGGTCTTCAATACCGGTAGCATGAGCTTCGAGGTAGGGGTATGCAAGTGGGAAAGTTTTGTACATTCCAGCAGCTTTACCGCCAAGAGTGTCTTGCTTTTCCACTAATATAACGTCGTGGTTAGTCTTGGCAGCGTAAAGAGCTGCAGTAAGACCTGTGAAACCACCACCGAGAACCATAACGACTTTCGTACAGCTGAGTACCTGAGCTTCAGGTATTCCGCCTTTCGTAAGTTTCATGAGTCCCATTTTGACGTATTCGTTCGCCATTATTTGGAGGAGTTCAGGAACTTCACCATCCGGATCGGGTAAGGAGCCGTCAGGATTCCTGAAAACCTTGATGCACTGTTCACGCAAGTTGACTCGTTCAACCATGACATTGTCAAAGTTAAATATATCCCAGTCAACGCGAGGGCTTGTGCCGCAGATCAATACTGCATCAACGTTGCCAGCGTCGATATCTTCCTGAATAAGCTTTCTTCCTTCCTCTGAATTGAGTCTAGGGTGACACTTGATCACCGGGCACTCATTAGCATAAACTTTACCGACAAATTCGGCAATGTCTTCTGCTTTCAGGAAAGGAGAGATGCTTGCTTGGTCGAAATAAACTCCGATTTTTTCGGGCATGTCGACTTACCTCCCTATCACCGTTTGGATCGCTTTCAGAGCGGAAGCTGTACCTGACTGGGCTGTCTTCATGACATCCAGAGGTTGCTTAGCACACCCGGCAGCGAAAATGCCTTGTTCTTCTCCGCCAACGATGAAGCCCTGATCGTCAACCTGTACTCCAGTCGGAACTGGAACACCTGCGAGACTAGGCTGCATACCGGTAGCTAAGACTAAGAGATCATGCTCTGTCTGTGCCTTAATACCAGTTTCAGCATCTTCAACTGTGACGAGAACATTGCCTGAACCGGAAACTTCGATGACTTCAGCGACCTTACCTTTAACGGCATTGATCTTATCATCAGAAAGAATACGTTTCGCAAATTTGTCGTAACGGCCCGGAGTACGAAGATCGATGTAATATACAGTGACCTTTGCATCAGGGTACTGTTCACGAAGATACTGAGCCTGCTTCAAAGAAGCCATGCAACAGATGTATGAACAGTAGTTGAGATGGTTTTCATCGCGAGAACCCGCACATTGTACGAATCCGATGTTTTTTGGCTGAGCGCCGTCTGAAGGACGGACAATCTGGCCACTGGTGGGTCCACTTGGAGCTGCAAGACGTTCCATTTGCATGTTCGTAATACAGTTCGCAACTGTTCCGGCACCAAGATTTGAAAGTTTAGTCACATCGTACGGTTTCCAACCAGTAGCGTAAACGATGGAACCTACATTGAGAGTGATGACTTTTTCTTCTTCTTTGAGGTCGATAACATCGATACCAGCGAGAAGTTTAAGGTCTTCATCTGTGCAGTTTTCCTTTTCAAGAACGTATCTTGCGGGGAACGCAAAAGGAACATCCATGTAAAGGGCTTTGCGATCACAGAGCTTGAACTCGAATTCATCGGTAACGTTATTGGAAAGTTTTTCGATGACTTCTGACAGTTCTACACTACCGGGACCAACATACCTTGGCTTAATGCGAACTTTGACTTCAAAGTCGCCCATGGAACCACTGATGGATTCCACTTCAGCCATGGTAAAGAACTTAACGTTCTTATTGTTTTTGATTCTTTGAAATTGAATCTCCAGTCCGCAAGAAGGGGGACACAGCTTTGGAAAATATTTATTCAGCTGCATCACTCGGCCACCTAGGAATGGTGCCTTCTCTACGATGAAGACTTCATGGCCTACTTCGGCGGCTTCAAGTGCAGCAGTGATACCGCTGAACCCGCCACCAACGACAAGTATGCTTTTTGACATTCTCTATCCTCCTGAACTCTTTGAGGCCCTTAGCCATAAAATGGCCCAAATCCGGACACCGACCTTATTGGTCGCAATTCGGATTCAGACCATTTCAGAGCGCCCGCCAGATGAGAACGGCTGCGAACCGTGAGGTTCGCAGCCGCGTAGTATCAAGCCTATATTAAACAGGAATGATCTGGTGGTATGCTTTTTTGAAAATGACGGTTTCGCCTTTTTCAACATCGTACTTGGAGTTTACGAAGCATTTCCAGTTGTCGTCATCAAGACCCATGAAGTCTCCACGGTAGTAGAAACCAGGGTAGCGTGATTCTTCGCGGAAGCTGATGTGCTGCATGTGTAGGCGAACTGTCCACAATCTGTGGAACTGTTCCCAACAACGCATCAATTCGTGAAGGTCACGTGCAGCTAGCTTCTTGCTATCTTCTTCAAGCATTCCAAGAAGATGGAATCCTGTTTTCAGAAGAGCGCCAGAAGTAACATACAATGTTGCACAACCACCACCGTACTCATCAGTCGCCTTAACAAGACGCATCATGAAGTTCTTAGGTGTGATGTAGTTAGGGTTAACTACTGGGTCAGTAGAGATGGATTTGCCTTCTTCGTAAGTGTACCAAGGCTGGTACAATTCTTTAGCGAGATCAGCAAGAGTTTCTTTAACAGCAGGTTTGTAGTCTTTGTGATCTACACACCAGCGTACCATCTGCTTACCAACGATGCGGCCTTCAGCGTGGGATCCGGAAGAGAACTTATGTCCGGAAGCACCAACACCGTCAGCACAAGTGAAGAGACCATCAACAGTAGTCATACGGTTGTATACTTTACCGTTAGCAGCTTTCACTTTGTAAGAGTCAGGAACCCATGATTCGTCTGGACCGGAAGTCCAGATACCACAACAACCGGAGTGAGATCCGAGAAGGTATGGTTCAGTAGGCATGATCTCAGAACCTGTTTCTTCAGGTTTGATATTCATACATGCCCAGAGGTTAGCCTGGCCAACACACATGTCGAGGAAATCTTCCCAAGCTTCAGACTCAAGATGTTTCTGCTCAGCAGGTGTGAGGTCTTTGAATGTATTCTGAAGTGCGGTAGCTGTGTCCATGTAAATTGGTCCACGGCCTTCACGCATTTCACGAAGCATCATGTGGTTACGAAGACATGTTGGGATAACATGTCCTTTAGCGTATCCGCGTTCTTCGTAAGGTTTGAGCATTGCGCGGTTTGTTTCGCAATAGTCTTCGCCTTTGTAGTTGGTTGCTTTAGCTTTGAAGAGCAAGAACCATGCGCCAACTGGTCCGTAACCGTCTTTGAAACGAGCGGGTACGAAGCGGTTTTCCATCATGGTCATTTCAGCGCCAACCTGAGCACACATGGTGTATGTGGAACCTGCGTTCCATACTGGATACCATGCACGCCCCATACCTTCACCAGTGGAACGAGGACGGTATACGTTTACTGCGCCACCACAAGCTACTACAGCTGTGTTGCACTTAAACAAGTATACTTTGTTCTCACGAGTGGAGAAACCAACAGCACCAGCGATGCGGTTTGGCTCATTGACGTCTAGAAGCATCTTAACGATGAAGATACGTTCCATGTAGCCGTCTTCGCCGAGAACCATTTTAGCAGCTTCAGCAACGATACACTTGTAAGATTCACCGTTGATCATCATCTGCCAGCGGCCGGAGCGAACGCAAGCATCGCCGTTACGCAAGGAAAGGCCAGCAGCCTTAGCTTGTGCACCGTCGAGGTTTTTGCCATCTTTTTTGATCCAGCAAGGAAGGCCCCACTCTTCAAAAAGATGTACGGAATCATCAACGTGACGACCTAAGTCAAAGATAAGGTCTTCACGGACGATGCCCATGAGGTCAGTACGAACCATGCGAACGTAATCGTCAGCATTGTTCTCACCGAGGTAAGTATTAATAGCAGAAAGACCCTGTGCGATAGCACCGGAACGTTCTAGAGCAGCTTTATCGAGAAGCATGATGGAGATATCGCCACCAACTTTTTCGATCCAACGACAAGCTTCATAGGCAACACCACAGTTACCCATTCCGCCACCGACGAGAAGAATATCCACGTCTTTTTCTATAAGTTCTGGCTCTGCAAGAGCTACACCCTTGGAAGCTTCATTAATAGGAAGTAGAGGCATGTTCCCTCCTTAGAAAGGTTACAGATTGCTGGAATTTAATCATTTGTTGCGAACAACAAGTATTGATTAAAGCAGGTCCTTAATAGTTAAGGTCTTGTCTGCATCACCAATTTTGATTTCATTGCCAGCGTCTACCTGTGGTACAGCTAGTTCTGTTTCAGTGAAAAGAAGTTCGTTATCCAGGTCTGTAGGCTCAGGCTTACCTTCGTAAGGCTTAATTGATCCTTCAGGAGTAGTGCGGATTGGGAACTTAAAGCGCTTAACGTCGCCATTACGGAACTTAACAGTCCACATGATGTCTTCAGCTGAACGCATTGGGATGGATGTTCCACCCATTGGTGCAAAGTCGCCGTAAGGACGAGCTTCAACAGCTCCCTGAGGACAAATCTTTACACAGGAGTAACACTCCCAACATGCATCTGGTTCCTGGTTGTAAGCCCGCATTGCTTCGGGGTCCAAAATCATAAGATCATTAGGGCAGATGTACATGCAAGCGGTCTTTTCTCCGCCTTTACAGCCATCACACTTTTCTGGATTGACAAAGGTCGGCATACCTAGTCCTCCTAAAAGTTAAAGTTATCAATCAACCGACAACATCCTTAACCATGTATATTCTTGCCTTTAAGTTCAAGGCTCGAGGTCAATTGACTATCAAGCCCGACAAAAGGTGTCAAGACGAAAGTGAAATTTAGAACAAGCTCTTTTCAAAGATCATTTATAACCCCTCTTAAATCAACATTTTGAGGAGGGACGATAAATTTTAAAAGCTAAGCTTAAACAGATCTCGTCGCGTGAGCGTGTTCCATCTTCATGAGCTTTTAGTTCAATCCCACCTTTCATTGCAAGCCTTTTTTTCAGTTTGTTTCACAAAAACAACTTTTCTCCTAATCCTACCTAAAGCATTGCTACTATATAGATAGAACCAAGAACATCTCTAGACTTTGTGTCATATTAATCTAAATAAAGCATACCAACAGCGATTCATTAAAGTATTTCCAACGTTTCAATATATACACACTGTCGCGCCCCTAATGAAACCTTCACCAGTTATTTATTGCTTAATACACTTTTTTATCACAGAAGAGGTATTGTGCTTTTTTTCACTATTGCAAGACTGCGTATTTACACACTTACTTATTAAAACACATGTTTTATGTGCCCAAAAAAGAGGAAAAATATGCACTCACTTTAATTTTGCTCTTGACATTTCTTTCACAAAGGATTCATAAGTCCTCTAAGAAATATTTGGAAGCAGACAGGAAAGCTTCATAACTTTCATGTTTGTTCACACATATTTCCTTTGTTTGAAAATTTCGTTCTACGGACCATGCCTTCTATATATAGAAGAGCAGACCTCACTTGTGAGGCAGAGAGATTATCCTCTTCAGGTTCCGCGGAAAGGCCCAGGTGTTGAAAATAATTACAAGTAAGGAGAGACAAATGTCTAATCTCGTAGCCCCTCACGGTGGTAAAGGTCTCGTATGTGCACTTCTCGAAGGCGCAGAACTAGCAGCAGAACAGAAGAAAGCTGCAGGACTCAAGCAGATTGAAATTTCCCCACGTGCTAAGGGCGACCTTATCATGATGGGTTGTGGTGGTTTTTCTCCACTCACAGGATTCATGAAAAAAGCTGACTGGAAAGGCGTTTGTGAAAGCTTTCTGATGGCAGACGGCACATTCTGGCCAGTTCCTGTTACTCTAGACATGGACGAAGAAGTCAAAGTTGGCGAAGAGCTTGCTCTCGTAAACGACGGCGAAGTATACGCAACCATGACTGTTGAAGAAGTCTACGAAATGACTGACGCTGACAAGAAATGGGAATGTGAGAAAGTATTCAAAGGCGAAGGCGAAGAGTCTGCTGATGATTGTTTCTGGAAGATCGCTATGGAAGATCATCCTGGCGTTCAGATGGTTATGGGACAGAAAAAATTCAACGTTGCTGGTCCTGTTAAAGTTCTCTCCGAAGGTGAGTACCCAGAACAGTACAAAGGCGTTTACCTCCGTCCTGCTGAAACACGTGCAGCTTTCGAAGAAAAGGGCTGGTCCACAGTTTCCGCTCTTCAGCTTCGTAACCCAATGCATCGTTCACACGAATTCCTCGCTAAGATTTCTATCGAAGTCTGCGACGGTTGCTTGATCCACTCCCTAATCGGAAACCTCAAGCCAGGAGACATTCCTGCAGACGTTCGTGTTAAAGCAATCGAAACTCTTGTTGACGATTACTTCGTAAAAGACAACGTAATTCAGGCTGGTTACCCACTTGACATGCGTTACGCTGGCCCACGTGAAGGACTCCTCCACGCGACTTTCCGCCAGAACTACGGCGTTAACAGAATGTTGATCGGTCGTGACCACGCTGGTGTTGGTGATTTCTACGGTCTATTTGAAGCTCAGGAAATTTTCGACAAAATTCCTTACGCAACAGAAGCTTGCCCAGAGCCTGGTAAAGCACTTCTTTGTGAGCCAATGAAAATTGACTGGACTTTCTACTGTTACAAATGTGACGGCATGGCTTCTCTCCGCACTTGCCCACATAACAAAGAAGAACGCGTTATTCTTTCCGGAACTAAACTCCGTAAAGCTCTTTCAGACGGCGCAGAAGTTGTTGACCATTTCGGTCGCGACGAAGTTCTCGTTGTTCTCCGTGCTTACTACGAAGGTTTGACTGAGAAAGTAGAAGTTAAAATGCAGAATGCAGCTTCCGGCGATTCTATGTAATTAAGTAGTTCTACTACTTGCTTTTACAGAGGGGGGAGGCGATTATCGCTTCCCCCCTTTTTTTATTATATTTTTCAGCTAGATAAATGCGGCAACCACTCCCTCACCTTTGGGGCTTGCTCATCGGCTGATTTCAGGCTAGAAAGGCGTTCTTCCCTATATCACTCATCAGGAACAAAAAATGCCCAATTACAAAAATTTCGAAGAATCCGATAGACCCCGTAGAGACGCTCCTCGTAAGCCGTCACTACTTCACGAAATTAGAGATTTAGATGAACGCCTAATTTCTATGATTTCACGCAGAAACCAACTTATGGGTAAAGCTGCATCCAAACGTAAAGAGAAAGGTTTGCCACTGGCTGACCCAGATCAGGAAAGACGTATCTTTGAGATATGGACTACTAAGTCCGCCGACGAAAAATTTAATTTAAAAGCTGCGCGTAGAGTTTTCGAACAACTCAACACCCTTGCATATACTTGTGTATCCCATCCGGAGAACCGCAATCTTCCTTCATACTCACTTTCTCCAGCAAGACGCCCAGTAAAAGTTACCATCGACGGACCTTGTTCATTATTCCAGTCACAGCTTTGGATGGCTCTGGCCGCAATGTGTTCAGCCGACGCCAAAATGGCTCCGCTATCAGTGAATGACCAGCTCACTTCACTAGCTAAAGCTTTCAATCAGGCGGGCGCGCATCTTTCATGGGAAGGCGATACTATTGAGTCCCGCGCAGGTGAAGGTGTTTCCTTCGAAGACAAACTAGTCTTCGCTGGCGACGACCCTATGACCATGTATCTTGTTCTTGCTTTCGGATTAAAAGATCCGGGCAAGTTCAAAATTGCTGGCGGCCCTGTCCTTAAACAGTATGATTCAAGAGTACTGACTCCTATACTTGATCCTCTCGGAGCAAGACTGAATACTCTCGATCTTCAGAGCCACGGCCTTCCAGCAAGACTTGAATGTGGCGGTAATCTCGCGACTTCAGTTACTATGCTAGAAGATTCCCCATCAAAATTTGCAGCGGCACTAACTCTCGCTGGATGGACATACCCTAAAGGTTTGACAATCAAGTTTGAGGAAGACTGGGCCGGCATTTCTGATATCAAAGATGCTGTCGAAGTTCTAAGTGCATGCGGAATCGAAGCAAACCTCAGCGAAACAGAGTGTGTTATTCCCGCAACGGAAACATTCTCCTTCCCTGAAGAACCCAAAATTGCTTTAGACCCAGAACTTAGCGCAGCAATTTTATCCCTTCCTGCTTTTGCAGGTGGTAATGTTACCATTAAAGGTACATGGCCTACGAATTCACCAAAAGCGATTGATGCTCTCAAAATGCTTGATCTTGGTGGTGTTGACGTTAAGGTTACCGGCACTGAAATCAGCTCCACCAAAGGTGCACAGCCAAAATCAGTTACTTTCGATCTTGATCAGGCTTCAGACCTGTTCCCAATCGGAATGGCTCTAGCCATTAACTCCGACACACAATGTTCGCTCAATAACATTAAAAATGTTTCCCTTTTCGAGCAAGGAGTTGAACTTCTTGAGCGTCTAGGTCTTGAATACACCCGCACAGATGACGGAATCAAAATAGCTCCAGGTAAAATCCAGTGGGATGAAGCATGGAATGCCCCAACTCCGTATTTCGGAATTGCCTTAGGCCTAATGGCTTATATTCGCCCCGGACTATCTATACAGAACCCCGGAGATTTAACTGATCTTTGGCCTAGATACTGGACTCTTTACAACAGCCTTCCAGAAATCGATGGTCTAAAAGACCCTCAAGTTAAGGATGTAGAAGATGAATCAAAATCAAAACGAAGAAGAATCAAAATCGATTAGTATTCCTGAAATAGAAGAAGCCATCCAGGGCTTTAAAAAAGAATACGAAATATGCACTGAGCGCATAAAAACGCTTATTCAAACTGAAGACCATGCCAAAGGGATCTTCTTTGCCAATGAGATCTTCGAAAGCCAGCGTGATAAACTTCGCTTAGAAGTTGAAATTGACTCACGCCGCAAAAAAATTAATCGGATAAATCTCGGAATGACTGAGTAGGAATCCACAACCAAAAATTGGACAGGACCTTTATTTTTATTTGCAATTAAGCAGAAGCAACATAGGAGGCATCATGGGTTTAAATATTACTGAGAAAATCATCTCAAATCATCTGGTCAGCGGAAAAATGGAAGCAGGGACTGAAATCGGCCTGCGAATAGACCAGACTCTAACCCAGGATGCCACTGGCACAATGGCTTATCTGCAATTTGAAGCAATGGGCCTAGATAGAGTTCAGACTGAACTTTCTGTAAGTTATGTTGACCACAACACCTTGCAGATGGGATTCCGTAACCCGGATGATCATCAGTACCTGAGAACTGTTGCCGCTAAGTACGGCGTTGTTTTCTCTCCAGCTGGAACGGGTATATGTCACCAGCTGCACCTTGAGAACTTCGCTAAACCGGGCGCAACTCTAATCGGATCAGACAGTCATACTCCTACAGCTGGTGGACTTGGTTCATTAGCTATGGGTGCGGGTGGACTTTCCGTAGCTCTTGCTATGGCAGGACAGCCTTACTCTATTCCAATGCCAAAGGTTGTTAAAGTTGAACTGACGGGAGCACTTACCGGATGGGCAACTTCTAAAGATATCATCCTGCACTTACTTGGAATGCTCACAGTTAAAGGCGGAGTTGGTAAAGTTTTCGAATTCGGCGGAGAAGGAGTAAATACTCTTACTGTTCCTGAACGCGCTGTTATCACTAATATGGGAGCTGAGCTTGGAGCTACAACTTCACTCTTCCCAAGTGACAAGCAGACTGAGGAATTCCTTAAAGCAATGGGCCGCGTAGAAGATTACTCTGAGCTTATCGCTGATGCTGACGCAACTTACTCTGAAACAGTTGTAATCAACTTATCAGAACTTGAGCCACTTGTTGCACAGCCTCACATGCCTGACCGCGTTGTATCTGTTAAATCTCTCGCCGGTCTTAAAGTAAGCCAGTCTGCAATCGGTTCCTGTACGAACTCTTCATATTCAGACCTTAAGACAACAGCACTCATCCTTACTGACACCCAGCTTCCTGAAGGCGTAGATCTCATGATCTCCCCCGGCTCTAAGCAGGTTTTAAAGATGCTTGCGACTGAAGGTCTTATCGGTCCTATATTAGATTCAGGAGCTAGACTCCTCGAATGTACTTGTGGTCCTTGTATCGGTATGGGCGGTTCTCCTGTATCAGCCGGAGTCAGCGTTAGAACTTTCAACCGCAACTTCGAAGGACGCAGCGGAACTCAGGATGCTCAAGTTTATCTTGCAAGCCCTCAGACTGCTGCAAAGCTCGCACTTGCTGGTGAATTTACCGACCCTGCAACATGGGGAACACCTCCTGCAAAGATCGATTTCCCAGCTGAAATTCCTTCTATCCGTCACCTTTTCATCTTCCCGGCTGAAAATGGTGAAAATGTTGAGCTTGTTCGTGGCCCGAATATCGTGCCACTCGAATCTTTCACAGCACTGCCTAAAGTGATCACTTCTGAAGTCCGCCTCAAAGTTGGCGACGACATCACCACGGATCACATTCTCCCTGCAGGAGCTGCGATTACTGCTCTTCGTTCCAATATCCCAGCTATCAGTGAGTACATTTTCAGCCGTGTTGACGAAAACTTTGTCAGCCGCATGAAAAGTTCTGATAATGGAATTATCCTCGGCGGGGAAAACTACGGACAGGGCTCAAGCCGCGAACACGCTGCTCTCGGACCTCGTCACTTGGGAGTTGTAGCTGTTATTGTTAAGTCTCTAGCTCGCATCCACAGAGCAAATCTTATCAATTTCGGTATTCTACCCCTTGTACTATCTTCCAAGAGCGATTACGACAAGCTATCCGAAGGAAGCGGGCTTACCTTGGACACAACATCTTTGACCCCCGGCGGAGTGGCAGAAATGACTGCAACTGACGGAACAAAGATCAAGGTTGCAAACGACCTTTCCGAAAAGGAACTAGCTATCATCCTAGCTGGCGGGCTGCTCAACTATGTTGGCGGCAAACTGTAAATAAGAATCAAAATATCAGCCGGATCCTTTGATCCGGCTGATATTCCGTACCTGTATATAAACACTAAAGGCAGCAGTAAGCTGCACATTTGAGAATGGAGACGTTCATGCTGGACATTATGCGCCAAAACGCACAAGGCTGGGGCATCAAAGTTTTATTCGGTATTATTATCCTGGTCTTCATCTTTGCCTTCGGCATGAGCGGATTTGACGGTAATACTGATCCTGTTATCGCCTACGTAAACGAAGAGCCTATTCCAACTAAGGAATTCAGGCAGATTTACCGCCAGACAGCTGAGATCCTCAGAGAGCAGAACCCAAACCTCGACACTGAGCAATTGCAGTCTCCTGATTTCAAAAAAGCAATCTTGAATCAGCTAATCAACTCAAAAATTCTTGAAGCTGAAGCAAGACGCCTTGGAATTTCGATCTCTAATAGCGAACTGTACTTCGAGATCAGTCGCATTCCTGCTTTTGCCAACACAGAAGGTAAATTCGATAATTCACTTTACCAAAGATATTTACAGGGCAGACAGATGTCAGCCGCTACCTTTGAAAAAGATATGCGCAACAGCAATCTTATTCAGAAAATTCAGGAATACGTAACAATCCCTGTACGTCCTACTGAATCTCAGGCTCGGGAACTTTTCAACTGGGCTGGCGAGAAAGCACAGATCGACTACTATTATGTATCCGGTGCTGACTTTATTGACCAAGCAAAGGTTGAAGATAAAGCTGTTGAGGAATACTACAAAGCTAATCCTCAAAGCTTCACCATTCCCGGTCGTAGTATAATTGAGTACATTTCTTTTACTCCTGACGAGCTTTCTGTTTATGAAAATGTCAGCCCAGAAGAAATCAAATCCTACTACGAAGCAAACAAAGATCAGTTTAAACAGGATGATCAGGTTAATGCCCGTCACATCCTTCTTTTAGTTGATGAAAATGCATCCGATGCTGACATCGCTAAAGCTGAAAAAAGCATAAAAAAAATCTACGCCAAAGCGAAAGCTGGTGAAGACTTTAGCAAACTCGCTAGCAAATATTCAGAAGGACCAAGCAAGACAAAAGGCGGAGAGCTAGGATGGTTCAGCCGCGGTGCAATGGTTAAACCTTTTGAAGACGCTGCATTCGGCTTGAAGAAAGGCCAGATCAGTGAGCCTGTCCGCACTCGCTTCGGATTCCATATCATCAAAGCTGAAGATGTACGCAAAGCTGGTGAGCAGAAGCTTGAACAAGTCGAAACAGATGTTAAAAACATCATTGCGAATGAAAAAGCTGCTGATTCTATCACTGCAAAACTTGACCACGCTATTGACCTCGTTTCATCAGAAATGAAACTTGAACAGGTCGGTGTAGAACTTGAAGTTGCGGTTAAGAAAAGTGAGCAGGCAACTATTGAAAACTTAACTAGAGCGTTCGGCATGAAAGAAGATGCAGCCAGAACAATTCTCAGCCTTGCTAAAGGAGCCACTACAGAGATGCCAATAGCTGTAGATAATGGGTACCTTATCGCTCAGAAAGTTCAGGATGTTCCATCCTCTGTCAGCCCGCTCGAAGATGTTCAGAAAGATATTAAAGAATTCCTTGCTCAGCAGCAGGCTATGAACTTAGCTAAAGCAAAAGCAACCATCATCATGGGTAAGCTTGTAACTCCTGCAACAGCCGAGCAGGAACTTAAGTCTATCAAGAAAGACCTTAAAACATCCGAAGCTTTCGGCAGAGACGGATTCATAGCGGGACTCGGAATGAACCCTAAACTAGCTGAAGTCGCTTTTGCAGCTTCTAAAGATGCATGGCTGACTCAAACATTTGAGCTTCCTGGTGGGTTCATCGTTGCAAGACTAGATGAACGCATGCCTCCAAGCGACGAACTATGGGAAAGCCAGAAACAAGCAATCCTCAGCAGCATGGAACGCCAGCAAGCTAACGAAGTTATTAATTCGTTCGTAGCTGAATTGCGCGCACGAGCTAAGGTTGAAGTTGTTCGCCCGGACTTACTGAATTAGACTAGTATACATACTTAGTTAAAAGGTCTGTTCTTTCGGGAACAGGCCTTTTTTTTTGAGCAACATCTCTCTTGCAGATGATTAGCCAAGAGCGTAACTATCAAGCTCATCAAGTTACTTAATCGAGAATAAAAAAGTTAGAGGTAATATATGCTACCCATTCCAGAAGGTTTTAAATTCGCCAGCATCGAAGCAGGATTCAAATATAGTGGCAGAGACGACTTAACAATTATTCTAAGTGACACGCCGGCGGCAGGAGCCGGAGTCTTCACCAAAAACAAATTTCAAGCGGCACCTGTGACTGTCTGTAAAGAGACTTTGCAGATCTCTCCATATGTGCGCGGCACTCTGATCAATGCCGGACAGGCTAATGCCTGTACAGGGCAGGAAGGAATTGAGGACTGCCACGCAACTCTCGCTCTGGTCAGCAAAGAACTGGGCCTTAACCCATCAGACCTGCTACCTGCGTCAACAGGCGTAATTGGTCCGCGCTATGATATGGATAAGTGGAAACAAGCCGCCCCACTCTTAGCTGCTAAGCTTGGAGAGTCCACGCCAGTGCAAGCTGCAAAAGCAATTATGACAACCGATGAATTCCCAAAACTAGCTTGGGGATCAGCAGAATCCAGTTCCGGCACTGCCAAAATACTAGGCATGAGCAAAGGAGCTGGCATGATATCACCAGACATGGCTACCATGCTCGGTTTTGTTATCTGCGACGCGGAAGTTGATCCGACTTGGTGGCAGGAAGCACTGCGCAGGTGTACCGACAAGTCTTTTAATTGCATCACCGTAGACGGCGACACCAGTACAAATGACACTGTTCTCGCATTCGCTAATGGAGCTTCCAAGTTCAAGGCGGATTCTCCTGAAACACGAGATGCTCTTGAATCTGTATTGCTGGATGTCTGTCAGTCACTTGCATATATGATAGTACAAGACGCTGAAGGCGGTACCAAAGTAATGTCCATAAAAGTTTTCGGAGCGCCAAGCGATGAGGATGCAAACCTCGTAGCACGTGCTGTCGGAAATTCCCCGCTCGTTAAAACCGCTCTATTCGGAGAAGACCCGAATTGGGGCAGAATAGTAGCAGCGGCTGGACGCAGCGGAGCTGAGTTTGACGAAAATCTGCTTACCCTCAGCTTCGGAAAAATTACAGTTTTTGAAAAAGGTAAGCCAGTTGAAGGAGATATGGACGCGCTGCTTGACCCCATAATGCGTAAGCAAGATATTGAAGTCCTTATAAACCTCGGCGAGGGTACCGGCACTGCGCTTCTTATGGCATCTGACCTTACCCGCGACTACATCAGCATTAACGCAGATTACCGCTCTTAATTTTAGTAAATTTATTAAGTCAGCCTTGTAATGCAGGGCTGACTTTTTCAATGGGATAATCATAATGAAAAATCTTAAGAATCGCGACAAAATGACAAGGCTCGCAGACTTCCTCAATGAAGTAGGTATGCTCAGAAAAACACCGCGCACCGGCTATCAATTCCTTGGAACAGGGACCGAGTCCGTCGCAGACCATTCATACAGAGTCGCGGTTCTCGGATATGTACTTGCAGACATGGCAGACGCGGATATGGCTCAAACCGTATTCATGTGCCTTTTTCACGATCTGCACGAAGCCCGCACTGGTGATTTCAATTACGTGAACAAAATTTATAATAATTGTGATCGTGATAAAGCGTTGCAACACACCCTTGGTGGCACGGGCCTTGAAGATAAAATCATGCCGCATTGGGAAGAGCTTGAAAAATGCGAAACAAAAGAAGCGAAGTTAGCTCAAGATGCAGATCAAATAGACTTCATTTTAAATCTTAAAGAAGAACAAGACATGGGTAATCCGTATGCGGAATCATGGCTTAAATCTGCTCTTGAACGCCTTCGTACTGACGAGGGCAAGAAACTGGCTGAAACTATTTCTAAAACTGATCATAAAGAATGGTGGCACCTCGGTCCGGCTCAAAGCTGGTGGGAAAACAAGAGCGGCCCAGAGGGTGAATAAAATCTCATAAAATTAGAGCTTTCCCTTAAGCTGCTCCTTTTATTTCCTAGACCATTATGCTAAGAAGATTACTTGATCTTAGCGGACGTTGGTTCACAAATCAGTTTAACATTATTTTTACAATAAAAACATATAGATATAAATGTCTCAATCTGTTCCAGATAAAACAGTTTTGCAACCCTTCGCTTTCTTGGGAAAGGTTAGCCTAAATATTCTTGGAGAAGCAGGTGCTATATGCATCTTCCTTTTCGAATCGATTCTGCACGTATTCAGCTCGCTGGGTATTTTCTCTAAAACGATTAAAGAACTGTATTTTATCGGGGTCAGATCTATAACCGTTATTTCCTTGATAGGCCTTTTTACAGGTATGGTTGTAGGTCTTCAAACCTACTACGCCCTTTCTAAATTCGGGTCCGAAGGCTTCTTAGGAGCTGCGGTAGCATTGTCTCTTGTTCGCGAGTTAGGTCCTGTCCTTACAGCTATCATGCTTACAGGGCGCGCAGGATCCTCCATGACAGCTGAAATAGGTGTTATGCGCATCTCAGAACAGATTGATGCTTTAGAGCTAATGGACATTAACCCGATCAGTTATTTGGTAAGCCCTAAATTGCTGGCATCCTTAATTTCATTTCCAATTCTTACTGCACTTTTCGATTTAATAGGAATTGCTGGAGGCTACCTTTCAGGGGTTGCTCTATTAGGTGGAAATTCAGGTGTTTATTTCCATAGAGTATCAACTTCACTTAGCTGGGAAGATATTTCGGCAGGCTTCACGAAGTCTCTTGTTTTTGCAGTTGTTGTTTGCACTATCTGCTGTTTCCAAGGCTACTTCACTCATTTCCGTAAGGATGGAAAAGGAGCCGAAGGAGTAAGTCAGGCAACCACAACCGCTGTAGTAATGTCATGTGTCATGGTGCTAATTACCGATTATCTTTTGACTTCCTTACTTTTCCAGTGAGAAACGCATGACCAGCTCAGCACCAGACATACGCATAGAGAACTTAACTATTGGTTACGGTGGAAACCCCGTGGTTGAGAACATTAATGCAACTCTCCCCGGCGGAGGAGTCACTGTTATCCTCGGTGGATCAGGGTGCGGTAAATCGACTCTTCTCAAAAATATACTAAAACTTAATCAGGCCATGAACGGCTCCGTATATTTAGGTAAGCACAATATTTTCAAGCTTAAAAAGAAAGCTTTTAGCTGCCTCAAACAGCGTATAGGCGTTCTATTTCAAGATGGAGCTTTGCTCGGAGCGCTTAACCTTTTTGATAACGTAGCTCTTCCATTAAGAGAACATACAAAGCTCAAGCCTGCTGAAATTGCAAAAGTGGTTAAAGCAAAACTCAGCCTTGTTGGACTTGAAGAATTTGTTGATTATTTCCCGAATGAACTTTCAGGCGGAATGCGCAAAAGAGCAGGACTTGCAAGAGCAATGGTCATGGACCCTGACATCCTCTTTTGTGACGAACCGACATCAGGATTAGATCCAATTAATTCTGCGGAACTGGACGAACTGTTACTTGAACTTAAAGAACGCTTTGAAATGACTATTGTTGTTGTCAGTCATGATCTGGCCAGCATGAAGGCTATTGCAGACTACGTTCTTGTCTTGGGTAAAGGAAAAACTCTTTTCAATGGCAGTAAAGAATCTCTACTGGCAACCGATGATGTTTACCTTAGACAATTTCTCGATAGAAAAGGCGAAAAGAGAGAATCTGCACGAATTACTATGCCGCATCTTGACCCTTCCGTTATGAGAATGGACTGTAGCAAGATACTTGGCGACCTCGATAATAATTGAAATTTTATACGGACTAAAACATGAATAAATATTCTAAAGAATCAATTGTCGGGTTATTCGTATTTGTAGGTTTACTACTCATCGTTTTCATGAGTGTGAAGCTCGGAGATGTGCGCATGCTTTCTGACAGCCATTACCATGTAACTGCTAGCTTTAATGATATTTCCGGCATCAGAATCAATGCTCCTGTTGAAATGATGGGCGTGCCTATTGGATATGTAGATAATATATCTTTAGATTTGAACACTCAAAAAGCTGTGCTTGGCATAAGCCTTGAGAACAAAATTGAACTTACAGATGATGCCATTGCCTCTATTAAAACTAGTGGGCTTATCGGCGATAAATATGTAAAGATCTCACCTGGTGGAGTCGGCGACCCCATTGAGCCGGGTGGTACTATCATTGAAACTGAATCAGCAATTGATATTGAAGATCTGATCAGTAAGTATGTTTTCGGAAAAGTTTAATTAAAACTATAACTATTTAAATAATAATTGGCTGTAAAAATGAAACGACTCGCAACTATATCTCTTTTCGCTATACTCCTCTGCTTTGCAGCAGGCACATGTTTTGCTGCCCCGGCACAGTCTCCTAAAGAAAGACTTCGCACTGGCATTCAGGATGTTATAGATGTTTTGAACGATCCCCAGTACAAAGGCATCCCCTCAAAAAAAGCAGAGCAAGCTGCCGAAGTACGTGAAAAAATTAAAAATTTCTTCAACTTTCGCGAACTTTCAAAGCGAACTGTTGGACGCCCATGGCTCAAATTTACACCACAAGAAAAAGATAGATTTATAGCGCTTTTCACTGAACTCCTTGAGTATACCTACCTTGGTAGAATCGAGAATTATACAAATGAGAAAGTCTCATTTGACAAAGAGACGATAATAAAGGAAAAATACGCTCAAGTAGATACGCGATTACTTACAAGTAAAGAAATTGTTCCTGTCATTTATCGCTTGAAATTGGTAGATAATGAATGGAATGTTTATGATGTAAAAATTGAAGGCATTAGCCTCGTCAATAATTACAGGACTCAATTTTCAGGTATCATTGATACAAGTTCGGATGCCAAGTTCGAATCCTCGAAAAAAGAGCTGTTTGATCGCTTAGAACAAAAATGTAGCGACTTAAAAAATAAGCCTGCTAAGAAATAAACCGAAATTTGAACTTAAAATGGATACGCCCATGACCATAAAAAATTCAGCTTCTACGACGCTCTTTGCTTTTCTAGTGCTGACTTTCATCCTGCTGACCTTCCCTTCGCAGGTTAGATCAGCGGATAGCTCTGAGCCTATACTTGTTGCTCAAGTTGGATCCGGACTTATCGGAGTAGTCGCTAAAGAAAAAAATCCTGAAGCAATAGCTGATGATGACTTTGACGACAATGTGTGGGGCGACGAGAAAACTCAAATTAGCTCTGCAGACTCAGACCCTTGGGAAGGATATAACAGAGCAATGTTTTCCTTCAATGATTTCATGTATTTCGGCATAACCAAGCCTGTAACTCAAGGTTACATGTACGTGATGCCTCTTCGTCCGAGAACATGGACAAACAACTTTTTTCAGAACTTACTTTATCCTGTCCGCGTAACAAGCTGTCTGCTTCAAGGTAGATTTTACACAGCTGGAGCTGAAACTTCTAAGTTCATTACGAACTCTATTATCGGTCTTGGTGGATTCGGTAACGTCGTCGGAGACCCCGCATCGACGATGCCGCTATACCTTGGCAACGAAGATATGGGACAGACTTTTGGTAAATGGGGCATCGGAAACGGCCCTTACTTTGTCATTCCGGTTCTCGGGCCTTCTACAGTCCGTGATGCGGTTGGACTTGGAATTGATACTTTCGTGCTCAACCCGTTCTGGTGGTTCGGTATTCCATGGTACTACTCTGTAGCTGCGGGAGCTTACAACCAGATCAACAAGCTTTCATTTCACTTAGGTGAGTATGAATCCCTTAAAGAAGGGGCAATTGATCCATACTTGGCTTTAAGAGACGCTTACTTGAGCTATAGAGCTAAACAGATCAATGATCCACAGCGCGACAGAAAGCCAGCGTCTGAGGATGCTACAAATCCAAATGCTGAACCTCAGCCTGCGAATTAATTGAACTGACGTGAAAATAGCTGTTATATCTGATACGCACCTCCGTGAGCCTGATTCCAGACTCACGGAGGTTTTTAATGCCCATCTCAAAAGTGCTGATCTACTCATCCATTGCGGAGATCTAGTTTCTTATTCGGTGTGGAATTTCTTCTACCAACACCAAACTTTTCATGCCTGTCAGGGCAACTGTGACGAATGGGCTCTCTCTGATCATCTGCGCCCGCTGGAAACTGTTAACTTTCACGGATTACGTATAGGCATTGCACATGGGTGGGGCAGCCGATCGCAAGTCTCAACAAATGTTGCGGAATCATTCGGCCCCGACTTTGATCTTGTATGCTACGGACACACTCACATTCAAGACTGGTCTATAGTCAAAGGAGTGCAGATGGTTAACCCCGGCAGCCTCACATCCCCAAGAGACGACAAGCCAGCAAGCGTCGCCATTCTCGACGTAGATGATGAACAAAATATTTCCTGCACATTTGTTCCTGTCGATTAAAACGACTTCCAGTTTGTTAAAAGTTACTTCTGCCTGCATCACCAGTCGTGAAAAAGCCGCTGAAGCCCAAACTTCAACGGCTATAAAAACCTAAATCATATATTTCAATCAAAATTTATCTATTCGAACGGATCCTTAAGCAGCTTATACTCACCGCCTTTCTCTTCAAAAATACCTTGCTGGACCATAGCTGCAAGCATTGGCAAAAGATTATCACTTTCGCCTTTGATAAGCACTTTATCACCCTGCTCCTTAAGATATGAAACAGGAAGATAATCCGCTTTGCCACGCTTAAAAAGAGCTACCAAATATCTTTCTGTAAGAGTCTTGCCTTTTTCCATAAAAATAATCCTCCTTTTAATAATCAGAACTGCTTTAGCCCATCATGAAATTACGCACCCCGGTAAAGAAAATCTGAGCCGCGATGGATGCTACAAACAACCCTGTTAGCCTACTCATAATATTAAGCCCTCGTCTACCTAATAAGCGCTTGAGGCTTGAAGAAATAAACAAGAGAATCCCGACAGTTACCACAGCGCTAACAAGAGCAGCGCACGCTAAAGCCTGATGAGCAAAACCCTCCACGCTTGACCCAAGGACAAGCAATGCCCCAATGGTTCCCGGCCCACATATAATAGGAATGGCAAGAGGAACAACCGCAATATCATTCTGGTCTCCACCAGTTTCATACATCTTTGTTCCTCCGCCTACCATATTAAGAGCAGACAGAAAGAGGACGGATCCGGCACCAATTCGAAATGCATCAAGAGTTATCCCGAACAGTTCAAAAATGTATCTACCATATAGATACAAAACCAGAGAGCTTACTATTACGGACAGAGTGACCTTCACAGCCGTAGTTCGGCGTTCACTGGGACTCATTTCCTGAGTTAATGATAAAAACGCTGATATAGCGAAAAAAGGAGTAAGTATAAAAAACAATTTCAAGTACGTTTGAAAGAATATCGCAAACATTTTTGATACCGCCTGAGTAGATTAATTATCCGATTGAAATTAAAAAAAAAGCCCCTGACAACCGAAGCTGTCAGGGGCAATAATAAACCATAAATTGGTGATTATTTACCGCAGCACTTCTTATATTTTTTGCCGCTTCCGCACGGGCAACTTTCATTTCTGCCGATTTTCGGTTCAGCTCTGCGCTTCGGCTGCTTTTTCTTTTCTTCACCCTCATCATTATCAGAGTATTCAAGCTCTTTCTGAGCTTTATGCTGAAACTCTTCCTCACGAACTTCTTTTTCAATTCGCAAATGACAAAGGGAGCGAACGGTATTCTGTCTGATCCGCTCAAGCATATCACGGAAAAGTTCAAACCCTTCACGCTTATACTCATGCTTCGGATCTTTCTGACCATATCCGCGCAGGCCAATACCTTCGCGCAAATGATCCATATTTAATAGATGCTCTTTCCAGTTACGGTCGAGGGATTCAAGCATAAAGTAACGCTGAATTTCGTGGAAATGTTCTGTCGCATTCTCTCTAAGATTTTCAAGAATCTCGCCAATCCACGTATCCGCCTGCTCGCGCGTAGGCAAAGCTTCTGCAAACTCAGGATTACGGCTAAGACCGAAGATTTCATCCAGCCCGACTTTGACCATTTCCTCTGACTCAGCATCTAAAGGCTTGCCTCTAGCTTCCTCAACAGGGAAATAACTATCATCCAAAATTTCTTCGGTGAACTCAGAAATCATGTCGGTCATATCTTCTGAATACATAACTTCGCGGCGCAGAGTATAAATAACTTCACGCTGTTGGTTCATAACATCATCATAATCCAACAATTGTTTACGTATTTCAAAGTTATGCCCTTCAACTTTCTTCTGAGAATTTTCAATGGCTTTTGAAACCATTTTATTCTCAATAGGCTCACCCTCTTCCATACCAAGCTTATCCATTATTCCGGAAATGCGATCAGAACCGAATAGCCTCATAAGATCATCATCAAGGGCAAGGTAAAAACGAGAGCTACCCTCGTCACCCTGACGGCCGGAACGACCGCGAAGCTGGTTATCAATGCGTCGTGATTCATGACGTTCAGTACCTATAATATGAAGCCCACCCAGTTCTTTAACGCCTTCGCCAAGCACGATATCAGTACCACGACCAGCCATGTTGGTTGCAATCGTGACGTGCCCTTTAAAGCCCGCCTCAGCAACAATTTCAGCTTCTTTTTCGTGATTCTTCGCATTCAAAACTTCATGCGGAGTGCCATTTTTCTTTAGCAAGCTGCCAATTAATTCTGACTTTTCAATGGAGACAGTACCAACAAGAACAGGCTGCCCCTTTTTGTAAAGGTGAGTAATCTCGTTCGCAATGGCTGTATATTTTTCCTGCTGTGTTTTGTAGATAGAATCTGGGTAATCTTTACGAATCATGTCAGTATTCGTTGGAATAACGATTACTTCAAGACTGTAAATCTGTGCAAATTCAACAGCTTCAGTATCCGCAGTACCTGTCATACCTGACAGTTTGTTGTACATGCGGAAATAGTTCTGAAAGGTAATAGAAGCCAAGGTCTGGTTTTCAGATTCAACCTTAGCGCCTTCTTTTGCTTCAAGCGCCTGATGCAAGCCATCTGAAAAACGACGCCCCGGCATTAAACGTCCGGTAAATTCATCAACAATGACAACCTGATCATCTTGTACGATATAGTCAACATCACGTGAGAACAAGTGATGTGCCTTAATACCCTGCATTATATGATGCTGAAAAGAAATGTGCTGGGCGTCGTAAAGGTTATCGATTTTGAGGATGCCTTCACACTTAGTAACACCCTCTTCGGTCATGGTAATAGAGTGACCTTTCTCATCGACTTCGAAATCCTCGTCCCTTTTAAGGAGCGGGATAATCGTGTCGACCTGGGCATACATGCTGGTCGCTTCATCTGATGAACCGGAAATGATAAGCGGAGTTCGCGCTTCATCAATAAGAATGGAGTCAACTTCATCGACAATGGCGAAATTAAGTTCCCGCTGAACAAGCTGCTCTTTGTAGAACTTCATGTTGTCGCGAAGGTAATCAAACCCGAATTCATTGTTAGTACCGTAAGTAATGTCACAAGCATAAGCATCTTGCCGCTCTTGGTCAGTCTGACCGTGAACGACAATACCTACTGTGAGACCGAGAAAATTATATAGTTTACCCATCCACTGCGCATCACGAGTGGCAAGGTAGTCATTGACTGTGATGAGGTGAACGCCTTTACCGGAAATTGCATTCAAAACGGCTGGCAATGTAGCCACGAGGGTTTTACCTTCACCGGTTTTCATTTCCGCAATTCTTCCGCCATTCAGGACCATTCCACCAACCATCTGTACGTCATAGTGACGCATGCCGAGAGACCGTATACCGGCTTCGCGGACTAAAGCAAAAACTTCCGGAAGGAGATCATCAAGTTCTTTGCCTGCGGCGACTTCTTCTTTCCACTGAGCTACTTTTTCAGGAATTTGCTCATCAGTCAGCTCTTTCATCTCAGGTTCAAAAGAATTAATCAGGTCAACTTGCGGCCCGAGTTTTTTAATAAATCTGTCATTACTAGAACCGAATACTGCCGAAAATATTGCGTTAAACATTTAATTTCCTTTTTTGCTCAGCGGCGTAATCCGCAGAATTTATCAATAAAAATAATCAGCTGTTTTCAAGTAAGTCTTTATTCCAAAATATCAAGCCAATGACCCGTAAAAAAATCATCTTTTGTAAGTGTTGCAAGCTGAATAACGCATGCAGAGCAACCAGTCAAAATTTGTGCGCCTGCAGAAACGTTTTTTGTTAATGCTTCTGCACAATAATCACCAACCTGCTTTGAAAGATCAGGCGCGCCGATTTGCATGATGCCACCGAACCCGCAACAAAGATCTTTTTGGACAGGCAATAGGCGATCTCCAGCCATGTTTTCAACCAGTTGCAAATCAAAATCTGGAACAGGAGCATGGCAAGGCTTGTGATAAATGACCTGCTCGGGCCTATTTTCTAATATTGTGATGTCACAATCAACTAAAAGAGATGACAATGGAGTCAGAGCTGATTGCCACTTCTCTAGTAGCTCCTCATTTCCGTCAAAATCATCCAAAGAATATTCCTTAAGCCCTTTCAAACAAGTAGTACAGAAAATGATTAAAAGTGGGCACTCAGAAGCTTTCCAGACATCTATATTAAACTTACGAGATTTCACCTGCCTATCTAATAACCCTGCACTTCCATATGACGAACCACAGCAGGCAAAATCGGATTCAGCAGCGCGAACCAACCCTAATCCGTCCATAAAATGTTCAGCTTTCCGCGCCCAGTCTTTGCGTGCAAAGCTCCCGACACATCCCTTAAATAGCATGACTTTTTGATCATCAAACTTTAAGTCCGGTACAAGCTTTGCCCAAGGAGCGGGACTCTTCGCAAAAAGCGACCCCATCCTTTTTTTTGCAGAGCCAATAGGCTCAGGCAGACTTTCAGGGGAAAATTTAGATAACGCAGCGGCTAAAGGCCAAATGAATCCGGGACTCGAAAGCCACAAATCCCAACAAGTCTGTGTAAAACCTTTCGACTTTGATCTTAAGGCCGAAACAAGTTTTGGACCTGACATATTCTGCGGACAATTCTCTTCACACCTTCCGCAACCGAGGCACAGTCCGGCAAGAGTTTTGAAATCCTTTTCGTTAAGGCCGTCCGAAGAGTCTAAACCATCCAGAAAAAATTTTGCCCGGGGAGTGAGTTCTTCCCGCCCTGTCACTTTAAACAAGGGGCAAACATCAAGACACTTTCCGCATTGCACGCAGGCTTTAGGGGAGGCCATTAGACACCCTTCCCGGGATTCATTATATTATGTGGGTCAAAAATAGCCTTAATCCCAGACATTAACTTCAACTCGGTTTTACCTAACTGCATCCCGACATAATCTGCCTTAGTAAGCCCAATGCCATGTTCTCCGGACAACGTACCGCCGAGAGCGAGTGTCTTTTCAAATATTGCTTTCTTTGCTTTCAACGCACTATCAGACTGACCGGAAGCGGATTTGTCATACATCACGGATACATGAATATTTCCATCACCGAGATGCCCGAAACATAGAACTATAACTCCAAGTTTCCTGCCGATCTCGTGATATTCTTCAATGGCCTGCGCAACTTTCCCGCGCGGAACAGCAACATCTTCTCCCTGCTTATCAGGAGCAAGATTGAATGCTGCGGGACTGATAACTCTGCGAAGTTCCCATAAACGTTCCTGCTGATCTCCGCTACCCTTTTCAATAAAGGTAGTAGTAACAGATAAAAGAGCTTTTTCGATCTGATGCAAGTCAGTTGTGACGGATTCCTGCGAACCATCAATTTTAAGTAGTAGCAGACCACCAGTATCGCCGGACCACGGCACATCAGAATGCATTTCGAGAGCCTTAAGCGTGTTGTGATCCATCAATTCCATAGCTGTAGGCAAAATGCCACAGCCGAAGACTGCGCCAGCACCTTTAAGACATCCCGAGAGATCTTTAAAGCCGATAAGCATGGAAGCTGATGTTTCTGGAAGCGGCAGAAGTTTCAAAGTTGCCTTAGTAATCAACCCGAGCGTTCCCGCTGAGCCGACCATAAGCCTTGTCAAATCAAGACCGACCACATTTTTATGAGTACGCCCACCGGTATTGATAACTTCCCCGCCAGGGAGAACAGCTTCAAGGCCTAGAACGTAATCGCGAGTAACTCCGTATTTCACGGCCCGCATTCCTCCGGCACAAGTAGCAATATTTCCGCCGATGGTGGAAATTTTAAGACTGGCAGGATCAGGAGGATAGAACAGCCCCTTCGCCTCCACGCCTTTTTGCAAATCAGCAGTAATCACTCCGGGCTGCACCACAGCCACGAAATCCTGCGCATCAATATCGATTATTGAGTCCATCCCGAGCATGGAAACAACTACGCCCTTCTTTACTGGAACACAGCCGCCAACTTTGTTCGTAGCTCTTGCTCTAGGATAGATAGGCATGCGCTCTTTTTGCGCCCAAGCAAGCAGTTCTGACACCTGCTGAACAGAGCTTGGCTTTACGAGAGCGAGCGGTTTAGCATGTTTTCTACTGGCATCCACCCCACACGAGAGCAATTCACCTTTGGTGAAACCGCTATCTCCGTCAGGAAAAAGATTTTGCAAAAATTTATGTTGTGATCTGGAGAGCTTATCGGGATAGGACTTCATTACTCGGGTTTCCATACTTTTTCGACACAATCAATTAGGGCTTTTACAATAGGGTCAGCCACGCGCTGCTTATGAAACCCAAAGTATAAACCAACTTCAAGAAAGCCACCCGGCCATACGTAGAAAGAGCCGTTGGTCTCACCCTCGCGGGCTTCGTCATCTCTCATAACAGTTACACCATGCTCAGATCTCACCAACGCATTATGAGCATCTTCACTGTCTGCAATCATAGATTTAACAGGGTCAAGACCTAACAGAGTGAAGGTCTCTTTCAGCTTTTGACTAAAAGGGCATTGAGGCGGTGTCCATATCCAAGGTAATGTGGCCAAACCTTTCCAGCAGGCTGATTCCATTTTTCCTTTCCATGAAATCGGGCCGACAACCCTGAGGACTGTGTTCTCTAGAAAAATGGCTTCCATGTCAACGGGTGGAAGGACAGAATAAAAATAACCGCCATCGATATTCCTACCTAGAACCTCACTTCGCACAGTCCATGTGGGGACCTGAACAAAATTCATGCTGAGTCCGGGGTAATTTTCTTTAATGCACTTTGTAAGCTGCGGAGTCCTTAAATAAATAGGAGAAGTCTGTAACCCGACACTTGCTCCGCCCGAAACTTCTCCGTGAAGAGAATGAGCTTCGGATTTCATTAATTCAACAGAATCAAGAATGACCTGCGCCCTTTTAAGCAGAGTTTCTCCTTCAGCAGTTAGAACCATACCTTTAGGAGTACGCAAAAACAGGCACACGCCAAGCTCTTCCTCTAGCCCCTTGATGTGCAAGCTTATGGTCGATTGACTAGCATACAGATTCTTAGCTGCTCTGGTTAAATTTCCGGCCTCTGCTACTACCGCAAATGTTTTGATCTGGTATAGTTCCATAGTTTTGAAATGATTTTTTAAAGTATTACTCGGCTGCGAATCAAAGCCATTGAAAAACTTAAAGGGGGGCTTCTATTATTCCCGTTGGATTGAATCAAACAAAACAGGCATTAAATATTCATCAGGTTCGGGATATTGTTTTTAACCCACTTAACGAAAAAAGGAGGATCGACATGACCAATAGCATCAGCTCTTTAGTAAGGGAAATTCTGACCCCTGAAAACAGCAACTCAGATTGCGCCAAGCTAAATCCCGTAGTTGGCACTATAAAAATATTTTTCTGGTTCGGAGCTACAATTGCTCTGGTAACCTTGATCGCAAGACTTCAGTAAAAATTTCGATCCTTGACGGACGAAAGGTTGCTATCCCATACCCCGCTTTAATCACCTACCGGCAAGGGGTGATTAAAGCTTATACGGCTCGCTGACTGGCTAATAACTAGCCATTTGGCGGGCCGTGTCTCTTGCAATATCTCTACGCTTTAACTCTTCTTTACGATTGTGCACGTTGCGCCCTTTAGCGAGAGCAATCTGCAATTTAATCTTACCGCGTGAAAAATAAAGGGACACAGGAACTACGGTCAGCCCTTTCTGCTCAGACTTCGTCTGCAATTTCTCTATTTCAGCAGCATGAAGTAGCAATTTGCGCGGGCGATCAGGTTCATGCTGCGAATGACCAGCATGGTCATACGGAGCAATGTGAATACCAATAAGCCACGCCTCGCCATCCTCAAAGTTTATATATCCGTCATTAAAACTTATCTGTCCTGCCCGAAGAGATTTAACTTCTGTCCCGACAAGCACGAGGCCCGCCTCTAAAGTCTCAACAAAATCATAATTTCGGCGTGCCACTTTGTTTCGGGCGATGGTATTGGGACTTTTCTTTTTTTTAGCTTTGGCCATAATAAAATTAACCTGCGATATCTTCGTTATCCAGAAGGGAAGCAAAAAAGACTAACTCTTCAGGATATTTTTTATAAATATTATCAGTAACAAGACGGTTGATCTTTGCAACCGTGCGGCATTGCAAAACTTCTTTAAGCAGCTGTTTACATTCCTGCATTCCAAGCTGACGCAAAATTCTCTTAATTCCCGGAATAGCCTGTGGAGTCAGACTGAGACTATCAATCTGCATACCCATAAGAATCGGTACACAATAAGGGTCTGACGCAACCTCACCACAAAGACTTACTCCAATACCCGCCCTGTGCCCTGCATCAACAACATACTTGATGGAGCGGACAATGGCAGGATGAAGCGGCTGATACAGATAAGAAACATGCGGATTAGTGCGATCGATACCAAGGCTGTACTGAATAAGATCATTGGTTCCGATGCTGAAGAAATCAACTTCCTGCGCCAAAATTTCAGCAATCATAACCGCAGCCGGAAGCTCGATCATAACGCCGACCTGCATATCCGCATCAAAAGGGATACCCTCTGCGGTTAATTCGATCTGAGCTTTAGCCAAAGCGGCCTTGGCCTGATGAACTTCTTTTAAACCCGAGATCATAGGGAACATGATCGATATATTACCATGCACACTTGCCCGCAAAATAGCGCGAAGCTGGGTGTGAAAAAGATCTTCGTGTTTCAAACAAAACCTTATAGCACGCAACCCCATCGCGGGGTTGGCTTCATCGAGAGCACCGAAATATGACATAAACTTATCAGCACCAAGATCCAGTGTCCGCAGAACAACTTTACGCGGCGACATAATCTCAGCAAGCTCGGTATACTTCTCACAAAGCTCTTCTTCATCAGGAAGTTCCTGACGATTCAAATATGCATACTCAGTCCTGAAAAGGCCGACACCTTCTCCTCCGTTATCAATAACGGCAGAAATTTCTTCGACGAGTTCAATATTTGCAAGAACCTGAACGCGATATCCATCTTCCGTTTCTGCCGGAAGCTGACAACTTTTTATAATTGTAGACTGGTAGGCCTCAAACTGAGTTTGCAAAGTATAATAATGTTCAAGTTCTTCTTCATCAGGATCAACCAAAATTTTTCCGGCCAGTCCGTCAACAATAACAAGATCACCATCAACTATACTGCTCTCAATTTTTTCAGCACCGACCAAAGCAGGAATATTCAGCGTGCGCGCCAAAATGCCTGTGTGAGAGGTTTTACCACCAAGAGTGGTAACGAATGCCATCAGCTTGTTAACTTCAAGCTCAATGGTATCAGCAGGGCTTAAATCATGTGCCATGAGCACAGCACGTCCTTCAATGGGACGCAAGTGCTCTTCTCCGCCAATAAGCTTGGCCTGAACTCTCTGAGCGACCTGACACACGTCCTGCATGCGCTCACGGATATATTTATCTTCCAGCGCGCCAAAAGCTTTTTCAAGATCGTTTACAGCTTTATCGAGCGCCCATTCAGCATTTATACACAAGTCATCAATATATTTAGTAGCAGCTTTGAGCAGTTTCGGATCTTTAAGCATCATCAAATGAGAATCAATGATGAGCTTATGCTCTTTCAATTCAGCAGGAACTTTTTCTCGGATCGCCGCGAGTTCGCTAACGGCCTCCTCGAAACCATACTGAAGGCGTTCCTTTTCTCCGGCATTCATGTGCACAGGCACAGTCTGTCGCGGCAAATTTGAAGAAATGCTGCGATTCAAAAAATAGGCTTTACCAATGGCAATACCTGTTGAAACGGAAATACCTGAAACGACTTCTCTGGCCACTACTTTTCTTCTCCAAATTTGGATTTGAACAATTCTTCTAGGCGATCAAGAGCTTCCACAGCATCCGCACCTTCAGCTTTCAGCTCAAGAGAACTTCCCTGTGCAGCGGCAAGAGTCAGAATATCAAGAATGCTTTTAGCATCCACTTCCTGAGAATCACATATAATTGTAATCTCCGCCTTAAAATTCTGAGATTCCTGTGCAAGCTGCGCAGCAGGACGAGCATGCAGACCCAACTGGTTAACTACAATTACGGTCCTTACCACAACGCTCGAAGGCTCATTGGAACTCTCACACAGCGCGCTATTCTCAATCATTTTCAACCATTCCTTTATATCTCATTCTGCAATCGCAAAACATATAACTTAAATAAACTTTATTATAAACAAACTTACTACAACAAAAAGTACCGCGACTATTTCCCTGGAAATTTTGCCTGTACCGATAAGCCAGCCCAGCAAACCCAGCGTGGCAGTCCCGCTATACCACTCAAACATATTTGCACTTGCGGGCCACAATTGGGCCCAGATAATAAGTAGCAATACAGCATTGGCGAACTTAAGACGCTCTCCCCAGTTAATTAGATTCCACTTCTTAAGTTCATCTAAAAAACTGAGCCCTTTGTTTATTCCAGACCAGAAAGTATAAACTTTAAAGACCTGTAGACCTACGAGCGATGCCGAACCAAGTAGCATAGCCGGAGTTTGATGACCAGCAAGCAAAAGCGAAACAGTGGCTAATGCCCAAAAAATAAGCGCACTTCCCGCAAAAACGGAATCACCAATAGCTGAAAGGGTATAACTCGTCGTGTTTTTAACTTTATCAAGAAGCGCAACAGGAAAATTTCCGGCCTCAATCTGCATCTCTACAGAAAGAAAAATAGCTATAAGCAACGGCCCCCAGAATGGGTGTGAATTATAATGCTTCACATACCGTTTACGTGCGTTAGATAGATCCTCGGGATTTTTATAAATAGCTTCTAATCCCGGCTGCATAGCATAAGAAAAGCCAATATTTTGAAGACCGCGAGTATTGAACCCTGCGCCCACAAAATAGCTGCGAAGAAAACTTCTGACACAAGCCAGACCGAGAGGTTTATTCTCTTTTAATTTTACATTCACTGTCGCTTCCACCGCTACATCGAATTATTTTAAAGCCGATTTAAAACAACTTAGGCTTCCTAACTATTTGTTTTTCTTTCAGTCACTTTTTCATAGACAGCTTTGGCTGTCCACCCCTCAACACTATCCGCTATCCTGCGTGCTATAACTTTCGGCTTATCACCGGACGGTAATTCTTTTTCAATCAACCGCAGAATGTCTTCTTCACTTGCCGGACCACTAAGGACAGGTGGACCTATGACGACGGTAATTTCACCCTTGAGTTCAGCAGAAACTTCATCGGATTCGGCAAGAGATCCCGTAATAAATTCTTCATAATCTTTGGTCAACTCACGGCAGACCGCAAATTCACGGTTCCCCAGCACCTTGTAAGCCAGAGCCAAAGTTTCCCGCAATCGAGACTTGCGTTCAAAGAAGACAATTGTTGCGCCAGTAGCTCCATGCGCTTCAAATAACTTTGTCATCTGACCTTCTTTGCGCGGCATGAAACCCAGAAATACGAATGGATACGGCGGCAAACCGCATGCACTGAGCGCTACAATAGGCGCACATGGACCGGGCACAGGGACGATATTGACCCCATGTTCGCGGCACGCTTTAACTAGCCTGTAACCGGGATCACTCATAAGTGGTGTTCCGGCATCTGATACAAGCGCGGCACTGCCACCTTCATCAAAAAATTCCAGAACCGTGGCTATGCGTCTTTCTTCATTATGATCGTGAAGACTGATAAAGCCGTTACCTTTTATATCTAAACCAGCGAGCAACTTGCCGGTTCTGCGGGTATCTTCAGCCAGAATTACATCTGCCTTCGCCAGAACCTTTCGTGCACGATCTGAAATATCACCAAGGTTGCCAAGCGGTGTTGCCACCACCCATAAAGTCGGAGAGTTCGAAGGCATTTTTTATGTGCTCCGCTTTCATGCCGTTTCCGGCATCATTTACAATCACGAGGTCAAAACGACACGGCCTATGCCATAAATCCATTGCCGACAAATAATGTGAAGCAGCTTTTACTAATTTACGGCACTTTGCAGGTGTCACCGCCTGTACGCCTTTTTGCACGGAATTTCCGGCTCTGGTCTTCACTTCTACAAACACAAGATCGCATATGCCGTCTGCACCTGCGCTATCATCACAAATAATATCAAGTTCCCACTGCCGCCATCGCCAGTTGCGCTGACGAATGGTAAAACCCCTGCATTCAAGATAACGGGCGGCGTAGGCTTCACCCTCATTACCGAAATCTATATGCCGGGGAGACACATTCTTTCCTGCTTGGCTTTCTTCTTTTCAGGAAGAACACCCTTAAAGGTCACGCGGTGAATACGGCATGGCCCCAATTCTCTGAGCGCCGCCATATGAACCTTCGTTCCATACCCTTTATGTATTTCGAACCCATAACCCGGATATCTTTTTTCGAGCTTAACCATCAGGCGATCCCTGAATGTTTTCGCAAGAATGGATGCAGCCGAAATGGCAGGAATCTTATCATCACCCTTAATTATTGACTGCTGAGTATATCCGCCATCACCATTGAAATGGGAACTTGGTATAATCTTATCGCCATCAATCAGTAGGACCGAAGGCCGAACTTTTAGGTGCATTACCGAGCGGGCCATTGCCCGAAAAGTCGCCTGCAAAATATTAATCTGATCCACAACCTGTGCAGAACCGGTTCCAATGGCCCAACACACGGCCTGCTTACGGATTTCTATAGCTAATTCGTCACGCGCAGATTCACTGAGTTTTTTTGAATCGCCTAAACCCGGTAAGTCATACTCTGCGGGCAGAATTACCGCTCCTGCGACCACAGGACCGGCGAGACAACCGCGCCCTGCTTCGTCAATTCCAGCGGATATTCCACCTTCATCGGTAAAGCCGGGTAGTGATGCGTGTAGTAAATCCTGTGACATATTAGCAACTCCCTAAAAAAAAACCGTCTCTCTCGTACCTTATAGGTCCGAGAGAGACGGTTATCAACTCTTTTAATAGCTGTGTACTCTAGCGGACATATGCCCGGTAAAGTAAACCGCGAAGAATATTTTCTTCGGGTGCTACCAAGCGTTTTTAGATTTGATGCGTGCTGCTTTACCTTTGAGGTCACGAAGGTAGTATATGCGGCTACGACGGACTTTACCTTCAGTAACGACTTCTACACGCTCGATGTAAGGAGAATGTACTGCGAAAACGCGCTCTACGCCGATTCCGTCAGAAATCTTACGTACAGTGAAAGTAGAATCAGTTGTACCATTACGGTAACGAAGAACTGCGCCCTGGAAAACCTGGATGCGTTCTTTTTCACCTTCGATAATACGAAGATGAACTTTAACAGTGTCACCTGCTTTGAATGATGGCATATCAAGACGCATTTGTTCGCGTTCGATCTTAGAAATAACGTTCATATTACTACTCCTTATATAAATTCAATTTACGGTATCCAAAAACGGCATCTACCAAGCATCTCCCAAAAGCCTGTCAACCGTTATCGCCACCGCACTTCTTACTGATAAGTGATTGTATCCATCCATGAACCGGAGAGGTCTAAGACTTCCCATTGCCATTTCAAGAATTTCGGGAGCCAATCCATGCCCGGTACCAAAAACCAGCAGCACAGGATTGTCATAAAGCATTTCACGGACCTGACTTGGAGTCACACTACCCGCGCCCCGAGCACTGGTGGTGACCAGTATCGGTTTTTTACCCGTTCCCGACTCAATATGCTCCACCACATCGATCAGGGAATCCTTCACACTGACCTTCGCCAGAGCTGCGGCTCTGTCCGGGTTCGTCCTGCTACCCGGCCCCGAGGTCCAATGAGAAATAATTCTCTCAGCCAATTTCTTCTGATCCTCGATCGGAGTCACCGCATACATCCCTGCCAACGAGTAAGAGCGGGAAACGCGGGACATATCGTGAATATCGAGGTTTGTCAAAGAAACAGCGGCTTTTTCTCCAAATTTATTTAGCACTGGATAGTGAACTAAAGCCATCGAAAGATGTTTTCCCAAACGTTTACGGGGTATTGTCCGCAAATAACGCACATCTTCTTTTTTTAAGCCATCTGCTTCGGAAAGTAATTCCGGGCGGGAATTTAAAGTCTCATCAAGAGACCTCGTTTTCCTCCATTCTTCGATCAAAGCATGGTTCCCTGAAGAGAGAACTTTCGGCACTTCCAGTCCTTCATATTCGGCAGGACGAGTGTAGTGCGGATACTCAAGCAGCCCCGAAGAAAAACTTTCCTCGGTGCCGGATTCAGAATGGCCCATAAAATCCGGTAGCAAACGAGCTACAGCTTCAATTAAACAAAGTGCCCCGGCTTCGCCTCCGTTAAGAACGAAATCTCCGACAGAGATCATCTCAACGGGAAATATCTCTTCAAAACGAGCGTCAATTCCTTCGTACCGCCCACAGACAAGTGTCAGTTCTTCTTCCTGCGCAAGCTCAGTTGCAAGCTTCTGAGTAAGCGGCACCCCTTTCGGAGACAGCATCACAAGCCTTTTACCTTTGCTACAACCACCCTCTTTGGCAGGCTTAACGCCTACAGAGTCCAGACTGCGCGCAATCGGATCAAGAAACATGACCATGCCAGGCCCGCCCCCGTAGGGACGATCATCAACACTCTTATGCCTATCAGTGGCAAAATCGCGAGGATTTACGGTATTGAATGAAACGATTCCTTTTTCAACAGCCTTACTCATAAGACCATGCGAAAGTGGGGAATCGAAAAATTCCGGAAAAAGCGTAATCAAGTTGAAGTTCACATTAACCGGCTTTTTAAAAAGACAAGGGATCGTCCCATTATTTCGTAGGGGAGGTCATATAGAGCTCAAGCAGCCCTTCCGGCGGCGCAATCACTATTTTTCCAGCCTCTACATCCACAGACAATACAAACTCAGCTACAGCGGGAAAAAGAATTTCTTTTCCTTCTGGAGATGAGATCACCCAAGTCTCTTGACCCGGCGCAAAAAGGAAATCCGAAATGGTGCCCACAGCTGTACCGTCTTCAAGTTCGACGGCAGCACTCTTCAATTGGTACATGTAGACTTCATCGGCCCTAAGTTCAGGGAGATCTTCTTTTTGCACCAAAACATCCATGCCGCGTAAGGTATCAGCCTTATCGCGATCATTTATGCCTTTGAAAATTACTAAAGCCCGGCCTTTGTGCCTCCGAAAGGATTGCACAACAAATCGACGGGGTTTCTGTCCCTTACTTTGTAAGTAAAGGCTAGAGACCTCATCGAAGGAAAAAGGGGAGTCCGCATGGGAATCGATGCAAACTTCCCCCTTAAGACCATGTGATTTGACCACCTCGGCTACTAATAGTAATTCCATAGCAGCCTACTTTTTATGGTCAGGATCGAAGCCGTCTATTCTAGAATTTCTAGAACAGAACGTTTTCTCACCTTGGTTGATGCAGCACCAAGCAAAGTTCTCATCGCTCTCGCGGTGCGTCCCTGCTTGCCGATAACTTTACCTAAGTCCTCTTTCGCGACTTTAAGCTCGATTACAGATGTCTGCTCTCCTTCAATCTCGGTGACTATTACATCATCGGGATTATCAACAAGAGATTTCGCAATGAATTCTACTAAATCCTTTAACATGCCAACAACCTCCGCTTCAGATGTCGAGAGAAAACCGTGAATGAAGAATAATTCGAACCGTTGTGAGAACTAACTTTAAGAATTTTTCTTAAGAAGTGCTTTAACAGTATCGCTAGGTTTTGCGCCTTTATCCATCCAAGCCTGAACTTTTTCAGTATCAATCTTGAGTTCAACAGGCTCAGTCATTGGGTTGTAATATCCGAGAAATTCTAAAGGACGACCATCACGTCTTGTTGCGCTGTTAATTGCTACAATACGATAAAAAGGACGTTTTTTGGAACCCATACGTGTCAATCTTAGTTTTAAAGCCATTGTCTACTTCCCCCATATAATCTTAATTTTAAGAGATTCATTAATAAATTGCAAGCAAGGTTACAAAAGATGTTATTTCTTTTTCTTCTTGCGATTTTGCTTATTTAGCTTTTTCTTTTTGCGAGCGAGAAGAGTTTTCTTGGATTTCTCTCTTGAAGGCTGGCCTGCGCCATCCATTCCGTCAATACCATCCATCCCTTCCATACCAGGCAATCCCGGCATTCCGCCACCACCACCTACTCCAGGCATTCCGGGCATATTCGGCATCTGAGGCATTTTGCCTTTTCCACCTTTTCCGCCCATCATTTTTTTCATCATTTTACTCATCTGCTCAAAATTTTTGAGCATTGAGTTGACTTCCGCCACTTCAACACCGGCCCCGTTGGCAATTCTCTTCCTGCGGCTGACGTTGATAAGCTTTGGAGTCTGGCGTTCCTTCATTGTCATGGAGGAGATGATCGCCTCTATCCTGTTCAGTTCTTTGTCTGGCATCTCGATGTCACCAAGCTGCTTGGTAAGGCCACCAAGTCCCGGAATGAGCTTCATAATGGAGCCCATGGAACCGATCTTTTTCATTCTGCGCATCTGGGTGCGAAAATCCTCAAGGTCAAATTTAGCCTTGCGGAATTTCTCAGTAAGCTTTTCAGCTTCCCCTTCATCCATCACGGACTGAGCTTTCTCGATCAGGGAAAGGACATCTCCCATTCCGAGGATTCTTGAAGCAGCCCTGTCTGGATGAAAGAGTTCCAGTTCAGAAAGTTTTTCACCCACGCCGACAAACTTAACGCACTTGCCAGTAACTGATTTAATAGAAAGAGCTGCACCACCTCGGGCATCACCATCCATCTTCGTCAGTACTACGCCAGTAACATCAAGCTTCTCATCAAACGTTGCAGCTACATTGACAGCGTCCTGTCCTGTCATTGCATCTGCTACGAAAAGTATTTCATCCGGTGAACATGCTTCTTTAATTCCAACAAGTTCATCCATTAAAAGTTCATCGATATGCAGCCGTCCGGCTGTATCGAGTAGCATGACGTCACAGCCTGCTTTTTCCGCTTTTGAAATAGCATCACGGCAGATGTCTACCGGATTCATTTCAGTCGTGGAAGGATACACGGGCATATCCAGCTGCTTAGCTAGAACAGTAAGCTGTTCAATCGCAGCAGGACGGTAAACGTCAGCAGGAACGAGATAGGGCTTATACTTCTTGCGCCTAAGATACAAGGCTATCTTTGCAGCTGAAGTAGTTTTACCAGCACCCTGCAAGCCGACCATCATGATCTTAGCAGGTTTACCCTTTAGAATCAGTCCTTCCTGTTCTCCGCCAAGCAGTTCAGTAAGTTCGTCATTAACGATCTTAACAACCTGCTGTCCGGCAGAAAGACTTTTCTGGACGTCTTGTCCTAAAGCGCGTTCCTTAACCTTCTCTACAAATTCTTTAACGACTTTGAAGTTAACGTCCGCTTCTAATAGAGCGAGCCGAACCTCACGCATGCCCGCTTGGATGTTTTTCTCATCCAATCGGCCTTGCCCTTTAAAGTTTTTAAAGGCTTCGGAAAGTCTATCTGATAAGCTATCGAACAATTATCTTACTCCGCCGTATTATGCATTTCTACGCACACTGATCACCAAAAATCCACCTCTTTGGTGACCAAAAAAGATTGCGTAAAGAAAGGGGTTGACTGTTAAGGCTTTTGTTTTGTCAAGTCAAGCATAAAACTGGTTTCAACCTTTTTTAAAAGCTGAAACCAGTTTTAAATTTAACACCATTGATAGTGAAAATATCAAAGTTAACGGCTTCACCCATTACAAAACATCATGGTCAACTGGCTCGCCAATAGGAAGCACAGTGCGGCCATGAACCTCATTCAGCACTTCTGCCATAGCGAGATAGATAGCTGATCCACCACAAATAATGCCTTCAAAACCAGCAATAGTACCGATTAATACACTTCCGGTGAAGTCGCGTATCGCAAGTAGGAAGAACAAAATAGTCAGTGACAGGAAAACAAACTGCAATGCTCTATTGCTCTTCAATGTTCCATAGAACATGAACATAGTGAAAATGCCCCACGTTACGAGGAACCAGCCCATAAATGCATGCGGAGTAGGCTCAGCCCAACCCAGTTTAGGCATAACTATAAGACCGACCAATGTCAGCCAAAAGAACCCGTATGAGATGAACGCTGTGGTGGCAAAAGTATTACCTTTTCTGAACTCCATTATTCCAGCGATCACCTGAGCGATTCCACCATAAAAAATGCCCATAGCAAGAATCATCGAACTTATAGGGAAAAAACCTGCATTATGAATATTGAGTAGAACTGTGGTCATGCCAAATCCCATAAGCCCCAATGGAGCTGGGTTTGCTAATTTGTGTTCCATTTTTTTCTCCTTGTTTTTTTTTAATCCCGATAAACATCAGGATCATGTTAGTATTTACTTCTTGTAAACAAAAGCACATAACATTTTCTATGATTTTCCGCACCCTTCAACTACAGGAATCATGTCAATATTGGCTACTTATAAACAGAATCCCATGACACCATACCTTATTTAGGCCATAAAAGCATAACAATATATCTTGCCTTTTCATCCAATGATTCACTAAATTAAAGCAGAATTTCATCCTACACTTAAAAAGAGCAAAAAAAAGGAGAAACGTAAATGAGCAATATAGTCAAGGCAACAGAATTTCATTTGGTTGACCCGATGGGTAGAACAAGATCTAAAATATACATTTCTGACGAAGGAAAACCAACAGCGGATATTTTTGATTCTACCGGAGAACTGGTAAATAGAGTTGATCTACAAAAGACTCAGCAAAAAATCGGCCCAACAACTCATCAACCTGTTCTTCCTCATCAAAAAGAAACCCTCAGTTCATGGCACGCCCGCATAGCAAATGAAGTATCAACCTGCCAGCCAAAACTCCGAGTAGGTTCTTACAAGCTTTACATAGACTTTACAGAAAACAATACTCTAGCCAGCGGCAAATACTTAAATGAAGTTATAGAAATTGCTGGTGAGGTTGTTGATGTCTCTGCTAAGAACTTTGGTGATTTGCACGTAGGGCTGAAAGGTATTTCAAATTATACTGCTGAAGTTATATGCCATTTCACTGAAGACCAAACCGCTATTGTCAGCAACATGAAACCCGGCGCTAAAATTAAAATAAAGGGCAAGTGCACTGAATACGTTAATAAGCGCGTCAAAGTTTGGGGCTGTCAGGTTCTATAGATATCAAAAAAATGTTTAATTCAAAATCATCCTGCGCTACCATGCGCCACACTGCTGACACCTGTATTAATTGTGGAATATGTGTTGACGAGTGTCGTTTTCTGCAAGAATTCGGTTCTCCGGACATAATTGCAAAGGCAGCTCTTGCGTCTGACCTTAACCACGACATAGCAGCCGTATCCGCATACCATTGCTCTACATGCTCTCTATGTTCAGCAGTCTGCCCCGTAAACGCCAACCCGGCAGCCATGTTTGAACCGCTCCGTAGCCACGCGCAGAAAAAAACTCTTTTTTCACTTGATAGCTACGAACCACTTTTAAGCTATGAAAAACTCGGCGGAAGTTTTCTCTTTAAAGATAATATACTTCCAAATAAATGCACTACTGCGTTCTTTCCAGGATGCACGCTGCCTGCCATGTTTCCTAAAGCCACACAAGCAACATACGCAGCCTTGAAACAACAAGACCCGTCACTGGGTCTAATACTTAATTGCTGCTCAAAACCTTCAAAAGCCTTGGGGCTCTCAAACTCACACAGCGAAGCAATCTCTGAGCTTGTAAATTTCATTGAGTCAAAAGGTATTAAAAAAATACTTACGGCCTGCCCTAACTGCCACATCACGTTTAAGGATTACTCCCCTTCGTTTAAAGTTGTCTCAATTTACGAAGAACTGTTGGATCTAAACATTTTGGCAAACAGCCCTTGGCTCAAAAAAGTTACCATACACGACCCTTGCGTTACC
This sequence comes from Maridesulfovibrio frigidus DSM 17176, assembly GCF_000711735.1. NCBI lineage: Bacteria > Pseudomonadati > Thermodesulfobacteriota > Desulfovibrionia > Desulfovibrionales > Desulfovibrionaceae > Maridesulfovibrio > Maridesulfovibrio frigidus. Next base: position 475,805 of record NZ_JONL01000002.1, read on the forward strand.
CGTTTTGAGTCCGGCGTGCATAAAGCAGTCAGGCAATTACTAACAAAGGCTGGGGTCAATATAGTTGAAATGAAGCATACCAAAGAAAAAACCATTTGCTGTGGTGAAGGTGGAGCTGTAGGTTTCCACAACAGCCCCTATGCGCAACTCTGGACAGAAAAAAGGGCTACTGAAGCTGAGCAAGTTAAAGTCCCGATGGTGACCTATTGCGCAGGGTGTGCAAATTATCTTTCTAAAAGCAGCCCCGTGGCCCATCTGCTTGATTTACTGTTTGTAAAAAGAAACACAACCCCAAAGCTACCAATGTTCCCCTTCAATTATTTAAACAGACTAAAACTTAAAATTACAGCCCGGCTCGTTTAGTTATTTTATTTTTTAGTGCTTCTCATCCGAAAAAGATCCATGTAACAGATTTTACAAATGAATTCCAATAACAAAGCCATTTCCGCTTCAGAGTTCCCAGTAGCCCTATTCTGTCTCGGGCTACCCTTGATCCTAGCAGCATTTGCTATGGATGGAACAGCTGTGCCCAAGAACTTACTAGACCTACTGGTTACGGGGCTCGCTTTACTAGGACTGCTCTCAGAACCATTTAGACGAAAGCTTAATTCCACTACGCCTTTATGGATTAAAGCAGGCGTCCCCTGTGTCGCTGTTTTTTGGTTCCTTACTACCTACCTATCGCCAAATCTTAAGCCATTTGCCATGTCAGTGCCTTTTTTAATGGAATTAAGGCCCATTTTATATGGGCTCGTTGCGGCTCTATGGTTGTCTCTTTTCTCCCCTCCAGAACCCAAGCACTTTTACTTCTGGGCCTCATGGCTCGGAGTTCTTGTTATTTGCGACTTTGTTTATCAAGTCATGAGCCTAGGACTAATAGCCGCGCCATCGCTATTCGGCAGTGCGGCTCTAACGGGTCCACTCCTGTTGGCCGGATTATGCGCAACCCTTCACGACGTAACCAGCCATAAAACAACACGATTTATTATATTTTTGGGAATACTATGCACCCTGAGCAGGGATACTAGTTTTGCAGCGGTTACTATTCTTTTATTTTTCGGACCAAAGGGAACGGCAAAGAAATCAGCCGTAGTTATTGCTCTGCTACTTTTTAACTACTTATCCATTGCTCCACAGGAAAGCACCTTTTTCACTCCTAACGACCTGCCTACATACTGGTTGTGGTTCTCTTTCATTGAGTTGTTTTCAAACAACACAGGATTGCTCTTAACAGGCTTCCCTCTCTCAGTTCCACTGCCGCTCAGCGTTCCGGCATCTCTCTGGAATACCTGGCACTCTCAGCACCACGCCTGGACTGATTCGGGCATCTACATGTTCCACGTTTTACCTCTCTGGCTCCATCTTGTTGGAACATGGGGACTGGGCGCACTTGCCGGAACCGCAACGATCGCAACATGGCTATCACGAAGATTTTCATCAGACATGATGTCTTCACTTCTTACGACTGTAGTCATATCAGGATTCTTTTTTCCGATCTTTTACAATCCGGCAACAGGCATTGTTATGATCATGGCGTTCATGTGTGCAATTCGGCCAGAAGTTAGATCTTTCCGCTTCGAATAAATTTACCTTCATTATAAATAACCATCACTTCACAAAGGCCAAGTTTCGATCAAAATACCCCCCAGTACAATTGTAATTTTACACTGTTTTTAAATCACATGTCACTTTCCTAAGTACATCTCGCTTACCAAATTACATCTCGCTTACTTATGTACAATTCTTCATGCGTGCAGCGCTGCCGCATGACCGTTTTACGTGCTGTTAATTTGACAGAATCCTTTATACGCAACGTAACTCCATTAACTCAATCCCACGCGTACTATCCACACAAAGCCACCACCAGACGCTAATCAGCAATTGTTATTTAGAAAGCCTGAGCAATACAAAACTTTGCAAATCTAGTTCTATTACCACAATGCAACGAGCTAAACCATGCCCTCAAACCTGGTTCAAAAGTGCATTACGAGGTACTGCAGACTCTATCCATCAAGTCATTTTAGCACGTTTTGCCCCAAAACTCCAAACTAGCACAACACCGCAAGACTTTGATATTTTTAACTTTTTTTAACAACTTACAATCTGCAATAGATTATGTCCTTTTTACGAATTACTTAATGACTTACGTACGTATTACTTTACAATGTTGATTGTAAGACATTTGTATTACGTTTAAGAATCACTAAAATTGATTTATGCAGTTGTTAACGAATACTATTCACAATCGAAATAAAATTAAACGATGGAGCAATTAAAGTTCGTTTAATTTACTATTGTATTACAAATGTATTGACAATTCTCAATAATCTGGCAAAAGTCTTCAAAGAATGACGACAGCAAAGAAAATTTATGAGTAAAAAAGTAAAATCCGTAAGGATCCCACCAGAGCTTGAGACTATGAACCTCTCGAAGCTAATCCGAGAATGTGAGAATTATCTCAGGGACTTGGAATCTGCTACGCTACTCAAAGCAGGTGGCAACAGAGATGCTGCCGAAGCATTAATTAGTACAAGACAGTTGGATCTGGGTAAGCGCATTGCAAAAATGATTTGGGAAGCCAGAGTTGAGTTCGGTAAAGGGCGCTAGGATATTTACGATTACATAAAGCATCAATTTGTAATACGATCGTATTACTAATATAGAGAAAGGGCTAGGTACAAGCGATGAAAGATAAAAAGGTCAGTGAAAGCAGATCACATACAACCTACAGAGTATTACCGCAGGACACTAATCCAGCAGGCAATCTCCATGGTGGAGTTCTCCTTAAACAGCTAGACCTTATTGCTGCTACATGCGCAATGCGCCATGCTCGTAAGCCTGTAGTAACGGCTTCCATCGATAGAATGAATTTTTTGCGACCGGCATATGTGGGTGAGCTGATTAACCTTCACGCGAACGTGAATATGGTCGGCAGAACTTCTATGGAAATAGGGGTCAGAGTTGAAGCTGAGAATCTTTTGACGGGAGAATTTCGGCACACAAATTCTGCGTACCTGACTTTTGTAGCAATGGGAGAAGACGGAAAACCGTCTCCTGTCCCTCAGATTATCCTTGAAAGTGGAGAAGATCATCGGCGAAATAAAGAAGCCTTAGAACGCAGAACAGTTCGCAAACTTGAACTTCAACGCGAAAGGGAATCAGCAAAAGCCTGTAAATGCAGCTAAACTAAATTTTAACAGCTCGACCAATGTGGAACTCGTCCAAAGTAATCGTTCTGCATATTGCCTCTACATATTTCTGAGGCAAACCATTCCGAGGCTGGTTTCATGCCGGGAGCTCCACCCTCCCGGCAAAAATTTCGGCATCCAGCTCCTTATGGTGTTCGGGCGGGCTTACCCGGGCCTGTCCGTACACCAAGCTTTTCAACACCCCCTTAGGCCTGAAAACCCCTTATGTCTGATTCTTAGACATAAGGGGTTTTCAACATATTTGATCATGTGATTATCGATCATGGGAGTTTTAAAACTTCATCATTTTACCCACAGAAATACCCTTTACACTTAAAATGGCTTCATACGGCCAACACTCTACACCAGCTTTAAGAGCCTCAAAAAACAACTTTGCATATTGTGGATCTACAAAGTCCGCAGGCCCGAAACACTTCCCGTCATTCCGTTGGATGAAAAAAAACATGGCGACCCTGCAACCACCCTTAGCAAGCTCCATGAGTTCAACTAAATGCTTCTGCCCGCGCTCGGTCGGAGCATCTGGAAAACAAGCGACTTCATCCTCAACAAGTGTCACATTTTTACACTCAACCCAGAGATCCGGTAATTTCCCGGTTTCATCAGTAAATTTAGCATCAAGACGGCTTTTGCCGACTTTCGCTTCACGCTTGATGTCCGTATACCCAGCAAGCTCGGGCAAAATTCCGGCTTCAAAAGCACACTGGATCATTTTGTTGGGAACAGATGTATTAACACCCACCCATCCTCCGCAAGAATTGACCATCTCCAAAGTCCACTTAAGCTTTCGAGCAGGATTTAAAGCCGGAGAGATAAAGATATCCTGACCTTCGCGCAAAAGCCCGAGCATAGAACCAGTATTATTTGTATGTACACCTACAATTTCCCCGTCGAGCAAAACCTCTACGGTAAACCTCTTATATCTCTTAATAAACTGCGCATGACGGCAACCTTCTGGGAAAACAATTAACGGATCTGGTACATTCATTACAGCCCCATATATTATAGAAGCAAAATTAATATTTACTTGCCTTCATAAATTTTATTGAAAAAAAATTACAACCACCCGTAACCCATGATTTATTCACAATAAACCATGTAGTATTTGTTTATGAAAGTCTAAACATCATACCTCGCCATTTGCTAAATTTTAATTATAATTTATTGCTCCCACTAAAAATCTCTTTTATTTTAGATAGATAAAATTTACCATAAGAAACAACAACTTCCTTACAACAGAAAAAGCCACCCTTTTTCAAACTTATGAATCACTAAATAACTAATGAGCTAATATTCTTTTCACTCGTTAAGATCAGAAATTCATACCCTGAAGGGTCTCATTTTTGAGGGAAAATACCTTGACGAATCCCAGTGTATCTGGGATATCGAGCAGTTAGTCACGCTGTGACAAATTTCACATTTTCAGCCTCATTGTCAGACTGGAATTATTTTGAGAGGCCTGAGCGTTAAGTTCTAGGGCTCTTATTACTGTCCTTTTTAATTAATTCAGGGACTTACAATGAATCTCGAAGAAATGCTTTTAGAGAAGAAAGAAGTTCTGGCAGCAAAATGGTTTGATATTGTTCTATCTTCCTATCCTGAGGCGACTCAGAAAATATGGAAGAGTAACAGTGACAAATTCACTAATCCTGTTGGGATAACTACTCAAAGGGTCACAAAAGAACTTTTTGACCTAATTATTGAATGGAAAGATGTAGACGCAATAGCAAAGACCATTGAGGACTTGATTAAAATCAGGGCCGTACAGGAATTTGCGCCATCAAGAGCTTTGAGCTTTGTTTTCCTTTTCAAGAAACTGCTAAGAGATGAGTTTATGCAGGTTCTAAAAAAAGAAGGCAGACTTGACGAGTTGCTCGCGTTTGAGACCCGGATTGATAATCTGGGACTTATCGCGTTCGACATCTATACCAAGAATAGAGATTTGATCACGCAAATGAGAATTGAGGAAGTAAAACGCTCCCATCATATGCTCTTAAGGCGTGTCAACGAAATTGAGGATGCTTCGGCCAAAGGGGCCGGACAGGTGTAGTGGCCGGCTTCCCCAGGAAGCCAAACGTTATAAGCGAGGTGAAGGTAGATGAACGCTTTGTACTCACTCGTTTTAGTTTTTGCCCTAGTGCTGCTGGCTCTCTTTGGAGTAGAAACAGCGCATATGGCAAAACTTTTCGGAACAGTACTCCCAGTAGTAGCTGTTGCCGTGTTTCTGGTAGGTTTTGCTTACCGGATGATTAAATGGGCAAAGAGCCCTGTTCCTTTTTGTATTCCGACCACGGGCGGACAACAGAAGTCTTTGGACTTCATCCATCACAACAAGTTCGACAACCCAGTGACCACGGGTCAAACTTTTATCAGAATGGTCCTTGAGATCTGCTGTTTCCGGTCATTATTCCGGAATACCACAGTAGGCCTCAAAGATGGCAGAGTTACATACGCTTCAGCTAAATGGCTGTGGCTTTTCTCCCTGCTTTTCCATTACTCATTCCTGCTTATTGTAATCAGGCACATGAGACTTTTCTTTGAACCGATTCCTGCTGTTATCGGTTTTGTTGAAATGCTTGACGGAATCATGCAGATCGGAACTCCTAGAATGTATATGAGTGACGTGCTTATCATGGTCGGTGTGACATTCTTGCTCGCACGCAGACTTTGGGACGCAAAACTCCGTTACATTTCTCTGGTTACTGACTACTTCCCACTGTTGCTCATTATCTCCATCGCCCTTTCAGGGATTTACATGCGCTTTATCGCTCATGTTGATGTTGTAGCTATTAAGCAGCTTACTATGGGAATTGTCACTTTCCACCCCGTTATTCCTGCTAATGTGGATGTATCTTTTTACGTACATATCTTCTTGGTTTGTACTCTTTTGATTTACTTCCCATTCAGCAAGCTTATGCATGCTGGTGGTGTTTTCCTTTCTCCTACAAGGAATTTGCCTAACAACTCACGCATTAAGCATCACGAGAACCCATGGAATGATCCTAACATCAAGCCACATAGCTATGAGGCTTATGAAGATGATTTCAGGGAACCAATGATTGAAGCGGGTCTCCCTGTGGAAAAAGACGCATAATAAAGTTCGCTGAACATTATTTGCTAGTTAGACCTTAAAATACCTTTTGTTGAGGAGTTGACATGGCTGACCTCCCAAAAGCTGATGAGCTTTTTAAAAGCATTAATTATACGCCACCGTCCACAGGTTGGATGGATACTCCGGTTGATTTTTCACCCGGTAACTGGTGTTATCCCGCTAAAGTGGATAAACTTGAATACTTAGGTTTACCAAACCCACGCGTATGGAATCCCGAAGACGTGGACTGGAAACTACCCGAAAACTGGCAGGACATTGTCCACGAAGGGTTCAAAGAGAGATTGGATAAATACCGCTCTCTGAAAGTATTCATGGATGTCTGTGTTCGTTGTGGTGCTTGTGCAGACAAGTGTCATTTCTTCATCGGCTCCGGCGATCCTAAAAACATGCCAGTCCTACGTGCAGAGCTTATGCGTTCTGTTTACCGTAAGGACTTCACCATGGCCGGAAAGATTCTGACAACCCTCACAGGTTCCAGAGTCATGACCGAAGACGTTCTTAAAGAATGGTTCATATACTTTTATCAGTGTACTGAATGTCGTCGTTGTTCTCTGTTCTGCCCTTACGGCATCGATACAGCTGAAATCACAATGATGGCTCGTGAGCTGCTCACACTTTGCGGTGTGAACATTAACTGGATCATGGAACCTGCGGCTAACTGTAACCGCACTGGTAACCATCTCGGAATTCAGCCTCACGCTTTCAAAGACATCGTTGAATTCATGGTTGACGATATCGAAGAAGTCACAGGCAAAAGAATTAACGTTCCCATCAATGAAAAAGGTCATGAAGTTCTCTTCATTACTCCTTCAGGTGACGTTTTTGCTGATCCAGGCATCTACACCTTCATGGGTTACCTGATGCTATTTGATCACATTGGTCTTGATTACACTCTCTCCACATATGCATCTGAAGGTGGTAACTTCGGTCTGTTCACTTCTGCGGACATGATGAAGAAAATCAACGGAAAGATGTATGCTGAAGCTAAGCGCCTCGGGTCCAAATGGATTCTCGGTGGTGAGTGTGGGCATATGTGGCGTGTTATCAACCAGTACATGGACACAATGAACGGACCAGCGGACTTCTTGCAAGTTCCTAAAAGCCCGATCACCGGTACTGTATTTGAAAGTGCTGCTCAGACTAAAATGGTCCACATCACAGAGTTCACAGCTGACCTCATGAAACATGATAAGCTGAACCTCGATCCGACCAGAAATGACCACATACGTGCGACCTTCCATGATTCATGTAACCCTGCAAGGGCTATGGGTCTTCTGGATGAGCCTCGCTACGTTCTCAATAACGTGCTGAAAAACTTCCATGAAATGCCTGAGCAGACCATTCGCGAGCAAACATTCTGTTGTGCTGGTGGATCAGGTTTGAACACAGACGAAATCATGGAAATTCGTATGCGCGGAGGCTTACCTCGCGGTAACGCTCTCAAATCAGTTCAGGAAGAGCATGATGTAAACATGATGGCCTGTATCTGTGCAATTGACCGTGCTACACTTATTCCGCTTTCCAACTACTGGGCTCCAGGCGTTGACGTCTGTGGTGTTCACGAACTTGTCGGTAACGCTCTCATTCTCGACGGCGAGAAAGAAAGAGAAACTGACCTTCGTTTGGAACCTCTGCCTGGGAAGGAGGGCTAATATATGTATAACGGTGGAAAAATCATAACAGGTCTAGTTATCTTCATTGGACTCGTTTCTCTTCCATTCTGGGCAAACATGGGCGGTTCTTACGAACAGCCTAAGATTGAACTACCTAAGAATTCGACAGAGTGTATCGCTCCCAAAGAAGAAATGCGTACATCGCACATGCAGCTCCTGAACGACTGGAGAGACATGGCTCTTCGTGAAGGCAAGCGGACGTACATCAGTGCTAGCGGCAAGGAATACACCATTAGCCTTCAGAATACCTGTATGGAATGTCATACAAGTAAAGCTGAATTCTGTGACAAGTGTCATACTGACGCTGGTGTAACCCCGTACTGCTGGGATTGCCACGTACCTCCAAAGGAGGCAAAATAATGAAACAGAGTAGAAGAAACTTCCTCAAGTTTGCAGGTCTCTCAGCAGCAGGACTTTGTCTTGCTCCTACAGCTGCAGCTCTAGCATCAGGTGGAGGCGGAGCTGGCAAAGCACATGCTGTTGTCAACGCTAAAACTTTGCATGCTAAACGCTGGGCAATGGTTGTAGATACTCGCAAATTAAATACTGAAGAAGCAATAGAAACTCTGGCTGAAGTTTGTCACCACATCCACAACGTTCCAACGATTCCTGGTAAACAGGAAGTTAAATGGTTGTGGGAAGGTACATATGCGGAAACTTTCCCTGAACAGGAAAACAATTTCCCATCCGAAGATCTCGAAAAACGCAGATTTCCATTACTCTGCAACCATTGCGAAAATCCATCATGTGTAAGAGTTTGTCCTACAAAGGCAACCTTCAAGCGCGCTGACGGAATCGTAGCAATGGATTACCATCGCTGTATCGGCTGTCGTTACTGTATGGCTGCATGTCCTTATGGGTCACGTAGCTTTAACTTCATGGATCCTAGACCATTTATGGATATGGATAAGATCAATAAGAAGTTCCCTACTCGCATGCGCGGAGTTGTTGAAAAATGCAACTTCTGTGTTGAGCGTCTCGCTATCGGCGAAATGCCTGCTTGTGTGGAAAAATCCAGTGGCGCAATAACCTTTGGTGACTTGCAGGACCCTGACTCTTCAGTCAGAAAAGTTCTAAGAGAAAACTTCACCATTCGTAGGAAACCCGCAGTCGGCACTGAGCCGGGCGTTTACTACATCATTTAGGGGGAAGCTGATATGATCGAAAAAGCTCTCAAAGGCGGCCCGAAATATTGGAGCTGGATTTTCTTCCTGCTTCTAATAATCGGTGCTGGCTTCACAGTATATATCAATCAGTTGCAAGAAGGCCTCACCATCACTGGTCTAAGCCGTGATGTTTCTTGGGGTTTCTATATTGCCCAGTTTACTTACTTGGTCGGTCTCGCCGCTTCCGGTGTTATGATCGTTCTGCCTTACTACTTCCATCATTATAAGAAGTTTAAAGGCATGGTAATCATGGGTGAGTTCATGGCTATCGCAGCCGTTGTCATGTGTCTCGGTTTCATTATCGTAGATATCGGGCAGCCACAGCGTATGCTGAACATTATCTTCCATCCAACTCCTAACTCCATTCTGTTCTGGGATATGATCGTTCTTAACGGTTACCTTCTCTTGAATGTTGTTATCGGTTGGACATGTTTGGAATCAGAACGCCAGCGTGTTAAACCACCGAAATGGGTTAAGTCTTTGGCTTACACATCCATCGTATGGGCGTTCTCTATCCATACTGTTACGGCATTCTTGTACTCTGGGCTTCCTGGCCGTCACTACTGGCTCACCGCCATCTTGGCTGCTCGCTTCCTAGCGTCTGCATTCTGTGCTGGACCTGCTATTCTACTTTTGGTTGTATTCATTACCCGCAAGGTTACTGGCTACGACCCAGGTAAATCAGCAATCGGTACACTTGCAAAGATCATCACTTATGCAATGCTTGTGAACGTATTTTTCTTCTTATTAGAAATATTCACAGCGTTCTACTCCAACATTCCTGGACACATGCACTCCATCGCATACCTATTCGTAGGTAGTCATGGTCATCATGAATTGGTTCCATGGATGTGGACTGCAACAGCACTCGCATTCATCAGTTTAGCTATGCTTGTTCCGCCTAAGTTCCGCGACAACCAGAAGATGCTCCCTTGGGCGCTCGTCATGCTTGTTATCGCAACTTGGATTGATAAGGGTCTAGCTCTATTGATCGGTGGTCTTACACCAAACCCATTCAACGAAATCACCACTTACTGGCCTACAGGCAAAGAATTGATGATTTCCATGATGGTATACGCTCTCGGTGCTCTGGTACTGACAATCCTTTATAAGATTGCCACAGACATCAAGCGCGACCTCGGCGAGCTAACTGAATCTGACTAGTCAGAATCAGCTCCCCACCTAGGTACTTAAAAAGCCCTGCTTCGTAATGAAGCAGGGCTTTTTTTGCGTCTAAAACAAGTAATTCCCATCGCGGCAAGCTTCCAATCGTGTTTTATCCAAAAGATTAACGTTGGTACCATCAACTTCAATCAGGTTATGTTTGCTCATCTTTTTCAGTGATCTTGAAAGAGCTTCCGGCGTAACTCCAATAATTTTTGAAAGTTCCCGATAAGATATATCTAATTTCAACCACCCATTTTCATTATGACTTAAAAAATATGCTGCCAAGCGGGAGGGAATCTGCTTGAGAGAAAGTGAATCAATCATGACCATTGCTTCTTTAAGACGCTTAGCCATGACGCTCATCATATTAAGTAAAATTGATGGATCTTCTTTAATTAAATCTTCAAATTTGGATGGATTTATAAAAAGCACTTTGCTGTCTTCCAAAGCACTTAAGTTTGCAGGCATTTTGCCATCAGAAAAGGTCGAGCATAGACAAAATGGTTCACCGGGTCCAAAAACAAAAATGGTTTGTTCTTTTCCTTCTTCAGCTAACTTAAAAAGTTTAACTTTTCCTGAAAGTAAAATATGCATACCTTGCAATAAATTAGCTTCCCGAAGATAAAGTGATTTTTTAGGAATAGGGGTCACTACGGAATTTTCCACCAACCAAGTAAGATTAAGATCATCCAAATTTGAAAAAATAGTAAATTTACTAATGATCTTTTTTAACTCTTGTTTTTCCATCTTATTATCCTAAAATTTTGTTAAGTTGATCGAGATCAATGTAATTTTATTTTGGATGTGTGTATAAATCAAAGCACTTCGGCTATAGTTAATATCTTTCAATTATAAAATAGGTATTGTGTTTGTTTTTGTTGAAACAAATCAGCAAAAAAACGCACGGACTAATCCCTGTTTTGATTATTAAACTGAAAAATAAAACATCCTTAAAAAGGAGCTAATACATGAGTTCACTGAATATAGTTGTTATTGGAGGTTCTGCTGCAGGACCAAAAGCGGCTGCACGCGCAAAGCGACTCGATCAATCCGCAAACGTCACACTTTTGCAAAAAGCCCCTGAGATGTCCATGGCATCTTGTGGCTACCCTTATTATATTGGCGGAAATTTTGATGATCGCAACCAACTGATTGCCACCCCCACAGGGGTTATTCGCAATGAAGCCTTTTTCGCAGCAGCGAAAGGTATTGACGCGCGTGTTAACACAGAAGTTACAGCCATTGATCGGAATAACAAGAATGTTGACTGTGTTAATGTTATCACGGGTGAAAAAACCACTCTACCTTATGACAAGTTAGTGATTTGCTCTGGCGCAACACCGCGTCGCCCACCTATTAAGGGTATAGACCTGGATGGCGTGCAGTCTTTATCTAAGATGAGCGATTCCGATAACCTACGTAAATTACGTGATTCCGGCAAAGTAAAGGATGTAGTTATTGTCGGAGGCGGATTAATAGGTATCGAAGTTTGCGAAGCTCTTGCTGATTCAGGCATGAATGTTAACGTTGTTGAAATGCTCTCCCAGCTACTAATGTTTTTGGATTGGGAATTGGCTAAATTGATGGAAAAGCACGTGGCATCCAAGGGAGTCACTGTTCACACCGAAAATGGCGTGGCCGAATTTATAGGGGAAAATGGAAAGCTGACGGGCGTCAAGCTTACTGACGGATCCATTGTACCTTGTGAATTGGCTGTAGTTGCTATCGGAGTGGTTCCGAATGTCGATTTAGCGAAAGAAGCAGGATTGAACATAGGTGCTTTTGGCGGCATAGCCGTTGATGAGCACATGCGGACTTCCGATTCTAACATATATGCTGCCGGTGACTGCGTAGAGATACCAAATCGCATCACAGGCAAAATGACCTATGCTCCTTATGGCGACCTTGCCAATCTTGAAGCTAGAGTAGCTGCTAACAATATTATCCATGGTGACAGCTCCACTTTCCCCGGGACTGTTAATAGTGGAATCTGCAAGGTCTTTAACTTTAGTGCGGGTTCCACTGGGATGTCAGAGAAGCGCGCTAAAGAAGAAGGTTACGAGGTGGTCACTGCAACAAACGCCAGCCTTGATAAACCGGGTTTTATGGGAGCTAAACTACTAGTTTCTAAAATGGTTGCAGAGGCCAAAACCGGACGTATACTTGGATTTCAGTGCGTTGGACCCGGTGAGGTTAATCGTCAGGTAGCCGAAGCCGCCATGGCTGTTATAAATGGCAATACTATTTACGACATCGGCGTAGCGGATCTTCCATATGCACCACCTTTTTCTCTAGCAATTGATCATTTCATTGCTACAGCTCATATTTTAGAAAACAAAATGGCTGGCCTGATGACGGGCATCTGCAATGTTGACGTTAAGAAGCAGATTGACGCAGGTTCAGCTCCTTTTATTATGGATGTTCGCTCTCCTATCGAATTCGAAGAAATGCGGCTTAATGTCGGCGAAACTTTAATTCCACTCGGGGCAGTGCGCAACTCTTTGGATAAACTTCCAAAAGACAAGAATGCTGAAATTGTTACATTTTGCAAAATCTCTATGCGAGGCTATGAAGCACAGAGAATGCTTGAAGCAAATGGCTGGACAAATGTGAAAGTTATGGAAGGCGGCATCATGGCTTGGCCATTCAAAGTTGATTTCAAATAATAGCAGATTTTATTCTTTTTTAACATATGCTTACAGATTTTAAATATGAAACACCCGCAGTTGTATGCGGGTGTTTTTTTTATGCTTAAATCAATTTTTCATAATATATAAAAAAACCGAATACCCATTCGGATATTCGGTTTTTTGCGCAAGCGGACTCACGCAACGAGGATTAAGGAGAAGTGTTAAAATCTCCCATGTCCAGTCTTAATTGAGACTAAACATAATCCCCGCGGTTAAATTTGATCTGTTCGGTCATCGCCATTACTTCGAGTTCATTTACAATGCTGCCTAATTCTGGATTTTCGCTTTCTACGCCGGGCCAATCCTTCTTGAGGGAATCAACTCCACCTTGAACACCTTCAAGAGTATTGTAAGCATTCTTTAGAGATCCCGCTTCAGGGGAACCTAACTGCTGTGCGTAGTTTTCAAGCTGTCCGAAAAGGTTTTCAACCTTGCCGACGAACTCACCTTCGTTCGGTGTTACAGACTGCACTGAGGCGGTCTGCTGCATCTGAATCAAAGGGTTAATGGTCTGAAGACCCGGAACTGGGGGGGCTGTTGAAGTTTGAGTTCCAGCTGACTGCTGGACTTCAGAATTCAAAAATTCCCCGAATGCTGCTCCGTTTACCTTCTTAGTCTTGTTAGCTTGCTGCTGCTGTTGTTGCTGCAGTGCTTCAATCTGTTCAGGACTAATCTTCATCTTTTTCTCCTCAGCCTTTGGTTTCAAACACATGTTGCGAACATCATGCCAAAGTCTAGACTTTTCACAAGAGACTGATTTAATGACCTTTTATGAAAATGGTGCTCGGAAATAATTTCCCGTATTTGTAAAAAAAATTGTGACTTACTCTTTTTTTCCTATCTGATCATAAAACATAAGAAAAAGCTTGTCCATGACATCCACAATCAGTTACTATTTAAACAAAGATAATGAAATTTCACAGTGTTGATTCAAACTTACGATTTCGGAGGTATATTTTATGGCTACCATTAAGAAGATATTATGCGCAGTTGACTTTTCAGATCACAGCCCTGTTGTTGCAGATTATGCAGCCACACTCGCTAATACAATGGGCGGAGAAATCATATGCCTATATGTAGCTCCTTCATTAGATCAATATGTTGGATTCCATGTACCTCCAAGCTCTATTGAAAACTTTGTAGGTGAGATTGTTACCGGAGCAGATACAACCATGGAAAATTTCATCAATGAAAACTTTGAAGGAGTTCCAGTTAGCGGAAAGGTTGTAACAGGATATGCAGCTGAAGAAATCATCAACATCGCTGACTCAGAAAAGGTAGATATGATTATCATGGGTACCCACGGACGCACTGGAATTGACCGCATCCTATTCGGTTCCGTTGCAGAAAAGATCGTAAAGTCTGCCACATGTCCTGTACTCACAGTCAGACCTGAATAATTACGCAATCACGGTTACAGCCTCAACGATACCGACAACTATCGCGGCAAGCACCTGAAACACCCCCCTTATTTACCACAGAATAAGGGGGTTTTTTTTGACAAAATCCATCATCCAAACTACTAGAGTAGCTTCACCATGAAGCGCGTTACTTTTATACTTCCGCTTCATTCTACTAATTACCACAAGTAAAAAAGGATATCAGCATGTCCCCTATCAAAGTCCGCCCAGACGTGATGGAGACCAAGCCCTACGTTCCCGGACTCACCATCGAAGAGATCAAGGAAAAGTACAGTTTGGAATCGGTTATCAAGCTCGCAAGTAATGAAAACCCACTTGGAGCGTCACCTGTAGCTATCGAAGCTATCAACCGTCATGCTCCTGATATTTTCCGCTACCCGCATAATGGAAATCCGCGCCTGAATAAAGCCATTGCCGAGCGCATAGGTGTAACTCAGAAAAATATCATTTGCGGTAACGGGTCGGACGAAATAATAGACCTGCTGGTCCGGGTAAAAGCTGAGCCTGGCCGTGACGAAGTGCTTTCCTACGAATCATGTTTCAGCATGTACAATCTCATGTCACGCTTAAGCGGTATAAATTTCAGGCAGATTCCGCGTGAAGCAGAGCACAAGCATCCTCTCAAAGCTATGACCGCAGCTGTCACAGATAAAACAGCTATCGTCTTTGTGACCACTCCTGACAATCCTACAGGGCTTGCTGTCACAGCTAAAGAAGTTCGCGAAATGGCTGAGTCCATTCCCGAGCAAACAATTCTCGCCATTGATGAGGCATACATCGACTTTGCAACTCCAGCCGCAGAGTATGACATGCGTCCTTTGCTTAAGGAATTCCCGAACGTAGTATTGCTCAGAACATTCTCCAAAGCTTTCGGGCTAGCGGGTATGCGAGTCGGGTTCGGCATCATGAGTACGGAACTTACCGGATTCATCAACCGTGCACGCCCCCCTTTCACAGTCAACTTGCTCGCCGAAGAAGCTGCCATTGCGGTGCTTGGTGACGACAAGTTCTACAATGATACAGTGGATGTCGTTCTACGCGGTAGGAAGATGTTTACGGACGAAATTAGGGGTATGGGCTGCGAAGTCCTGCCATCACAAGCTAACTTTATCATGTTCAAGCCAACTCGGGACGCGGGAGAAGTTTTCGAAGAGCTTCTAAAGCGCGGAATTATTGTTCGCCCGCTTAAGAGCTTTGGCCTTAGTGAATATATTCGCGTGACCATGGGAACAGATGTGGAGAATAAAATTTTTATTGATACTCTTAAGGAGCTACTCTAATGGCTACCCCTTTTATCATCACCCTTGATGGGCCGGCAGGAGTTGGTAAATCAACCTTAGCTAAGCGCCTTGCCGACCATTTTGAAATTGCATACCTCGATACAGGAGCAATGTTCAGAGCAACAGCGTGGAAACTTGGCGAAGGTTCATGGGACTGGGATATAGAAAAGATTGAAGGGGCACTTAAAGAGCTATCCTTCACGCTCACTGGTTCAGGAAGCGATTCTGTGCTCAGCCTTAACGATGTGCCGCTAACTAGCGACATCCGCACTGAAACGGTCGCCATGTGGGGCTCTAATCTTGCCATGATTCCAGCTGTTCGCACCTATCTGAAGATTGCACAGCGCGAGATTGGAAAAACCACTTCGCTCATCGCAGAAGGAAGGGATATGGGAACAGTCATTTTCCCACAGGCTCCATGCAAATTCTTTTTAGATGCGGCGCTTGAAGAACGCGCTCGTAGACGTTTTGAACAGCTTGAAGAGATGGGCAAACCAGCCGATATAAATGATCTTATTGAACAGATTGGGACTAGAGATGACAAAGACCGCAACCGCAAAGAAGCGCCTCTTAAGCCCGCCGATGATGGCATCATAATTGATACAACCAACCTCGACATTGACGGAGTCTTCGACAGACTTGTTGCCGAAGTAAAAAAAATATCATCTTAGTACAAAGTAATTAAAGCTAAAATATAAGGCCGCTTAGATCTATCGATTTAAGCGGCTTATTTATTTGTAACAAGATCATAACTTGACTTTGTAACCAGCAAGATTACCAAATGAGCTGAACATTCAACCCATACTTAAGAATTATCAATCGGAGAATTCCGTGAATCTTTCCTGCAAATTAAAAGAATTGTTCCCCAATATTACTGGAACTGAAAATATCCTTCTCACCGATGAAGTCGCTAGCTCATTTTATCCGCAAGGCTCCACTCGCTTAGCACACATGAGACAAGCGGCTCGCACTGCCGAAAGAATATCCAAGCAAACAGGCCTTAGCGCCGAGAGAGCAGAAAACCTGATTACAGCGGCACTCTTTCACGACGTTGGATACTCAGAAAAGTTGCAGCAGACAGGCTTTCACCCCTTAGATGGCGCGGCATACCTAGCTTACGCCGGTGCTAATGATGAAGTAATCGAAGCCGTTCTATGGCACTCAAGTACAGCACGCGACATCCAATTTCTGCCTGAAATTAATAAGATTTATCAAAACTTCACTCCTCCGCCTGAAAGCAACCTGACTCTTAAAGGTGTAAGCTACTGCGATTTCAGGACTTCCCCTATCGGACAATCTTTTACTTTCGGACAAAGAATCGCCGAATTCCAGAAACGATTTGGTCCTGACAGTGACGCCAAAGCAATTGCAAAGGTAACCCTTCCGAAAGCAAGAGCTACCCAAGCTTCATATATCGAAGACATCTCTAATCATCAGCAACAGCCTCTTCCGTGGGTTTTTTGCGACATAGACAATACACTCATCGCCCCAGGTAAAAAATTAAACGATGACACAATTCAAGCCATATCCCGCTACGAAAACGCGGGAGGCAGGATGTCCTTGATCACAGGTAAACACCTGATCAGCATCCGTGATCTTTTAATAGATACAGGCTTAGAAGGCCCGCATTCCGGGGTAAATGGGTCTATGATGATCAAAGACGATGCGCTAACTCCGTATGGCCCGACTGTAACTGAATATGAAAAGATTGAAGATATCCTAATAGCTGAAGGAATCAATTATGCGAGCTATGTTGCTGACGGGATATGGACTAGAGCGAAGCTTACAGAAGATGAAATTCAGTCATACGTAGAAGTCGGAGAGATCCTTCCGCAATCTGGCGCAACTCCGAACGAAGGTGGTATTTTCAAGGTTTTAACGTATTCGAATCGCAAAGACCGCGCGCGATGTAAATTCGTCAGAAAACTAGCAGCCGACCACGGCCTTGCCTGTGTCCGTACCGCCGATGGTTTCCTAGAAATATGCCCTGAAGGCCACGGAAAACACGCTGCAGCAATACATATCATGCGCGAAGCTGGCTGGCATGACCTCAACAGCGTATCAATTGGTGATAGCGAAAACGACCTGACAATGTTCGGGGCCACGGGGTTAAGTGCCGCAGTCGCTAATGGAGCGGAAGAAGTTCTGCCATCAGCAGACCTGCACATCCCCTCATGTGAAGACAATGGTGTAGCGCAACTGCTTGATGCCCTTGTAGAATCTGCGAGGGAAGGTTGTTGGTCTATCCCCCAAAAGTGGCTCGCTGAGTATTAACCTGCCACATTAGCAAAAAATCTTCGCCTCTTTGCGACGCTTTATGATTATGATATGTAATAATTTGTATCATCATCATTCTCTAATTCCTATGCGGGAGGACTCTGCCACATGAAAACAAAACATCAATCATATAATGTTGTTATTGCATTATTCTTTATAGCTCTACTGACAGCACTGCCAGCATGCAGTTCAAAGAAACAGGCGGAAACCAATGAACCGTGGTACACAAAGTTCGCCAATAATTTAAGCACTGCTGATCCCTATCAGGAAGTTGAGCTTTTTTACGCAAGTAATAGAGCGTCCACAGGCAAAACAGTTGCGGCAGACTATTACACCGACAAGAGCGGTCCTTTAACCTGGGGATCATGCTCTGTAACTATTCCATATGATGAGAAAACTGGCAGTCTGCAAAAATCAAATTTCACCATACACACCTTTGATAAGTCTCCGGCTGGAAGCTATGACTTACTCGACATTCGAGCTCTCCCCATGCGCGGTATGAGCGACAATATTGATATACGCTTCGCAGATAATTCCGAGAAAGCAACACTTGTTTTCGTGCCCGGATATAATATCTCATTTGAAGAGACCGCCCTTCTCACAGCACGAGTTACCTATAAGCTCCAATTCAACGGTGCCACGCTCTTTTACAGCTGGCCCGCGAATGGATCTAAACTCGATTATATCTCAGATGAACAGACAGCGAAGAACGCAAGACCGCAACTACTAGAGTTCTTGACCGAGGTTGCGACCCAAACCGACACCAACGCCATCTATTTAGTGGGGCACAGCATGGGCTGTCTACCTCTCAGTGAAGTTTTCGTGGACCTTAAAAGTTCACTAGATCCAGATGATATGGAAAAGTTTAAAGAGCTGTTCCTCATAACTCCAGACATCAACCGCAACGTGTTCACGAATCAGATAATGTCATTAATGGCTGGTACGGAAACCAAGATAACTGCCTACGGTTCAAATCGCGATAAAGGGATGAAAGAATCTCATTCACAAAGAGCTGGAGTCAGACTTGCGGATGTAAAGACAGACCTTGCGCCAATCAAAGGGCTTAAATTCATTGATGCAACAGCCATGGAAACGAGCATTGACGGGACCAAGTACTATGAAAAGAAAGGGACCGTGCTCGGAGCAATATCAGCAACTATCCACAAAGACGAACCGTGTCCATATAGCAAGTAGCCCTGTAATCGATGACCAACAAAGTTCCATTTAGCCAATAATACGCATAAATGAGGACGAATAAAGCGTCATTTATCCTTGTAAACACTAGGCTGATTACAAATTACAAAAGTCACCATGCCCTCTCGTTTATGCGCCACCAAATACTATACACATTGACATATTTATTTAATCAAACTACCGCTTATACATAATATATCCTTATTGAATGCAACAGTATAACCATAAGCAGTTACATATTATGAGCAAACCCCTTCTAGAATCAGTGAAAAACAGCCAAGAAACTTTAGGTTACAATAGTTTTGAAGAAAGAAAAACTAAAGAACTACTATTTGCTTTTGTAGAACCGATAGGCGGTGGATCAAAACAAATAATTGAACTTTTTAAAGAAAAACTCAAATCACCCGATTTCGAATACAAAATCAATGAAATAACCTTAAGCTCACTGCTTACAAATGAAGCAATAAAAAATAAATTTGAAGCCCCTGACCTCCCGACATCTTTATCATCAATACCGAAGCCTTCGGGACAAGCAATCAAAATATCCAAGCTTCAACAATGGGGGAATTGCCTCCGAGAAAAAAAAGGGTTTGACTTTCTAGCGAAAAAGACAATTCATGAGATTTCATCGTATAGATTAAAAAATAAAGGTATTGAAAAAGCGAAAAATGGCGTCCCTGTTCCTAAATCCATGAAAGTAGTGCACATCATTCGCTCCATAAAGCATGAAGATGAACTTAGACTCTTAAAATCAGTTTATGGAGACATTCTTTTCCTTATTGCTGTAAGTGGCAGCCGTGAACAGCAAATGAATAGCTTTCGCCCGAAAGAAACAACGAAAGCAGCTGACGCCCAAAGAAAAAATGAATACGAAGCACTATCACAAATAGACCTGGATGAAGGGATAGAACACGGACAGGGCGTTAGAGATGTCTTCTGTCAAGCTGACCTATTCTTAAGTAGCAATGAAGCGGCAAAATCAACAACCTCACAAATAGACGATTTCTTAAATTTAATCTTCGGTAAAACAATAAAAAGCCCCACAGCCATGGAACGAATGATGTTTGAAGCCTTTTCAGCAAGTCTTCGGTCAACGTGCCTATCAAGACAAGTTGGCGCGGCAATATCAAACGAAGATAATGAATTAATTTCAATTGGATGGAATGATGTTCCCGCCTTTGGTGGAGGTCTTGCTTCTGATGAACATAAAGAGTCATGTGAGGCTCTCTGCAAAGCAAAAGGACATTGTCGGAGCTCCATAGAAATCAACAAATTGTTAGACACTATCTACAATCAGCTACGAGAAACAAAAGCGATCCTACCAGAAACCGAAAAAGACGATTTTTGTAATACTCTGAAAAAAGCCGGTATTTCAGGACTAATTGAATTTTCACGAGCAATACACGCCGAAATGGAAGCCATTTTAAGTGCTGCCAGAACAGCCAAAAATGGCTTGAATGGTGGAACTATTTACGTTACTACTTACCCCTGCGAAAATTGTGTTAAACACATTCTTGCTGTAGGTATTAAAAGACTCGTATATATTGAACCATACCCTAAAAGTAGAGCTAAAGATTTTTTTGAAGATTTTATAGTTGATGACAACGGAGAACCATTGCCTGAAGATAAGCTTGTCTTTTCTCAGTTTACAGGAATCTCCCCTCAAGCATATGCATTACTTTTTAAAAAATGGTTTGAAAGAAAAGATAAATCTGGTAATTATAAGACACGCGACGGGGATATACTCCCTGTGACTAGTGTATATTTAGATAGCTACACCTTGTACGAGGCCCAAATAGTAAAGGAGCTTCACAATGAAAAAGAACGAGCAACTATTCCTCCCAATTGAAGGAATAACCCCTAACATTCTCAATGAGAGCACTCTCTTAGAGAACAAAGTTGTAAGTGCTGAAAAAAATAACATTGTAAACATCTCAACTTTCATGCGTAAAAAAGAAGAAGATAAGACTTACATTAACGCGCAAGAATATCTTAATTTTTATAAAATATTTGCATAATTTTTGCGTTTCATTGAATTATATCAAAAAACTCCTTTGAATATTGATTCAGAGGAGTTTTTTGTGTCCCATACTTTATAAAATTACCGGACAACAACAAGCCTAGCCCTTCAAAACCTCATCACAAACCTCAAGCGCCGCCAGCACGGCCTTATCCATGTCATAATATTTGTACTGCCCGAGTCTACCTGTAAAATGCACCCTCTCAAGCTTCTCAGCATCGCTACGGTACAATTCCATCATCTTGCGGTCCTCTGCGGTGTTGACGGGATAGTATGGCTCCTCGCCCTGCTTCCATTTCATGGAGAACTCGCGCGAGATGACTGTCTTGCCGCTCTTGTTCTCACGTTCTGGATGTAGATGCTGATATTCATGAATGCGAGTGTAAGGCACATCAATATCCGCGTAGTTCATGACCGAAGTCCCCTGATAATCAGCTACATCCTCATGCTCATACTCGAACCTAAGCGAACGCCACGTTAGTTCACCATGGCGATAATCGAAAAATTTATCCACCGGACCTGAATAGTAAACGGTGCAATCTTCCGGCAAATCTTTACGTATATCAAAAAAATCTGTTTCCAGCTGAACCGTAATCAGCTCGTGATCCAACATGTTCTCAAACATTTTGCCGTAACCTTCGTAAGGCAACCCCTGATAGCGGCAAGTGAAGTAATCACATTCATAAGTATGACGGAAAGGTAAACGGCTGATAATTTCAGCGGAAAGTTCGCGCGGGTCGCATTCCCATTGCTTAAGAGTATACCCCTTAACAAAGGCCTCATAGAGGTCACGCCCAATCAGGCTAATCGCCTTTTCTTCCAAATTTTGCGGATCAGTAATATTCTCTTTTTCGCTCTGTTTCTTAATAAAAACCGCAACCTCTTGCGGACGCAGACTTAGACCAAAGAAAGAATTAATCGTCTGTAAATTCACTGGCATATGGTAGGTGCGATTCTTATACGTGGTCAGAACTTTATGGCGGTAACTATTAAATTCTGTAAAACGGTTCAGGTAATCCCAGACTCTACGTTCGGAGGTATGAAAAATATGTGTGCCGTAGCTATGGACCTCGACACCTGTTTCAGGATCAAAGCAACTATAACAGTTACCCCCGATGTGATCTCGGCTATCGATAACAAGCACCTGCTCACCACAATCTTCCGCAATGCGGCGCGCAATGACTGATCCTGTAATGCCTGCTCCAACCACAACATGTTTATGCGATATTTTCATTTAACACCTTTGTAATCATAAATTTTGTTGGTTGTGCCTACGGCGTTTTAAGGCTTGATGGCCCTTCGGGCTTATTTGGTAGGGAATTTCGCCTTCGGCTGGACCAGAAGGCCGGGGGCCCTCTGGACTCCCTTTTAGGGGGAGTCTTTTACTGAAGATACAAAAAAAGTTTCCGAATAAAAGGGGGAGGCCTAATATTGGGAAACAGCTTCCCCCGTTAAAAGTCTTTGAGGGGGGTATGGGGGGAACTTTCTTCAGAAAGTTCCCCCCATGTTCTTATTTTACTAACGACTACTTCATATATTTCAAGAATGGATTATCCTGTGAAAGGATGATCCGTGTGTTGCTCTTGAAACCTTTTTCATATGCTTCCAGAGACTTCTTGAATTCGTAGAATCCAGCAGCCTTTCCGAAACTGTCCGCGTATGTCTTAGTAGCAATCCCATCACCCTCACCTCGAAGAATTTCTGCTTTGAGGTTGGCATCAGCCAGAGTGATTGCTCTTTCTTTATCAGCCTGCGCAGTGATGCGGGCTGAAGCTTCACTACCCTGAGAACGATACTGCTTAGCCATACGTTCACGTTCCGCCCTCATACGTCCGTAAATAGCACGGGCGTTTTCAGGTGGTAGATCAGTACGTTTAATACGTACATCATTGATCTCGATTCCGTAAGCTGAAACAAGTTCGTTAGATTTCAAAGTAACCTCTGTCATAATGGCAGTACGGTCACTGGAGATAATCTCAATCAAGGTATATCCACCAAGAGCGACTCGAAGCTCAGCGTAGATGATATCATCAAGGCGAGCCTGAGCACGAGGAATAGAAGTAACGGTACGGTAAAACTGCAAGGGGTCAGTAATGCGCCACTTGGAGTAGTTATCCACAACCATGTTCTTCTTATCTTTAGTCAGAATCTCAGCAGGACGAGCGTCATACTCAAGCAAGCGTGAATCAAAATAAATCACGTTCTGAACGAACGGGAGTTTAAAATGAAGCCCCGGTCCAAGAGGTCCGGCTTTGGGCTTACCAAGCTGCAATACAATCGCTTTCTCGGTCTGCTTTACAATGAATGCACTTTGTACAAACCCGAGCACTAAAACTATAAGTAATATAGCTAGGGGAGCGGAGCTTTTTTTAAGTAAACTCATTACTTTACCCCCTTCTTACTATTTATAGCATTCTGCGGGAACGAGCCACCGTCCAAAGACAGAAATGGCAACGCTCTTTTAGAAGCACTCTCTGAGAGAATGACCTTGGTTACATCAGGATCAGAAAGAATGTTTTCCATTGTTTCCAGATACAAACGTTTAACCGTAATGTCTTTCGCTTTTGAGTATTCGCGATAAACAGCCATGAATCTCTTAGCCTCACCTTCAGCTACACGTACTTTAGTTTCCTTGTACGCTTCAGCTTTGTTAAGGATAACAGCGGCCTGACCGCGAGCTTTCGGCAGAATATCATTACGATATGCTTCAGCTTCGTTGATGTAACGGCTTTTATCTTCACGCGCACTTGCAACGTCCTTAAAAGCGTCAACAACTTCGGCTGGCGGATGAACATTCTGCAACTGAACTGCAAGAACATTCACACCAAGCTCATACGAATCCACAATCTTTTGTAGCAAAGCTCTGGTTTCAGTCTGAATCTGCAACTTACCTGTAGTAAGTGCCAATTCAATTTTGGTCTTACCGATAACTTCACGCATGGCGGCTTCGGCTGCGTCCTGAAGAGTCTTGTTCTGATTGGTTACCTTGAAAAGGTACTCAACAGGATCTTTAATCTGATACTGAACGATAAATTGAACATCAACAATGTTCTCATCACCTGTCAGCATCAAAGATTCTTCAGGGACGTTCCGGGACTGCCCCTGTGTGAATGAGCGGGAAGATCCAAAGGAACGGAAACCGACTTCGACACGCCTAATGCGTGTAACCTGTGGTTTCATTACCGATTCAATAGGAACCGGTAAATGGTAGTGCGGGCCAGGGTTAGTGGTGGAAACATATTTACCAAAACGAGTTACCACACCGACTTCATCAGGTTCTACAATGTAGATTCCTGAAAGAAACCAAAGTACGACAATTCCGATTATGATATATTTGCCACCCGGTAATCCGGAGCCGCGAAATTTTTTGATCGTGGAGTTTATTTCATCCACACCCGGCGGTTTAGAGCCAGTGTTCCTCTGCCGTTGTTCCGATAGTTTGTCCCAGTCCCAGTTCATGCTAATTTGATATGCGAGCAAAGGGAACAGGTCAAGGAAGATCGGACAATAGATGGGAAGATTGTTGAAAAATAATAATGCCAACTCACCCAACAAGAAAGTTGACAGAGTTGCATATTATGCTTTTACCTCAACAAACAAAGATACTATAAACAACATATAAATTAAACGTCCAAGTATATTGGAGAGTTCAGCATATGAAAAAAATGAACAGAGAAATATTCAGAGCATACGATATTCGCGGAGTTGTAGATAAAGATTTCGACGACGAATGGGTGGAAAACTTAGGCCGTGCATGTGGCACATGGTTTATAAACAAAGGATGGGACCGTGCTGTTATCGGACATGATTGCAGACACAGTTCCCCTGCCTATCAAGCCGCCATACTGCGTGGGCTTAACAAATCCGGCGTGGATGTCCTTTTTCTCGACCTTGTACCCAGTCCGGCATTCTACTTTGCAGCCAAAAAGTTAAACTACAAAGCGGGAGTTATGATCACCGCTAGTCATAACCCTCCAGAGTTTAACGGATTTAAAATATGGGGCGAAGACACCACCATCCATAGCGGAGATATTCAGGAAATTTTCGATATTATGGCTAGCGGGAAATTTGCAGAAGGGTCAGGCATGGCCTCTTTCCATAATATAGTCCCCTACTATATTGAAGACCTACTCTCCGGCATCAAATTAAAAAGACCCGTCAAAGTAGTCCTCGATGGTGGAAACGGTGCGGGCGGACATATAGCCCTTGAACTGCTCCGCCAAGCTGGCGCAGAAGTAGTGCCTTTATATTGTGACCCAGATGGAGATTTCCCCAACCATCATCCCGATCCTGTAGTTGAAGCATATATGGGAGACTTGCTTGAAGCCGTCGTAGAGCATGGAGCCGAAGCAGGTATAGGCCTTGATGGCGACGCTGACCGTATAGGAGCCGTTGATGAAACGGGCAAACTAATGCCCGGAGACAGACTCCTCGCCATCTACGCGCGGGATATGCTTCGTAAGAATCCCGGCGAAATGGTGGTTGCGGATGTTAAATGCAGCCAACTATTATTCGAAGACATCGATAAGCACGGCGGCAAGCCGCTCATGGCAAAAACGGGCCATTCCATTATGAAGGCAAAGATGGCGGAAACTGGCGCAGGCCTCGGCGGCGAGATGAGCGGCCACATATTCTTTGCAGATCGCTTCTACGGATTCGATGATGGACTATACGCTGCCCTGCGGTTAATTGAAATTCTATCGCAGGAAGAAGCGCCACTGTCCCAGATGCTCGAAGATTGGCCGGAAACATTCTTCACGCCGGAACTCCGTATAGATTGCCCGGAAAAGATTAAATTTGATCTGGTAGACCTAGCCACAGAACAGTTTAAAACAGAATACGATGTCATCGACATAGATGGAGCGCGAATCGTTTTTGCAGATGGCTGGGCACTTGTAAGAGCATCCAATACACAAGCAGCTTTAACCTTGCGCTTTGAAGCTTCCACCCCTGAAAGATTGACAGAAATACGCCACATAGTAGAATCTCTTCTATCCCGGTTAAGTGACGAGTTGAGTACGCAATAAATGCAGTCTTTTACAGCAAAGCCAAGACTTGCTATCATGACCGACAAGCTCATATAGTGAAACTTAATAGCAATGTATCAACAAAAGAACAGGAAACAGCATGAGACTTAATATCGCGCCTAAGGGCAACACACGCAAAGAAAAATTTATGCGATTACTTGGAATGCTCGTAATTTTCACTCTTGTAGGATGGGCTTTCTGGCAAAACAACGTGTCCACCCTTGAAAAACTACAAGGGAGAAACTCGCTTTGGGATCAAACCAAAATTCTCGATAATGCTGAAAGAGATTACATAAAAGGCTTTGTAAGAGGCATGCGGTCTGAGTTTGGTGTAGTCACAAAAGTGCATATAATGAATGAGATGATAACCGACATTTCAACAGAGCCCAAAGAGATGTTCATTGGACTGGCTCCTGAATACGATCAAGTCATATTGCACTTCCCGTCCCTTGTCCGGTTAGCTTTAGGGCAACAATTTATTGAAGATCTTGAGCAAAATCATTTTACAGGCAAGTTCGAAAACGATAAATGGCCTGAAGCACTACAAACAGCACTCGCTATGATATGGGGGAAACTTCTCAATGTTGATAACAATGTTCAGCCCATGTCAGAAGAATACAACGAAGATCTTCACGATCCAGAATCCTCTGTTAACAAAGAATAGCAACTGAATTTAAGCAGGTTTTAATGTCCAATAAGAAAGTCATCATATATACAGACGGGTCCTGTCTCGGTAATCCCGGACCGGGCGGATACGGAGCAGTGCTCCTTTTCAACGAGCATCGCAACGAAATTTCTCAAGGATACAAACGCACCACAAATAATCGTATGGAAATGCGCGCAGTAATCGCAGCATTAAGCGAACTAAAAGAACCATGCGACATCACTCTTTTCACCGATTCACAGTACGTAAAAAACGCCTTCACAAAAAGATGGCTAGCAAATTGGCAAAAAAATGGTTGGAAAACCGCTGCCAAGAAGCCCGTTAAAAACAAAGATCTCTGGCAACAATTCATACCTCTGATGGCCAAGCACACAGTAGACTGGAGATGGGTAAAAGGACATTCAGGCGATCCAGAAAACGAACGCTGCGATGATCTAGCACGTGATGCCGCTGAGTCTTATGATTTAATCGAAGATGAAGAAATATAGAGAGAAAGAGGGGAAAGAATGGTGATTTCGCCTTCGGCTGGACCAAAGGGCCCACGGCCCTCTGGACTCCCTTTTAGGGGGAGTTGGGTTAGGCAAGCAGTACCCAACCCTCTTAACAAAAAGTTTTGGGATTCTTAAACCCTTTTCTCAAAAGGGTTTAAGCCGCCGGAGGCATACCTAATCAAATGCTAATGATTGTAATATCGAGTTTGATACGAGCATTCCGTTTTTTGTTAGTCTTATGAATCCTGCGCTTATTCGTACTAGGCCATTTTGGTGTAGTGCGGTTATTACTGACTTTTTGTCTTTCATCAGATCTTTTCCTGTCAGTTCTGTGTATTCTGCCAGCTTTAATCCGCGTGATGTGCGTAGACTTAGCATTACTAATTCTTGCGCTTTTATTTCGTCTGTTATTTCTTCAAAATCCTCACCAAGGAATTCTCCGCGCACGGCGGCATCATACTCATCCATGTAGAATGGATTAGTAAATCTGCGATTACCTACTGTGGACACTGCGGATGGCCCCATCCCGAGATAATCCAGCCTGTCCCAGTAACCTTGATTATGGCGTGAGGTGAATCCTATACGCGCGAAACTTGAAATTTCATATTGAATATAGCCCATTGATTCTAGGAACTCTGCGCCGTAGATGAACATCTTGGCTTGCTCGCTATCCGGCGGCAATTCGGGTTCAACTTCGGCTCGGTTTTGCCCAAATACGGTGTCGGGTTCAATGGATAGCCCGTACGATGAAATATGCTCTGGTTTTAGCTTAACAACAGCCTTAAGCTCATTGTTCCAGTCTTTCATCTTCTGACGAGGTAAACCCCACATAAGGTCGATACTGATATTAGCGAATCCTGCTTTGCGCGCCATGTAGTATGTTTCAGCGGCCTGCCTTGCTGAATGGGGCCTGCCGAGAGCCATCAAATTGCGATCATCTAAGCTTTGAAATCCGATGCTCAACCTATTAATACCCATGGAGATAAGACTGTCAAAATAGGACTTATCATTGGCGGAATCTGGGTTGGCTTCTATGGTTATTTCCATACCCTTGATGAATGTGAAATGCTTACGAAGCGCATCCATTATCAATTCAAGCTGAAAAGGTGGTATTAGGCTTGGAGTCCCGCCCCCGAAATAGACTGTACCGATCTTGGGCTTTTTAAATCTGCGACCCCATAATTCAATCTCAGCGAGAAGCGTCTTGAGATACCATGCAAAGGTGACCTGATTAAAAACCTGTGAATGAAAAGCGCAGTAATGGCATTTGCGGACGCAAAAAGGCACATGGATATAAAGGAGCAGATTCCTTGCTTCTTTTCCATCCCCTTGCAATAGCGGTGCATTAAAAAATGCGTGAGTTAGAGCCATTTAATACTACCTTATGCGGCTTTTTATTTGCTGATCCAAAGAGCAGCGCCTTCCAGCTTCCGTAAAAGTTTTACACTGATGGAATTAGGTAGCAATTTTTCTTTTGCAGTTTTGCTATGATATTCACGGCCAATGGCGACTGCGGCATAATGCCCTCTTGCGCACTCTTCCTGAATAGCTTTATCTACATTAACGTTCTCAATAATTCGCTCCGTAATGCGCGAAGCTTCAAGACCGTTTGCAACCAAAATTTCATGCGCTGCGACGAACATTTTTTTAGAATCTTCCGCGTTGGATTCTTTTGCATTGTGCACATGCAATAAAGTTACATTATGACTGGGATTTCCGTTAAGAATGAACCCTACATGGTCAGCAATTCTCTTCGTAGGCTCTCCGTCACCAAGGCACAACAGGACATCCTTTTTAGGTATTTCCTGCGGACACTTACAAAACCACAGCGGGAAAGTAATATCTTCCCATATAACTCTGTGGCTAACGCTGTAATCAAAAAGTTCTTCAAATAAGAACGCGGTCTGACGCCCAAGAACAACAGCATCGTACATGCCTTTGTGTCCTTCCTGCACTATTTCTCTAGCGATACCGCCACGTGAGATGACGCTTTTTATCTTAATTTTACTCTCGGTGCAGACGCTATTATCTACAAACCATTTTTTAGTTTTTTCGAGCAACGTCTTGCCCTTTTGAGTAGGGTTATGGGAACCCCATTTTCCACCCTGAGGAGCAACATGAAAAAGAGTCACGTGCACATCGCATGGAGAATCAAAAAAATCTCTTATGAACCTTACAGAATAAGCTGCAGTGCCGTCATCGGACACACAAACCAATAAATGTTTTTCCATATGAACTTTCTCCGTTGCTTAACGTTTACTTATAAGATGATAGAGCTTCATATTTAAAATGCCACAACTCATCACAAATAGCGAGAGAGGACACAATATCAGGACGAAAAATTATAATTCCTTGGCGAACCGTTCATTTTCACTGAATAGGCACCCGCAATATTGCTGGCGATAAATCCCCATATCTTTTGAACGCTCAATTCCTTCCTTCCAACCTTCTCGGAAATCGTAATATAAAAATTCGCATTTACCGGAAGCGGCTAAATCTTTTCCGAGATCGGCAATGGACTTGTGCTTTTGAAATTTGCTGTAAAGGAGAGTTGTTGTGAAGAAGTCGAAATTGCCCCTTTTTGCGAGCGATAGCGTGCGCTCCAATCTATCAGCATAGCAGTGAAAACAGCGGTTATCTTCGCGGAAGGCAACGTCGCGGAACCATTTTTTCGAGTCATATTCCGTGGTACTTCCGATAACCTTAACGTCCATAGTCTTGGCTACTTCTAAAAAGGATTCGCGGCGACGGACATATTCCTGCAGGGGATGTATATTGGGGTTGTAGAAAAAAGCAGTCACTTCAAAACCCTGTTCCCGTAAAATATCAATCGTTGTGATTGAGCAGGGGCCGCAGCAAGCATGAAGTAAAATTCTTTTGGAAGCCATTAGTATAACTCCACGTTTTTAATTAGTAAAAAAAAAGCAGTGCTTCTGCTGTTAAGCAAAAACACTGCCTTATACATTTAGATCATTTACTACTCAGCCCACTGAATCTCGATATTAATTTTTGTATCAAACGCTTTTTCGTAATTAACAATCGCGGGCCGCTTGTGGTTCAAAAGATAGAGAGCGAGCTCTTCTTCCGCTTCATAGTTCAGCGGGGAAGTACAGCCGGGTCTTCTAAGCATTCTGTAAATATCTTTAAGAGCCTGCATGGACTGCCATTCCATATTACGTCTCATCCCTGTGCCCGAACAGCATGGACATGACTCAGTACTAACCGCAATGGCAGAAGATCCGAGACGCTGACGAACAAGTTCCATCAACCCAAAACGAGAAATGCGACCAACATCCGTCCGCGCACGATCGGATTTGAGTGCGGCGCGCATGGTTTTTTCAACCTCACGGCAATGTTTCGGATCTTTCATTTCAATAAAGTCGATAACGACCTGACCACCAAGGTCACGAAGTTTAAGCTGACAAGCAATCATTTCAGCACTTTCTTTATTGGTCTTGAGCGCCATCTCTTTAAAGTTACGCTCTCCGCCGATTTTTCCGGAGTTAATATCAATAGCGGTAAGGGCTTCAGTCTGGTCAAAAACGAGTCTGCCGCCGGAAGGAAGATTTACTTCGCGTCCGTAGATCTGCTCGACCTGTTTAACTAGATTGAAACGCTCCCAAAGAGATTTATCTGTCTCAGAGTGAAGCTTGACCAAATTATTGCGTCTTGGAAAAGATAGCGCGGCAAGTTTTTTAACTTGCTCCGCAGTTTCTTTATCGTCCACCCAGATTTCAGTAACATCAGAGGAGAGATAATCACGTACGGAACGTGCTGCAAGACCCATTTCTTCATATACAGGAGCAGGCGGTTGAATATCCTGTCCTTTTGTTCTGATATCGTTCCAGAGTCTGGTGAGAAATTTGAAGTCTCTAGTTAGAGCGGACTTGCTCTGGCCCATACTTGCAGTACGGACAATAACCCCAACCCCATCACCGGGATTAACTGAATCGATGATTTCTTTAAGCCTTGCGCGCTCTTTTTCATCTTCGATTTTGCGGGATATG
Source organism: Maridesulfovibrio frigidus DSM 17176 (assembly GCF_000711735.1). NCBI lineage: Bacteria > Pseudomonadati > Thermodesulfobacteriota > Desulfovibrionia > Desulfovibrionales > Desulfovibrionaceae > Maridesulfovibrio > Maridesulfovibrio frigidus. Next base: position 507,200 of record NZ_JONL01000002.1, read on the forward strand.
CCGATCTGTTCGCGCCCAGGAGTCAACACAAAATAGCGCCCCGGAATGGACAGGTACGAGGACAAAAAAGCACCTTTCTTGCCAGTAGGTTCCTTAACAACCTGAACAAAAATCTCTTGTCCTGGCTTTAAAACCTTCTGCAATAGCGGGTATCTATGCCCTTTCTTGAGCTTATATGTTCCCTGATAATATTCGGGATGAACTTCATCAACCTGCAAAAAGCCGTTACGTTCGGCTCCGTAGTTAATGAAAGCCGCCTGCAAAGCGGCATCGATGTTGTGGATATATCCTTTGTAGATATTTCCTTTGGTCTTGGCCTGATGGAGCATTTCTACGTAATACTCAATGACCTGACCTTCCTGAGTTAGCGCTACTTCCACCTGTTCTTCAGGTAGCACGCTAATAAACATTTTTTCTCTTCTTTTTTTAAGTGTCATTTCTAATTCCGGGAAAAGTTTAAAAAATTCCACAGATTCAGATGCTTAGTTCATGGATTAACCGTCCGGGCCAAACTTGTAATAGATTTCATCACCAGTCTGCCTTTTGATCAATCGGCCGCTTTTTTCCAGTTCTTCAATAGCCTGAACAACTCCACTAAAGGAGATCTCAAGAGCTTTTGAAAGCTGTTGCGCTGTTTGCGGTCTACGCATGAGAGAAGCCTGAATCCGGTCAAATGCTGCGGAGTCTTCGCCCTGCACTGGGGCGGATGTATCCGAGCTGTTCCTTTCCTTTGCGCCATTGTCGGGACCGCATTCCCTGTCTATGCAGGGCGCGGCATCAAGAGCCTTTTTCCAAACATCCAATGTCCCGGAATCAACAGGGGCAGAGGTATCAAGAGTACCGGGGCGCGAAAGTGTGACCACATCAATGCGGTCCGGGGATAGTTCTGAGCAAAAGTCTTTCATTTTAGAAAGATTTTCGCCCGAATCATTGTATCCCTTTGAAAGGAGCACTTCCAGAAAAATCTTACCTTTGAACTCCTTGCGGAATTCGATCAGAGCCTTGGCTACGTCTTCAGGGTCAATTCCCTTACACGGCCTATTTATGGCTCGAAACTCCGAAGCTACAAGAGAATCCATGGACGGAAGCACTATATCTGCTTCCAATAGTTCCCTGCGAACTTCGGGGTCCGTCATCGGGCTGGCATTTGTTAAAACAGCCACGGGCAACGACGGGAAAAGTTTTTTCACTCCGCGAATAATCTCAGGCAAATCCGAATTTAAAGTCGGTTCCCCAAGACCACCGAGAGTAATCACATCGGGCACTATATGCCCTTCTTGTTTCCACTGGCCAAGTTCTTCAAGAAGAACCTCAGCAGGAACATATGGGCGGCGCTCGGTCACCAGAGAATCTGTAGCTCCTACCTCACAATAGACACAGTCCATTGAACAAATTCTCTTTCCCAGCAGATCAAGACCGAGTGAACGACCTATTCTGCCAGAAAAAACCGGCCCGAAGATATACTTATAACCCATATTCCATCCGTCAAGAAGCAAAAAAAACAATTTGATGGAAATTATTTTCCAGCATCGGCAATCAAAACGTTAAATCAAACTCAAAAAGTTGTATTTACTAAGCGATCGCCAAACCTTAAATAAAAAAATAATTACACCCAAAAAAACAAAATTTTCATTGAATATGTTCCGACTAGTCTTATTCCATTAAAAACTCAAGATTTTATATACGACGCAACAATTTGCGAATTGAGACTTTCCTCAACTATTACGGCTTAAAAATAGATTTGAGCGAAGACATTAAAAATATAATAAAATTATTTGGAAACAGAAACACAGACAATTTAGGTGCCACGTCTTGCTTCGTAATCAATTATTGGAGAAAGTCGGGGATTGACTTACGTGCGTTTCAACCGTAATCCGGCGGAATATTAATTCAGGAGGAAGTCAATGCTTAATGCTGGACAAGTGGTACTGCTCATAAATCCCAAGGGCAAGCGTTATTTACGCGTGGTTAAGGACGGGGATGATATTCATACCCACGATGGCAAGATCCTTATGGAAGATGTCATTGCTGCCGGTTATGGAAGAACTGTTAACACCCACTTGGGACGCAAGTATCAGATTCTAAAGCCCACAGTGCATGACTTGATTAAAGGCGTAAAACGCCAGACTCAAATTATGTATCCGAAAGAAATCGGGTATCTTCTGCTTAAGCTGGGCATCGGCCCGGGTTGCAGAGTTGTTGAATCCGGCTCAGGTTCTGGTGGACTGACGACTGCACTAGCCTACTATGTAGGTGATACAGGAAAAGTTTATACCCACGAACGCCGTCCTGAATTTTTCAAACTCGTACAGAAAAATCTAGAATGGTCAGGACTCTCTCATCGTGTAGAGCAGTTCAACCTTGATATTGAAGAAGGGTTTCAGGCAACTGACTGTGATGCTCTCTTCCTTGATGTCCGCACACCTTGGGACTATCTGCATCACATTCCTAAAGCAGTTATCCCCGGTTCAATGATCGGATTCCTGCTGCCTACTACCAATCAGGTTAGCGAACTTCTGACAGCCCTTGACGCTGGCCCGTTTGAAGATCAGGAAGTGGTAGAGATTCTTCTACGTCGCTACAAACCTGTAGCAGAAAGACTTCGCCCTGAAGACCGCATGGTCGCTCACACTGGATTCCTTGTGTTTGCTCGCTGTATTGATAAAACATTGCAGGACACACCAATTAATCCAATGCCCAAAAAAGAAGTTGAAGCTCCTGTAGCGGATAACGCAGAAACAGAAGCTAAAACCGAAGAAGCTACAGAAGAAGTCAAGACTGAGGAAACTCCAGTCGTTGAAGCTCCAGTGGTCGAAACTCTTACAGCCGAAGCAACTGAAGAAACTACTCCAGAAGCTGACACTGACGAGACCGCAAAATAAGTTACTGACCAAGCTTAAACAGCTATCAGTTGATACAGAAGTTGATAAGGGCTTGGAGTATAATACTCCAAGCCCTTTTTTATTGCGCACCGGACCAACGAGCATAACCTCTATTTGCTTTATAAGAACCATTCAGTTACATGTGATTACAAATATATATTTACATCACAAATCGAAAAATTATTTTCCCCAATAATATTAAAATAAGAATAAAATAGCCGATGTAACTCTACATAGATAAGCATTGAATTTTATCAGGAGTTACAAATGGTCACTTGTCTCAATAGAAAATGCTTTTTTGTTTTTATACTTTTTTTGATCCTTAATCTATTTTTCGCTCTTAATTGCCATGCTCAGGAGCAGGTTCCAAACCAGCTCATTGTCAAATTTACCAAAGGCGTAAGTGAAGCCGATGCCCGCATAATAGCCGCCAATCATTATATGTCGGTAGCCGCTGTTCTCGATTCCGCGACCCGCACATCAGGCATGTGCATACTTCTTCTAAAGTCACACCTCACCACTCGCGAAATGATTCAGGAAATTCATGGGTTGCCTGAGGTTGAATCTTTTTCTCCCAATTACATCCGCAAGAAAAAAAAAGTCCCAAATGACCCTAGATTTGATGATCAGTGGAACTTAAAAAACAATGTCACACCTAATGCGGACATTGACGCCGAAGCAGCATGGGACATCACTACCGGCAGTGATCAGGTTGTCATTGCGATAGTTGATTCGGGTGTTGCTTCTGACCATGAAGATATGGCCGATAACATGTGGGTTAATCCTTTCGATCCGGTCAATGGCATTGATGATGACGGAAACGGAGTAATCGACGACACACATGGGATCAGTATCAACGAAAGTATTATTACAAACGATACCACCCCTACTGACAACCATGGTACATTTATTGCCGGCATTGTGGCTGCAACGGGAGATAACAGCATAGGTATCAGCGGAATTAGTTGGACCAGTAAAATTATGGCTCTCAAGTTAGCTAACAACTACGATTCTGAAATGATTCTGGCTTTTAATTATATTATCGACAAGAAGAAAAATGGGGTGAATATCCCAGCCTTAAACATGTCAATCGGCGGCCCCGGTGACAATCCCATTGTGAGAGATAAGATTCAAGAGCTTGGAAATAATGGAGTTATTTTTGTCACCTCTGCAGGAAACGACGGTAACAACAACGACAGCTCTCCTCAGAAGGACTTTCCGGCTAGCCTCGATTTGCCGTGCATAATCAGCGTCGGAGCGACTGACAACACGGACACTTGGGCTACTTTTTCAAATTGGGGAATACACTCTGTCGATTTATCCGCGCCAGGAGAGGATGTCCTCTCAATAAATTACGCGGGTGGCTATACAACAGGAAGCGGCACTTCCTTTTCAGCTCCACATGTTGCCGGAGTGACTGCACTTCTAGCTTCTGCCTACCCGGATGACGACATCTATACCCGTATAAATAAAATTCTTTCCGGAGTGGACAAGCTCAGTACCATGACCAACCTTGCCCTTACCGGAGGCAAGTTAAACAGTGCAAACTCCCTTGATCCAAACATATCCCTTAATCCTTTTATCTCAAGTTCAGATTCAAGAGTTGATAAAGGACCAGGTAAATCTTTTACTTTAAGCGGGCAGAAATTCGGAACCACAGCCGGAACAATATTATTTTTAGATGATAGCAATAATGTTCCTGCAAGCATCAGCTCATGGTCCGACTCTCAAATAAAGGGAGTTGTGCCGGAGAATGCCGGACGATTTGTTCAGGTCAAACGTGACGATACTGCCACATCCAATGCATTAGAATTTTCAGGATGGTCCAGCAAAGCAGCCTCTTCCGACATTCATTCCGGAGGATTTGGTGCCGTACGTAATGGTAAAATTTATGTTTTCGGCGGCGGGCAGAATTTCGGAACAACGAATTGTGAAGTATATGATCCAGCAGCTGATGCATGGTCAACTTTCGCCACCATGCCTGCCCCGCGTGCGCAGGGTGCTTCGGCTTACTATAATGACGAACTCTATATCTTCGGTGGTAATAACACAGCAACGGAAGCAGTTTACACCGATGTAATAAAGTATTCATTTTCAAGCGGAACATGGTCCACCCTGCCGGGGACAGTACCATTTCCTATTGAAGCAAGGGCTGCTGTTTTGAGCAATAAAATATACCTCATCGGAGGTAAGAGCGTTGGGCAGGATGTTACAAACAATATTTATGAGTATAATCCTGACTCAGGCTCCTTTGAGGTTGCCTGCACTCTGTATGAAGGACGATATCAGCATTCTGCCATTTCAGCAGCTAATTCGGTGTACATTTCCGGTGGGGTTCAGGATGCCACGAGCAACGGAGACAGGAGTGCAATGATGGAAATTTTTAATGGAACGGCAACGGCAACTGAGCCACTATTATCAGACTATTTTTCGCATGCTGATGCTGTAACTGATTGTAAAAATATTTATATTTGCGATGGCTTGAACGGTCCAGAGGGCACCTTAGTTCCTTTTTTACATACTTATGATTTACCTTCAGAGTCATGGAGCAGCGGAGAAAATACCATCCGTACACCAAATGTAGGTAAGGCTCGTTCAGTACTTGCTTATATTGAAGGAAGAGGGATTTATTCCATAAACGGCATTAAAAACGATGGAGACTCCAAGGTTGTGGACTTTCTCAGCATTCCTTCTGTTATGAAATGCCCCGCTTCCCAGCCTGATTCATCGGTGACCGTCGCTATCACCACATCCTCAGCAACATACGAATCCGCCGGAGAACTCAAGACAACATTCAATCTTCCTTCGGCTGGAGACCGCCTGACTGACGTACGGGCATTTACCGCTACCGTCAGTAAAGCAGAAGCCATGGTCCATCTTAATTATAATTTTACTGCTCCGACAAATACGAAAACACCTGCAGACATGACCCTCTACAAGCTCAAGTCAGCTGACAATAGCTACCTTGCCTATTCCTACGCAGCCGCAAAAAATGAGTGGTCCGACGGGTCATGGTGGCTGGAGGACTCGAATGGAAATTTTGTTGAAAGCACCCTAACTTTGAGTGCAGAGAACATTTATTCAGTTCACTTTTGCCTGAAAGACAATGGACCTTATGATTTAAACAGTGCGGCCGGAGTGGTAGAAGATCCGTTGGTTCTTTTCTCGGGAACTTCGGCATCATCAGGCTCATCAAGTTCATCCGGATCGTCCGGATCATCCGGGTGTGTTCTTTCACCAAACTCCGGATTGGGACTTGATTTCACATTAGGCCTGATCGGACTATGCGGACTTATACTACTCGGAAGACTGCGCAGACGTTAACAACTTAATTTAAAAACATCATCTAATCGAACTTTGTTTAAACAGCTTTCAGTTGATATAGAAGTTGAAAAGGGCTTGGAGTATATTACTCCAAGCCCTTTTTTAATACAAATTATTTTCTTTAAACCCCAAGCTGCGTAGCTAGTTAGTGTTTGCTAACTAGAAAGGCAGTGTCCCGGAGGACATGAGCCAGAATGCAGGAATCCACAATCCAAAAGGTATCCAAAGAATAAGAGACCACGCCACGACCTTTCCGCTAAGCTTCCCGTAGAAGCAGAGAAAAACTTCGAAGGTCAAAACGGTGTAACCTAGACAGGCCATCGCGAAATAGTTGGAAACTCCCACAAGCTGAGAGCCATCTTCCTTAAGCGGTCCACCGTAGTAGAACAAGAGGGCGTAGATCAACGAGATGAGGCAAACAGTCAGACTAACATTAGCTACAGAGCGAAGGTCTTCTAGGCCAGCAAGCAGTGCGTAGGCAACACAACAGTAAAGTATGCCGTGAGCAAACAATAGCCCAGCGGTGAATGCGTCATTAAAAAGTGCCGCCTGAATCATGGCGCCGATGATTACCAGTAATCCAACTAGTCCAGCAGCAAACCCAGTACCTTTAGCCTCACCGTGGCCCAAATTAAGTAGGGCAACAGGCAGCCACATAATGGCTATCAAGATTAGTAAAGCAGTTGTCACATCAGTCTCCTCTCGTTAAAAAATTCACGAAAACACGCCTCAGCCTAATACCTGCCCCTCCCTGAGTTATTGCAAAAAAACCCGACTAACGCCTTGCTCTTTCACAACAAAAGAACGGCTCAGCCGGGTTTTTATTAGCAACATACAAGCCATGCACCGAACCGCCTGTATTGATGAGCTTTATTAAAAAATGAGGGATAAAATGATGGGTCACAATCAGCATTGCAATAAAAAATAACTACATTATTGTTATAAAATGTCCCATTATAACAGTGCGTAATCACATATTGAGTCATTTTCGCATTGCACGGGTCAAAATGTCTCACTTTTTTGTACAAATAAATCAAAGACCGCGTGAGTAATTACACACAGAATATTCGATTCATATCTCCCTTTAAATAAGAAAATATCTAACATATTCTCATCGTTTAATTTATTAGGAGCAATCGGCTTTGGAATCTTAATATAAAACTGCCAAAAAAATATGACTACTTATATTTATGAACGTGGAATATCTTTTACAAAAAAGAGCCAGCCTCAAAAGAGACTGGCTCACAAACATGAATCTAGTTATCTTTTAATGTAAATAAAACCAAAGGGTCACTCGGAGAAACAACTTCATAATGAATCACTCCTAAACCAGAAGCGATCTTATACACAGTCTCAAAAGCCTTATCGCCCACTCCGCTTAACGCTTCCGCATATATGACCTTGCGCATTTCACCATGAACCAACTCTTCTTTTTCGTCGATAATTCGGCACCTTATTTCAAAATATTTACCGGATAAATCATCCCCACGGTGCGTCCATTTTCTATTTATCAAATCAACCACTATTTCAGCTTCATCACATCTGGTAATAATAATTTTGCCGTCCACAGCCTGAAGCGTGTAATTATCAACGAGGTCTTCTTCGCCCCTCATGATGCGCGCGATTTTTTCAGAAAGATTATTTTTTATAATATCCTCTTGCGTAACTTCGCACTTCGGAGTTCTCATTCTATCTTCAACTGAGTAAATTCCAGACTCGGAGACAGCCAAGGTCATTCGCTGAATATCCATTCCATCACCACCATCTAGGATTATTGTTTCACCAAGTGGTGGCCCCAAAAAAATGGACGCATCATCTACACTAGCTTGAATATTTTGGCTGATGACAAGAGTGATAAGGCAAACGATCACAAGGCTTGCGCACAGGTGACCAAGCAGCTCAGTCGGCGACAAACTCCTGCCATAATTGAGAATATTGTATTTTGAAGTGATCATTATATTACTGAGTCTCTTTTTCAAATCTGGCTATGTTTAAATCATTTTGTTTGATGACGGCTATTATGAACATTTTTATTATAAATAAAAATACACCAAAATGTACGATGGATAAGAATCTGCCACCAATAGCAAGCTTCAGTCGGTAACTAAGGTCATTAAGGGCTTCTAAATCTACACCTATATGTTCGATAATAAAAAAGAATTTTGAGCTTTCTATAAACACATAAAAGGGGGCACAAATCAGCAGAGTAAACAAAAAAAGACATCCAAACTGCGTTTGTTTATAATCCGAGTGCAAATACTTTTTCAGAGCAAAGATTGCAGCCAACGACAAACAAAATACAAACAGCGTACATCTTCCCAAGTACAATAAATCGACATCCGATCTTCTCAAATAATGAGCCATTGTCCCAATGATAAAACACATTAAAAACGCTAAAAACCCAAATGCAAACCAATTAGCGACTTTTTTATCAAACATGAGAGTGTAATAATTACTATTTATTGCAACATCCTTTCTATAGACATGTATCGTTGTATATATGAAAGGAGCCATCGTAAAACAAGACAACACAATGTATAAGTCTAATATCCAGACAAGTTCATAAGGAAGAATCATAAGAAAATAGGACAGATAGCTGCATGTTAAATATAATTTAACTATCTGCCATTTAGTAAACAAATTTTCGCAGAATGTATCTCGCACTACTTCCTTGCAATATGGAATAAACGAATCTTTTAGCGACATGAACCAAGCTCCATTGGAAAACATTGAGAGCACAATTCTAACATCATCTGCGCATTAAGCGTCTTTAGGACAATAGCCTAGATGAGCCTTTGAAATAACTATTTATATTGGAAGACTGCGAGTGCTACATTTTTCATAGAGAGAGCCAGCCTCAAAAGAGGCTGGCTCTCAAATGCAAACCTAGTTACCTTTTAATGTGTATAAAACAGAAGTTGATCCATAAAATGTTAGCGTCATATGAATAATGCCCAACCCAGATGCAACTCGGTAATTAGTATAAACGGGCCCATCATCCATCTTGCCGTGAGCCTCTACATATATAATTTTGCGCTTTTTGCCTCTGATAAACTCTTCTTGCTCATCTACAATATGACTCTCCATTTTAATATCCCCTTCGGAGGAACTCACGAATTGAAACCCCTCCCTGCTTTCTAAGTCGATCATTGTAGGGACTTTTCCGTATCTGGTGAGAATGATTTTGCTCCCCTGAGCCTGTAACGTATAGTTATCTACAAGATCCTCTTCACCTCGCGCAATGCGTACGACCTTTTCAGAAAGATTATTTTTTATAATATCCTCTTGCGTAACTTCGACTGCAGGAGTTCTCCTTCTTTCCTCAATAGAGTAAACACCCGACTCGGAGATAGCTATGGTCGTCCGTTTCATCAACATTCCATCGCCACCATCTAGAATAATTATTTCACCTACTGGTGGACCAAGAAAGATGGACGCATCAATAGTAGTTCCTGCATTTACAATTGGGCATAAAATAATAGTAGCAAGAAATAAAAAAATGCTAGTCGGTAGGAAACCAAATGGTCTCACCCGTGCCAGGATGGTACGTCCACGCCATGTCACCCGTTTGAATATTTCGTCCTGTATGAACGTTATGTGCAGCAGTTGTAACCGTATCCGTTTTAATAACTCTACGGGACTCAATTTCTCTAAACAAAAGTTTTTCAGAATCATCACATTCTTTAACCTTTTTTTTCTCTCTCTGTTCTTCAGCTATATACTTCCTACGCCAACTCACTGTTCCGCGAGTTGAGAATAAAACAACGGAGGTTGCCTCGTAACTAAGTGTTTTAATTTCTTTAACAAACTCCCACCTTGTAACACTTTCCCATATTTCACATTTAACCTGACGACATTTACAATTTGGGTGAGGGCGTGTCATTGTTGGCGATTTTGAAGTTTCACCATTTTTATTTGTGCAAGCCTTACAGGCACCTTCATTTGCTTGCCATATATAAAATGTTTCAAGGACATTCTTTTCTGTAAACAGATCATCAAGAATATTACCCAACCAAGAAAACTTAACAGCATTATTCCCAACATTAGAACCGCCCCCATATACGCCCCCTGATTCACCATGTAAATCAGTCCCAGCCTCCGCTTTGGGCTGTATAAAACCAGACTGCTTCCCTTCCACCAAAAGCTCCTTCCCATAACGAGTCTTCGCCAAAGCACGAGCAAGAGGCAAATCAGGATTTTCTGCTAAAAACTCAGCCCGAGCCATGCGCTCAATACGGTTATACGTATCCTTCTGATTCTCCCATTCGCGATTCTTCATATCCCAACGATCTTTAACGTCAGGTCTCATCATTGAAGGATACATACGATCCGACGGTGTAAACTCCGAAGAATCAGGCTTAACCATTTGCAACTTCGCACCTGTCGAACGGGAAACCACTTCCCACATATTATCGAGCTGCATTTCAGGAGGCTCGCTCTCGCCATACATTCTAACTGAAGGGTTTAAATCAGCTCGACTCTTCCTCTGCAAAACATAATCACTATGCGTATTCATAAAAAAATCCCGTTATTAGAGGTTAACAAAAGAATTCTCCCAAACCATTGATTTGAGAGAATTCGCTATGTCCACTAAGAACGGGATAATAAAAAAACACGACAAAACCTGCCAGATCATGTCGGGGAATAAACTTTAATTCAACAACATATCCATCATCTGCTCATCCTGAGACTGCTTAGGCTTAGCAGCAGGTCTTGGAGCCGGAGCTGGTGCAGACTGGGTCTGCTGCGGAGGCTTGTTACTTTGTACACTAGCCGGCTGCGACTGAGTCTGAGCCGCGCCCGCACTTTTGCCTGAGAAATAAAAATCGCCAACCAGTGATGAAGATTCCCACGGAGTCTGTTTACGACTTGTATCTTTTATGACGCCGATACGGACCGTTTTAAAAAACTTCTCGATAGTCAGATTCTTTTTGCCCATATTTTTCACCATGTGCGAAACATAGGGGCTATTGGAACCTTTCCCGTCAAGGGCCACGGTTCCCGGTGCGGTAGCAAAAGCTATGAATGATCCAGTTGGAGCGTCCATTTGAGCCAGCCCATTTTGACCAGACCTGAAACTACGCTTGAACGGATTGTTTCGGCAGGCATCCAGAATCACGATATTCATCCTGTTGCCCGCATCTTCCATTTTAGCGAGCACCCTTCCGGCATCGATAGCTTCGTACTGAACATCCGCCTCACCCTGCACTTTCATGCCGATTGGGACTAGATAATTGCGCCCCTTAACCTGCAATCCGTGGCCTGAAAAATAAAATAGGCCTACATCTTTTTTGGCGAGCTTGCGTCCGAATTCATCTATAGCTTTACCAATTTGAGAGCGATCAGCATTTTTCAATATCATCACTTCAAATCCTGCACTTTTAAGAGCACTGGACATGGCATTGATATCATTAACGGGATTTCTGAGCGGGCCGTTCTTATAAGCTGCATTCCCCACAAGAAGAGCCAGCCTTGACTGAGCGTGTGAAACTTGAGCAGAACTGAACAACAAACAGCAACCAGTTAGAAACACGAAAAAATAAAAATTGGCCTTGGATAACAATATTTTTTTCATACATCTCCCCCTCATAGAGCTAAAAAGACAAACACCAGCACACCCCTTCAGCGTACTGAATATACACAGACCATTACATCACTACCTGTTGAATCGACATCATAAACGCTCCGCCAAATAGCAGAGAAACTACAAATATCCATGCCGGTTGTAAAAAGAAGCATAAAATACCGACCAGTTTTACCCAGCCATGCACCCCGCCGGTATCCTCTAAAATCATACGAGTATTCTGCCCCGGATATGTAGACATTACCCCAGAAATCTTGGCAGTGCTATCCCTGTAATATAAAAAGTAGCCACTAAGGCCATATCCGAACTGAGCAATCAAATTACCAAAGGGCAAAAAACCCACTAAAAATGTGATCGCTGCCCAAAAATACATCTTGCGGTACAAAAACCACCAGAACCCAAATAAAAATGCGGGCCAATGCCAAGTGACTGTAAAGCCATCCCGTAAGGATTGAAATTTGGCAAAATTAAATAAATATTTCCCGACGTTCGGACCAATGAATTCAGCGTAATCATCCGTGCTTATCATGTTCACAATATATTCTCCAAAATTTCGAATTTGTGTTTTTTGTTGATTTAATAAACTAACACTATCCTGTTAATGCCGCACCCAAAAATATTTGGCAACTCTACCTATATAAAAAAATCGCACGAAGCCCGCTTTTTTTGACATTTCTCCCATATTGGACTAACGAAATTTGGTTCCACGGCCCGAACCGGGACCGGGCCTATTTTGATAGTATTTTCCCGGAAATCCGCAAAGAGAAGAGTTATGGCAAAAATACAAAAAATTAAGGGTGTTGCAGACCTTTTTCCTGCAGACAGTGCAAAATATGCTTTCATGGAAAAAACAGCTAGAGACGTTTTTTCCAGTTATGGTTTTGGTGAACTGAGAACTCCTATTCTCGAAAAAACAGAGCTTTTCTGCCGCTCCATCGGTGAAGAAACCGATGTTGTGCAAAAAGAAATGTACACTTTCCCTGATCGCAAGGACCGCTCACTCACTATGCGCCCAGAAGCAACCGCTGGAGTTGTTCGCGCATATGTTGAGAATAAAATTTATCAGCCGGGTAAAGTAAGTAAATTTTTTACCGTCGGCCCCATGTTCCGCTATGAGCGTCCTCAAGCTGGACGCATGCGCCAGTTTCACCAGATAAACGCTGAAGTTTTCGGTGCAAGCGAACCGCAGGCAGATGCAGAAGTTCTGCTCATGCTTTCAAATTTTCTCAGCGGAATAGGCCTTAGCAAACTTTCCTTCGAATTGAATTCGCTTGGTTGTCCTGAATGCCGTCCTGTTTTCAGAAAGGCTCTCGACGATTATTTCAGCGGAGTTGATCAGGAAAAACTTTGTGACGACTGCACACGCCGCGTAAATACAAATCCGCTCCGCGTGCTAGATTGTAAAAGCAAAGGTTGTAAAGAGCTGACCAAAGACGCTCCTTCAATACCAGAACACCTGTGCGGAGAGTGTCGCGAACACTTTGACGCAGTGGTTAAGCTTATTGATGAAGCTGGACTTGAATACACCCTGAATCCTCGCCTCGTTCGCGGACTCGACTATTACCAGAGAACAACTTTCGAAGTTACCTCCGGCGATATCGGTTCCCAGACTGCGGTTGCAGGTGGCGGACGCTATGACGGACTGGTTCACACCCTAGGCGGAGCAAAAGTTCCGGGCATTGGTTTTGCCTGCGGAATGGAACGCTTAGGAATGCTTTTAGATGGTGACTACGAAGAGAAGCTCGATTTCTACATCGCTCTGGTTGACCAGAGAGCTGCCGGAGACGCTCTGATTTTTGCGGAAAAACTTCGCAAGTCAGGACTCAAAGGTGAAGTAGGATTCGTTGCGAAAAGTATGAAAAGTCAATTACGTCAGGCCAACAAGCTTGAAGTAAAGAAATGTTTTATATTCGGAACTGACGAAGTTGAAAACGGAACGGTCACTATTAAAGATATGACCGAAGGCGGCGGACAGGAATCCCTGCCGCGTGATGAATATTTCAAATAAAATCCCGGGAGAGATTCACATGTCTGAACAGAATGAAGAACGCAGTTACGATGAATACAGAGTAATTGAAGACCTAGGCGACTGGACAAGAACGCATAACTGTAACGAAGTTACTGCCAAAAATATTGACGAAGAAGTTCTACTTATGGGTTGGGTCCAGTTTCGCCGTGACCACGGTGGACTAATCTTTATTGATCTTCGTGACCGTGAAGGCCTTACTCAGGTTGTATTCAGCCCAGAGCACAAAACTGACGCACACGAACGTGCTCACGCAATCCGCTCTGAATATGTTGTTGCTATTAAAGGTACTGTCAGAGCTCGTCCCGACGGCATGATTAACAAAGGACTCACCACTGGTGAAATTGAAATCATCGTTGACGAGTGGAAGCTTCTAAATACTTCCGACACACCTCCTTTCGCTATCGAAGACCGCACAGATGCTTCCGAGCAGCTACGTTTGAAATACCGTTTTCTCGACCTTCGCCGCCCTTCACTTGCTAGAAACTTTATTCTTCGCAACAAGGCCGCGCAGTCAGTACGCCGTTTCCTAGACGGACTTGGATTCCTTGAAGTTGAGACTCCTGTTCTCACCAAAAGTACTCCTGAAGGCGCACGTGACTTCTTGGTCCCAAGCCGTATGAACAACGGTGATTTTTACGCTCTTCCGCAGTCTCCACAGCTCTTTAAACAGATGCTCATGGTTTCCGGCCTAGACCGTTACTTCCAGATTGTTAAATGTTTCAGAGACGAAGACCTTCGTGCCGATCGTCAGCCTGAGTTCACTCAGATTGATATCGAAATGAGCTTCACCAATGAAGAAATCATCATGGACATGGCTGAAAATATGGTCCGCACTGTTTTCACCGAAACCATTGAGAAAGAGCTTCCAGCTGCATTCCCACGCATGACCTATGCTGACGCAATGCGCGATTACGGTGTAGACAAACCTGATGTTCGTTTTGAACTGAAACACCTCGAAGCTACTCAGATTTTTAAAGGATCTGACTTCAAAGTCTTTGCTAAATCCGAACTGATCAAAGTTCTGCGTGTTCCAAACGGAGCGAAGCTCAGCCGTAAAGAGATCGACGAATACACCAAGTTTGTTGAAATCTACGGTTCCAAAGGACTTGCATGGATCAAAGTTAAAGAAGATGGCGAATGGCAGTCTCCGATTGTTAAATTTTTCAACAAAGAAGAAATTGCAAAGCTTTCTGAACTTACCAATGCAGAAGCCGGAGATATTCTTTTCTTCCAGGCAGGATCAGCTGATATCGTAAATGCTGCTCTTGGTGCACTTAGAATTAAGCTCGGTGAAAGATTTGAACTCATTGATGAGAGCGCATACGCTCCACTTTGGATTACCGACTTCCCGCTTCTTGAGTACAACCCAGAAGAAAAACGCTACGTTGCAAGACATCATCCTTTCACCTCTCCGCAGGTGGGACAGTTGGACGAACTTGCTGACAAACCGGGTGAAGCTCTTGCCCGTGCATATGACCTCGTAATCAACGGTTACGAAATCGGTGGCGGTTCCATTCGTATTCACACTCCTGAAATGCAGCAGACAATGTTCTCTGCTTTAGGAATTGGCGAAGAAGAAGCCCGCTCCAAATTCGGTTTCCTCATGGACGCTCTCAAATTCGGTGCGCCACCACACGGCGGTATTGCTTTTGGTCTGGACAGACTTATTATGATACTATGCGGAGCAAAATCCATCAGAGACGTTATTGCCTTTCCTAAAACACAGAAGGCGACATGTATGATGACCGAAGCACCTTCAGCGGTTGCAAGCTCTCAGCTTCGCGATCTTGGTGTTAAACTTCGTGAGAAAAAAGAAGCATAAATAGCTTCTTTACAACCCAAAGCATAAAAAGATAACGTTTTGGCCTGCATGTGCAGGTCAAAACGTTATTACCACTTTTAATAAGTGTAAGTATATAATAATTATGAAGATTCCAAGCCTATTGGAATTGGAAACTTCAAGGAAAATCTCAAGTATCATGAAGCTCGATATTCTAAAATATCCAGATCCTACCCTTGCAGAACCATGCATGGCCGTAGAAAAGATCACTCCTGAACTGAAAACTCTCATCGATAACATGGTTGAAACCATGTACGACGATGACGGAGTGGGCCTTGCGGCTCCACAGATCGGCGAAAAAATACGCTTGATTGTTATCGATCCTTCCGGTCCTAAAAATAGAACCGAACTGCAAGTAATCATCAACCCCATCATCACTGATAGTGAAGGTAAAGTTGATTCTGAAGAAAGCTGTCTTTCATGTCCGACTTTCAGTTGCGTTATTAAGCGCAGTGAAAAAGTTACGGTCACTGGAATGGACGAAAACGGCGACGATATCAAAATCGAAGCTGATGAATTTCTAGCCATTGTGCTCCAGCACGAGATAGATCACCTTGACGGCAAACTCATCGTAGATAGAGTCGGCCGCCTTAAACGTTCAATGTACGACAAGAAGATCAAAAAATGGCTGAAACAGCAGGACTAAAACATAGAGTAGTTTTCATGGGTACGCCCGACTTTGCATCCACTATTCTTGAATATTTACAGGAATGGAAAGATGGCGAAATCGTTGGTGTATATACACAGCCTGACCGTCCTAGCGGACGTGGACATAAGCTTAAACCTTCTGCCGTAAAAGAAGTTGCTCTGAAATATGGGATTCCCGTCTTTCAGCCTATCAACTTCAAAGATCAGGCGGACGTTGAAGAGCTTCGCGCCCTTAAGCCGGACTATTTGATCGTCGCTGCATACGGCCTTATTCTGCCGCAAGCAGTGCTCGATATTCCATCCGTGATGCCCATAAATGTGCATGGCTCTCTACTTCCTAGATATAGGGGGGCAGCGCCGATTCACCGCTCTGTTCAAAATGGGGATGTCACAACTGGTATCACCATTATGAAGATGGAAGCGGGACTTGATACTGGTCCTATTCTACTTCAACAGGCTCTTAGGATTGCATGGAACGACACTACAGGTATTATTCATGATGATCTAGCTGGCATGGGTGGACCACTGACAGTTGAAACCATCATGCGCTATAAAGATGGCAGACTTGCTGTCCTTCAGCAGGATGACGAGCTTGCCACCTACGCGGCGAAACTCACCAAAGAAGATGGACTTATAGACTGGAATATGGATGCGCAATCTGTACATAATCAGGTTCGCGCAATGCATCCTTGGCCGGGCGCATATTTCTTCTGGGAAGCGGAAAAAGGCAAAGACCCTATTCGCCTTGTCCTCACGCCTGGCATGATCAGTGATGATGTTAGCGGAGACAATGCTCCGGGAACTATCGTCGGTGAAACGGACGGGTATTTAGCCATAGCTTGTAAAGATAAAATTTACCTTGCTGAAAAGGTTAAGCCCGCGGGCAAAAAGGCTATGGACGGCAAGTCCTTCCTCTGCGGATATGGACCTAAAGCGTAGCTAAGATTTACCTAGCTTCAATTAACGGACGCTTTTTGCGTACACAGCTAATTAAACTGAATGAACAATCATTCGGTTCAGGTTTAATAAATTGAGCGTTGAAAAAGATTCTAAAAAACGTTTGTTCATCGGACTAATTACCGGCACCAGCGTACTGCTCTGCCTGTTTTTGGGCCTGCTCTGGTATGTGCCTTATGTGGGCTTATCCTCCTTCGGAGCTTGGGCTTCGTGGATTCTGGGCATATTCGTTACCTCGCTGATATTGCTTGTGGGCTGGGCATATGTTGCTCTTCTCGCCAATATAATGCTCGGTAAAACATTTCCTTTTTCAAAAAAAGCACGCGGCCTGACAATCAAATTATTCCTGCCGCTCATGACCATACTAGGTAGAGTTTTCGGACTCTCCAAGCGTAAAATCAGAGCTTCATTTATCAAGGTGAATAACGAACTTGTTCAGACCAAGGCCGCATCGTGCGACCCTGACAAAATTCTTATGCTCACCCCGCACTGCTTGCAAAACAGCCGTTGCGATATGCGTCTCACTTACGATGTGGACAACTGCAAACGTTGCGGACTTTGTACAGTCAAAGGCCTTCTTGAACTTCGTGATAAATACGGAGCACACTTTGCCATCGCAACAGGCGGAACCATTGCAAGACGCATAGTCGTTCAAAGAAGACCACAGCTCATCATCGCCATTGCTTGCGAAAGAGACCTTGCAAGTGGAATTCAGGACACCTATCCGCTTCCAGTTTTCGGTGTACTTAACGAGCGGCCCAACGGCCCTTGTCTGGATACTGAAGTATCTGTATCTGCGGTGGAAGATGCGTTGAGACATTTCATTAAACCAGAGAAGCTACCAGCTGATGCAGACAAGAATGTAGGCATCACCCCCCTTACTGGACTTTAAAAAACGGAATTATCTGATGAAAAAAATATCTTTGCCTGGGCCCAGAGGGCTGGCTTTTGACTGCGTATCCAAAGCCTTAGAAGGGGGACAGGACGCTCAAGCCGTGCTGGACACCGCCCTTTCATCATCTGGCCTTCCTCAGCGGGACAAAGGTTTTATTACCGAAATTTTATATGGCTACCTGCGTATGAGAATTCGCCTGCAAGCTGTCCTTAAATGTTTTCTATCAAACCCCGATGGACTTCCTGCGCCAGTATTACAGGTTCTTGGGATTGCTTCTTATGAAATTCTACACATGGATGTTCCAGCCTACGCATCAGTAGATTGGGGCGTTGATTCCGTAAAAAGACTCACTCAGGGCAAACTCGGCGGACTCGCAAACGCAGTGCTTCGTAAAGTTGCACGCGCGGCTGACGACGGCGTTGATATCGAATTTTTCCGCAGAAATATTCATGACGAAATGAAAGCTATTTCCGCATTCTATGCCTGCCCACAGTGGATTGTTGAACTTTGGCTCGAAAGCTACGGCAGAGAAAAAGCTATTCAGTACCTCGAAGGACAGATTAATGCTCCTGCCGCTGGATTTGCAATCGACACCAATGACGATGCAGGACAGGAAGCGGCTTCAACTCTGCTCCAGCAAAAGGATTACATCGCTACAGATGGCGAAGGTTTTGCTTTCCATTCAGGATATCGCCCAGCCGCCCTTACAGGATTACCTGAAAACGTGCTGAGCAGACAGAGTTATTCCGCAAGGGTTGCTCTATCCATACTTGAACCTGCAAGCTGGCCGACTCCCGTATGGGACGCATGTGCTGGGCGCGGCGGCAAGTCAAGATACCTGAAGCACAATGACATTAAGCCGGTACTCGCAAGCGACCCGCATCTCGGACGACTCAGAGCACTGAAAGAAGAATTCCCGTCGATATCAACTTTCAGAGGATCTGCAATCAATCCTCCACTGGCAGAAGGTTCAGTTGGGACAGCTTTGTTGGACGTACCATGTTCAGGGCTTGGAGTTCTATCAAGAAGGCCCGACACGAAATTTAAGCGTACGCCGGAAGACGTAAAGTCTCTGGTTCTATTGCAGTCAAAGATTCTCGATAATGGCTGGAAAACTGTGAAGAAGGGCGGTATGCTTGCATACATAACATGCACGCTGAATCCTGCCGAAAACGGTGGTCAGATCGCTAACTTTTTGAAACGCAACAAAGACGCTAAGCTCAAAAAAGAATGGACAACTTCACCTGAATCATTGCTCAGAGAATTTTTCTACTCAGCATTGATTGAGAAAGTATAATTACAATCAAAGCTATCGAATTTAAATCAATAAAAAAGCCGCTTATTTGAAATAAGCGGCTTTTTTATTGAAATTTGTATTAGATTTTAAGAGTAGATAAAAGAATTTATCCCTTTGGCATTTTGTTAATATAATCTAAAAATTTTGCTGCTTCAGCATGATCAGCATTTATAGAAAGAGCCTTTTGCAAATGCTCAGTTGTTTTCTCCAGAACGCCTTTTTCATAATAAGCTCTGGCCATATTATAGTGCAAATTCTCATCATTTGCGGTCATTTCAAGGGCACGGTTATAGTAATCAATGGCCTGATCCTGCATACCTGTTTTTCTCAGGTTGATGCCGAACTCATTGAACAGATGCTTATGTTCAGCTTCAAAAGCGGCATCAAGCCCCACAAGCCTCTCAAAAATATCATTAGCCTTACTGGTTTCACCGCGATCCATGTACGTGAGACCAAGCCCGAAGTTTGCCCGTACATTCTCTTCATCTACGTCCAGAGCATTCTGAAACTCAAATTCTGCGCTATAAGTTGCTCCGGCCTGACGTGCTTTTTCACCACGCTGAATAGTGCCACTGAGCTCTTTCATTTTAGGGTAAACGTTAGAAACGTAAAACTCTGGCTCCGGCAAATATTTCGCAAGGAAGTCATCCATGTTGACAGAAGTCTTAGGACCTGCAGGAATATAGCTGGTGTTCAGGGGTTGAACTTCAATCTCTCCCTGATCGTTTTCTTGGACCATCCAGTACATTTTACTGATTGTTCTACGGACTGTAGAACCAGTCCCAATCTTTTGTACGTTCTGGCTAGAAAAAACACCTTGTATTTTTTTTCGTCCCGTCTTTGCTTCTGCATCAGCCATTTATTATTCCCCGATTTTTTCAATAATGTATCGGTAATCATAGATAATTTTTACAAGGAAAGCCACTAACATTTTATATTCCTATATCATCATTTCACCTAAAATTTTACCCCCTAAAAAATATTATAATTATCAGCTAATTTAGTTCTTCATTTTTCTGCAACTAAAGTTTACTGTGCCTGCCGGGTGGCATTCATATAAATTTTTAATCCTGCCATTTATTACACAAAGGAAAAACTGTATTCTTTATTCTAACCACTCAGAATAATTAGCATTTACAGCCTTTGAGCTTTCACAAAGCACAAGGCAGAAATAAAGACGTAGAGGGCGACATGACTAAAGCAAAAGTTGGACACCGCATCAAATCATTCAGAGAAAAACAGAACATATCCTTAGAAGATTTTTCAAAGCGAACCGGACTTAGCACCGATTTCCTTGAAGCTGTTGAAGAAAAGGATAAGTATCCATCACTTGGCCCGCTATTAAAAATAGCTCGAGCTCTCGGTGTAAGACTTGGAACATTTCTCGACGATCAAGTCAGCAAAGACCCTCTCATCGTCCGCTTAAGTGAACGTCAGGAAGAACTGACTATGCATTCCGAAAAGGAAGAAAAAGCGTCCATGAAATACTTCGCCCTTGGAAAAGGGAAAAGCGACCGCCACATGGAACCCTTCTTCATCCAGATTGAACCTAGTAATGATGAGCATGAACTCACTTCCCACGAAGGCGAGGAGTTCATTATTGTTGTCTCAGGCCAGCTTGAAGTGGTCTACGGCAAAGAGACCAGCATCATTGAAGCAGGCGACAGCACATATTTCAATTCAGTAGTTCCCCACAGCGTTGCAGCATACGGCAACGAAAAGTGTGAAATCTACGCAGTATTGTATTTCCCAGAATAAGAGCAGAAAGCGGAGAATCACATGGAAAAATCACATTTAAGGGAAATTACTCTCGGCGGACTTCTGGACGAAGCTGTTGAAAAATGGCCTGACAACGAAGCTGTCGTATACGTTGACCGTGACTTCAGGCTTACATACCGCGAGTTCGGAGAGTTGGTTGATGAATTGGCCATGGGGCTTATGGCTCTGGGCATTAAAAAAGGCGAAAAAGTCGCTATATGGGCAACAAATGTCCCTTACTGGGTCGCATTACAGTTCGCTACAGCTAAAATCGGCGCTGTTCTGCTTACAGTTAACACTTTTTACCGCACAACCGAGTTGGAGTATCTGCTCAAGCAATCTGAATGTGAAAACCTCGTCATCATCGACGGGTTCCGCGAGATTGACTACCTGGATACTACCTATGAGCTTATCCCCGAACTCAAAACTCAGGAACGCGGCTACCTTAACAGTGAAAAGTTCCCTGAACTAAAGAGAGTCTTCTTTCTCGGTCAGGAAAAACATCGCGGCATGTACTCCATGCCTGAGGTTATCAATCTTTCTGCTGTTGTTTCAGAAGAAGAGTACGAAGAAAGACAGGCGACCCTTAACGCGCATGACGTAGTCAACATGCAGTACACATCGGGAACCACAGGCTTCCCCAAAGGCGTACAGCTGACTCACTACAACATCGGCAATAACGGTTACTGGATCGGTCAGAATCAAGGTTTCACTTCTAAAGATAGATTGTGCTTACCTGTTCCACTCTTCCACTGCTTTGGCTGTGTGCTTGGAGTTCTGGCAGCGGTCAACCACGGAACGACTCTCGTCATCCTCGAAGGATTTGACCCTCTTTTGGTCATGGCTTCAATTGATCAGGAAAAGTGTACCGCCCTTTACGGCGTACCAACCATGTTCATTGCCATTCTCGACCACAAGCTCTTCAAGAAGTTCGACTACTCATCCTTGCGTACAGGAATCATGGCAGGCTCGCCCTGCCCTGTAGAAGTTATGAAGATTGTCATGGACAAAATGAACATGAAGGACATCACCATTTGTTACGGCTTAACAGAGGCTTCCCCTGTTATGACGCAAACTCTTATGAGTGATAATCTTGTTCGTAAAACCGAAACTGTCGGCCGCGCCATGCCGGAAATTGAAGTAGCAATAATTAACCCCGAAACAGGTGAAATGTCCGCCACCAATGAAATAGGTGAAATCTGCTGTCGCGGTTACAACGTGATGAAGGGCTACTACAACAACCCCGAAGCCACTACCGCCAACATCAATATGGACGGCTGGCTACGCTCAGGCGATCTCGGAGTTATGGACGAGCACGGATATGTTACTGTCACAGGCCGGTTGAAAGACATGATCATTCGCGGTGGTGAAAACATATACCCTCGCGAAATCGAAGAGTTCCTCTACACAATGGAAGGAATTCTCGACGTGCAGGTTGCAGGCGTTCCGAGTGAAAAATTCGGCGAGCAAGTTGGTGCTTTCGTTATCTTGAGAGATGGCGCAGAGCTATCAACTGAAGATGTTATGGATTACTGTCGTGGCAAAATAGCCAAGTACAAGATACCAAAATTCGTCGCTTTCTTAGATGCATACCCAATTACCGCAAGCGGTAAAATTCAGAAGTATAAGCTTAGAGACTTGGCAGCCGAACTTTTCCCTGACGCATAGGGACAAGAGAACAACTACCAGTTTCAAACTAGAAATATAATGAGGAGCTTTGCCTGAATCCGGCAAAGTTCCTCTCTTCAAAGTAGGATTCATCCATAAATCAGGGAGACTGTATGAGTAACAATCAGACGCATAAAGACATTGCCCCGCGCCTCAGAGGAATCAGAGACGCAGTGGACATGACTGTGGAAGAACTGGCTGAAAAAGTCGGTGTAGAAGCAGACCTCGTTGGAAAATACGAGTCAGGCGATATTGAAATACCCGTCAGCTACCTTATGGATGTTGCGCACATCTGCGGGGTGGGCCTTACAGCTCTGATTTCCGGAAGTGAATCACACCTCACAAACTATACGCTGGTCCGCAAAGGCAAAGGTTTTGATGTTGATAGGCGCAAAGACTACGCATACAAAAACCTTGCGTCCACCTTTGTCGGCAGACGTATGGAACCCTTCATGATTGAGGTTCCCGCTAAAGAATCCTTTGATCTAAACTTCACTACTCATCGCGGTCAGGAATTCATCTACGTGCTTGAAGGAAGGCTCGAACTGCGACTTGATGACAGCGTATTAGAACTCGAAGTCGGCGATTCCCTCTATTTTGATTCAAATACACCTCATGCACTCCGCGGCCTAGATGGCAAACCTGCCCGCATGCTTGACGTAATCCTCTAATCCGTATCTGGAGCAACTACATGCCAATCATGCAAAAACATAAATTCGGCTCCTATTCGGAGTTCTGTGAGAAATACAAAGTTGAAGTCCCCGACAATTTCAACTTTGCATATGACTTTGTAGACGTTGTGGGGGCTGAAGACCCTACCCGCCTTGCAATGATCCACATTGACCCTGACGGCGTACGTGCGGAAAAAGATTTTGAATTCTTCTCCAAGGCATCTTCAAGACTAGCCAACGCGCTTACTAAAGCAGGAATAGGCAAAGACGACAGGGTTATGATTATCCTATACCGCCGCATAGACTGGTGGGTTTCTATGCTAGCCTGTCATAAAGTCGGAGCTGTTCCAGTTCCATCTCCAAACCTGCTGACAGTTAAAGACATTGAATTCCGTGTAAATTTCGCAAAGATCAAATCCATAATAGCTGAAGATACTGTTTCTGAAAGAGTAGAAGAAGCAAATGCAAACTGCCCATCCTTAAAGGTTCTTATTCAGGCCGGAAAAGGCAAGCTTGCTGAAGGTTGGTTAGACATGGACGGCATATGTGCCGCCAACTCTGATTCCTTCCCACGCCCCGCTGACAGCGCAGGCGGAGACGACTCTTTGCTTATCTTCTTTTCTTCAGGAACCACAGGGCCGCCCAAGATGGTGGAACATACCCACAACTACCCGCTTGGACATTACACAACAGGCGCATACTGGCACGATCTTGAGCCGGGCTCTATCCACCTGACTCTAGCCGACACAGGCTGGGGCAAGGCTGTATGGGGTAAATTCTACGGCCAGTGGATGGCCGAAGCAGTTGTCTTCACTTGGGATTTCCGTGGTAAATTTGATCCAAATGAACTTTTGCAGGTTCTTGTTGACCACAAGGTTACATCCTTCTGTGCGCCGCCAACTGTATACAGATTTATGATTCGCCAAGATCTTTCGAAATACGACCTTTCCGCACTCACCCACTGCACCACAGCAGGTGAACTCCTTAACGCGTCAGTATTCGAAGAGTGGAAAGAAGCAACAGGGCTGCCACTATACGAAGGGTATGGTCAGACCGAATCAACTTTACAGATTGCCACATTCCCCAACATGACCCCAAAACCGGGCTCAATCGGTAAGCCATGCCCCGGATGGGACATTGCGCTGATTGATATGGAAGGCAACATGTGCGCCGCTGGTGAAGAAGGGCAAATCTGCGTTAAGGTAGACCCTGCTAAGCCGCTAGGGCTCTTCACTGGATATCTGGACGAACCTGAAAAGACCGCAAACGTCATGGTAGACGGATATTACCAGACTGGCGACAAAGCTTGGATGGACGAAGACGGATATTACTGGTTCCTAGGTAGAACTGATGATCTTATTAAAAGCTCAGGTTACCGCATTGGACCTTTTGAAGTTGAAAGCGCTATCCTCACCCATCCTGCAATCATCGAATCAGCCGTAACGGGCGTTCCTGATCCGGTTCGCGGACAGGCTGTTAAAGCGACTGTTGTTCTTGCAGAAGGTTACACAGGATCGGACGAGCTGACTAAGGAACTACAGAACCACGTTAAGAAGGTTACTGCTCCTTACAAGTACCCACGAGTTATCGACTACGTTACTGAGCTACCTAAGACCATCAGCGGCAAGATTAAACGCGCTGAAATCAGAGCTAAGGACGAAAAAAAGTATAAATAAGGTCTAGCGAAAACTGCAAAGCTTTTGCTGTCGCAGTTTTTGAATCAGTTTCCATTAAATCCCTTTGAGGCTAACGCTTCGAAGGGATTTTTTTGTTTATCGCACTTTATTACACATTTTTTCACAGCCGGACCTGACTCGGCTTAGTCAGGTCCGGCTTATCGATTATCTTGAAGTTTGAATAGAGGCAAAAAAGGCTAAACAACTTTTTGTTTAGCTAACCTTAAAACAAACTTTATCAAGGAGGATTGAACTGTGGGAACTTTATCTGATTTCATTTTGAAAGAGAAAAAATGGGATGACTTATCTTTATCATTGAGAATGTACGGTAAGAACGAACCGCCTGAAATGCAGCTTGAGAACATGTATGAGCTGGTTTCCCGCGCAAATGGAACAAGATTCGAAGAGCCAAGATTCGAGCAATCAGAGTTTTCGCATTCCGACCGCATGTACCCGTCAATGATGAAACCAGAAGTCAAAAGCAGATGGGATCAGCAGAAGCGAAGCTATGAACAGGAACGCGATCAGTACAAGAAAATAAAAAGATTCGCACATGCCAATTTCATGTCCGAAAACCCCAGTCACCCGCTTACGCAAGGTTTGACTAAAACAAGTTACGGGCAAGAAGTTTATTCTGAGCTTGAACAGCTTATGCGACACCAAAACCAGCAGAGACAACAGGGACAGCAGCACTCCGGACCGCAATCAGGTACTGGAAAGTCAATTCATGACGAAATGAAGCGGGATTCAGTTGATCTGCGTGGAGCAACGGATCAGCTCGTAAAGTTTACGTCACCAGAATCGGATGAAGTCTTTGCGGCTCTGGCTACTGAGCGTGATGAAACAGGGAGAGTCGTAGACAAATCTTTCGCGTCCGCGGAAAGCCAGCACGAACTTAATTATAAGTACGATTCCGAAGGTAGACTCATTACGACTTACTACTTCGGCAAGGCTGTTGAAGTTTACGGATACAACAATCAGGGTCAGCGCACTCAGTCCCATGTTACGGGTGGCAAGCTTAGCAACTACACGTACAACCAGATTGGACAGCTAGTTCAGGCGGGAACCACAACATACCGCTATAATGGAGATGGTGACTTAGTTGAGAAAAACGAGTCGGGGCAGATTACGCGTTACAATTACCTGACCACGGGACAGCTTTGTGAAGTCATCTTGCCGGACGAGTCGATCATCAAATATCGTTTTGATGAAAATGGATTGCGCACCGAAAAGCTGATCAACGACAAGCTTTACCAGCGTTATCAGTGGGCTGATTTGACAACTCTGGCTGCGGTTGAGGATTCGACAGGCACGACCCGTTTTCAATACAACGAAGATGGCGATCCTATCGCTATGGCAAAAGGCAAAGATGTTTACTTGCTAGCAACTGATCAGCTCGGTAGTATTTTTACTGTTGCCGACATGGATGGGAATAGTTTACAGGAAGTTCTATATGGATCCTTCGGCAGAAGGACTCAGAATAGTAATCCCGATCATGATTTATACTTAGGTTTTGCCGCTGGACTGCACGATAAAGATACGGGATTAATTCACTTCGGCTATCGTGAATACGACCCTGCCATCGGCAGATTCATTACTCCCGACCCTATGGGATATGATGGCGGGGATGTGGATGTTTATGGTTATTGTCTCGATGATCCGATTAATTTCCATGATCGGGTTGGGCTGGCACAGGTTCATGAAAGACGATTGAAGGGACTTGAATTCTTAGATGAACCAAGTGGTAAAATTCTTAAAAAAGTTCTACACACAACAACAAATCTTGGCCGCCTTGCAAAGGCTTTCCCTGAGAAATTTGATCAACTTCTTGACGACAACAATATTAAACTTAAGCATGAGTTTATAAAATACGATAATGCCGATGAAACCAAGGATGAAAAGACTAATTCAGGATTTTCTAATGAAGGCGTTACACATGATGAAGTGGGCAAATCTACTCCGATAGGAAAACACTTTGACGACAAAATCGCACGACAGGCTGAAAAAAATATTAAGAAATCTGGAAAATATACACCAGAAAAATATAGAGCAATGGGCAATAACTGTCAGAACTTTACTGAAGATCATGCTAATGAGTGTGAAAACATTCAAAAAAAAGAGAAGAAGTAACAATTAAAAAAGGGGAGGACTCCACGTCCTCTCCTCTCTACATGAGGATATATGAAAATTTTAGCTGCCATCTATGTAGTCTTAGGTTTCACACTTGCCATTTATATATATAATTCCAATGTATTTCAGGCAAATTTTATGGGAGATCGATACTATAAACACATTTTTGAAGGCCATTTTGATGCGTCCCAAAAAGGTGAACGGCTATCTATACCGATTAACTTCAAATACAATGCCGAGTATGACCTTCGACTATCAATACCTACAGATGATATAAGGCCATTTTATTCTGAAAAAGGCACTTTAAATTATAAATTTACATCCAGAGGAAAAGTTTTAGAGAAAGGAGTGACTCGTTCTCCGTCTAAAACAGGATATTACAGCGCTTCCCCCGATGGCCCACTTTCTGCTGTGCTATTACGATTTAATTTGCCATTTCCAGAAGCTGGAGATGATTTAGTTCTAGTCATTGAAGCAGTCAATCCGCTGACCGCTTTAAGTAAATATTCTGGGTTCATTATTTGCACAGTAGAACCATCTTTGATGAAGTAGCCTGACATTACCTGTTAGCACTGATTTCCCCTTAAGACGGTTTGTACATATAGAGCATTGAGCTTGATTATAAGTAAGTCATTGTAGCCCCGTACCCCAAAAGTGCGGGGCTTACTATTTTTCAGCTAACGAGAATATGATCCTGCCATCGGGCGGTTTATTACTCCTGACCCTATCGGCTTAGCTGGCGGGGACGTGGATGTTTATGGGTATTGTCTCGATGATCCGATTAACTTTGTGGATCGGACGGGACTAGCTGGTGAGAGTGAGGAGGAAGCGGACTTAAGTACTTGGCAAAAAATTATTAAAATTAAAGAAATATATGAGGAAGAGTCGGAGAAAAGAGGAGCAGGCAATCATAATAATGAAGGCGATGCCATAAGACATGCTGAAACTAGCAGAAGAATCGCTGAGATTGCTGGGGAATCAGTGAGTAAAACTCTTGGAGACCTCAACGAAGTGAAGGGAAGACTTGTAGGTCAACCGGAAGCTGAAAAAGCAATGGATTTGCACAATAATGCTGAAGGAAGAGCTGCTGCTCGAGAAAAAAGACCTGTTAACAAAAAAAATCTTCAAACGCATCCCAAAAAGGATGTCGACAATTCAACTGTAGGTTATTACTAAAACAAATGATAAAAAATGAGAACATAAAACCACCTAAAATGACATATAAAGCGACCTATATTGGCTTATTGCTTTCATTGTTGGCAGTAGGTTTCATATTTAGCCTTCTCTTTCCGGCAGGGGCTGGGGTAATCGTCGTCCATAATGAAAGTGGGCAGGTCGTAAAAGATGTTGTTATAATGGCTAGGGCCACTAAAATTACAACAAAAAACATGCAAAATGATGAGATTGTTTCAGCCTTCTTTAAAAAACCAGATGAGTCTGGCTACGAAGTTACTGTTACTTTTGACTCAGGTAAAATACTAACTCTTCAATCAGGTTATTTGCTTAGTGGATATGATCGGTGTGATTTATTTACTATTACAAAAGATGAAATTACGCATAAGGATGTAATTCGTTTGAAGATGTAAGAACACTCTTTTACGGATTAATTAATAAAGTTAAAATATGAAAAAAATGTTACTGTGTTTGGCTTTACTGTTTTTTGCTCCATGGCTTGGGCATCAATTTGGAGAGGTCTTTAGTGGCGAAAATAGCATGGTTGTTTTTTATAACCAAAGTGGGTTTGATATACAAAATGTACTATTAGATGTGCACAATGAACATTATGTTATTCCCGAAATAAAAAAATCCAAGCTAGGGTTCGTTAAACATCCTTTTCAGGAAGAACTAGTATATACAATCTCATTGACGCTAGCATCAGGGAAAAAATTAACCATCACCACAGAAGAGTTATATACCAAGAGGTACAATCTATTTGTTGTTACAAAAGACGGAATAAAATATCAAAAAACAATAAAAATGGATGTGGTATATCCTGACGATGCTCCTTCTATTTATACCTACACAAAAAACACAATACTCCTTTTTTATTCTTTATTAATGTCTCTAATCTCTTCTTAACACAAAGCCCCGCACCCAAAAAGTGCGGGGCTTACTATTTTTCGGCCACCGTAAATACCCCCCTGCCATCGGGCGGTTCATAACTCCTGACCCGATTGGCTACGATGGTGGGGATGTGGATGTTTATGGATATTGCTTGGATGATCCGATTAATTTCCATGATCGGGTTGGGCTGGCACAGGTTCATGAAAGACGATTGAAGGGACTTGAATTCTTAGATGAACCAAGTGGTAAGGCTTTGAAGAAAGCTCTTCATGCAGGTACACCAATCGGTCGAATTACTAAGGCATTCCCGGGTGCGGTTGATTGGCTAATGGATAAGGGTAATGTAAAGCTTAAGCATGAATTTATAAAATATGACAAAGCTGATCTAGAGAAAAAGGAAAAAACAAATTCAGGTTTCTCAAAAGGTGGAGTTAAGCATGATGAAAATGGAGTTAGTGCTCCCATAGGCGAGCATTTTGATGATAAAGCAATGCGTCAAGCTGAGAAAAATATTGAGGCAAGTGGGAAGTACAAAAAAGGAAAATACAAGGAAATAGGTAACAACTGCCAAGACTACACCGAAGATGTTACAAAAGAGTGTAGGCGTATACAGAAGAAAGGGTAAAATTAATTTTGACTAAAAAGAGAGAGGAGAAATCCTCTCTCAAATTGTGGGGAAATATGAAGACGTTAGCAATCGTCATCTCTATATTTATTTTAATGTTCATGGTCTACTCGACTAATGTTTTCAAAGCTTATTTTATGTCTGATAAGTATTACGAATCTATTTTTGAAGGGAATTTTGATCCGAGCATAAAAGGAGCATCTGTCAAAATTAATCTTAAACATAAATATGATGCTGAGTATTCATTGTTTATAACTGTACCTGAACATCTTTCTGTAGAACTGCGTACTGAAAAAGAGGTATTGCATTACAAATTTGTATCAAACGGAAAAACGCTTAAAGAAGGGCTAACAGACAGCCCTTTTGGTGCAATGGGGTACAGTTCATCTCATGATAATTATTGCTCTGCGCTCTTGCTAAATTTCATTTTACCCTATCCTGGCGCTTCAGGAGACGTAACCCTCGAATTGAAATCCGAGAATCCAATGTCTTCGTTACATAAATATGAGGGTGAAATTATGATTAGCATCATGCCAGCATCTTTAAAATAAAGTTCTCTCTTTCATAAAAATCGCAGCATTAGCTGCCCCCCCCGCACCCAAAATGTTCGGGGCTAACTATTTTTCGGCTACCGTAAATACACCTCTGCCATCGGGCGGTTCATAACTCCAGACCCTATGGGATATGATGGCGGGGATGTTGATGTTTTGCCGTAGTATTGGACTATTACCTTCACCCCAAAACAAAGAGGTACAGTCGACAAAAATAGTACGAAGGAGAATTAAAATGTCAAAGAAGATTCTAATGATTGTCGGCGACTTTGTTGAAGATTATGAAGTGATGGTTCCTTTTCAGGCTCTGCAAGCTATGGGCTTTGATGTAGATGCTGTTTGCCCCGGCAAAAAGGCTGGAGAACAGATCGCTACAGCTATTCACGACTTTGAAGATCACCAGACCTACCTCGAAAAACCAGGTCATAATTTCACCCTCAACGCAAACTTTGACACAGTTAAAAGCGAAGATTATGCTGCTCTTGTAGTCCCCGGCGGAAGAGCGCCAGAGTATTTGCGTTTAAACGAAAAAGTGCTCGAACTGGTTCGCAGTTTCCCTGAATCAGATCGCCCTGTGGCCGCCATTTGTCATGGACCGCAGCTTCTTGCTACCGCCGGAGTGCTTAAAGGCAAAAAAGTTTCAGCATACCCTGCCTGCGCACCCGAAGTTACTATGTCTGGCGGCGAATATGTGGATATAGCTCTTGATGATGCAATTTGTGATGGAAAACTTGTAACTGCTCCAGCTTGGCCAGCCCATCCGAAATGGCTGAGAACCTTTGTTGATGTTATAAACAAAGGATAACAAGACAAAAAAAAGGACTCCCATGTGTGAGATATACTCTTCTACGCCACCACCTGAGTATGAACAAATCACCCGCTCTGTCCGGCTAAACGGGCTTGTCACCAGCATCCGCCTTGAGCGTCGGTTCTGGGCAATACTTGATGATGTGGCGAAACAAGAAGAACTCTCGCTGGGTAAATTTCTAGCGACGCTCCACGAAGAAGCTTACAGCGTACATGGTGAGATATCTAATTTTGCATCTCTACTACGCGTAGTTTGCACCACATACCTTGTTAAGTATCAGAGCGCCGAAGCTGTCGCTTAAAGAATATAAATATCGATCCTCAATAAGCCCTTGATGAGATACATCAAGGGCTTTTTAATGGCGTAATATCTAAAATTAAACTAAACAGACTCCATCAACGACAAGAACTAGTTACATCAACCTGCAACTCTATCGCCTGAAAGTAAGTAATGAAACTAAATACCGACAATATAGATACAGATAAGATCCTGCTATTTTTGCAAAAGCTACCGACCACACTTGCGGCAATTCTGCTCATCACTTGGAGCAAGCCATATTCCAGAGAGTTGCCTGTACCTGAATTTTGGGGCTATGCGCTCACAATGCCTATGCGCATCGGTATTGCGGCACTTGGTGGCGCATTTTTATATTTCAGCCTTTTCTATATAAAAGCTAAAAAGCCTAAAGCTGTAGAAATCTACGACGACCAAATCTGCTCAAAATGCAGCAAAGTTTATATGGCTGGATACGCTGACAAAGGGGCTATGTGTGCCGAATGCGACATCCCGCTGGAACCGCTTGCAGGATTCTATGAACGGCATCCTGAATTAAAAGATATTGAAGATCCTCCTCCCGCAAAAGAGGACGACACAAAATAGCTAAATCTGCCTCGACTTCGGTCGGGGCATTTTTTTTTGATAACCCTCTTGACCTGTCTATGGCTTTACAGTGCAATATAGATTTCAACATCGGCTGATAAACATGAACGAGGCACTCAATGGACACCAAAAATAACATCAACAATAAATCATCTGCACAATCAGCATTGACGGTTGGCAGGCTTGCGAAAAAGTTTGGACTATCGAGATCCACTCTTCTTTACTACGACACAATCGGACTGCTTTCTCCTTCATCACATATGAAAGGGGAATACCGAACCTACTCGGGTAAAGAAGAACAACGACTTGAGCAGATATGCCATTTCCGCAAGGCTGGAATTCCATTGAAAGATATCAAGCGGATTCTGGACACTCCTGACACTCAGCTTTCAGCGGTACTTGAGAACAGGCTCAAAGAATTAAACGATGAAATAGCATCACTGCACGAACAGAGGCAGTTTATTTCCGGTATTTTGAAAAGCTCCCCTAGCGTGAATGTTTCAGGGCAGCTCAGTAAAGAGCTGTGGACAGAACTACTGCGAAGCTCAGGATTCAGTGATGCGGACATGCAGGACTGGCATAAAGCTTTCGAAAAATCGCACCCTGATAGGCATCAGCAATTTTTAGAATATCTACAAATTCCTAACGATGAAATTGCGCTTATTCGGAAATGGTCTGTTGAGCGCGACTAATTAACATTACCAATTGAATAAGATCTGCAGATCTTACGCATATAACTATAATTCATTAAAGCTTTAGCGAATTCCAAAAAGACAAGAGGTTAGCAACATGGGTATGAGCAGTTCTGAGAACTTTACTAAGGAACAATGGGTTGAAGTCTTCAAAGATGCCGGGTTTAGCGATGGCGATATGCACCGTTGGCATATTGCATTTGAAAAACTTTATCCTGCTGTCCATCAGAAATTTTTAGAGCACATACATGTGCCTGAAAATGAAATAGGAAAAATTCGAGAGTGGGCCAAAGCTTAAAAATCAGATTGATGTTTTGGACAAACACTAAACAAACAAAAGGGGCGGAAAGCATTTGCTTTCCGCCCCTTACTAAATAGCTATCAACAATCGTTGCATAACGACTAAATCATCAAAAATAATATATATTAAACTTCATCATATCAGTACCTTTAATTACAATTAAGAAACTACCAACTTTGATACCACAACAATTACTTATCAAATTACGGGCTAACTGAATTGCTAAATAACTAGCAATACCATTCTCTAAACTACTTGCTCTGCAGCAACCTAGCGCCAGGTTCAACATCTCTAGTAACCCAAACGTTACCGCCGATTACGGAACCAGCGCCTATGGTTACACGTCCCAAAATTGTCGCACCGGAATATACAATTGTATTATCCTCAACAATTGGATGACGAGCAATTCCTTTGATAAGCTTGCCGGAATCATCCTGAGGAAAGCTCTTCGCCCCCAAAGTAACCCCTTGATAGAGACGAACGTTGCTACCAATGATACAAGTCTCACCAATAACCGTACCCGTTCCATGATCGATGAAGAAATGGTCTCCAATCTGCGCACCGGGGTGGATATCAATTCCTGTTTTAGAGTGAGCCATCTCACCGATAATACGGGGGATTAAGTCCACTTCTAGCTTGTACAATTCATGAGCGATGCGGTGATGAGTCAGCGCAGTGATGCTCGGGTAACAGAATATAGTTTCACCCGGGCTTTTAGATGCGGGGTCTCCAACATACGCGGCTTGAACATCTGTTGCTAGCAGTCTGCGCATTTCAGGAAGAGTTTGCATAAATTCTGCGGCGATACGCTTAGCCGCGGTCTCGCAATCAGTGCACGTGCGGTCATCTGTATTGCAAAAGAAACAGTGCCCGCGCATGACCTGCTCAACCAAGATTCTGTACGCAATATCGAGACTGCCACCAACGTGGTAGCGCATGGTCTCCGGCCTTATTTCAGAATCTCCGAAATAGCCGGGGAAAATTACAGCTCTGAGACGTTCCACAAGTTCGCTGAGAGCTTCAAGAGAAGGCATCGGGCGATCATGCTCAGGCATATGATATACAGCCTGATAGGATTCTTCTTCACACAAAGCATCTACAACATCTGACAACATTGAACTTCCGATTTTAGTTACCATATATTAACCTTAGTCCTGAAAAAGTGCGGTGCTTAAATACCGTTCACCAGTGTCGGGAACGATAAAGACCACGATCTTATCTTTATTTTCTTTACGTTTTGAAATTTCGATTGCCACATGTGCTGCTGCCCCTGCGGAAATACCGCACAAAATGCCTTCTTCTTTGAGTAACCGACGGGCCATGGCAAGAGCGTCCGCATCGTCGACTCTAACGATTTCGTCTACGATATCCGTCTGGAGAACCTCCGGCACAAATCCCGCGCCGATCCCTTGAATGCCATGAGGGCCAGGCGATCCGCCTGATAATACTGGTGACTTAGATGGCTCTACGGCCACGATTTTAACATCAGGGTTGCGGCTTTTCAGAACAGAACCGACTCCGGTTACAGAACCGCCTGTTCCCACGCCAGCCACAAAAATATCAATTTTACCGTCAGTGTCCCGCCAGATTTCCTCTGCGGTACCTGTACGGTGAGCTTTCGGATTATCAGGATTAGCAAACTGCATAGGCATGAAAGAATCTGCTGTCTCTTCAGCAATTTCGCGAGCCTTGTTAATAGCACCCGCCATACCTTTAGGAGCAGGTGTTAAAACAAGTTCTGCTCCAAAACCTTTGAGCAAATCTTTGCGTTCCTGACTCATGCTTTCCGGCATGGTCAAAATAAGTTTGTACCCTTTTACGGCACAAACAAAAGCAAGCCCTAGACCAGTATTACCACTGGTAGGCTCAACGATGACAGTTCCTTCTTTAACGTCACCGCGCTTCTCTGCTTCCTCAATCATAGAAACACCAATACGATCTTTGACGGATGAACACGGGTTGAAGAACTCGAGCTTTGCCACAACTGTTCCCAGACAGCCTTCTGCAGTCCGGCCCAGTTTGACCAGTGGAGTGTCTCCGACCAGAGAAATCATTGATTCATGTATGTTCATCTGTCCCTCGTTTCAGTTTGGCGCGCGAATAGGCGTTTACGTTTCTATAATTAATAAATCTGCGTACATGTCAGACTTATTTTCTTGATACAAATAGGTAGCAACTGATTATGCCTAGTCAACCACCATAAAAAAATACGGACGAGAAACTCGTGTAAAAGATTTCTCGTCCGTATTGATAATTTATCTTAAATCATAACCTTCAGTCCTAATGATCATCAACCCAGTCCAACCCTTCATCGCCGCGACGGAATGGTGAAAACTCACGCAATCTGCTGATGATCGGTGGAAGTTCCTTAAGAACCAGATCAATATCTTCGTCAGTGTTGTAAACCGACAAGGAGAATCTGAGCGAACCGTGTGCATAGGTGAAAGGTACACCCATTGCGCGCAGTACGTGCGAAGGTTCGAGACTGCCGGAAGTACAGGCAGAACCGGAACTTGCACAGATCTTAAACTGATCAAGCAGAAGGAGCATTGCTTCACCTTCAATGTACTTGAATGCGATACTCAAGGTGTTAGGCAATCTTGCTGCCTCAACCCCATTAATCATCGCATCAGGGATAGAAGCCATAAGGCCCTTTTCAAGCCTATCACGCATGGCTCTGACTCTGGTATTCTCTTCATCAATATGGCTAACAGCCAGATCCATGGCCACACCAAGGCCGACAATGCCCGGAATATTTTCGGTTCCGCCTCTACGTCCAAGCTCCTGATGTCCACCCAGCATAAACGGCCTGAATGGAGTATTGCGGCGTAAGTAAAGAGCACCTACGCCCTTAGGGGCGTGAATCTTATGTCCAGAGAGAACCAAGTAATCGACAGGCAACTTCTTAAGATCAAGAGGAATCTTACCCACGGCCTGAACCGCATCAGTATGAAACAAAACGCCCCGTTCCTTTGTGATCTCAACCAGCTCTTCGATAGGGGAAATTACGCCGGACTCATTATTAGCATACATAACAGAAACAAGAGCGGTATCAGGCCTGATGGCCTCACGAAGATGATCAGGGTCCATGCGCCCTTCGGAATCAACTCCAAGCAAGGTAATTTCATACCCCTTACGCTCGAGATGCTTGGCTACATTTAAAACAGCCGGATGCTCAACACGGGTAGTGATGATATGCTTCTTAGTCGGCTGTGATTCAATGGCGGAATGAATAGCGGTATTATCGCCTTCTGTTCCACATGATGTGAAAATGATTTCAGAAGGCTCACATCCGAGTCCCGCTGCAACCTTTTCACGAGCTTCAGACAAGTACTTACCGGACCTGCCGCCAAGTCCATGCATGCTGGAAGGGTTACCATACTCTTCTTCCAGTAAAGGTATAATTGCTTCCTTTACTTCAGGAGCGACCATAGTCGTTGCGTTGTTATCAAGATATACTGGACGCATCTTACGCCTCCCGCACGGTTATGGCTTCTTCAACTGTTTCCTTCAGCCTGCGCTCAACGAAATCCTTGAGAGTTACACCGCTGGAAGGACAGCCTACACAAGCTCCGCGTAAAGAAACAATAACTTCTGTTCCTTCGATATCTATAAGTTCTATATCACCGCCATCCTTATGTAAGGCAGGGCGTATTTCTTCATCAATAGTCTGGGAAACAAGCTGAAAACGCTTGATATTAGTAAGCTTAACAGGCTCTACAACAAGAGGCTTAAGATCTAGCTCTGTCACGCCAAAGCGGATTTCATCGATTATTTCACCGATCCGCTCATGACAGTCCTCACAGCCTCCGCCAGCCTTGGTGAAGTTGGTAACTTCTTCAAGAGTGGTAAGCTTGTTGTCGATAACTGCGCGCTTGATCTGTAAATCCGTAACGCCAAAGCACTTACAGACAATTTCACCTTCGGGCGCTGGGGCTGCTTCTTCTCCCCTGTAACATCTAATGGCGTCCTCAAGAGCTTCCTGCCCCATCACAGAACAGTGCATCTTTTCCTTAGGCAATCCACCGAGAGCGTCTGCGATATCCTGATTAGATACCTTTTCAGCATCCTCAACAGTCATTCCCTTTACCATCTCAGTGAGCACCGAGCTTGAGGCAATGGCGCTGGCACAACCAAATGTCTGAAACTTTGCGTCTTCAATAACCCCATTATCATCTATCTTAAGGAACAAGCGTAATGCATCGCCACATGAAAGACTTCCGACTTCGCCGACAACAGTATCATCGCCTTCAATAGTTCCGCTATTCTTTGGATTCAAAAAATGTTCTCTGACCTTATCTGTATATTCCCACATGATATCCTCCGAATCCCTCTTGCAGGGATGAATTATTTTATGAAGCCGGACAGTTTACACAGACCGGACAACTTTGTTATATTGAAAATATACGCACTTCTCAGATATTGTGAAGATAAAATTAACCTAATCCATTTCAGATATGGTACAACTTTTCACAACAAGTAAGCTTTACCATTTATATTCCATACCTTTTTGGTATAGATTATTCTACGCCCAAACCTTTTGGTTCGCAACAATAATATTAAGACTCTGTACTATTTATAATAGAACCATTTGAATAATCTGCCGGAATAAGCTCGCCGCGCAAAACGGATAATCCGCCCATACCCATAACTTCCATCTCTTCAAGGCCTGTTAAAACATACACTGGGCCAATCATCCCGACCATTTCCTCAACTGCACAGGTCAGCTTTTTACTATTTGCTACGCCGCCAGTGATAATAACTGCGTTTACAGCTTTTTTATCAGAGTCGCCCTTCATTAATGCGGGCACAAATGAGCAGATATGCTTTGAAATATTGTAAGCTAGAGCATCAAAAACAAGCGCAGCGTCTTTATCTCCGTCCTCAATGCGCTTTTCAACCTCACGCAAATCATTTGTCCCGAGCAAGCCAATAATTCCTGATCCCGAGGTTACTTTTTTACGTAACTCATCAAATGAAAATTTTCCAGACTGTATCAAATCAAGAACAGGCAGAACAGGAAGACAGCCAGACCTTTCAGGACTGAATGGACCTTCTCCGTCAAGAGCATTTACAACATCAACAATGCGCCCATCTCGATGGGCCCCGATTGAAGCCCCACCACCAATATGGGCAACAATAAATTTACCTTTCTCATATTCAACTCCAAGCTTTGCAGCAACGGACCGAGCCACTCCTCGCTGACTTAAAGCATGAAAAACACTTCTGCGTTTAATTTCAGAAAACCCAGTAACTTTGGCAACAGGGTCCATTTCATCGGTTACCACAGGATCCATTATCATAGATGGAACAGACCATTTTTCTGCCAACTCACGCGCTATCATAGCACCAAGATTGCACGGATGAACTCCATATTTACCACTTTCAAGATCCGCAATCATTTCATCATTTATAGAATATGGCCCACCCGGGATAGCTCTAAGCAATCCACCTCTGCCAACAACAATATCCGGCAGACCGTTTTTAAGCGAGTCCTTTATCAAAGAAAGAACCTGCTCTGTACGGAACTCCTTCTGTTCAAGCACAGATGAAAATTGATCTATAGTTTCACGGGGATGCCGAACTTCCGCACTTAAAGATACCGCTTCATCACAAAAGAGGGCGACAGATGTGGAAGTCGAACCTGGATTTATTACGAGAACTTTGTACATCGCTTCATCTCCCATGAGTCATTTAGCAGAAACCAACCATCCCATTATGCGATAAAAAACTTCAAAACAAAAGTTCTACCTAATTCTTTAACGGAAGGCCCATTCACATACTAATTCAGTATACTTAAACAAACTATTCAGCAAACGTACTTGACTAAGATCAAACAGACATTCATGTTTGCTCCATCTTATCGAACCTAAATGGACGGACCAGCATGACTCTTAAAATTGTTCCAATTAATTCACAGTCCGAAACCCGTAAAAAAATTCTACACGCAGCCTACAAATGTCTGGCACAAATAGGGTTCAACCGCTTAACTCCTGACGAAATTGCTCTCAGATCAGGTGTTTCTAGAAAAATTATATTTCATCACTACAAAGGTTTAGAAAATTTACTAAGCGATCTTGGCGAATCTGGTTTTTACTGGCCCACCACAGACGAATTGCTAGCTAACACGCCAGATGAATTCCCAAATATGGACCCGGAAAAACAGGTCGGAGCATTCTTTCTATCACTTCGCAAAGAGCTTGAAGAACGACCAGAAACCCTGCGCATAATGGCGTGGGAAATGCTGGAAAAATCTGCGCTGTCCGAAGAGCTTGAAGATGTGCGAGTCAGAACGGCTCTGGAATTTTTTGAGCATCTTGGAGACGACGTTCCTGACGATGTAGACTTGGCGGCAGCTGTTGCCCTGCTGGGCGGGGGAATATCATACCTTGCCATTCGCTCACTTAACACCAAGACATACGGCGGAGTGAGCCTGCAAGACGAAGTCGGTTGGGAAAGACTTGAGCACGCGATGCATCGCATGCTCAAGGGTTTGCTTTTTCAATAAGAATTAGAGAGAATTAAGTTCTACCGACTAAGCCGATAAAACATCACCATTGGTGAAGCTAGAAACATTATCGTCGTAGCAAAATTAGCCGGCAAAGACATCTGAACGCCTATCATCACGCCAAGCAGAATAAGTATCCACGGGATACATCCTTTCACATAAACCTGCCCTATCGGCCCGAAGAAAATGCACAGCAACATACCTAGCCACAGTACGCGCGGCTTTGTTTTTCTCAAACGAAGGCCAAGCCAAATCGGAATCAAAGTAGCCGCAATAAGCAACACAATTACCAATATGCTGTTTAAATCTAATTCATTCATAATAGTCCCTTATACCTAATTATTTTGTCTTTGCTAACTTTTGACATTGCAACGCAGAAATTTTTTAGAGCTTTATGCAAGTATGCATTTTATACAAGCCCAATTATTTCAATCATAGGCTTAATTAACACTGAAATACTGACGCGCACCTGTGCTTGAAAAGGATTCAATAGGCTTCAAACCGTCACCAGTGATCACAGCTTCTGTCCTTGAATAGATCAAGAGTTTAATAGGCGCGCCAATCTCCTTAACAAGTTTACCTTCTATAGATCTTATTTCCTTACTCTTTATCAATCTTTCCCCCGTAATATCGGCGAGGACTTTCCAGCCATCTCCATCTTTTTGAGTATCAACATAGATAGGAAAAATATGACGAATTTGTTTTAGATGCTTCATCGTGGATTCATTAATCTTCCGCGATATCGTAGATTCTTTTGCGGAATAGACCCTACCAAAGAGATTTCGTCCGCTTCGAGTAATATCATTACTTTTAAAGTACCGTACAATTAAGGTGAGACTATTCTCTTTAGTTCTTTTCCGTATCATGCCCTCAACTTTCCCAACATCCTCAGGCAAAGGCCTCTCAGGCCCGCTTATTTCAGCAATGATGCCCGGCCCGCTATCTAGCTGCATGAAATTTATTGAAGAAAGAGTGTACCATGGATATTCAGACATCAAACTGCGTAGTAATAGTTCTGCTTGCTCTAATATAACAACTTTCTTATCCAACTTAACATTCTGCTTCTTGGCATGAGCGTTTACAAGCGAATTTGTATTCCCCCTTGTATCTGAGGAAATACTCTGGGTGATATTTGTCCGCACTATAATCTGAACAGGCATATCCAGAGCCTCGGCTGTCTGCTTTTCAATTTTCTTCACTAATGTCGCACTTATGGACTTAGGACCTTGCAACTGAATAAACCCGTTCACAACGCCATCTTCTATTTCATGCTTAACAGCTTCAATCATTGTATTAGGAACCGAGGTTATTACCTGCCTAGCAACTGTTCTGAGATTTTTATCTATTTTTCGGGAGGTCGCAACTTCCATAAGGGAATGAGTCAGCAGTATCGCGACGATGATAAGACCGATGGTTGAAACCGAAAAATGCTTAATTAATCTGCGTAATGGAGCATTCTCAGAGTGGGGAATAAATCCTGTGATAATAAACAAAACACTTGCAACGGTAAGAATAACCAAAAAGTTGGCAAAAAAGAGTAAAAAAGCGCCCCATGCTTCTGGATACTCATGCAGAGCTAAGCACAACCCACTGGCAGAAAGAGGCGGAACCAGTGATGTGGCAATAGCAATACCCGGCATAACCGGACTTACCTTTTCATCTATCAAAGCCACTGTTCCGGCAATTCCGGCAAAGGCCGCAACACCAAGATCAAGAAGATTCGGCTGGGTTCTGGAGGTAATTTCATTTGTAACTTCGAAAAAGACCGGAAAACATCCTATAAGATAAGACCCACCAATTCCGAGAAAAATCCCAGCAGCCACAGAAAAAATGGCCGTTCGTATTAGTGTTATTTCCCCACGAACAAGACCAAGCGACACCCCAAAAATAGGCATCATAAGGGGAGAAACAAGCATTGCCCCGATAACTACTGCGGGACTGTTCGCCATAAGTCCGATGGAGGCAATGAAAGAGGCGACAACCATGAGCAAGTAATACATACCGCTAGGTGCGGAACTGCGGATAATATCCGTAATGAGAAATTCGCGCCGCACATCGGTGACGAATAATAGGGGAGTCCTCACCTTTGCTGTCACTTTTTTACCAGAGAACAAGCCCATTTTCGCCTCCGCATTCAACTTATACGGCAACATATTTTATAAAAAACCCATTAAAAAATGGATCTTACCTCTCAAACCTTTCCCAAATAAACCAAATTTAATAAACTATACCCAAAAACATAAAAAAGACCAGCCTATGATATACCAATCTATGCCATCTCAACAATGCATTTCGCGAATTCATGCCAAACCGATATTAAGAAAATTTGACCGTTAAACGAAAGAAGACTAATGAAATCATCACATAATAAAAAAGATCATCAAACTCAACTTTGAGAGAGAACTCATGAAAGGTAAAAATAAAAAAGAGGCGATTCTTTACGCTGCCCAGGAAACTTTCGGGCGCTATGGTTATGCCGGAACCACAATGAAAATGATCTCTGAGAGAGCTGGAGTCGCATTCGGACTTGTCTCGCATTACTTCGGGTCAAAAGAAGAATTGTTTCTAACCGCAGGTATTTCCATGGTGGACAGTCTAATGGAACATCTGAATGACGAAATTCGTGAAGCCACATCGGGCATCGACGCGGTTTCTACTTTTATGAAAAGTTACCTGCACTACACGCTGAAACACCGGAATACTTTCCCAATCCTCCTTCGCTGTTCACCTTTCAGTGATGTTCAGATTGATATGGATCGGACTAAAATTTCCATCAAGTTCCAGCAACTTCTCAATATTATTAGAGAATGTGTAGACCGGGGAATTGAAGATGGCTCCATCAGAAACCTATCAATCGACGATACTACTACTATCATCTATTCAAACATCGTCGGTACCGTAAGAACCAGATTTTTGTCTCCATACGATTTGCCTAATTTATACGAAGAAACGGCTGAATTCGTTACTAGAAGTATCAGAACCCGCTAATTTCAAAGTATTAAAATCAACACCGAAATCAACATCCTCAGGGCCTGAATAGCCTTGAGGATGTTTCTTATTAATACCCTAAACTTGACACCCCAAAGAACCTCTACCATTGTCCCCATATGAACATTATCCCAGATCATCCCGCAAAAAAACTGCGCTCCGCACTTGTGTTTTTTTCATTTTGTGCAGCCTCATTTTTCATACTGCTCAGCCCGAATCAGGCCGCCGCGCATCCTCATGTATTTGTGGACTGCACACTTACATTTGAGTTCGATGCGGAAGGAGTTCGCGGAATAAGGCAAAAATGGTGGTTCGATGAAATGTTTGCGACCATGATACTTGGAGATTTTGATGTAGACCACGACAACAAGCTTTCCCCGGAAGAAGCAAAAGCACTTGAAAATGGAGCCTTTGTTAACCTCAAAAACTTTGATTACTTCACGACCATCCTTGTTGACGGGCGCAAGCATACCATTACGAACGCAACAGAATTCAAACCCACCATTGAAGATTCAACCCTTGTTTATGAATTTTTCATACCCTGCCGTGTAAAAGAAGATGGCAAAAAACACACCATAATTTCAGCTATATATGATGACAGCCTATACACCGCCATTCAGCTTAATTTAACAAATAAAATAAATGGACTGCCGAGTTCAATCGCAGCAAATCTGGAAGTAGA
The DNA here is from genome assembly GCF_000711735.1 of Maridesulfovibrio frigidus DSM 17176. NCBI lineage: Bacteria > Pseudomonadati > Thermodesulfobacteriota > Desulfovibrionia > Desulfovibrionales > Desulfovibrionaceae > Maridesulfovibrio > Maridesulfovibrio frigidus. Next base: position 550,657 of record NZ_JONL01000002.1, read on the forward strand.
TGTTCCCGAAGCTCTTGCTGCCCTTTTCGTACAGATGACTCCCGAAGCGGCAGTGCTTACTTTTGGCCCTAAATGAAAAAAATAATCATCTCACTCTTCCTGCCATTGTTACTAATGGCAGTTACAACCTCTTTTGTCCCAGCAGCTTCCGGTGCTACAAATCCTTTTCTTTCTCCCCAAAAGAAACAGGATAGCCCAACAACTGAAAACAGTGCTATTTTCACAACAAACAGCCCAAAAGAAAGCCTCTTAACAAGCTCATCAATAAATCAAAAAGTTAATTCAAAAGCGAACCTAAGAATTTCTCATTCCAGTAGTTTCTTCAGTTCAGTCTTAACTAAAATAACCATTCTACAAAAAGATCTCCGCTCAAAAATGACCGGCTTTGCCCGTGACGTAAAAAAAGATTCCTTCGGCACATCATTCTGGCTGTTTCTACTTTTCTCTTTTGCGTATGGAGTGGTGCACGCAATCGGACCCGGACATGGGAAATCGGTAGTCTGCGCCTATTTCATTTCACGGCGCGGAACAATTCGCACAGCGGCGTTCATGTCATGGGCTATAACTCTTGTGCATGTAGGGTCCGCAACTGTTACAGTATGTGTCGCCTACTTGCTCCTCAGCAGTGGTATGTCAGGATTCGAAAATTTCAATCGCCATCTCCAAACGGCAAGCTTCGGTTTAGTAATGCTCATCGGTTTGTGGCTCTTTTTAAGCACTCTAATCTCTGCCTTCAAAAAAAAGAATGAAGAATATTCAGCCCCTGCCAAGTGCGCCTCCCTTAAAGAGATCACATCAGTTGCTTTTGTCACTGGGCTAGTTCCCTGCCCCGGCGCGGCAATTATTCTTGTGTACACCTTATCTACCGGCATTCTCTGGGCGGGATTAATAGCCATGCTTTTTCTCGCAACCGGCATGGCCCTGACCACTTCGCTCTTTGCTTTCGCTGCAGCAAAAACTAGGACAGCAATGGACCACGCATCCAGAGGTAGAAAGACTCAAATTATCTATACAACTCTGTCCCTTGCAGGGTCTCTCATTATTATTCTATTCGGAACATTAATGCTTAGTTCCCACCTAGGATAACCCTCTCAATTTTTATCTATAGATATTTACTTATCTCACATACCCTCAAGCAGCCAAAAAACACTCTTTTCATGACAGCCCCGATTATTAATGTTATCTAAGAATCAAATTATTTTGTTTTTACGAATTCTACTTAATATTATTAGTTGTCGATGAGTTACAGGGAGCTATTTGTTATGATTGATCTTGTCGGATATGAAAAAGTTACTCCTATTTTTTCTGAGGAGGACCTTTCCTTATGCAGAGCCGTAAGAGACTACGATGGATCTCCTGTGCTCATTAAAACTCCGACATCAAAACTGCCTTGCCCCAGACTCTTGGCCGGAATTAAAAATGAATATGCGACCTCTCTTGAAATCGGAAAGATAGGAGCAATTCACCCTATTGCTTTGCACCAGACAGACAACTCTCTTGCCCTGATATTTGAAGATAAAGGATACGAACTCTTAGACCATTTTATAAATAGACCTGGCATCGACCTTCATCAAAAGATCATTCTCGCCATCAAAGCCGTTAATGCTCTGAACTGCGTTCACGCAAAAGGGTTTCTACACAGGAACATCAAGCCTGATAGTTTTGCGGTATCTCATGATATGCACGAGGTTGTGCTAACCAGTTTTCAACTTTGCTCGCGCCTTTCCGACTCTGTATCTGGAACAAACATAGGATTGATATCTGACAGCTACCTCCCATACATTTCACCAGAACAAAGCGGTAGAATAAGCGACTCTCTTGACCGCCGTTCGGACTTCTATTCCTTGGGAATAACTCTTTTCGAGCTGTTTACGGGCGAACTTCCATTTAATGCTACGGATGCTTTGGAATTAATACACTGCCACCTTGCGCAAGAACCAACCTCTCCGCACATAATTAACCCAGAGATTACAGAACAACTTTCTTCTGTCATTTTAAAGCTGATCGCAAAAAATCCAGGCGATAGATATCAATCAACATACGGAATTAAACAAGATTTAAAAACTTGCCTCAAAATCAGCGAAAGTTCTTATTTTCCTGAAAACTTTAGACCGGGAGAGAGGGATGTTTCAGACACATTCACTCTTACGAGACGTCTATTCGGAAGAAAGAACGAAAAGCATATTCTGCTGAAAATTTTTGAAAAAACCACTCAAGGCAGTTGCGAAGTTGTCATGGTCAGAGGAGAGCCAGGTTCAGGCAAAACAACCCTCATCAATGAACTCCGCAATCATGTTGCCCATGCAAGGGGCGAGATTATCACTGGTAAGTTTGACCAATTCAAGCGCAATATTCCTTACAGCGCGCTAATTCAAGCCTTCCAGAAATTAATCCGCAAAAGGCTTACAAACCCCGCGCCTGTAATCAGCGCCTGGAAAAACCATATTATCGAAAGACTCGGCTCTAATGCAGGTTTAATAATCGAAGTTATTCCTGAACTGGAGCTACTTATTGGGCCACAAAAGAGCCCAGCAAAATTACCCTTAACGGAAGCACGCAATCGGTTTAATTTAGTATTTAAAAATTTCATCAAAATATTTCCGAACCTTGACCACCCTCTGGTTTTATTCATTGATGATCTCCAATGGGCTGACACATCTACAACAACATTGATCAATGAACTTATTGCAGACAATGAAACCAGCTATCTTCTGCTGATAGGTGCGTACCGAGATAACAATTCTCTTGCAAACTCAGTTAAGTCTATGCTTGCGGAAATTAAAAGATCCGACAAACAAGTCGAAACTATAACCCTCAGTAGACTCGGACCACAGCAAGTGCTCAGCTTAATCACTCGGACTCTCCGAACAAACCGACCTCGCGCAGGAGAGCTTACAAAGCTGATATTCAACCGCACCGGCGGAAATCCTCTTTTTGTTCGCGAATACCTCCGTAATTTGTACAGAGCAGATCTCATAAAGTTCAACTATGATAAGAGCAGATGGGAATGGGATATTAATGCTATCCGTGAAATGTCCATAGATGGAAATATTGTCGAGCTCATGGCAGACAAAATTAACAATCTATCGATTGAAGGACAGTCCATATTAAAAGTTGCTTCCTGCATTGGTGGAAAATTTGATCTTAAAACCCTAATCGCTGTCGTGGATCTTCCTCAGGAAAAAGTCATTTCATTTTTAAATATAGCTCTCCACGATGGCCTTATTATTTCAAGTGACGAAACCCCTATTGGTGCAACTCTAACAGACTTTAATCTTAAGTGGGCTCCGCAGCTGTCTTTCATGCATGACAGGGTTCAGCAAGCCGCCTATTCCCTGCTGGGACTGGCGGAAAAAGAATCTCTTCACTTAAAAATCGGCCGCACCATGCTGCAAATTTTCGAAGATTCTGAAATCGAAGAGATGATCTTTGATATTGCACTGCAATTCAACTCAAGCTTCTCAACCATCTCAGGAGAAACCGAACGTACGATAGCTTCAAATATTTTTTGTCGCGCTAGTCGAAAAGCCAAAAGGAGTTCCGCTTTTGACCTTGCCTCAAAATATTTTTACGCAGCAGAGCAATTACAGCAACCAAATTGCTGGGCGGAAAACTACACTTCAACATTCAATCTGTATCTTGATTGGTTTGAATGTGAATACATGAGTGGAGGGCCTAAGAAAGCTGAAGAAATATTCGACTTAATGCTCGAACATGTTAAAAACAGGCAAGATTTATCTCAAATTAAACTTGCGAAAATAATGATCTACACAAACAAGAGTAGGTATAAGGATGCCGTCAAGATCGCTCTAGATCTCCTTTCCCTGTTCGGCATGAAAATTCCAGAGCACCCGAGTAATGTATCTCTGACTTCTGAGCTGCTCAAAACAAACTTTCTGCTCCGCAATAAAACGGTAGAAGATCTCTACAATCTTCCAGATATGAGCCACCCTGAAATGCTAGAAACTATGCAGCTAATGATGCACACCATTGCGCCAGCATATATGTACAACAAACAGCTTGTCTTTTTTATTGTTTTAAAAATGCTCAGGCTTTCCCTGAAACACGGAAATGCCCCGTCTTCCTCATTCGGTTATATGTTTTACGCAATGTTCTTAGCTGCAAAGGACTTCTCTTTTGATAAGTCAAAGGACTACACACGGCTTGCAGTAGACCTTAATAAGCGGTTTAAAAACACTGAACTTGAAACAAAAATAAACCTGCTTCGTGGCTGCGCCCATGATCACTGGCATGTGTCGCTATCGCAAAACATCAGCACACTTGAAAATGCTTTTCACTCTGGCCACTTAACAGGGGATACAACTTACGCCAGATATGCCAGTTATTTTGCTGCCTACTATAAATTTATTCAAGGCTACACTCTTACTGACGTTATTGCAGATGTAGATAAATACCTTAATGTGCTCCACAATTCACCGAATATGCTCAGCACAGGCATCTTGCAGCTGATCAAACAGATTTCTAAAAGCCTCGAAGGAAAAACCTACACACCGGGCTTTCTTGACGATGAATATTTTAATGAAAAACAATTACTAGGAGCGGCAAAGAACAGCAGTTCTGAAGTAATATTTCATTGGGCTAAAATATCAAAATTAATTACGCTTTCTTTTTTCGGACTTAATGACAAGGCTCTTGAGATCATTGAGGAGTTAGAAGGCACCATAGAAAAGTCTCTCTTTGGAATGCTAAATGTTCCAATCTATCATTTCTTTAGCGTTATAAACATGGCGGCTGTTTACGAAGAAGTTTCAAGTGATCATCAAAGAAGATACAGAAAAGTAATAAAAAAATCCATTTCTAAGCTCAAAGTATGGAGCGACAACTGCCCGGAAAACTTCCAGCATCTCCATCTTCTGGCAACGGCTGAATATCATCAGCTAACTGGACGCATGAACTCTGCGTTATCATTATACGAAGAAGCTACAAGTACCAGCTTGAAAAACGGCTTTAACAATTTCGCTGCGCTTTCCTGTGAATTGGCAGGCAAATTCCATTTTAAGATAGGAGGAAAAAGGTCCGCCACCTCTTTAATATCCGAAGCGTGCCAATATTACGGTGAATGGGGAGCAAAAGCGAAAGTTCAGCAACTCATTGCGAACTATCATTCTCTACAGGAAGAGTTCACCCCCTCTGTCATGGACATAAACTCTCAGCAAAACCTAACTAAATCAAAAAGATCAAATTCTCTCGATCTTTCGGCTGTAATGAAAGCCTCGCAAGCGATTTCAGGAGAAATAGTACTCGCCAGACTACTCGACAAACTCATGCGCATCGTCATCGAAAATGCCGGAGCGCAAAAAGCCACATTATTACTAAACAATAAGAACAGACTTGAACTGACCGCACATGCATCCGTCACTCAAAAAGGAATTACGACACAGGTTAAACCCAGTGTAGACACAAAGTCCTATTGCGAAAGCATCGTAAACTATGTTTTCCGATCAAAAGATAATATTGTTTTGAGAGATGCAAGCGCACAAGGGCCCTTCACAATCGACAGCTATATTATCAGAAACAAGCCAAAGTCAGTTTTGGCCATGCCCATAATAAACCAGCAAGTTATGCGTGGCGTTTTATACCTTGAAAACAATCTGAGCCCGGGAGTTTTCACCGAGGAACGGTTGGAAGTCCTCAACTTGCTCTGCTCTCAGGCTGCGATTTCAATTCAAAATGCCAGACTTTATTCAGACCTCAGAGAATCTGAAACTCAGCATCGCACACTGTTAGAAAATATCAATGTCGGGGCTTACCGGGCTGAAGCGAACCTTGAAGGAAAACTGGTTAAAGGCAACAGAGCCCTAGCAAAAATGTTCGGATATTCCGGATGGGACACTTTTCAGAACACACCGATTCAATCTCTATTTCTTCATAAAGAAAACCACTACGTCATTCTCAATGAGCTGCTAAATGGCGACACAGTGCGGGAAAGAGAAGTAGAAATGAAAACGAAGGACGGAACTCCGATTTGGGTAAATATGACGGCGTCACTTCATCATGATGACGACGGCAACAGCAAGTGCCTAGAAGGCGTCCTTGAAGATATTACTGAACAGAAAAAGACGAGACAGCTTGAACGAGCCAAAGTTGCGGCTGATGCAGCCAATCAAGCCAAAAGTGAATTTCTTGCCAGCATGAGTCACGAGATCCGAACACCCATGAATGCCATTCTAGGAATGGCTGATATGCTCTGGGAATCAAGACTAAGCAAAGCTCAGCGCAATTATGTAAACCTGTTCAAAAATGCGGGAGAAAATCTCCTGCTCCTGATTAACGATATTCTTGACCTTTCAAAAATTGAAGCCGGCCAGATCACGATCGAAAATATCGAGTTCAACCTTGAAGATCTGTTTGAAGAAATTGGTTCCATCTTCGCACTTAGAGCACAAGTAAAAGGTATCGATCTTTGCTGGTACATTGCGCCGGAAGTTCCAAAACTCATTGTAGGTGACCCGACCAGAATTAGACAGATTATCGTTAACTTAGTCGGTAACGCCCTTAAGTTTACAGATAAAGGTAGTGTCACCTACGAAGCTGCATTAACCGAAAGTGGCCTAGTCAGAGTAGTTATACGTGACACAGGAATAGGAATCCCAGATTCAAAAATGAACCCTATTTTTGAAACATTTTCGCAGGCGGACTCTTCTACTACCAGAAATTTTGGAGGCACAGGCCTTGGTCTTTCAATATGTATGCGGATGATTAAATGCATGAAAGGAGGGTTATTTGTCAGTAGTCAGGAAGGCGAGGGATCTTCATTTGCATTCACAATGAATTTAGACTTTCCTGAGCAAGAAACCCCAAAAATATCTCTCAATGATCTTTCGGTTCTATTAATTGATAAAGACAGCCCTTCTCGCACCTACCTCAAACAGGCTCTAAGCAATTTAGGTGCAACAGTCCAAATTGCGACAACCATGAATGAGGCTACGATCATAGCGGCTGAAATGTCTATCTTAGGAAGCCGCAAAAAAGCCCTTCTTGTAGGCACTCCAGAATGGGAATCCGACTGCTTTGAAGTGATCAAAGCTCTGAAGAAAGATTTATGCAGTACGTGGAAGTTAATCATGCTTATGGAAGCCAAGCCCAAACCAAGAGCTACAGCCAGAGCTAAACAGCTTGGAGCAACATATGTCCAAAGACCTATTCAGCCAAGGGCTATAGCTACTGAAATAAACACAGCGGATACAAATAAAACGGAGATCGATGGGTTCGATGAAATCGACTGCGAGATGGATATCCTTGATTCACCTGAAATTCCTAAAGAAGGAGCATCAATCCTACTTATTGAAGATTCCGAAGACAATCGGATGGTTGTAGATCTATACTTAAAAGAAACACCCTTCCAAATTACAATGGCGGAAAACGGTAAAGAGGGGCTCGATAAATACATCGGGGGAGCATATGACCTGATCCTGATGGACATTCAAATGCCTATCATGGATGGCTACGAAGCGACTAAAGCCATAAGACAGTATGAATTGGAGCATGAAATGGAACGAATCCCCATTCTTGCCCTAACCGCAAACGCTTTTCAGGAAGATGCTCAAAACTGTATCAATTGCGGATGCACTGCCCACATGGCTAAGCCTATTAAAAAGAAAAAACTTATCAGTACTCTCGAAGAATACCTTGGAGAACAATAGCGCTACCAGCGCCGGGTCAAGACCTTACTCCACGTTTCTGGAATATACTTTTCATAAGCATGGCCGACAGACTCAAGCGGAGTCATGCTTCCAGACATATTGATTGCATAAGGCTTCATTAGTCTTAATGGGTAATTATCCCCCTTTAATTGAAACCCATTACTGCTATCTAGCACAGTCAACATCTCGGTTTGACTGCGGCCCACCAAAACTGACTGCGGGAAAAAGTCCGCATCTTCAGTCTGTAAATAAAAACCATCATGTAGAGTTTTACAAATAAATATAAAATCTTCCTTCCAAAGTGATCTATTCACACTCGGTAGGGTTTCATTCGTGATGTAGTGAATTTTTTTATCTTCAAGAAAACCGTAGGTATCTTTCTTCTTGGCGTCTGCAACAATTACATTCCCAAGACCCATTCTGCCTAAAACATCATTTGTACGCTCTGCAACTATCTGATTGCGCTCAATCCCTACAAGAGACACGCCGGAGAATCCATTGCGCTTTGCAAGAACATTCATGGCGAGCATCAAGATTCCGGTTCCTGAGCCAATATCGAGTCCAGTAAACACGTCCCCGCCAAACTTAGTTTTACCTTCAGCGATAACTTTAAAAATATGCGCGCTTTTCGGCAAATCAGCTAACATGCAAAGTGCAAAACCATATGACAATAATTCTTTGCGGACGTCCAAACACCCTTCCAAAACATCACTTCCAAGCCTGCGATGCACAAATTGATCAAAAAGAACTGAAACATCCTCGAGAGAAACCTCGCGATCCTGTGAACCCGGGTAAACATAAGCATGGAAAAATTTAACGAGAATGTTCATCAACAACGGACCATCAAGTTCAGTCGCAGGATTACCCGCTTCCTCGAGATCACTTACCAGGGAAGTTCCCCTATAAATACTTCTCGAAAGAACAGTTGTCGGCATTGCCGGACGTTGCAACAAACGGAGGCTGGCTTTTTGAATCATAGCTAACGCACCCTAACTAGAATTGTTTAAAAAAATCGGAGCTGACACTATCTTCCGATCTTATCCTTATTTTAAAATCATTTCCACAACTCACGACATTCATGTGAATATTTATTATAATAGCTAAATTCACACTTACATTTCAACCACTAACGACTAAACGAATTTCTATTGAAAAGCAAAAATTCAAACAAAATATACAGCTGAGATCACCCGAAAGCACTTCGAACTCCACCACTTTCTTGCCTATACTGAAAAAACTTGAGCTTGACCTTTGTGCAATTCCTGATACGGACTTCCAAGACCCTGAAAAAGGCTGGGGTCTTCATACAAAAATATAATTAAACGTCACGCTGGCAAAGCCCGGTAAAGGACATATTCTCATGCAGGAACAAGTAGATCCAATTCTTAAAAAAGAAGTTGAACGCAGACGTACTTTCGGCATTATCAGTCACCCTGATGCAGGTAAAACAACACTGACCGAAAAGTTACTCCTATATGGTGGCGCCATCCAGATGGCGGGAACAGTTAAATCGCGTAAAGCAGCCCGTCATGCCACTTCCGATTGGATGAAAATGGAGCAGGATCGCGGAATTTCCATTACAACTTCAGTTATGAAGTTCAATTACCGGAATTTCGAAATCAACCTGCTCGATACTCCAGGCCATCAGGATTTCTCCGAAGATACTTACCGGGTACTCACAGCAGTTGACTCTGCGCTGATGGTTATCGACTGCGCAAAAGGCGTTGAAAACCAGACAAAAAAACTGATGGAAGTCTGCCGAATGCGCGACACTCCTATCATCACCTTCATTAATAAAATGGACCGTGAAGGAGTAGACCCGTTTGATTTGCTAGCTGACATTGAAGAAACCCTTAAAATTGAATGTGCGCCCCTCAGTTGGCCCATCGGTATGGGATCTGATTTTAAAGGCACTTACAATATGTATAAGGGTGAGCTGCATCTATTTTCAGCAACTCACGGCGGAGCGATTCAGGAAGGCGAAATAATAAAAGATCTGAATAGCCCGCGTCTTGATGAACTTCTAGGAGATCAGGCTACTCAGCTCAGAGACGAACTTGAACTGCTTGAAGGCGCTGGATATCCTTTTGACAAAGAACGCTACCTTGCCGGAAAACAAACACCTGTATTCTTCGGCAGTGCCATTAACAACTTCGGCGTTCAAGAAATGCTGGATTCATTTGTAGAACTAGCTCCTTTCCCGCGTCCTCGTGCAACGACCACGCGTGATGTGTCTCCATTTGAAAGCGAATTCACAGCTGTTGCCTTTAAAATTCAGGCAAATATGGACCCTGCTCACAGAGACCGCATTGCGTTTATGCGCATTTGTTCTGGAAAATTTTCGAGAGGGATGAAAGTCCGTCATCATCGCATAGGAAAAGATTTCCAAATTGCTAATGCCACAATATTCATGGCTCAGGACCGCACAGGTGTTGAAGAAGCATGGCCAGGTGATATTATCGGCGTACATAACCATGGGACTATTAAAATCGGTGACACCTTCACTTCATCAAAGGATGAAGTGAAATTTACTGGAATTCCCAACTTCGCACCGGAACATTTCCGCCGAGTGATTCTACGAGATCCTTTGAAGAGCAAACAGCTTAACAAAGGGCTTCACCAGTTAGCAGAAGAAGGTGCTGTCCAGCTATTTAAACCGCTAGGAAACAACGACAACATCCTTGGAGCTGTCGGAATTTTGCAATTTGAAGTAATCATGTCCCGCTTAAAAGGGGAATACGGCGTTGAAGCTATTTACGAGCCGGTTGAATTTCATACTGCAAGATGGCTTGCCTGCGACGATCATAAAGAACTGGAAGGTATAAAAAAACGGTACCCGCGCTTTGTAGCCCTTGACGGAGATGAGAATCTTACCTTCTTGGCTCCAAGCCAGTGGAGACTACAGCAAGCGGAAGAAGAGTGGCCGAAAATCAACTTTATGAAAACCAGAGAGCATCAATAGCCTAAATTACCATCTAAAAGGTGATTTAACCGCAAAATTTGCTGCTCAGGGTTGACGAAGTCGTCATAGGCTAATATTCAACTAAGTGACTAATTAAAGTTTTAACTTTAAGCTTTCAGCCGTCTGCCGAAAAGTCGGCTGAAGAACAAGATATAAAACTTCGCGATACTAGAGGATGCCATACAATCCTGCTGCCCCGTGATCTTTCAGGCTTACTTTTAACCTGACACATCACGGGCCGGCGGGAACATTAACCCGACCATCAGGATCTACCCCGTCATTTTTATGCAATTACCTGAAAGATATAAACGGAAATTTACCAAGGCAGAGATCAACGAGCTACCCCTAAGGCAGTACGAAGGTCCGATTAAACTTATTGATTGTGAAGACGATGTTCCTTGTATCATTGATGAAATAAGCAAAGCTGGTTTACTTGGTTTCGATACAGAGACCAGACCAGTATTTCGCAAAGGACTATCTTATCCCCCCTCGCTGATCCAGCTTGCAACACGGGATTGCGTATACCTTCTGCACTTAAATCACATTCCGCTTTGTGATGAAATAAAAAAACTTCTCTCATCTGCCAGCATTATTAAGACCGGCGTTGCCGTAATTAATGATGTTAAGGAGCTGAGGCAGGTTTCGCATTTCGAAGGAAGAGGCTTTGTTGATCTCGGAGACCTCGCGAGGTCTCTTGAAATGCAGACCAACGGACTCCGCAATCTTGCTGCGAACCTACTTGGTTTTCGCATTTCCAAAGGAGTCCAGTGCTCCAATTGGGGACGTAAAGATTTATCTCCGCAGCAAATTACTTATGCAGCGACCGATGCTTGGGTAAGCAGAGAAATCTATTTAAAATTTCAGGAAATGGGAGCTCTCTAGCCTCCCCACCCGAAGACTGACTTGCAACAATCAAAATCCGGCCAGCTAATATACTACCGGAGTAAGGCCTTACATAAAAATGAACTGCAAATTATCCACTCATATTAAACTTCTACCTTTGATGGTATTTATTCTGTGCTCCATGACTTTACCTGCTCTTGCGCAAGAAAACTGCGTAAAAGAACTAAAAGCAGACATCGCTGATATTTCCGGAGTGCAACGTATTGTAAGCGAAAACGACAATTTTTTAGCAATTTTAGACACTTCAGATAGAACGGAAGTTATTAAACTCGTCTCACGTATTGCAGCGATTCATAGACAAACGTCCCCTTCAGGCTGCTCTTTTTCACAATACCCTGTTGCTATCGTAAACAGTAAACTCGTTCAGATTAAATCCAAAACTACCGGCAGCCTAACTAACGCAAACTTTATTAAGCTTTTGTATAAGTATGTCTATGCTCTAAACCCGGTCCAAGTAGAAGAAAACTTGCAAGGGTATGCAAAACTTGTAGAACTGGCTCCTCAAAATAGCTACTATGCAGCCCGCTTAGATCACTATAAAGAACGCATTAAGCTTCAAAAAAACAGAAACGAGTTCGTCAGCAGATGCCTGAAAGAAGCAGCAAAAGATGCGAACATTGTAGACCTTAAAATTAAGAAAGACATTTATCTTTTCATACTTAAAGATAGCGCCCCAGAGAAAACAACCACTGAATTTCTGAACAGAGTTGCGAAGCTCACCCCGAAACCCCAAAAAGCTTTTTGCCTATTTTTCTACGACCCTGAGCTTAACCGCTTAGGCGAATCATGCCCGTCTACATACCAAAAAACTCTAGGCAATGCCGAAAGTTCTCTTTTAATGAGCCATGTTCAATCAATACCGAGCTACAAAATAGATCAGAATATTAACGGCTACAAGGCGTTGAAAAAGCTTAATCCATCTTCCACTCTGTATACTACCAAGCTCAGGACATACGAAGCCAAGCGTAACGGGTTAAAGCAGTTTTTAAATGTTAAGACTTCAACTGGATCAAACTTATTCACTAAAAGCAACGTTAAAGGATCAACCCTCTACGTAACCGTTAATAGTGATGCTCTAAACAACAATTCCAAGAAGTCTTTAAACTCATTCTACGGAATGCTCAGCAGTTACTATTCACACTCAGGCAGTCCATATTTAAAATGCATGATAAAAGACTCAGCAGGTTCAACTCTGGGCAAAATTCAATGTAACAAGAAAGGGCAGTGTAGCTTTCAATAGTAGTTTTCATTGCAATTACATTTACAATTGAACACAAAAAAGCCTCTATTTAATAATAAAGAGAGGCTTTTTTGTGTTCATCTATTTGCTAATTACATGCTTACAAAGAAATAAACTGTTCCTACAAGAACCAAACTTGCGGAGCGCAAAGCCTGATTATAAATAATTAGCTTCAACGCCATTCTTCCTCTAAAAATACCTGCGTAATAAGGAAGCTGGTGCCGCAAAGCACGCATAGGAGTAGATAAAATATTCCCAATCATAAGAGCTAAAACAATATCACGTGGTGCGAGAGTTCCATCCCCTAAAAGAGAACCGGCTGCTGCAAGCCCAGCTGTAAATTCTGCCGCTAAACTAAAAGCTACAATCCCGAAAATCTCCGGATTCAACCACGATAGGAAACTTAAATTCTCGCTTAAATATTCTTGAAATGAAGCAAGATACCCATAGTAACGCAGAAAAAAGAACACTGTGTAGATAGGAACCGTAATGAAAACCACACGGGGCAATCTTTTGCGTAATCTCTTAAACGCTTTTGAAACTATTTCGGCTATGTTTTTGGGCTCATGGCTTGCCAGTTTAGCTGAAATACTACCACAGCATCCGTCTGAAGGAAGCCAAAAACGGCCCCATAAAACAATCAATACTGTTCGTATACAAGCAGCCAGCAAAGTCAGCCCGACATAAACAAAAGCTACACTTCCGATAAAAGGAGCCGCTATAAAAAAGACCGTAGGCATATGGAGAAAATAAGTGGGTAAACTGTTAAAAAGGTTGGATACCACTAACTCTTTATCAGATATTTCACCCTTTTCATAAGCTTCGGAAAGCATGGAGTTTGCGGCAACTCCCGAAAAAAAAGCCAACGCAAAGCTGGCCCCACTTATATCTTTCAGCCGCCCCATCCGTATTAAAGGAGTAGCGACCTTCCCCATAGCCCGCGTCCAGCGAAGCCCTTCAAGAATATTACCGATTAAAAGACCTAGGCTAATGAACAGAACCAGCCGTATCAACGGCCAGCCAAGTCCATTCCACAAAACATCCGGTGAAAAAGACAAATAAACCTACTTTGTTATCCAGACATCAGAGCTTAAAATCTTAAACTCGGAATGTTCTGCTGAAATGATATTCCGTGCGACAAGTTCTTTTACAGCAGCCTCAAAATCGCCTTCTTGTGCATTCCACTTTTCTATACAAGTTTGCTTTGTAACAGGATCAGACGTAGCAGTACAATTCTCGGATTTATCTATCTTTCCACCCTCAAGACTCTCAACCATAAGGAAAAGAGAAACTGCTTCTACAGAAAGCCCAAGATCAAAAACTGCAAGTGCCATAACGTACTCCGTGTTTTATAAATTAAGTTCTTTAGAACTAACTAAACCCTTTCTTTATCTTTTAGCAAAGTTTTAAACATCTTTAATTCTTCCACATCCATATTGGTAAAATTCTTTTCAGCAGGAAATGATCCGTCGAGAACCTCTGCGCAATATGAGTTTACCGCTCCAATGCAATCGCCTCTAAGCTGTGCAAACTTTTTAACAAACTTAGGCACAAAACGGTCAAAAAGACCCAAAATATCATGGTAAACCAAGACTTGACCGTCAGTGTCAGGGCCAGCGCCAATGCCAATTGTAGGAATTGTCACACGTTCAGTAATTTCCTTGGCAACCTCAGAAGGAATAGCTTCGAGCACAATAGAGAAACAGCCTGCCTCTTCAAGTGCGATGGCCTCTTCAACCAAAGCAGAAGCAGATCTGGCTGTCTTACCCTGTCCCTTAAACCCACCAAACCGTGCAACATGTTGAGGGGTTAGCCCAATATGTCCCTGCACAGGCACACCGGAATCAACTATAGCTCTAACATGCTCAAGAAAAGGGAAACCACCCTCAAGCTTTACTGCACGCGCACCAGTTTTGCTTAAAAATTTTCCAGCATTGGCAACTGCCATAGATACAGATGGCTGATAAGACATAAAAGGCATATCGCCGATGATCAAAGCTCTTGAAGCTCCTCTGGAGACTGCGGCAGTGTGGTGCAACATATCATCCATGGTAACAGACAAGGTGTCTTCGTACCCAAGGACAACCATCCCCAGTGAATCTCCTACAAGAATAATATCGACATCAGCAGCGTCAGCAATCTGCCCTGAGGAATAATCATAAGCTGTAATCGAAGTTATTTTGCGCTGCCCCTTTAGGTCTCTAATGGCGGGAGCTGTCATTTTTTTCATACCGAAACCTCATATATCATTTAATGAATCCAATGGGGATAATATCGCGTAAACAAGTCGAACTTAAAAGAAGCGGAATCAATTTGAGCAAGTGGAGGGAGAATCGTCAAGTTAAATGGGAAAAAGTGCAAAAAAAAAGAGACCCGGATTACCCGAGTCTCTTTTAAAATACAAAGCTTAAAGCCAAATTAGACTTCTTGCATTACCCACACAACTCGCCCAACAACAAGCTTATCCTGATCCTGCACGGGAATGAATAATTCAGGGTGCTGTGGATCTTCAGGACGCAAAATAAAGCGAGAATTCTCAGGGTCAAAAAAGACTCTGCGAATAACTACACCCTGATGAGGAACATGTACTGCGTACATATCGCCCGCCATCAAGCGTCTTTGAGTCTCATCAATACCCGCGAAAGCATTCCTTCGAATAGCAGGTTCCATAGATGAACCTTCTACTTTAAGAACAACCATTGAAGGTCGATAGAACGTTTCAGGGATATTCAGCTCGCCAACCTGCTGAGCTTCCCATTTTTCAGCACCGGAATCTTCTCCAGCCATAGAGGAAACAGGAACGACCCTTCCTCTGGACTGGACCTGTCCGTACTGCGCTGTTGTTTCGCTGAGAATGTTGTCAGCAGATATTTTACCTTTACCCGGTTTTAAATAAACGGGTTCAATGCCGTCAGAAAGCCACTCAGGATTCAGTCCGTGCGTTCTGTATAATTTAATATACCATTCAGCCGGAATAGAGCTGCGTCTTTTTGCATCAGAAATACTGGATTGTCTGATATTCAAAATTTCCGCCAACTGCACCTGAGTTCTTGTGCCGGTCGCCTTTTTAATTCTTTCTAAAGTCTCATCAAACCATTTAGACATGTATATGCCCTCCTAAGGGTCAGGCGGTTTTAAAGCCACCTGTAACTCCCACACAAAATAAGCGGGAAGCTTGAATAACTTATTGTAAAACACTCAATTTTATAAAAAAATAAATGTATAAAGAATACCTTGGAGTCAATCCTTATGCCATTTTATTATAAATTAAAAACAACAAGAAACGATATATTACTACGTTAAGAAAAATTTCACGAAGTTTATTTAAACTAATAGAGACTTTAATACACCTAAAACTATCCTAAATGCAACTCATGCGAATTATTTTAGTTTTAAGACCTAACAGCGAATACTTGCTGTATAAATAGAGAGGAACCTTATACATTCACTATATCAACAAGGGAAAAGTATAGAAATATTTATTCATCAACATGCAAAACTTATTGAAACTGCATCAATATACATTTCAATATATAAATTTTCATGTTCTTGTGTAAAAAAAACCTGTTCGTTTTCAGGTAATGAAATAAAACTTATTTAAATAAATGCTACAACTCTTCAAAGCGTTTAATGCAACTTCCTTCAGGACATACGCTAAAATCTTTTGCTTTTCTATAGAAAAGCACGAATAAAATTGATAACACCAAAAGGTAATATTGTTCCATAAAATCGAACATTATTCATCTCTAAAAGGCAGGATAAAAAAGAAATTATTTCCACGACTATCAGCCTCGTATCCTGCCTTGCCCCCATGAAGTTCCACAACCTGTCTCACAAAGAACAAACCGTGCCCGGACCCATATTCACCACCTGTGTCCTTGCTTCGGAATCCAGGATGAAAAAGCTGAGTTCTATCTTCTTCTAACAAAGGGGGCCCGGAAGTAAATACATTCAATTTTAGGCCGTCCCAACCATTTTCAAAATATTTTTCGATGTGCTCCCAGCCATACGCTAAAAACTTATCATGCCTTCCATCCTCTGAAAATATTTCCCGTGTATATTTAACTGCATTTGAAAAAAGGTTAGCATAAACTTGTGAAATAAGACCAACATCAGCGACGACTCTTACTTCCTGATCCGGAACCCCTCCCATACTGGTATCTACACGGATTCCGCGCTCCTCAAATCTAGAACGATATCGTTCCAGCTGAGGTTCAATAATTTTCTTAAGAAGATTGCATGGCCTCTTTTCAACAATATACCTCCCTTCTTCAAAGTGACGACGTCTGAGCAACGTCTCTAAAAATAAGCTTGTCTGCTCATAGTGGCTATGAATTTCATTGAACTGCGAAACCAAACCGGAATATAATGTATCAAGTTCAGACTTTACCTCGCTTGCGGATTTTTGATCTATTTCACTGCCGAGCTTGTGAATGCTTTCTATTCTGTCCCGAAGTCTATTGTAAAAGAGTTTAAAATACATATTTGGGACTATTACGTTATGTCCGACATCTTTCACCAGACTCCGTACGAATTCGAGGTGCTCCTGCCCCTTACGGCGCAAAAGTTTACTATGTAGCTGAAAACCTAGACGATTTACAAACTTCTCAAAGAATAGCGATTGGTGCGCAGACAATTCTTTTAATTTATATATTTCAAAACAGCCTATGACATCTCCAGGGGGCTTGAAAGAAAGTTGCCCGATAAGTTCATGGTTACCGCGTATAGGGATGAAAAGATGCTCTGCGCGAAACTCTTTCTCAAGCGGCACAGCGCTACACACAGGAGACTCCTTTTCAGTCCCGCCGACTGAAACAAACTCATTCTCGGCAATGGCCAGATATAATCGACTATCAACACCAAAAAGGACTTTAGGGACGGCAGTACAAACAGCAAAAAATTCTTCAAGACTGTCAAACTCTTGCGCTAAATCAAAAAAAATCATTAATGCACGCTTTTCTGTAGGCGAAAAATCATAATCCTTAAAGTCATCCATCTTTTCATGAATTCTTCGCTGTATTACCAACAGCTCTGCCGAACCAACTTCAGAGATCTGATGGACGCCATCACCCTTTACATCGTGGGTTTTAAGCGAATAAACTTCCGCACTTTTTTTGATATCATTCATAATAGAGTCCTGCATATCTAATAATATAACTCATTTGACTATACGTCCCTCAGGAAAAAGGAGCAAGCCAAACTGTTATTTTTTTTATGAGATACTATCTGCGTATTTACGACAGAAAGTTTTTATGCGAAAGTTCGCCATCCTGCTCAACATGGAAACAAAATGCCAGAAATTATACTGATTCAAATCTCCGGTGAAGATAAACCCGGCCTGACCTCGTCTCTGACGGAAGTTCTGGCTGGATATAATATTGATATCCTCGATATCGGCCAGTCCGTAATCCACAACCAGCTTGTACTCGGGGTACTCATAAGACTCCCCCCCGAAGCGGAATCTGCCCCCGTGCTCAAAGACCTTATGTTCAAAGGTTATGAACTGGGTGTTAATGTAAAATTTAAGCCCATCCAAGGCGATAAATATGAAGAATGGGTAGACGCACAAGGTAAGCCCAGACATATCATTACACTTGTCGGCAATAAGATAACAGGCCGCCTGATATCAAAAGTATCTGACATAATAGCAGAGAACGGCCTAAACATAGACATTATACATCGTCTGTCAGGCAGAATCCCTATGAACGGCGAGCCGGCGCCAAGACACGCATGTGTCGAATTTTCAGCACGCGGCACACCTCGTGATCTAGATTTAGTACGCTCAAAATTTCTAAGCATGGCAACCGAAGAACAGGTTGACGTTGCTTTGCAGGAAGACAACGCTTTCCGCAGAAACAGAAGACTTGTCGCGTTTGACATGGACTCGACCCTTATTCAGGCCGAAGTTATCGATGAATTAGCAAAAGCAGCTGGTTCAGGCGAAATTGTAAGTAAAATTACTGAAGAAGCCATGCGCGGAGAGATTGATTTTCAGGAAAGTCTGCGCCAGAGACTCGCAACCCTGAAAGGACTAGATGAGTCAGTGATGAAAGATATTGCTAAAAATCTGCCTATCACTGAAGGAGCAGAACGCCTCATCTCCAACCTCAAAAAGTTCGGATACAAAACCGCTATTCTTTCAGGCGGATTTACCTACTTCGGGAAAGAACTCCAGAAACTACTCGGAGTTGACTACGTCTACGCGAACGAACTTGAAATTATTGATGGCAAACTTACAGGGAATGTCATTGGTGATATCGTTGACGGTGCGAAAAAAGCTGAGCTTCTGCGCGAAATAGCGGCAAAAGAAAAAATCAGTCTCCAGCAAGTAATTGCAGTTGGTGATGGAGCAAACGATTTGCCCATGCTCTCCATCGCAGGCCTAGGCATCGCTTTCCATGCTAAACCAAAAGTAAAGCAGGATGCCCGCCAGTCTATATCACATTTCGGATTGGATTCTATCCTCTACTTGGTAGGCCTTCGCGACCGCGAGACTGACTAGCTCAAAATTTAAGACTTAAGGCTCAAGCCCACTTGACAGCAACCGCAACAAAACCTAACTTCGAAACATGTCGAACTCAAATATCGAATTTTCAACTGAACTTGTGTCCACGATGGCTCAAAAATTCAAAGCTCTGTCCAATCCGCACAGACTGCGCATGTTTCTTACGCTTGCCAGTTGTATGGGCACTGGATGTGTTCACGAATCTGATGCTGAACAATTCGAAAATTGCCAGCGAGATTTTGCTAAAAAACTAGAGTTGGCACCTTCCACGGTATCCCATCATTTCAAAGAACTGCGCAATTGCGGCCTTGTCCACATGGAACGGCAAGGAAAGAAAGTTCTATTCTGGGTAGACGCAGAAAGTGTAAAAGAAATCAGGTCTTTACTCGGCGGATAGTCCGCAAAGCTCAATAGGCGTTTCTTGTATAAACAGTTTCAAATTTATGCGAGTATACGCTTAGTGAATTCGAAACTTTTCAAAGTCTAAACAAAGGATACATTATGAACGTAGTTACCATACTGGGGAGTCCCAGAAAAAAAGGAAGCAGCTCTACACTGGCAAAACAGTTCAACGAAACAGCTATAGCAAAAGGGGCCACGGTAAAAACATACAACCTTAACACTATGGACTTTCGAGGCTGCCAGGGATGCATGGTCTGCAAAACGAAGCAAGATGAATGCGTGCTGAAAGATGACCTAACCCAAGTTCTGAAAGATATACATGAAGCGGATGTTCTGGTTGTATCGTCCCCCATATATTACCATTCCATAACGGCGCAGATGAAAACATTTTGGGACCGCACATACTCATTTCTAAATCCGGATTTCTTCAACCGGACTGACCCAAGCCGCTTGCCGGCCGGTAAAAAGTCGTTACTAATCCTTACCCAAGCGGCACCTGAAAGCTCGCATTCCAAAGTAGCCGAAGAATATAATTACTTTTTAAATTTTTACGGATTTAAAGAGAACGAAACCATCCGCGCTTGCGGCTTAGAAGGTCACAATGATGCAGATGTCATTGCGGCAAATTTCTCTCAAATTGAAAAAGTAGCTGAAAAATTTATTAAATAAAAACCAACTCTACTTCCCGAAAATTAATGCCCTAACTATCCTTACGAGTCGCTTTAAGCTGACCACATGCGGCTTTAATATCCTGTCCCATGGATCTGCGGATAGTTGCGGTTATATCCTTATCCCACAAATATTTTTCGAAGGCCAACACCTGCGCGGGGTCCGGAGCTTCATACAAAAGATCTTCACCGGGATTATACGCTATAAGGTTAACCTTACATTTCCTATGCCCGAGTAAACGTACGAGCTGCTTGGCGTGATCAATAGAATCGTTCACTCCGCCAAGGAGCAGGTATTCATACGTCACGCGCTCGCGAGGCTTCAGAGGATAGCGGTCCATTGCGGAGAGTAAATCCTGCAGGTCCGTTTGTGCGGCTTTAGGCATAATCTTTTCGCGCAGCTCTTGATTCGGAGCATGAAGAGAAATAGCCGGAAGCGTCAACTCAGACGCGCCAAGAACCTCAAGCTGTTTAACAAACCCTACCGATGAAACGGTAATCCGGCGTGGTACAAAACTCAGCCCGTCAGTATTATTCAAAGTCTGTAAAGATTTTATAAGAACATCAAGGTTCAGCAAAGGTTCGCCCATACCCATAAACACGAGATTCTTTAGCGGGTTAAGGCCCTTTTCCTGCAAGTAAGCCCTGCCTACAAGCACCTGACCAAGAATTTCCGACATGGTCATATTGCGTTCAAACCCCATAAGTCCTGTACTACAAAAGGTACAAGCCATGGCGCAACCGACCTGAGTGGAAAGACACTGAGTGTAACGCCCTTCCATAGGTATAAGAACTGTCTCAACAAGCGCACCATCAGCAAGGCGCAGCAAAAGTTTTATAGTTCCGTCCTTACTGGTCTGAACTACATCGACATCAGGATGTTTCAAAAAGGCTTTACTCTTAAGACTTTCACGGAGCCCTTTAGCAATATTGCTCATGCCGTCGATGTCGCTGACACCTTTCTGCCAGAGCCACTGCCAAATCTGCTTAACCCTGAATTTAGGGCCTTTCAGTTCCTTAGAAATAAACGCTTCAAGCTCATCATAATCGAGATCTAGTAAATCAATCATATTGTATTATCGTATTCTATAATTTTATTGTTTTTGAATAAAGCGAACGACATAAACCTTTTCCGGCGTCCACTTAACAGAAAGCATGGTCATTTCGTCAATCACAATCATCTTTTTGATCATTGGGGGGAGGGATTCAAATTCCCGCCTAAAAGTAATATAATCATGCGAACTGAGTAACAGCACTCCGCCCGTAAATTCAGTCTCTTTAAAATATTTATATGCCGGATAATTTTCTGCATCAGAGTGCTCTTTTTCAAAAAGAGCAGCAGCATTCTTCGGAGTCGCAAGAGCCTGCAAAAGCTCTACGGGGTGAGCACTTGAGCCAAGCGAGTACATACAACCTTGACCCTTATCAAGCTTTTTCAGATAGTAAACAACGTCAGGGAAAGTCTTAATAAAGAAAGGTCTGTGTAATATCAAAGTGTTCCCATCAGCAATTTCTGCAAGCCCGTCAGTAAGAGCCTGCCCCATGACGGGCATAGGCTTGTTATCCTCAAGCGATACGTATGAAGGGAGCGTCCCGTAATAAAACGGTAGAACCGCTACAATGGCTATAGCTCCCCCTAATATATGGAAAGCTGGGCGTTCTGTCTGCTTTATGCTGACCACAAGTAACACCGCAAAGAAACAACCAAGCACCAGGAAAAAGGGAATCATGGTATCCATATACTGCGCAACAGGAACCCCATCCGCAAGATTGACGGAAACCTTCATAGCTTTAAACGATCTGTAAGCGAGCATGGCTCCCATCGAGCAAAGCCAGATGAAACCCATTTCAAAAAACGTCTTATATGTCTTGTCGCGCTTGGCATTCACAAGCCAGTCACAAACTAAAATTGATAAAATAGGCAGAATCGGCAACATGTACCGATTAGACTTTAGCTTGAACAGCAGAGTGAAAACTAAAAGATAAACGAGAAAGACACTGATCATAAACACATATCTTTCGTCGTACTTCTCCTTAATACTCTTCCAAAGTCCGTACGCTGCCCCGAACACATAACCACCCCACGGGAAGAAAATAACCGTCAGCGTATCAAGGTAAGGGTCAAGATGTCCCAGCTTATCAAGCAATTTAGAGCTTGTGGTTGAAGTGTTGTGGAAAAACTGACCGACTAACCCTTGTGAATAATCAAATCCACTTCCGAGCCAAGCACCATATAACCATAGCCCGAAAGGTACACACCCTGCTAAAAACCAGAGCATAAGAATATTGCGATCATTCCACTTGGATTTGATGAGGCCGCCGACATTCATAGACGAAAGAAAAGAAGCAGGCTGACCAGCATCGTGCCGCTTACGAACATTATCCCTGATACCAACAGCAAGAACATATCCTGCGAGTGGCAAAAAGGCGAAAGGCCCTTTTGCGAGAACTCCTAGCGCAGTGACAACTGCGCCCCCTATGGAAACAACTTTACGCTTATCGCCAAGATATCTGAGCAGGTAACAATAGGTCGCCCATGTAACACAGCAGGCAAAGACAACATCGACCTTCATCATCACAGACATGAACTTAAAAAGCACTGAGCTTTGAAGCATTACCGCTGCAAGCAGCCCCGTAGTAGCTCCAAATAGCCTTCTACCTGTAAGAGCTGTACCAAGCACGATTAGCACAGAACAGATCACAGTAGGTATCCGCAAAATGAAGAGAGTATTCGCACCAAAACCACCAAGTGAAGCAAGCCATGCAAACGGATACATCACCCAGTAAGTGAGGGGCGGCTTCTCCATTCTAGGCATGCCATCAAACATGGGTGAAAGTATATTTCCATTGGCTATCATTTCATAAACGGCGCGCGCATATTTAGGTTCATCAATGTCATAAAAATAATTGAGACATATGCCGTAAAACGAGACCGCGAAAGAAAAACAGAGTAATAAGCCTAAAAGAATCTTCCAATTATTCTGACTGAAAGCATCAGATTCCGGCTTCATTTCATAATTCATTTATATCTTCCTGAATTGATTTTTTGATAAAGTACCGCTCGAAAGCAAAAGCACTCCCTAATTGATATAAGCTCTATCAAAGTTTTAATAGCAAGTCGAAAGGCACAGCACTGGATTAATTCAGCATGATAGGTTACTTAAGATTACGAACACTACCTTACATAAAAAGAGGCCGACATGCGTTTCCAGTATATATTACGATTATTCTATTTTATCACTATATTAATTGCCTTTAATGCCGTTGCAGCGACAGCCTCGCCACACATTTTTATTGGAGATTTTAATGACAATTCAGGCCAACCGGCATCTGAATTTAAAGAATTTCTCAGCATAGCTCTAACTAAAGCAGGTTTCTTATGCTGTAACAGCTCTGCAGCAAATCAGGATGCTCGCTACAGCCTCTCGGGATTAGTAGAAAAAAAGAAAAAAGGAACATCTTATTCAGCCTTACTGACAGACAATTATTCGCTTGAGCCTGACGTTTTTTTTAATGGCAAGCAAATAGGTGGGTCCAACGCATCTCCAGCTGCATCTAAACTATCAAAATCAATAGAGAAACTTCTCGCTAATCAGGATATTACTTCCATTGAAGTTATTGGAGATTCCAGATTAACGCCCAATGCAGTAATGGCGCTAGCTCAAGTAAAACCAGGTGAAACAGCATCTCCCCAAAAAATTATTGCAGGAAGAATCATTCTCGAGAATTGCGGATTGTTCGAAGAAGTACAACTGTACCTAACTCCCGGAACGGAAGGACGGGCACTCAAAATAATCGTTAAAGAAAGGGTGATGGTAATAGCTAATAGCATCCCTGGCCCCGGTAAAGCTATGCTGGATAATATTCTCGGGCCTCCAGTTCATTATCTACCCCAATTCCCTATTAGCCCGAATCTGTCTAGGCCGTTCTTAGGCAACAGTACGAGTAACAGTACAGGCAACGCGACTACAGTTAATATGGACCAACTTGCTCACGAAGCAGAAAAAGCCCTCGCCAAATTAGAAATAAATGATTCTCAATATGAACCCGAGGATCTCGAAAATTTAATTGCTGTAGCTTCAGCTATTAAAGACAACCTTTATTCCTATGATGATTCATGTCGTAGCATGTGTATCATTCTCTTAAAGCTTTGCTCGGTTCTCGATTCAAAAACAATGAGAAATCTAACCTATCATTTGCAAAATGAAATGAATCAGGCTTCAGGCGCGGAATCCATGGAAAAGACTCTTGCCCAAATTGAATTTTTTAATCACGCATACAAAGCAGCGGCGGAAACACAAACAATTCTGACTTCCAGACTATATGCAGAAACGCCCCACTCTCCCATAATACCGTGGATTCTGTTTTCTTTAGGCGAGCAAGCCCTTAAAGCAGAAGATATTAAGCGTTCAGCCCCCTTACTAAAGGCTGCAACATCTGTTTCATCGCTGCCCGTTTCTCCTGAAATGCTACTACTCACTGCGCAAGCACAATACAGCAACCTCGATCACAAATCAGGGGATTCAGCTTCCGCCCTTCTCAGGCCGCTGCTTGCAGAGCCTACCCTTAATCAGAATGTGCAAAAGAGAATTAAAAGGATGAGCCACTGGGCCGACCTGTGCGAAATAGCTACAGCTATCACTGATAAAGACGGATTTGAACAGCAATTGAAAAAAGGTGATGCACTGATTCTTCTGGATAGACCAGATTTGGCTGAGCCTCTATTTCACAGGCTTCACGAGGAATACCCTGATGACGCACGTCCATTCACAGGTTTTGGACGATTAGCTTTTCAACGAACCGGCAACCTATATTCTGCGCGCCCTTACATAGAAAGAGGATCTAAGCTTCCGCACCGTGACCGCTTTTTCTATGAGCTTGCTCTTGCATACACATTAAAGAGAATCACAGGAGAAGCTCTGCCTACTATAAACATAGAAGGCAGGGACTCAGAAGAAGCTTCCGCCACCAGATTTTTGCTACCGAAAGCTTTCGCGTATGCAGATAGCTACAAGCAGTTCAACAAATCACAGGCATTACTTATTAGTGCAGGCATAGAAGTTCTGGATGATTGGCTTTCATATACTGCAATGAAAAGCGCAGATGCATGCGAGATCATGTTCACTCAGACCGCATCTCTATTAGACGAAAATCCAGATTCACAGGTAATCCGTT
Organism: Maridesulfovibrio frigidus DSM 17176; assembly: GCF_000711735.1. NCBI lineage: Bacteria > Pseudomonadati > Thermodesulfobacteriota > Desulfovibrionia > Desulfovibrionales > Desulfovibrionaceae > Maridesulfovibrio > Maridesulfovibrio frigidus. The sequence continues at coordinate 576,176 of NZ_JONL01000002.1, forward strand.
CAGCGAACTATTTCTTTTCAACATTTTCAAAAGACAGAGATTCCGCTAGAAAACTTTTAGCTATGCCACTCAATAATAAGATGGGGCTCGAACCAAGGCTTTTGCAGCTGAATCTCCTTATTAAAGAAATGCATGCAATGCCCACACAAGAGCTGGCAAATGCGACAGAATCTGCCGTTATTGCCATAGCAACCGACGCTGAAAACAGAAGCAAGGTTGTAGCACTCCAAGCAGATGCCTTGGCCATTGTCGGTCTTTATAGAAAATCAAAAGACAATCTTTTGAAGGCAAAATCTCTTTATGATCTAGCGATAGATCTCAGTAATGGGCAGAAAAAAGGAAGGATTCTAAATAATCAGGCTTGTGTATACTTAGCTTTAGGCAAAAAGAGTGAAGCGGATGATCTTTACGATGAAGCTCTCGATAATTCACCGCATTTCCCGCAAGCCGTTGTTTTAGGAAATACAGTCTCATCCTTTCCTCAAAAAGAATTAGAGCTGGAACTATCAAATTACATTGAAAAAACTACTTCAGAAGAATTGAAAATGGCGGCTCAAAGTATTATTGGAATAAGTGACTCATCCAACTCAACGGAGGGAGAACTAATAAATTCAGGATTGCTGCATGTACTTCTCGAAGAAGTTCCCCACACAGACGCGGACTACAACAATATCGAAGGGCTGCAATTAAACTTCTCATACGAAAGTAACCCATGGCTACTTCCAGCTAAGACGTTAATTAACTAACACTATATGCTTAAAGGCGATTACTCAAATTCCAGTGTAAAATCCAACTCTTCGGCCATCAGCTTAAGAGGCTCAACCCCTCCCGTGATTCGCATAATTTCCATTAGCGTTTCAGCTCCGAGTTTTGCTTTCGGGTCGTCTGGGTTAACTTCGCGTAGCAAAGTCTTAGCACTTTTGCCCACTTTCTCTGCCAGAACCTCTACAGGAACCGGACCGTTAACAACAAGATCTTGTATTGCTCTTTCAATCTTTTCAGACATTTCAATAAAACCTCTTTCTCAATTGTAATTCAAATCACCCAACGCCTGATTCATAGATTAAAAGAAGTAAACTCTCAACCTTGAACGTGACATCAAGGCATATTTACTTTTATCCAAACATTCCAGAGCTCTGCCGAACACAAACATCAAGTAAACAATAACACTACAATTGTAACAGTATTGTAACAAAAGGATTTTTGAGGCATGATCGCCTGAATTGGCCCTGTTTTAAAGGGATGAGAGCCTTTGTATCTATTTGTAAGCAACTTGACCTAACCATTTTTACGTGCTTGTTACTGCGCTGTAACAAAAGCAAGTAAGTAATGTATATCCTAAAGTAGCACGCAGGTTTGGAGGGACAATTGCCCAAGAAATCTTTACATATGAAAATTCTTCTCTGGGGCTGGGCAATTATGCTCTGCGCTCTGCTGCTGACCTTTTGGTTTTACTATGGCACAGTTGCGGAAGAACTCACCAGTTCAAGTGGTCAGAGTACCTCGCACTTACTTAACTTTGTCCGGGGACAAGTAAATAAAAGTAACACAGTGCCGGGCACTTCCTCCTTTCAAAAAACAGTTACAGAACTAGGCCATGATCTTGGCATAAGAATCACTTATATTAAGAGCGGCAAAGTTTTAGCGGATTCTGAAGTTCAAGAAAGCAGACTTTCTAAACTCGACGACCATTCTAACCGGCCGGAAGTCATCGCAGCAGAAGCAAGCGGCTCTGGCGAAAACGTCAGATACAGCACAACTCTCGACACCCGCATGTTATACGTGGCTAAAGCCATGGGAAAAGACGGTGAATTCCTGCGTCTCGCCATGCCATACTCCGTTATAGGCGAACGCTTAGCTAGGGTTAAAGTCAATTTCGCCCTTGTTTTGTTACTCATAGCAGCAGGATCAGCACTGCTACTCATATATATAGGTAAAAGAACTTCCGCCGCTGTCACTGAAATATCTGCAACAGCTACAGCAATCGGCGAAGGTGACTACAGCAAAAGAATCAGAGTTCTCCCTGGCGGTGAATATAAACTGCTGGCAAACTCTATCAATACCATGGCCCGTAAAATTCAGGGCCATATCAGGACAATTGAAGATCAAAAGAACAAGCTCGATGCCATGTTTGAAAACATGAAAGAAGGCATAATGGTTCTTGATCCTGATGGTAAAATTGAATCCGTTAACAATTCAATGATCGAGATTATTCCTGAAACAGCTAACAGCAAAGGCAGAATGCCTCTTGAAGTGCTGACTAGGCATGAAATTCAGGATTCTGTTGATGCTATCATCAATAATCGCAGTGAATCTAAGTCAGATTCAATCATTCTTGATTTTTCGGATGGACGTTCAATGAATGTAACAATATGTTCATTCAACGATTCAGAAAATAATAGAAAACTTATTCTCGTTTTTCATGACATCAGTGAAGTTCGCCGAATTGAGATGGTGCTCAGAGACTTTGTCTCAAATGCTTCACATCAGCTCCGTACTCCACTGACAAGCATAAAAGGGTATACTGAAACCATCATAGACAACCCTCCAAACGACAATAAGACTCTCTCTAAATTCCTGAACATAATTCTCGATAATGCAAACCATATGTCAAAAGTAATAACAGGCATGTTTGCCTTGGCCCGCAGTGAATACTCAGGTAAAAAACTTCGGTCCGAGCCAACAAATCTAAAACTAACCATAAGTCATAGCATTGATAACCTTACCAAACAGGCTGACGCGAAAGAAATTACAATAACCACCGGACATATCGTTGAAGACCTGGTTGTAGGTACAGATGAAGGTTTGATCCAAATTTTTGAAAATATTCTGGAAAATGCAATAAAGTATGCTCCGGAAAAAAGTGCGATTAGAATTGAAACAGAATTGGACGGAAGTTCGGTAACGACTAAAGTTATTGACGAAGGGCCGGGGATAACTCCTGCCGATGCGGAAAGGATTTTCGAAAGGTTCTTTAAACTTGATGAAAATGCTGTCGAAAACGGCAGCTCTGGACTAGGACTTGCTATTTGTCGTAGTCTTGTTCGAAACTTTAATGGTGACATTTGGGTTGAAAGCCCGACGGATATAGCTTCTGGAACAGGCTCCGCATTTTGTGTGAAGCTTCCGACAGCAATGGGCTGATTACGCCGATAAGACTTAATAAGTTTTCAATAAGGGGATTATCTTTAATGGATATTTATGACGTATTTTTCTACCTGTCCCTGTTCGCAGGGTTTATGATGGCCTTTAACCTAGGTGCAAACGACGTGGCAAACTCCATGGCGTCTGCTGTAGGTGCAAAAGCTATCAGTATCAAACAGGCTGTTTTCATCGCAGGTACGCTTAACTTTGCGGGAGCAGTTTTTCTTGGCTCACAAGTAACTGCAACGGTAAGTAAGGGAATCATTAATGCCAGTGTAATTGGCGACCCTAAAATTGTAATGATAGGGATGTTCTCTGCGCTACTGGCTGCGGGGTTATGGGTTTTGATCTCAACACTGACGGCCTTACCCGTTTCATCTACTCACTCTATTGTAGGTGCGATTCTCGGATTCGGACTTGTTGCAGGCGGACCGGATGTTGTAAATTGGATCAAAATGGTCGGGATCGTTATGTCCTGGATTATTTCTCCATTTTTTGCAGCAACCATCGCTTATTTGATATTTACCCATATCCGTAAAACAATCCTTTTCCAAAAGGACTTTATTCACCAAGCCAAGAAATGGGCTCCGATATGGATGGGCTTAACTGTCCTTCTTATTTCTCTCTCATTTCTTTACAAAACGCCAGTAGGCAAAAGTCTACACCTTCCCTTTTTGGGAGCGTTAGCGCTCGGCTGTGGTATTGCCGGATTAGTTTGGTTTATAGGTAGACTGGCTGTAAACAAGCTGGTGGGAGATCCTGAGCAGGGAGCTGAAGCTGTCGAAGAGACTTTCAGAAAACTGCAAATCGGAACATCCTGCTATGTAGCCCTTTCTCAGGGTGCTAATGATGTAGCCAACGCAATCGGACCGGTTGCTGCAATCTACCTTATATCTAAAGAGCACGTACTCCGCACAAATGCAGATGTACCTCTCGGTTTGCTGGTCATGGGCGGAGTTGGTATTGCTATTGGTATCGCCCTTCTCGGTCATAAAGTAATGGGCACAGTCGGAACCAAAATCACCGTACTGACCAATACCAGAGGATTCGCGGTTGACTTCGGAGCTGCAACAACAGTTCTTGTCGCTTCCAACATGGGACTTCCCGTTTCATCAACTCACGCGGCAGTTGGTTCAGTCGTAGGAGTTGGTCTCGCAAGAGGATTCTCAGCAGTCAACTTTAAAATACTTGGTAAAATTGTCGTTTATTGGGTATTAACTGTACCTATAGCTGCATTCACATCAATAATAATATTTACAATCCTCAAGTGGATTTGTCTCTAGTCTTAAATTTAAGGAGGTCAATATGCGTTTTCGTTTACCTTTTCTCGGAATTATAGCTTCAAAAGATCCAATGGACGGACTTACCAAGCACTACGATAAAATTGCTGAGTGCATTCAAATCATCAACGATTCCGTAGAATGCTACGTAACAGGCGATGCTACATGTAAAGAATTCGGCGACCTCATCGAGCAGATCGATACGGTTGAAAGTCAGGCGGACAAGATCAAAAGATCTATCCGTAACCACTTGCCGCACAGCATGTTCATGTCTGTAGATAAGACTCTGTTCTTTAACTACACACGCAGTCAGGATAACATCCTCGACAACGCTCAGGAAGCCCTGCACTGGCTTGCCATGCGCAAAGTAAGCATTGCTACAGAATACCAGAAAGACCTGATTCTGCTCCTTTCTGAAGTTAATGACACAACAACCCGCCTCGGCCCCGCGCTAAAAGCAACCATTGAACTTAACAATGGCTCTTCAATTGATCGCGAAAAGACCAAACAGGCTATCAGAAAAGTTCGCAAGCATTACGCAAGAGCTGTAGAACTCAGAAAAGAACTCACTCACAAGATCTACAATTCCGACATGGAATTTAAAGACATCTACCAGCTTACGCATTTCGTAGATTGTTTGAGCGAAATGGCTCACCAAGCAGAAGGATGTGCAGATATCCTCCGCGCGATGCTGGCCAGATAAGCGACTCAGTTACATATCACGCAAAAAGCCCCTGAAAACATTGTTTTCAGGGGCTTTTTCATTAATCCAATAAACGAGTCTTTTTTCCAAACTGGCAAAACAGCTTGTTTAATCTCACGCCTTCCAATATATTATATCAATAACTATATAAAAGGAGAGATTGATGAACTTTGGATTTCTTATAGAAAAGAACCCTGTTTCCTTTTGCCAATTTTCTATCAACCCACTCGAAAATTTTGATCAAACTATTGAAAATTTTTATGCAACATGTCGCGTGAGTAATGGTTGGATATACAACCCTCAAAAACAATTAAATAAGAACCATGAAGAACTACAGCTCTTTAAACAAGAGGCTCCTAAAAGTTCAAAACCATATACATTACCAGCCACACACAAGATAACATCTGAAGAACCTATCGAAGACGATAACCACTTCAAATTCTTAATTTTAGGTTATGGATTCCTTCACGGATTATACTTACTTCCTGAAAAACATAACTATCTAACAAAAACTCCCTATAAAGTTGGTTCATTACATAGTCTTCTATTGTTTGATAACGATCTTAAAATTGGCATGAAAAGCTTAAATAATTTCTACTGCAACTCCTCACACACAGACCAAAAACAAGCATTTGCCATTCTACACTGGTTTTTAGCAGGACAGTCTTACCAAAGCCGTTGGGATCATTTTGAAGCGCAGTATAAAGTACTAGATGGCATTTTTCGCTTATCAAAACTGGACGCGGGGAAGAAACACATTCCTCACAGTAAACGCCCTTTTTTATTAACAGAAAAGTATCACGTTAAACTTCCAAGTTGGGCAAAAACTTCTGCAAAACCTAGCAAGTTAGGTATACTCAGAAATGAACTAAGCCATGAAGCCAAATTCGCAGGGCAACCGATTGGATATGGGCATCCTAAAGAAAACTTCCACTTCGAATTTCCTGTATTTAACATGAAGCTTACTTGTGCAGTGCTTGGATTAAACACACCATTTATTAGCAAACTACTTTCCCGTGATAGGGATAGTTGGAGCCTAAAACTTTAATGAGAAAATCCTTCAAACAAAAAGCCCCTGTACGAGTCGCGTGCAGGGGCTTTTTCATACAGAATTCTTCATGTCCGACAAACCACAAAGCGTTCACCTATAATGAAGAAGGTGATCCTGTGACCATGACTTATCAAGATAAAACATACAATCTAGCTACGGATCAGGTCGATATAATATTCATGGTTGCGGATGAAAGGGGTAATGAGATAAAAGAAATTATTCACGATTCGTTTGGTAATAAAGCTTTCGATAGTAATGAAGAGTTTGATACGAAAATAGGGTTCGCTGCGGGTTTGCTTGATAAAGATACGGGGCTAGTTCACTTCGGATATCGTGATTACGACCCCACCATCGGCAGATTCATAACTCCCGATCCTATTGATTTAGCTGGCGGGGATGTGGATGTTTACGGCTACTGTTTGGATGACCCCATTAATTTTCATGATCGGACTGGCTTGGCGGGTGAGAGTGAAGATTCGAAGGACGAATTAGCCGATACTATGATTAACTAGTAAAATTTACTTTATTCAAAAGATCAAAACCCCGACGCACTGCGTGCACCGGGGTTTTGATTTAATATTAATATAAAAGCGATTTAAAATCTTTCGAATTCATCGTCCGCACTCATATCTAAATTGATAGACTCTTTCTTTGCAAACGCTTGCGGCTGGGACCGAGGTGCCGCCTGTGTAGCCCGCTGCGGGAGAGCTCTGGACGGAGGTCTTGCCACTGTTGCGGAAACCTGACGTGCACTAGAGCCGTCAACGCGGAAGAAGGAGATCGTGTCCAAAAGCTGATTAGACTGACTGGAAAGTTCCTCAGCGGTGGATGCCATCTCTTCCGATGCAGAGGCATTTTGCTGAATAATATGGTCTAACTGTTGAATAGACAGATTGATTTGCTCTGCGCCTGAGTTCTGTTCATTGCTGGCAGCAGTGATTTCCTGAACTAGAGAAGCAGTCTTCTGAATGTCCGGAACGATGGTTTCAAGGGTCTGTCCGGCCTTTTCAGCAACGGCTACGCTACTAGTGGATAGTTCACTTATTTCGCTAGCAGCTGTTCCGCTTCGTTCAGCGAGTTTGCGAACCTCAGCAGCAACCACTGCGAAACCTTTGCCGTGTTCGCCAGCGCGGGCAGCCTCAATAGCGGCGTTAAGTGCTAAAAGATTAGTTTGGCGGGCTATCTCTTCAATGATAGAAATCTTGTCCGCGATATCTTTCATGGCCTGTACCGTTTCGGTTACAGCCTTCCCACCGTCTTCGATATCTCCGGCAGCTTTGGAGGCAATGCCTTCGGTCTGCCTCGCATTGTCAGCATTCTGGCGAATATTGGCAACCATTTCTTCCATGGAAGAGGACACTTCTTCGATTGCAGAAGCCTGATTTGTCGCGCCTTCAGAGAGTTGCCCTGAAGAAGAAGACATTTCTGCGCTTCCATTATTAACGTTGTCGGCAGCACTACGAACATCGTTGATTACGACTTTAAGTTTATCTGCCATAATCTGCATTGTGGCATACAACCCTTTAGCATCATTTGTAAATCGCACGTTCAAGTCACCGTTTGCGATGTCGTTGGCAACAGATGCCACTACTGCAGGTTCGGCTCCAAGCAAGCTCAAAATCCCTCGAGCAACCAAGATACCTATGAATATACTAGCTAAAACAGTAACGAGTAGGATGATAATGGTCCATTGCAAAGCACTACTAGCTGCGGCGGCGGCCATTTTGACAAATCCCTCAGCCTTGCCACCGGCAAAATCGATGAATCCTGCAATACTTTTATTGATCTTACCCACATGCTCAGCACCTTTACCCTTGGTAATAGCAGCGGCTTCAGCCCGTTCTCCGGCCCTCATGTGTTCAATGACATTATCCCGTATAGGCTTCCAGTCCGTGATGAGTTTTTGAGCTGCATACACGGCAGATTTATCTCCGAGAAATCTTTCGTCAACAATTTTAAAATCTGCCTTGATACGCTTTTCAAGTTCAGCGATTTGATCAATGGCCTTGTCGATCTGCTTCGGAGACTGGGCCAAAGCTACGTCCTTCATAGAGCGGTGAATCTTCACAATGTCGGTATCGATACGAAGCATGGCGGTGCTGACTGCATATGGATGCTTGTAGAGATTAACTGTCATTTCCGACAATTTATTCATACTGACAATGGAAACCCCTCCTAGAACTAATGCAAGAAGAACAACTACTCCGAAACCTAATACCAAACGCATTTTAACAGAAAGATTCGCGAACATAAAACCCCTCAAGTGTAAAAATTACTTACCTTTCTTTCCCCCAATTCGCCCCCCAGAACCATTTTCATCACCTGCCGATGACATAGTAAAGATACACTTAAGTTTTGAGCTACAATCATTTACTAACTTTAATAGTACTATAAAACTTAAGGATTAAAATCTAGGTTTTTATGATGATTATCATACGGATACAATCAAATATTTTTGCGCCTTGTATGTTTCGGACACAGTTTTTGCCCCTTAGAAGTAAGAAAAACATAGTACAGCACGGTATAAAGCTCTATAAATGTAGGGCAAAACACAAGATATGGCGGTAACTTATGAAGGGTAAAGGCTCATTGGCAATATTTATATATAGAAAAAACAGTGGGAAAAGTGACCAATAAAGAAATTGAAATGACAACTTTAAGATATTGAAAAAACTTAATAATCACGCCCGTCTTTCAAAGACATGCGCTTTATTTTGCCACTCGACGTCTTGGGAAGCTCATCTCGGAATTCAATGCTTTTAATTACGACAATAGGCCCAAGCTCACTGTGAATGTGATCTATCAATTCCTTGTGTAAATCATCGGATTCCATTGCGTCATAAATCAAGGTAACGAAAGCCTTAGCAACTTCTCCCTTGATCTTGTCCGGCACCCCGACGACAACAGCTTCGGCAACATCAGGGTGACTTGTCAGCGCGCTTTCCACTTCTGCGGAGCCAATGCGGTGTCCTGAAATACTGAGCACATCATCAGCGCGGCCCTGAATCCAGAAGTAACCGTCTTCATCCCTGCGCGCGACATCTCCCGCATAGAACATTCCCGGTATAATTCCCCAATAATGGTCGGCAAGTGCGCGATCATCATTCAATACAGCGGTAAACATTGCGGGCCATGGTTTCTTGATTACAAGAAATCCGCCCTTACCTGCTGGAACCGACTTACCTTCGAGATTCACGATGTCGGCGTCAATGCCTGGCAAAGCTCTAGTAACCGAACCGGGCTTGAGCACGGACACAGGCATAGGGCTGATCATGATCATACCGGTTTCGGTCTGCCACCATGTATCAAGAACCGGGCATTGGCTTTTACCAATGTTTTCGTAAAGCCAGATCCACGCTTCAGGATTAAACGGCTCACCTACCGCGCCCAGAATTCTGAGCGTGGAAAGATCATGCTGATCAGGATAACTGTGCCCGAAACGCATCAGTGTGCGAATCTGAGTGGGCGAAGTATAGAAAATTGTAACGCCGTACTTGGAAATAATGTTCCACATTCTGTCGGCTTGCGGATAAAGGGTATGCCCTTCGTACATTACAGTCGTTGTGCCCGCTAGAAGCGGCCCGTAAACGAGATAACTGTGACCTGTTATCCAGCCCGGATCAGCGGAACACCAAAAAATATCTGTGGGTTTAAGATCAAACACCCACTTAAAAGTCCTGTGCACACCGACCATATAGCCGCCGTGACAATGGATTATACCCTTAGGCTTCCCAGCCGTCCCTGACGTATGCAGAATAAAAAGCGGATCATTTGCATCCATGACTTCAGATGCAGCATGAGAACGCTCATGGCGGACAATATCCTCATACCAGTAGTCTCTTGCGGAATCCATTTCCACTTCAACATTGGCTCTGTGTACGACGACAACAGACTCAAGAGAGTCAGCAGGAGATTCAAGCAGAGCACGATCTACTTCTTCTTTCAGCCTGACAACTTGTCCATTTCGATAGAAACCATCGACCGTAACCACGACACGAGGCTGGATTTCTCTTACACGCTCGCGGAGCAACTTTGCGGAAAAACCGGAAAAGACTAAAGAATGAACCGCGCCAATTCTGGCGCAGGCAAGCATGGAAATAACTGTTTCGGGAAGTTGCGGCATGTAAAGGACAACACGGTCCCCCTTGGAAACGCCAAGAGCACGTAGCCCGTTCGCGAACCTATTTACCGCACGGTAAAGCTCATAATATGTAAATTGGCGAGAATCGCCGGGCTCGCCTTCCCATATGAGAGCAAGGCGGTTTTTATTAGCGGTTTCGATATGACGATCAAGAGCATTGTAAACAATGTTACATCTGGCGCCAGTAAACCACTTGTAGTTAGGAGCTTCGGATTCATCAAGTACACTATCCCACTTGGTGAACCAGTCTAACTCTTCAGCTGCTTCTTCCCAGTAACCAGTGTGATTAGACTCAGCTCGTTCGCGAGCAGCCCGTAAATCCTGCGGATTTACGCCAGCCTCAATGATCATCTGCGGCAGGGGCCTAAAAACCCGCTCTTCGTGTAGAAGACTATCGACTGCTTCAGGATGATCCATGTGCTGCTCCCTTAATTGATACGACCAAATCAACCTTAACTGCCGCAATTTTATTAAAACCTAAAACCATTCTTCCAATTTCACTGATACGCCTACCCACGAACCTTTGCATGCCATATTCGATAAACGGCGTAGGAAGTTCGATGAACGGCATCATTACATCCCTAGTATCTGTTTCAGCTTCGCAATACGTCGTCTGCTGATAGGTAGCTCAATACGGGTGCGTCCTGCGGTCCTAAGCATAAAGTTACTACCGGGAAGGGAAGCTATTTCGGTAACCATTTCTAAATTTACCAGATACTTACGATGTACTCTAAAAAACCTATGAGGTTCTAGGCGTTCTTCTAAAGCCTTAAGTCTGTGCGAGGTCAAAAATTTCTGAGTGGCGGTATGTACATAAGAATAATCTTCGAAGGCCTCCACGAAAATTATCTGAGTATAAGGAATGAGCATCATACGCCCGTCTTGGTTAACGGGTAGTTTCTCAATTTCAGGCTGGCGGGTTTGGGAAGAGTCCCATGCTTGTTTCAATGCGGCAAGAAAGCGATCCTGCTCATCTTCCTCGAGGGGCAGCTGCAAAGTTTCTTCGCCAGTCTCAACACCGGAACCGGATTCTTTCCAATCAGACGGTTCAGGAACTTCACGGAAATGGGATTTAAATCTTAAAATACGTTCAACAGTCTTAGCCATGCGCTCTTCATCTGGAGGCCAAATTAGATAATCTACAGCTCCAAGCTCGAAGGCCTGATAAGCTGTCGTCTCGTCTTCGGCTATAAAGATCAAACCGGGCTTATGCTTACTGGACCCAAGAGCCTGAGCAAACTCAATCCCACTCATCCCTTCTGGGAAATTTAGAGCCACGAAAATTATGCCATAGCCAACTTCCTTGTGCATATCGAGGGCTTCATCGGCAATAACCGTTTCGCCCAAAAGCCGAACAACACCAACACCGCGCAAGCTTTGCCGGATGAAAGATCTGACCTCTGCGTCAGGATGAAGGATTAATGTCTTAAGACTGGGCAAAATCATCTCCGCAACAACAAATTAACCTAATTATTCTAGGGATAGCTTTAATCGTTCATGACTGCAAGAACTCTGACAATGAAAATACGGCAAAATTTATAATACTAATGACCAAAATATTAATTCATAAAACTTTGGCCTTTAATAACCATTTTTATAAAAAACCGAATCATTTGAGAGATTATCCGCTTGACTTTAACAAGAATGATTACTATTAATTTCTCCAGAGGTCATTATGAAAATAGGACAAAGAAGATCAAAACAAAGGGAACTTATTCTTGAGGAACTTAAAGCACTAACCTGCCATCCAACAGCAGACGAGCTTTATGAGATTGTCAGGAAACGGTTAACAAACATAAGCTTGGGAACAGTGTACAGAAACCTTGACTTGATGGCTTCCTCTGGAATCATATTAAAGATAGATTCTGGGGGAAAGAACAGGTTTGATGGTAACGCCATACCTCACCCACATCTAAGATGTATCGAGTGCGGAAAGGTTGATGACATCATGTTTGATGTAAGTCTGCCGATACCAAGTGAACTTGAAGCCAATGGTTATGAAATTACAGGATGTACAATTGAGTACTACGGCATCTGCCCGAACTGCAAAACCTGTTGCTAAAAGATCATTTAAGAAGGTCCATTTTCAATATGAATTGATGGCGAAGTAACAATATAGAAATCTAAAAAATAAACTGACAGCGACGTTATAAGCTGATACTTCAATGAGTAGTGCAGTCTAGTACCACTATACTCAAAATAATATATTTAAGGAGAAAACAATCATGGCTGGATTAAAAGGGTCACGTACCGAAACCAATATACTTACTGCATTTGCTGGGGAATCTCAGGCCCGCAATCGCTACACATACTTCGCTTCTCAAGCCAAAAAAGAAGGCTTTGTTCAGATCTCCAAAATTTTTGAAGAAACCGCCAATCAGGAAAAAGAGCACGCAAAACGTCTCTTTAAACTCCTTGAAGGCGGAGATGTAGAAGTAACAGCTTCTTTTCCTGCAGGTGTCGTCGGTACAACTGCTGAAAACCTCATGGCTTCTGCTGCCGGAGAAAAAGAAGAATGGGAACACATGTACCCGTCTTTTGCAAAAATAGCTGAAGAAGAAGGCTTCACCACCATCGCTGCAGTTTTCAAAGCAATCGCTATTGCAGAAGAATTCCACGAAAAACGTTATGTTGCTCTTGCTAAAAACATAGAAGACGGTAAAGTTTTCGAAAAAGACACTTGTGTGGTATGGCAGTGTCAGAACTGTGGATATACAAGTGAAGGGAAACAGGCTCTAAAACAGTGTCCAGCTTGTGCTCACCCTCAGGCTCACTTCCAGCTCGTTTGTGAAAATTACTAAATTTAACCCCTGCAATGGAGACTAAAATGGCTGAATTATTTGAAGTATATAAATGCGACGCTTGCGGCAATATCACTATGGTTATGCATGCTGGCCCCGGCAACCTTGCTTGCTGTGGAACAGACATGAAACTCATGACCGAAAATACCGTTGATGCTGCTAAAGAAAAACATGTTCCTGTCATTGAAACAATCGAAGGCGGATACAAAGTTAAAGTTGGCGCAGTTGCTCATCCAATGGACGAGAAACATTACATAGAATGGATTGAACTTGCTTCAGGTAACGATCGTTACCTGAAAAAACTAAATCCAGGCGAAGCCCCTGAAGCAGATTTCTGCGGCTGCAAATTCGGAACAGAGCCAGTTACTGCTCGTGCATACTGTAACTTACACGGTCTCTGGAAAGCTTAAACTTTTCAAAAGAAGGACATCAAAATGGCTGAACCAAGCGAAATGTACCAGTGTCAAGTTAGCAATTGTGGCTTTATCTACAACCCTGAGAAAGGTGATAGAAAAGGCAAAATTGAAAAAGGGATACAGTTTAAAGATCTTTCAGAAGATTGGAAATGCCCAATTTGTGGTGCTACTAAAAAATCATTCAAAGCTTTAGGCTAGTTAATAACTATTTTTACGGAGATATTAAAATGAAATACGTATGTAATATTTGTGGATGGGTTTACGATCCTGCTGAAGGCGATCCAGATGGCGGCATTGCTCCAGGAACTGAATTCAAAGATATTCCTGCTGATTGGGAATGTCCTGTCTGCGGAGCGGGCAAAGACGATTTCGAAGCTGAATCTTAGACCCCTTAGATTCTTTTAGTCATATCATTATATTCATTCAGAAAGCCGGGGTTTACCCCGGCTTTCTACCTTAAACATCTAAAGTAGTAGGGATTTAACGTGAGACCTGTTGAAATTAAAGATGGAATACATTGGGTAGGAGCCGTTGACTGGAATTGCCGTAATTTTCATGGCTATGCTCTTTCCTCAAAAGGCACAACATACAATGCCTTTGTTATTGATGATGAAAAGAAAGTCCTTATTGATACAGTACCGGCTGCATTTGAAAGCCAGTTTCTTTGCTCTGTCGCCAACGTGACCGAACTTGAAAAAATTGACTATATTGTTGTCAACCACCTCGAGCCGGATCATTCAGGATGTCTTGCCCGTATGGTCGAGCTTTGCAAACCTGAGAAAATTTTCATTTCACCTATGGGCGCGAAAGCTCTGAAGACTTTCTTTGATTGCGAAGACTGGCCTATAGTTGTTGCTAACTCCGGGGACGAAATTTCCATCGGAAAGAACACTCTCCGTTTTTACGAAACTAAAATGCTGCACTGGCCTGACAACATGTTCACTTTCATTCCAGAAGCTAAAATGCTTGTTTCAAGTGATGCTTTCGGACAGAACTGGGCAACCAGCGAACGCTTTGTAGATGAAGTAAGCAAAGAAAAAGTATCTGACCTCATGGCTCAGTACTATGCTAATATCGTCAACCCATACTCTGCAAAAGTTATTAAAACTCTTGAATTCTTTGGCGAGCTGAACCTTGATATTGACATGCTCTGCCCTGACCATGGCCTTATGTTCAGAGGTGAAGATGTTGGATTTGCTCTTGGCAAATACGCAGACTATGCAGCTCAGAAGACTACCAACAAAGCTGTCATCGTATACGATACCATGTGGAAATCCACAGAAAAGATGGCAAATGCCATTGCTTCCGGTATCGCAGACGAAGGTGTCAGTGTTAGAATGATGAATGTCAAAGCGAACCACCACAGTGATATCATGTCCGAAGTTTTTGATGCAGGCGCAGTCATTCTTGGCTCCCCTACTCATAACAACGGCATCCTTCCAGGCATGGCTGATGTTCTGACTTACATGAAAGGTTTGAGACCTCAGAACAAAATCGGTGCTTGTTTCGGTTCATTCGGTTGGTCCGGAGAATGCGTTAAGATTCTCAGAGGCTGGCTCGAAACAATGAACATGGAAATCATGGATCCAAATATTAAAGTTAAAAACCGCCCTAATCATAAATCCTTCGAGGAATGTTATGAACTAGGACGCGAAATTGCGAAAGCTGTTAAAGCTAAGAACGCATAGTAATTCTATAATCACCGGGTGAAACGCTTGTTTTGCCCGGGGATTATTTAACAAGGAGAATTAACATCATGGCAGTTGGACGGCAGATAAAAAAAGCAGTCATGACGGCCTTTGCTGATGAAGACTGGGAGCAGAAATTTTCTGATCTCATGGAAATTCATCCTATGCAGACTCTCATCGCCCCTCTTTTCTCATCTCTTTGTGCTCCTTCAATAATTGTGCGCTGGCACGGAATATCCTCTTTTGGACAGGTGATGAATCGCTTGTTTCAAGAAGATGCGTCCAAAGCTAGAATCGTCATGCGCAGAATAATGTGGATGCTTAACGAAGAATCGGGTGGATGCGGATGGGGCGTACCTGAAGCAATGGGCGAAATCACAGCTTCAAACAAAGTTTTGGCTAATGAATATGGAAGGATTCTTCTCAGTTACATACATGAAGAAGAAGGCAGGCCTGAAAATTATCTAGAATTCACGTTGCTACTTCGCGGAGCTATATGGGGCGTTGCCAGGTTGGCTCAGGACAGACCTGATATTGTTGAACCCGCGACCGATGATCTGATCAAATTTCTTAATAGTAGTGACCAAGTGCTTATTGGTATTGGTTGCTGGGCTCTTGGGGGACTTAAGGCGGAACGTGCTGCTGGGCCACTTAAAGCTCTCACAACCAACGACTCTACTATTGATATTTACAAGGACCGACTGCTGCAATCCGTGACAGTTGGACAATTGGCGCAGGAGGCCCTCGGGAAAATTTCCGGGGAATTATTGTAAATCTAGAACAAGGAGAGGAATGATGGATGTTGTAATGCTGTCAAGGCTTCAATTTGCCATGGCAACTATGTTCCACTTCATTTTCGTGCCCCTCACTCTAGGACTTTCCGTGATGGTCGCCATCATGGAAACCTACTATGTGCGCACCGGAAAAGAAATTTATCTCAGAATGACTAAATTCTGGGGAAAACTGTTTGTTATCAACTTCGTGCTCGGGATCGTAACCGGGTTAACCCTTGAATTTCAGTTCGGAACCAACTGGTCCCGGTACTCGATGTATGTTGGTGATATATTCGGTTCACTGCTCGCTATTGAAGCTACAGTGGCCTTTTTTATGGAATCAACATTTATTGCGGCATGGATTTTTGGCTGGAAAAAACTTTCCGCGAAAATGCATTGTGCCTGTATATGGATTGTTGCAATTGCATCAAATATTTCAGCGATTTGGATCATTCTTGCCAACGGCTGGATGCAGAATCCAGTTGGTTATGTAATCCGTAACGGACGCGCAGAACTTGATGATTTCGCCACAGTACTTTCTAACCCGTTCGGATGGTCACAGTTCCTTCATAACGGATTCGCAGCATTCATTGTTGCCGGATTCTTCCTTATGGGAATCAGTGCTTACCATCTTCTTCGCAAGAACGAAGTTGAATTCTTCACCAAGTCCTTCAAAATGGGCATGGTCTGTGCTTTCATTTTCTCTCTGGCAGTTGCCATGCATGGTCACGGACACGCACAGATGGTAGCTGAAAAGCAGCCTGAAAAGCTTGCCGCAATGGAAGCTCTCTGGGAAACCACAGATAGTGCGCCTATGTACCTTCTCTCAATACCTGATGAAAAAAACGAAAAAAACTCAGTTGAAATGTTCGGAATCCCCGGTGGACTTAGCTTCTTGGCTTTCGGCTCCTTCGATGCTCCTGTTAAAGGACTCAAAGAATGGCCTAAAGAAGATCGTCCACCAGTCATGGTTACTTTCCTCGCCTTCCGCGCAATGGTCGGATTAGGCACGCTCTTCCCTATCCTTTGTATATGGGCATGGAAAAAAAGAGACAATCTGGTTGAAAACAGACTGTTACTTCGCGTCATGCTTTACGCCATCCCGCTTCCCTACATTGCCATATGGGCAGGTTGGGCTGTTACGGAGGTCGGCAGGCAGCCGTGGATCGTATATGGAATGATGAAGACCAGCGATGCGGTTTCTCCCATCGTGACAAGTCAGGTCGCATTCTCGCTCATCGGCCTAACCTTGCTCTACACTATGCTTGGTTGCTGTGAGCTATTCCTGCTGACCAAATTTGCACGCAAAGGTCCTGAACCTAAGAAGGCTTAAGAGCTTTAACAAACTCGATAAGTCAAGGAGATAAACATGCTGGAAACAATATGGTTCTTACTATGGGGAATACTCTGGGCCGTCTATTTCATGCTCGATGGGTATGATCTGGGACTAGGGTCAGTGATGCCTTTTCTCGCCAAAAGCGAAAAAGATAAAAAGACAATTTACAATTCAATGGGTCCCTTCTGGGATGGTAATGAAGTATGGCTCGTCACAGCCGGCGGAGTTACCTTCGCGGCTTTCCCAACAGCTTATGCTGTTATGTTCAGCGGACTTTACACAGCCCTGATGCTTCTGCTTATGGCGCTTATTGTTCGCGGCGTAGCATTCGAATTCAGAGGACTGGTTGAAAGCGACTGGTCACGTAAATTCTGGGACGGCGCTATGGTCGTCGGCAGTACACTTCCGGGACTTCTTCTTGGTGTTGCTTTTGCCAACATTTTCCAAGGCATTCCAATCAATGCTGAAGGTGTTTTTCAGGGCGGCTTGCTGACTCTGTTGAACACTTATGGTCTTGCAGGCGGAATTCTTTTCGTATTGCTGTTCGCAATGCACGGATGTTTGTGGCTGGCTGTCCGCACTACAGGAGACCTTAATGCTCGTGCCGGTAACCTTGCTGCGACAATATGGCCTCTATTGGTTGCTGTGTATGCGAGTTTCCTAGCTCTCACCAGCATCTACACTAAGCTCCTCAGCAACTACCTGACTCACCCAGCTCTTCTGTTGATCCTGCTCATACCGATTTTTGCAATCGTGATGATCAGAACATACATATCAGCACAGAAATGGTGGTTGGCGTGGACATGCTCTGCAGCTCTTATCTTCTCCACAACCATGTTTGGCATAATCGGACTATTTCCGGCACTGCTGCCTTCAAGCATCAATCCGGCTTTCTCCATTACCATCCACAATGCTGCTTCCAGTCAGATGACGCTTAAAATCATGTTGACAGTAGCTCTCACAATGGTTCCTGTTGTTATTGCGTACCAGTTCTGGATGCATAAGCTATTTGCAACCAAGATTACTGATGAAGATATCGGTTACTAAAAAGTAATTTAACTTTAAACATAGATCGGAGATTTAAATATAATGTCTAATAAAGTTCTTGAAAAAGCTCTTAACGAACACCTGAATGCTGAAATGTACTCAGCATACCTATACCTTTCCATGTCTGCTTACTTTAGCGACACTGGGCTTAGCGGCTTTGCAAACTGGATGAGAGTACAGGCCAAAGAAGAACAGTTCCACGCTATGAAATTCTACGATTACATCAACGAACGCGGCGGAAAAGTTTTGCTAACAGCTATTGAAGCACCACAGCAGGATTGGGCTAGCCCACTTGAAGCTGTTGAAGCTGTTCTTGAGCACGAAAAGAAAGTAACAGCGCTCATCAATGGCCTTGTTGATCTCGCTATTGATGAAAGAGATCACGCATCAAACATCTTCCTGCAGTGGTTCGTAACTGAGCAGGTTGAAGAAGAAGATAACGTTAACGCAATTCTGGACAAGCTCAAACTTGCCGGTGCGGAAGGTAACGGAATGTTCATGCTTGATAAGGATCTTGCTACTCGCGTTTTCACTGCTCCTGCAGGTGAATAAGCACAGTTCTTAGCAGATCACTTGATATTAAATCCCCCTGAATCTTAGTGGTTCAGGGGGATTTTTTTGTTTTATCGCCTTTCACCACTCCCTTTATTGACAATGTATTTTTATTGCGTACCTTTTTAGCTGATCCCAACGAATCTGGAGGTGGCTTATGGTTATAGATTTCGGCTCAATTTCAAATTTACCGTACGAATTTGATAAGATGTTTAACGGAGTTTTTAATCCGCAACATTACAAACGCAGGAAAGAGGCATACCCACCAGTAAATATTGGTGAAGACAATACAAATATATATGTCCATGCAGAAATGCCGGGCATAGATATTGACGATCTTGATATTTCCATCACTCCAAAAGATATCGTGATCAAAGGCGAACGGAAGTTGCCTGAAGGTCGATATTTCCGGCAGGAGCGTATTTCCGGCATATTCCAAAGGATTGTCGCCATCCATACTAGTATTGATGTGGATAAAGCATCCGCCACCATTAAGGATGGCGTGCTACTGATGACACTACCTAAAGTCAGCTCGACTGCGCCCAAGAAAGTCGCAGTTGAAATAGAGTAAGGATTTAGTATGATAGAAGAAACTAGAACTAACAAAGATATGGATGAAATAGATCCTGCTACAGATATAGTTGAAACTGAAAATGGATTTTACATGTATATGGATCTTCCCGGTGTAAAAAAGGAAGACCTCAATATTGATGTTGAAGAGAATGTTCTAGTCATCGCAGCGAAGGCAACTAAACAGGCTGTGGATGGCGAAATTTTTATTCAACAAGAGTTTGGAAGTGGCGATTATCGTAGAAGATTTAACCTTGCGGTTGTTGTAGATCCAGACAATATCAGAGCTAATCTCAAAAATGGGGTGCTCGAATTATTCCTACCCAGAAAGAATGCAACAAAACCACGCAAAATCAAGGTTTCGCATACAGATTAAGCGGTTCCAAGCTGGCTACTGAGATTAATTTGAAAATTAGCAGTTCTTTATTTGATCGTCTTTTCTGTTTCTGATAAATGGCAATAAACCATATGGAGGTATGTCTGAAATGAAAGCATTTAAAATATTATTAGTTGTGTCCCTTTTTTGTGTAGCTCTCTCATTCGGAGCAGTCGCTAATGCCGGTACTAAAGCCATCGTAAAGATGGATACCAGCTTAGGAACGATTATCCTTGAGCTTGATAAAGACAAAGCTCCGCAGTCTGTTGATAACTTCCTTAAATATGTGAATGAAGGCCATTACGATGGAACTATCTTTCATAGAGTTATTAGCGGTTTCATGATTCAGGGCGGAAACATGGACAAAAACATGAAGCGTAAACAATCGCGCGGGCCTATCCAGAATGAAGCCCGCAACGGCCTTTACAATGACGAGTACACCATCGCTATGGCCCGTACAGGCGATCCTCACTCCGCGACAGATCAGTTCTTTATCAATACAGCTGACAACGGCGCCCTAAACTTCAAATCCGAAAGCGGATCTGGTTGGGGATACGCTGTTTTCGGTAAGGTTCTCGGCGGCAAGAAAGTCGTAGACAAAATTGAAAAGTCCATCACTTACCGCAAAGGTGGTTTCAGTGATGTTCCGGTTAAGCCCGTAGTCATAATTAAAGCGGTAGAAATTAAGCAGTAGAAATACAGCAATTAGTTCCAGTCTATAAATGACACAGAAAAAGCCCCGGTAGATTAATCTACCGGGGCTTTTTTGATAACAAATAAAGTCCGCAATCTTTACGATGCTGAGAACGTTATGCGCAGCATTTTTTGTATTTCTTACCGCTTCCGCATGGGCAAGGCTCATTGCGGCCAATCTTTTTGTCTTTCTTGATAGGCTGTGGGGCAACCATGTCACCATCAATGTAAAACCAGACACCATCTCGTTTTTCAAACTTGCTGTCTTCGTGATGCTTGTGAGTTACGCCGCCCTGCTCGAAAGTTGCGATAAATTCAACTTTTCCGTCAGTATCTTCAGGCTGTCCATCGACAGTAGAAACAATCTCAAGTCCAAGCCAAGTGGATGAATTCGCCCACTCTTTTACCTGCTCAGGCTCATAATCGTGCTTGCTTTCCGGCGCCAGAGTATCTCCGAGATAATCTACACTTTTCACAGCAAAAGCTGTGTAACGGGAGCGCATCAATGCTTCAGCAGTTGGTGCAGGCTCTTTTCCTGTAATGTATGGTTCGCAACACTCGGCATAGACAATTCCGGAACCGCAAGGACAATCACTCATGTTATTACTCCAATCGTTTAATCAACCCATAGAAAGTTTATATGAACGGCTTAGTGTTCGCCGCAGGACTCATGATCATCACAAACAACAGCAGAGTCAGCAAGGTTACCCTGTGCCCACTGTGCAACGGCCTGTTTCAAATCTCCGCCACAACCGCGGATAACGTTTATATTGCTGGCCTGCAAGAGATTAACAGCTCCCTGCCCCATATTTCCTGCAAGTAGAACTGTTACACCCTTCTCAGCGAGAGTGGGAACAATGTTGGACTTACATCCACATCCTGGAGGAGGAGTAATAGTTTCTTCACCAATAATGTTTTTATCATCGTCTAAGGTGAAAAGTGTGAAAGCTTCACAATGACCGAAATGTCCGTCTACCTGACCATCTCTGGATGGAAGTGCAATTATCATAGTTGTGTCTCCTGGAAAAAAAGGTAAGAATAATACAGACCCATGCATTAAACTTGTATATGAAAAGTTACGTGCTCAAATTATTAAACAGAACAATCCGCCGAAACTATGATAACTATCACACCCACATTGTCCATACCTGACAGTGAAATAAATTTTATTACTAGCCGCAGCTCAGGCCCGGGCGGACAGCACGCGAATAAGACCTCATCACGAGTGACTCTTATTTTTAATCTGCAAGAGTCCCCAACCTTAAGCGAACATCAAAAAGCAAGAATTCTTGCCAGAATTTCCAGTAGAATCAATAGCAAAGGCGAGTTGCACCTCTCTTGTGAGGATCATCGCAGCCAGTTTCGCAACAAAGAAGAAGCTATAGAACGATTCAAAACTATCATGGCAAATGGGCTGAAGCCGATCATAAGCAGGCGTAAAACCAAGGTGCCATATTCCACAAAACGTAAACGTCTAAACAATAAGAACAAACGTGCTGAAACCAAAAAGAGCCGTTCTAAACCAGATTATTAACCTAGAAATAAGCCCATAGATTATTCATCTAAAATATTGCACAGAACCAACTCCTGAGTTATTTAGAAGATAATTATTCATATTCGAATCGGAGGAAACATGAAATCTGCTCTCTGCACCCTTTTCTGTTTTATGCTTTTACTGATGGGCTCTGTGCTTCATGCTCAGGAAGGCGGATTCGCCAACAATTCAGACCAAATCCTTGAAATGCTTCTTGGACCAGGAGATTCTGCGGGGGATTTATACGGATTAACGGGCACTGCCGGCATGAGCGGAAGGGTTTATCTGAAAATTGAATTCGATATAAATTCTGCAAAAATAAGAAGAGAAGCTCTGCCCATTGCAAATGCTCTAGGTTCAGCAATGACCTCAAAGCGCGGCATAGATATGTCTGTTCTTTTAAAAGGTCACACCGACTCTGATGGCGATAAAAAATACAATAGATCACTAAGTCTCAAAAGAGCCGAGTCCGTACGCAAATATTTAGTCAGTAAGTTTAAAATTGATCCGAAAAGAATAACAGTTGAAGGCGCGGGCGAGGATGAACCGGTTGTTTCTAACGACACAAGCAAAGGAAGAGCTACCAACAGACGAGTTGAAGTCGTAAATACGACAGGTTCAAAGAGCGTCAGCATTCCAGCACCTAAGAAAAATACGACTGTTAAGTGGTAATTATTTACTAGTTTTACTGGAGCAGCGGGCAGGCGAAGGAATCGTAAGGAAGCGGATTAATTTTCATGTACTCTTCAACATGTTTATTGAATGTGTCTAAAAAATTGGGATTATTTTTTAAAAACGCGTTTGAAAAATATACACCTAGCGGTTTGCTAAGAAGAGTCACGACCTTAAAGCGACCATGAAGATTTTGTTTCATAATTTTATCTGTCATGACCATATCATTTGCAAGCATGGCATCGAAACGTCCAAGTAGAAGCATATTAAGCAACTGCTCAGTTGTTGGCGGTGACGCTGTCACGTCATAACCATTATCCTTCAGCCACGTAAGCATGTTCGAGCCCCGGAATGCCGCTACTGTTGCGTTCTCTTTAAAATCAGCTCCACTTGGATCCAGCTTGTTATCCCTAAGCATATACCAATTCCACCGTTGCTCGGCGATTAAGGACGATCGCACTCCATTGCGGTCTCGCTCTTGGTTTTGAGATGCAGCAAAATATCCGTCCACTTTTCCGTCTTTAGCCATGCGCTGAGCTCTGAGCCAAGGAACAACAATAAGGTCTAGCTCCACACCCATCTGCTTTAACGAATATTTCACAACTCGCACCGCGCAGCCATCAAAGACATCATTCTCATCATAACAGCCATAGGGACACCAATTATGAGTCGCCAGAGTTATCTGCGTAGTCTGAGCCAATGCGGGAAATGGTAGAGTTATTAGCAAGGCCAGTATAATTACTATTTTATAACTTTTCATTAAATCCCTCTCAATAGTGATAAGCTATATTATATGATCTACCTGTATAGTAAAGGTCAAGGGTAAATTGGAGGGAAAAGGGCTTGCTCCGCCATTATAGCCCATAGGGTCTGGAGTGAGAAACCGTCCGATGGCAGGGTCGTAATCGCGATATCCGAAAATAATAAGCCCCGCACTATTTGGGTGCGGGGCTATTGTTATGACCTTGCGTTATTTAGTTTCTGACATTTCGGGCATCGAAGTTTGTCCTGCTTACAAAGATAGAAAAGACCAGACCCACAAATTATGTAGTCTACTATCGAAATAGAACCTTTCACGTCAAAAAAACTAATTGCAACTATGCCGACAAATAAAAGTAGCTGGGTTCCACCTAAAGCTTGGTTGGGTATGTACTGGTATGATTCTCCACAGCTTGGGCAAATAATGCTTTTTTTAAAGCGCATCAAGCCTGCAATTAACAAACAGCCGTATACAATTAAGATAACAATGCTAGTCACGTTTTTCCTTCTTTGAAATTATATTACCCATGGCTTCGCGTAAATATTCTTGTGTCTCTTCATCTATTCCCAGAGTATCAGCAATGGCTTTTGAACCCACTTCATAGAGCATGCCGACAGGAGCACCAATTGCAGCACCGGATAACCCCCATTTAGCTGCCGCAATACCAAGCTGCCTAAGTGTAAGTTTAGACTTTTCCGCTTTTGGGGAGTTTACTTCTTCTTTATCGGCATTTTGCTTGTCGTTAGCGATTTTTTCTTTTGAAGCATCGACATCACTCCGATCATCTCCTGCACTCTTAGTGCTTTTGGGCGCTTGCCCACTCTTCGGAATCCCACTCCCCTCAACATTCCCTTTCTTATATTCTTCGTTGGCAGTAACGCTCGGCGCCTTAGTGCTAATAAGCTCGTTAATCACAGTATCGGCTAATTCGTCCTTCGATTCCTGACTCTGGCCCGCCAACCCTGTGCGATCGTGAAAGTTAGTTGGATCATCCAAACAGTAGCCATAAACATCCACATCCCCGCCAGCTAAACCGATAGGGTCGGGTGTGGTGAATCTGCCGATGGTGGGGTCGTAATCGCGATAGCCGGAAAATGGTGAGCCCCGCACTTTTGGGGGTGCGGGGCTATAAATGCTTATTCGATATCTTCAATCTTTTTTGGGAGTATTTCCTCGACCTCTTTCTGTTCGGGGTGCCGATCGTAGAAGCCTTCAAGTGGCTCTAGTTTAACTGTGCATTTGGTACAAATGTCATCCGTTGGGCCGCTTCCGACAATGTAAACCTTCCCACACTCTGGGCAAATGGTGGTTTCGTATAAGCTAATATTTTGTTGACGTTTGGGCTTTTTGTAAAGCACTGCAATTAATATAATGATAATGCAAAAAGAAGCTATTCCCCAACGGCCTGTAATCCCAACCGAACCTCCTTTCATGTGGACATCTTTATTAGGAGAATATGGTGCAGTGATAAGTATACCAATGATGCCAAGGGCAATAACTCCAGCCCTTTTTGCTATTGTAAAACCCTTATTGCCGTGAGTTTTATTTTTTCCCATTTTTTTTCTTCACTTTTTTAGGTAATTTCTTAACATCTTTAATAATAGATTTAATTCCGTCTGATGCATCTTGAGCTCCGCCAGTCAAAATTGATGCAGCCACGGCTGGACGGCTTACAGTTGGTGGTAGTCCATTAATCAGTCCGCTACCAAAGTCTTCAGCATTTTTAACTCCAACACTATTCTCAACTTTAACAGCCGTTTCAAGAGTTTTCTCTTTCACTTTATCAACAGCCTTGCCACTATTTTGCAAAACTTTTTTGCCATTTTTGAAAACCCATTTCGCACCAGCGGCTATGGCGCGTCTCGCCGGAGGTCCCCCAAGTATTCCTGCAGTTGCAATAAACGGGAAAGCAATTGCACCTGCGGTAATAGCTACAACGGCTTTAGGGTTCTTCTTGTATCCGCTTTCCTCTTTAACTTCAGAAGAGTTTTGAGTCTTTGCGGGTATCTTCTTGTCAACGGGTGTCTTTTCTTGTTCTGCGGGATTTCCTTTTTTCGGAATCCCACTCCCCTCAACATTCCCTTTCTTATATTCTTCGTTGGCAGTAACGCTCGGTGCCTTAGTGGCAATAAGCTCGTTAATCACCGTCTCTGCTAATTTATCCTTCGTTTCCTGACTTTGACCCGCCAAGCCAGTCCTATCATGAAAATTAATCGGGTCATCCAAACAATAACCGTAAACATCCACATCCCCGCCAGCTAAACCGATCGGGTCTTAGAGTGAGGAATCTGCCGATGGTAGGATCGTCTCGGCTTAATTAAAACGAGCCGAATATAATAGTTTAGCAAAGTATGACGACAAGTCTATTTCATAGAAGCAGGCCTTATACTACACCGTATTTTACCTGAGTATTTAACTAAAGAGCTCATAGGATTAACAGCTTGCAATACAAGAGTTAAATCTTTGTCCGCTTCTGGATATGGTAGATTAAAATTAAGTATTACAGCTGAAATAAAGTTGTCTTGATAAGAACCATAGCCAGTCGCACCCGCAGGACAGAAGGTCTCGCCTTCATTAAGAACTCTTCCGTTTGATATAAATTGATAATGTAAGACACCCTTTTCGTTGTTAAATTCAATAGACTCGCGGTCAGGAACTGTAAGCAACAAAGAGTACTCTGTCTTATATTTATATTTGATAGGGATCTTGATTAACTCGCCTTTTTTACTAACATCAAATTGGCCCTCAAAAATCCTCTTATAATACTTCTCTGGTAAAAAATTAGCTTGAAAAAAATTTGTAGAGTAAATCATCGACATTACGGACAATATAACTATAAAAATTACGGTATATTTCATTTTCCCTCATAAATGAGGAAAGAGTTCCTCTCTCCTCATTTTATTATGAATACTAATTCTGTAGCCGTTTATATTCTTTTCTCACATCATCTGTATAGTCTTGACAGTTGTTTCCTACCACTTTGTATTTTCCTTCTTTATACTTTCCTGTTTTGTCAATGTTCTTCTCTGCTTGGCGCATAATATGGTCATCAAAATGTTCTCCTACCGGAGTCGAATCTCCTTTTTCGTCATGCTTAACTCCAGTTGACGAAAATCCCGAATTTGACTTTTCGTTTTTACTTTCATCTGCCTTGTCATACTTTATATATTCATGTTTAAGCTTGATGTTTGCGACATCAAGGGCCTTGTCAACGAGACCGTCAAGTGGAGCATAAATTACCCCCATAGGAGATTTTTTAAGACCCTCTTTTATGCCGTTGACAATCGGTCCATCTAACCACTCAAGGCCTTTCAACCGTCTTTCATGGACCTGCGCCAACCCCGTCCGATCCACAAAATTAATAGGATCGTCCAGACAATAACCATATACATCCACATCCCCGCCAGCGAAACCGACCGGGTCGGGAGTTATAAATCTGCCGATGCGAGGATCGTATTCACGATATCCGAAATGAACTAACCCTGTATCTTTATCTGCAAGCCCTGCTGCGAATCCTACACAGGTATCAAACTTCTTATTTGTATCGACAAGTAGATTCCCAAACGAATCATATATAACTCGTTTTAGCTCATTACCTTTATCATCTGCAACCAGAAATATCGTTCCGACTTGATCAGTGGCAAAAAGATACTTCTTATCTTGGTAAATCATACCGATCGGATCGCCTTCTTCATCGTACCTAAAGATCTTCGCATTATTGCCTTTCTCGTCAGCGACTACCAGCAACGTAGTCAAATCTTGCCACAAATAAGTCTCGACAATCTTACCGTTAACAGCCTTAGAAACCCTCTGTCCGACAGCGTTGTAAGTGTATTCAATCCGCTTACCATCCGGCAGAATCACTTCACAAAGCGGTCCTGATTCTAAGTACGAATATTGAGTAATTTCACCGAATTCATTCCTCGAAATCAGACATCCTTTGTCATCATAGTTATATTTAATTTTACCAGTCAGCACGAGTTGCAGATTGTCATTGTAAGTATATCTATTCGGTCTTCCACGGTAAGTTTCAATCGCGATTCTTTCGCCGTACTCACCGTAGCGATAATCTTCGGTAGTGTTGCGATCGCAATAAACATTTTTAAGCCTACCCTCGCCATCATATTCGTACCGGTATTCGATTTTTATAGGGTAAACATCAAACGATCTCCGAATTACCCTACCGTTATCATCCCTTTCAAGGTCAAGCTTCGCGAAAGATTCATCCTTCCCCGGAATCATGAACGGCTTCGACTGAAACTGCGGTATGGCTTCCATGTCTACAGAATCACGTTCCAATTCATCATGGATAGATTCGCCAGTTCCTGATTCAGGACGTCTCCGCTGATTTCTCGCCACTTCTGCCATTAATCCTTTACCGTATTCTGTATTGTGCAGGTCCTTAACTAGCTCCAATTCCGGATTGCTCAACATGAAATTGGTGTGGACCTGAGATTTCGCTTTATTGCGTGTCTCGATAAGGTCTTCCATCTCGCTATATCTGCGATCCCAAAGAGACTTGCGCTGACCTTTCAGCATTTTAGGATACATTCTTTCGGAGTTGTTGAACTCTGAAAAAAAGCGCTGCTGATAATTTGCATTCGGATCAACGCCGAATTCCATCGGCTCTACGATCTCATACAATTTCTCAAGTTTTTCCTCTGGTTTCATGGACTTATGATACAGAATCTCACCCATATGAAGTTCGCTCTGCTCCTTTTTTCTAAGATAGTAACCATCTAAATCACTCATTCTAATTCTCCATACTGTTTTATTAGCCTCGTAAAATATCCAGACCAATTCTGGATTTCACGCGGTAAATTGTTTCAACCAATATGGAGAGAATACCATTTAGTCCGGCCCTGAATCAGCCGACTCAGGTCCGGCCTTGTTTTTAATTGCAGAAAAAACAAATACCCCCTTGAACAAATGTCCAAGGGGGTATCATGCAATCTTAAAAATAAACTTTGCGCGTAATTCAAAAATATTCTGAATCAGTGCACCTTTTATTCAAGGTTGTCCGAGGAAACGAAACCGTTCCCTCATATTTTTAATGCTTAGGAAGCGAGAATTTCAACCAATTCAATTTCGAAGATCATTGTCTGACCAGCGAGAGGGTGGTTGCCGTCGAGAACTACTTTTTCATCAGAAACGGTTTTAATAGTCACGTTAGTAACACCCTGATCGGTATTAACCTGTAGCATCATGCCTACTTCTGGTTTGATTTCCGGTGGCACCTGAGAGCGATCTACTTCAAATGTGTGCTCGTCGTGGTAAGGACCGTATCCATCTTCAGGGCTGATAGTAGTTTTTACTTTACCGCCGGCTTCAAGGCCAACAACTGCATCTTCAAATCCTTTGATGAGCATACCCTGTCCGAGAGTAATCTCGAGAGGCTCGCCTCTTTTGTATGAGGAATCGAACTCTGTTCCGTCTTCGAGAGAACCCGCATAATGTACGCGAATCTTATCGCCATCTTTAGCCTGAGACATGAAAAACTCCTTCTGTGTGTTTTTGTTCTACTTTAAAAATTTACTTCTTTTCCCACTGATCAGCGGGAATTGCTTCATCAACAAGCATGATGGGGATTTCATCTTTTACGGGATAAACGACTTTGCATGCACTGCAACTAAGGCCGACTTCTCCACTTAAAAGTTCCAACTCACCTTTGCACTTGGGACAAACGAGGATATCAACTAATTCTTTATTCAGAGCCATTTCTAGGTACTCCTTGCATATTGTCTAATCCGTACCCTATAACTAGAGAAAACAAATTCCTCAAGTCCGCATTTATGGTATAAAAGAATCAATGACATAAAAAACCCGATTCTGCTCACAATTTGGAGAAAACGTTGCCTGGAATTGATCTTCATACTCATTCGACAGCCTCAGATGGGACCTTAACCCCTACTGAGTTAATTATTGCCGCCAAAGAAGCAGGACTCGTCGCTATTGCGCTTACCGATCATGACACTATAAATGGTTTGCCTGAAGCCGTTAAAGCCGGAGAAAAGCACGGCATTGAAGTCATTCCGGGGTGCGAGCTGAGTGTAGAGTCTGACGTCGGGGTACTTCATATAGTAGGGCTTTGGGTTGATCCATATTCAGCTTTTTTACAGCAGACTTTTGAGGCCGTTATTAAAAAGCGAGCCACACGAAACATTGATATGGTGAAAAAGCTTCAAGATATCGGTGTAGATATCACCATGGAAGAAGTTCTGGAAAATGCAGCCGGAACCGTAGGTCGCCCGCATATAGCTAAAATTTTACTTGAAAAAAAATATGTACATTCTTTTGATGAGGCCTTTGAGAATTATTTAGGCAAAAACGGAAAGGCTTACATCCCTAAAAACAGTCTTCCGCCTGAAAAGGCTCTGCATTTATTGAAATCTACCAATGCAACATCCATTCTTGCCCACCCTTTTTTACTGAGCAAGGATGAAGCTGTTCTAGACAGAAAAGTTAAGGAACTTAAGGGAATAGGACTTGATGGGATTGAGGTATACTATAATTCCCATACACCGGGAATGATGGGGATATGCAAACGACTTGCCCGTAAGTATGATCTCGTTGCCAGCGGAGGTTCCGACTTTCACGGAGATGTTAAGCCTGAAATTAAGCTCGGGCGCGGCTCGGGAAAATTGTTTGTACACGATAGTGTGCTTGACGACCTTAAATCCCTCAGGCAATCCAAAGGCCTAGAAATTTAATCTATTGCCATAAAGAGCCATGAATAAAATAAATACAGAAAGTTCATCAGATAATCCAAAGTCCATGAGACCTATAGATAGCGAAATGCCCGAATTGCTTTGCCCTGCCGGAAACATGGAAAAGCTATCCGCAGCTGTTACCTATGGAGCAGACGCAGTATACCTTGGCGCTGGAGACCTCAACCTGCGCTCAGCCGGAGCGGGATTTCAGTGGGAAGAACTCCCAGAAGCGTTTGCGCTGACCAAGGCTAACAATGTTGAGGCATACTTCTGCATCAACGCTTACCCCCGTGAAAGGGATCTCGATCTTGCCAAGGCGGATCTGGAGAAGCTTGCCGCATGTCCGCCAGACGGAATAATTGCCGCGGATCCGGGCGTAATACGGATTGCAAAACAAATTTTACCGAACATCCCTATTCATGTCAGTACGCAGGCCAATACAGGGAACAGCGAATCCGCAAAATTCTGGAAAGAGTTCGGAGCCTCAAGGGTCAATCTAGCCAGAGAGCTTTCAGCCACAGACGTTGCCGACATCGCAAAACGTTGTCCTGAAATCGAGCTGGAAATGTTCGTACACGGGGCTATGTGTATGGCCATCTCAGGGCGTTGCTTCTTAAGCTCATGGTTGAACAACAGATCCGCCAACATGGGCCGTTGCACGCACCCTTGCCGCTTTGAATACAAAGCAACAGGACTTCGAGTGGAAGAAAAAACACGCCCGGGCACCGATGTATGGGAAGCTCTTGAGCATGAAGGTCAAACAGAGATATTCGCAGCCGAAGACCTCTGTTTGATTCAATACGTGCGCTGGCTTTCAAGGCTTGGCATTGCCGCCCTTAAAATTGAAGGTAGAACCAAAAGTTCCTCCTACATAGCGCAGGTCGCGGATGTCTACAGGTCCGCCATCGACGCATCTAAGACAGGTGAACCTCTGCCGGCACGGACCATGTTTGAGCTTAGAAATGCCGCAACCCGTCCGCTCAGCACCGCATTTTTTAAAACATCAGGGCCAAGCACAATAGCTCAGCCGCCGACAACAGAAGAACGTAAGCCCATCGTTGCGAGAATTCTAGAAAAACGCGGAGATGACAGCTGGCTTGTATCGGTGAAATCGCGCTGGGAACTTGAACGGAACACCGAAGTGCTCGTCCCGGGACTGCAAAGGCCCGCAATGACCACAGGCACTTACTCCTTTGAAACTATTCACGGAGAGGGCAAGGATGTTATCCATTCCGGAACACAAGCTGTACTCAGAACAGATCAACCCGATATCAAAGTCGGATATTTTGTGCGCAGAGCATAGCGGGTAAATATTCAGAAGAGTCACCCTTTTAGGCGGTTATGATTGACCGAAGAGATTTGTTTATATAATCATAGAAGTATTAAGATCGACAGCGGTCGTTATTAAGCGGAACTATCCTGCATTCAGCTGCAGATTATTTTATAAAACACCATCATGACCTTATGTAAAATCAAGGAGAACTCAAATGCTTGTTAGAAACTGGATGACCAACGATGTTATCACCCTCACACCAGAACGTTCAATGATGAAAGCTGCTAAACTCATGAAAGACAAAGAAATAAGCAGATTGCCCATCGTTGACGACAACGGAGTGCTCGTCGGTATTATTTCTGACCGTGATGTAAAAGAAGCTTCACCTTCTAAAGCTACTACACTTGATATGCATGAGCTTTACTATCTGCTCTCCGAAATTAAAGTAAAAGACATTATGACACGCAAGACTCTCACTATATCCATTGATGATACCGTTGAAAAAGCTGCTGTTGTGATGGATGAAAATAAAATCGGCGGAGTTCCAGTTGTTGATGCTGATAACAAATGCGTAGGCATCATCACTAACACTGACGTTTTCAAAGTTCTCATTAACATTACTGGAGTACTTCACGGCGGCGTTCAGATGGGACTAGCTCTTTCTAACAAGCCTGGATCTCTCAACGAAGTGCTCGACTATCTGAAAGACAACGGCGCACGTGTGATGTCCATTTTGACCGCATTTGAACCTTCTCAGGAACACACCCGCCAAGTTTTCATCCGTATACATGATATGGAGAAGGCTGAGCTGAATAAAGTCCGTGAAGGAATCGACAAAAACTTCGATATGATGTTCTGGGTTCGTGACACTGTTCACGCTCTGACTTCATAAGATTACTCACATATATAATTCAATAAACCCTCGACATGTAATGTGTCGGGGGTTCTTTTTTGACAACACCCCATGATCCTTATATGTAGAGCGTCATATTACGCGCTACCGGGCGTTACACATTACTTCGGAGGACTTTTATGCATACTAGCCGCAAAAGCACATACATCATTCTCATTGCCCTAACTCTGGCTCTTTCCGGCTGCCAGTCCACTTATTATAAAACTATGGAAGGGTTCGGCTACCACAAGCGTGACATCCTAGTATCCGATGTGGAGAAGGCCCGTGAATCTCAGGAAGAAGCCAGCGAACAATTTAAAAGCGCACTTGAAAAATTCAGCGCACTGACCGGGTTCCACGGCGGTGACCTTCAGGAAGTATATGAAAACCTTAACGACGAATTTGAACACAGTGAAGCCGCAGCCAAAGAAGTCACGAAACGAATAGATAACGTTGAAGAAGTCGGAAACGACCTGTTCTCTGAATGGAAAGATGAACTTTCCAAATACACTAACACTAAGCTTAGAAATGATAGCAGAGTCAAACTTTCCAAGACCAAGAGTAAATTTAAGCGACTACTTTCGGCTATGCGTAGGGCCGAAAAGAAGATTGATCCTGTTCTTAATGCTTTCCGTGATCAGGTTCTCTACCTTAAGCACAACCTGAACGCTCAGGCTATTGCCTCCCTTCAGTCAGAGATAAGCACGCTTGAAACAGACATTGGCAGACTCATTGCCGACATGCAGAAATCAATTAACGAAGCGGATGCATTCCTTAAAGAGCTCAAGAAAAACAGCTAAAAAAAAGAGGGGAAGTCATAACGACTTCCCCTCAAATTAAATTCAATATCTATCAGCACCGTAATACTATCAACGCTATTTCTAAGAATAGCTAGCCCACCCAGAAACCATCTTTATCAGCTTAACCGTTAACGGCTTCCAGCTGCTTGCGGACATGTTCCAACTCATCCTTAAAGGCCTCAACACCTTCCTCGCTCAATGCCTGAGCAAAAAATGTGAGCAAGTTATCAGTATCCATGCCTAACAGAATTGAGCCGTTTGAAACCAAGCACATTTCACCCTGATCTTCCAGAAGATAAGCACGCTTTTCACGCACATCCTTATTTCTAGTTGCAACAGAGTAGCCAGTGCGCCCTTTTTCACTCAGAAAAATTTTCTCTGAAACAAGCTCTCCGCCACCTTCACAATAATTCATGGATTCATTTTGAAGCTTCCCCGCAAAAGAGATCGGACCACCGAAATCATTTTCCAAAGTGACTCGTTTAAGTCTCGCCTTTTTTTTCATACTTACATCCAGTGATTCTGCTTAAATGGGCAGTTTGAGTTGTTTAGAATTTTTCTTATCATCCTTCGCCTTACTGTGCGGAGCCTGCAAGCCGGATTCAATATATTCCAGTAAGGAACTTTCTGGAACGCGCCACTGACTGCCAACCTTAATACCACGAATCTTCCCTTCCTGAATCAGCCGGTAAGCTGTTCGTGAATGAATTCGAAGCGTGTCAGCGATCTCACGCACCGTGTATAGTGTTGGCGACGGAGTCAAATACTTATCCTAAGTTTTCAGTATTACACAACGCTGTAGCTCTTATGACATCATTTGTCAAAAGATGTCAAAGAATGTTGTTATTGCTCACTGTTATCTGCCACAACACTCCAACATGTATCAAAATCATTAGAATTACACACAAAATAACGATCAAAACGCTATAAAATGCTCTGCATCCCCAAAGTAAATTGAAAATAATTTTCTACATTTTTTAACTTTTCTGTAAAATTTAACGAGAAATCCCTCTAAAGCATTAAACTTCAGAGGGATTTATTTTTGTGCGGTATTATCTAGGACCCGCCAGCTAAACCGATAGGGTCGGGAGTTATGAATCTGCCGATGGTGGGGTCGTAGTCGCGGTGTCCCAAATAGTAAGCCCCGCACTTTTTGGGTGCGGGGCTTTGTGTTAGAATGTGTTTAAGTTTTTAATTGTGCTTCTTGTTTGTAAAACCACTGTGGCTTTTTCCATGCGATGAGGAAAAGGGTTAAGTTAAACAACGGAACAATGGGCAATAAGAGTAGGCCCGCAACTCCCCAAAATGCTAGGCGTAAATATGGGTATGCATAAAGTATGTGGAAGCTAAAGAGCGCTGCTGCTCCATAATCATCTGGGCGATCAAGCAAAAAAAACCATCCTGACCAGAATGTTGCAATAAACCACATAAAAGAAAACCATTTAAGTAATTTTATGTTTGAACTATTCTTTATTAAACACTTTACCATCATAAAAGCAGAAAAAGGATAAACAATAATCCATGTAACTGCATAAATTAAATTGTCGACAAAGCTTGGAAATAGTCCCGCATAGATTATGAGCCATACCGTTTGTAGTGCATAAATACCAATCAAGAAAAAGATTGAATAATACAGAAACACAAACCATCCTAGCGGTGCCAAGTTGAAGCTAGTCAGTTTGTTTCTTATGCTTTTTAAGTTGTTCATAGTATTTTGAGCCTTTTTTAAGATCGTATTGGTCTTTTGGGTCATCAAAGTTTGAATTTCTCCAGTCAATTTTCGATGTTCCACTTATAACTTGGTAAGCACCAGCACCTTGCATTATTTCCTCTTCTGAAAGGCCCAATGCTCTAGCTGCAGCTCCAAAGTTAAAATTGCCAAATCTTTCATTTTCACGGCCTTGTCTTTTATAATCTTTTTCTTTCCCAGATCCGTATTTATCATAAATGTACCGTAATTTCTTTATTGAACCTAATTTGTCATCCTTTACTGATTCAGCAAATTCTTCTGCCTCTTGAATGTTCTTGTCTACACTCACGCCATCTGGTCCAACAGGAATTCCTTCGTATTTATGGAATTCAGTATCAGTGTCGTTTTTAATCTTTCTTATTTGCGCATCGCGCCTATTCCTCTCAGTAGAACTAAGTTTTAATGTTCGCTGAGTGGATGAAGTTAATCCTTCCATTCTATTTGGTTCAGAGGGCGAAGCTCTGTCCGCTCCGGCTTGTTTCGGCGGCTTTCCACTCTTCTGAATCCCACTCCCCTCAACATTACTCTTCTTATATTCTTCGCTAGCAGTAACGCTTGGTGCTTTAGTACTAATAAGCTCGTTAATAACAGTCTCGGCTAATTTATCCTTCGACTCCTGACTCTGACCAGCTAACCCTGTGCGATCATGGAAGTTAATTGGATCATCGAGGCAGTAACCATAAACATCTACATCCCCACCAGCTAGTCCGATAGGGTCGGGAGTTGTGAATCTGCCGATGGTGGGGTCGTAGTCGCGATATCCGAAGTGAACTAAATCGGTATATTGAGCATGATTTTCCGTAAAAAAACCCAGAAAATTTATGGAAAGTTTGTCGGAAAAAGTAGCTAAAAGAGTAGGCTAGTCAAAGAAACATAAATTCCAGGTGCTAAATAAATCCCAGCAAGAAGATATAGTAGTGTTTTTATAATTACATGCTTGTTTCTGTATTTGAAGCACAGTGCTGTGACTGTAATCCAACATAAGCTATAAAAATACACGCTGAAGAAAGCTTTAATATATTGCAGCGAAAAGTAGTCCTCTACGCCTTTGTAACCTATGACAAATGGGTTGGACAATAATGCTATGCAATAGAGGTCGAATCCGAATGGTTCAATTTTTGCCACCATTCTAAGTAAAAGCGATATTTCTGCTGTAGCTATTGTGCATAACCATAATAAAAAGATTTTTTTCATATTTATAAAGTATGCTGACTTGAGGACATTTGATTATTCCTCAAGTCAGCATTTTCAGTTAATTGTTTTTATGTAGTTTCCCAAGTTCTTCTATGTATCCTTTGGGAAATGGATTTTTAAAACCGCTAGGGGCTTTTATATTACCCGCTTTAAGAGTTGTCCCAACCGTATCAACGCAGTCTTCGAATCCTGGAATATACATTTCGTCCTTATTCGCTGATCTCGCATCAAGAGCTTTTCTCATTGCCTTCGATTCTTCTGGAGAAACTCTTATCCTAACCCGCCTATCAAATTTAGCGTCAGTTTCATTGCGCATATCGGCTTTACCGTAAATGGTTACAGCTTTTTCTCCATCAGGGTGTTTTCCATTTGCAGTGCCATCTCCTGGATCAACCCATAAATGTCCTGTGATACTATCTCCGTAATAGATTCTAGCTTCCAGCTCTTTCTGTTTTTTAGTCCTGTCTGCACCAGCAAGCTTATTCTGTCGGGACGGTATACCGTTTTTATCAGCACCAGCATATTTTTGCTTTGAGTTGTTCTTTAAAGATTGTTCATTTTGATCCGCTCCCGCAAGTCTCTTTTCCGCTGGGTTGGTACTGGAATTGTCCACTCCGGCCTTTTTCTCATGTCGGGATGGAACTCCATGCTTATCCGCACCAGCGAACTTAGTAGATTTATTTTTTGGGGAACGGTCAACCTTGTCCGCTCCTGCGTGCTTAGTCTTTTTGTTTTTACCGTTTTCAGAAGGACGTTTAACACTGTCCACGCCAGCATGTTTAGTGCTTTTGGGTGCTTTCCCTTTCTTCTGAATCCCACTCCCCTCAACATTACCCTTCTTATATTCTTCGCTAGCAGTAACGCTTGGTGCTTTAGTGCTAATAAGCTCGTTAATCACAGTCTCGGCCAATTCGTCCTTCGACTCCTGACTCTGACCCGCCAACCCAGTTCTATCATGAAAATTAATCGGATCATCCAAGCAATACCCATAAACATCCACATCCCCGCCAGCTAAACCGATAGGGTCGGGAGTTATGAATCTGCCGATGGTGGAGTCGTAGTCGCGGTAGCCGAAGTGAACTAGCCCTGTATCTTTATCTAACAACCCAGCAGAGAACCCAATGCACGTATCAAACTCTTCATTACTATCGAAAGCTTTATTACCAAACGAATCATGAATAATTTCTTTTATCTCATTACCCCTTTCGTCCGCAACCATGAATATTGTCCCGACCTGATCGGTAGCTAGATTGTACGTTTTATTCTGATAAGTCATAGTTACAGGATCACCTTCTTCATTATAGGTGAACGCTTTATGGTTCATGCCTTGCCCGTCACATACCGCAACAAGCGTGGTCATACCATCCCACAAATATGATTCAATGGTGATGCCGTTAATTTTCTTAACAACTCTGCGCCCAAGTGGATCAATGATATATTGAATTTTGCGCATGTTTGGTAACCGGACTTCGTTAAGTATGCCAGACTCTGTGTAATAATAGGTCGTTACGTCCCCCATATCCATTTTCATAGATAGCCTACCATTGCTGTTGTATGAATACTTAACTTCCCCCGCTTGGATAAGCTGAAGTTTATCGTTGTATACAAATTTACGAGGCTTAGTTTTGCTTGTTACGTCTGTTAGCCTCTCTCCGTATTTTCCATATGCATATTGCTCTACGACTTCATCTCCGTACATCACTTTGCTGAGTCTGCCGCCTAGGTCATACTGATATTCACGGCATACAGTTGCAGGGGATATGAGCAATGCTGTGTAATCTATCCTGCCGTTGTGATCTCTATCAATCGCCGTCATGGCAAAGACATTTTCTCTACCTGTGCGAAATTCTTTAGTTTGGTAATTGTCCACGGCTTTGGTCCCATGATCATCCTGCGCGGAATCTCTTTCTTGCTCGTCAAAGATGTTTTCACCTGTGCCGGATTCCGCATCTCTTCCTACAATAGGATTTTGTTGAGCCGATTGTTCACGTGTTTGGACATGGTTTTGTACTTCTGACCCCGCTTGTTTTTTCAGCTTGTCGCCATTTTGAGAAATCATGTTTTACCCTCTAGTCTTATGGAAAGCTTAGTGAACACGGACCTTTTCCATGTTTTGCTGCTTACTGTTATCCTTTAATACTTTTAGGATAGCGTTTAAGCCGGACCTGAATCAGCCGAGTCAGGTCCGCGAAGGTAATTTATTTAGACTTAGGCATGAAAAAAACCCTTCGATGGATATCCATCGAAGGGGTAATATAAAATCAAAGACCAGTTACTATCGTAAACTAGAATCTTAAACGCTTATCACGAGGCCAATAGCCATTGTAATCATAGCAAAGGAAAATAGTGAATTTACGAGCTGGTTTCCCGCGGAATGTTGTCTGTAAATGAATTGGTGCACTTACCCGTTTAAACATCTTAACCAATTCATCATCTGGAGTTTCTTTAAACTTTTTAATTACATATACCGAATCCCACCCCAGCTTATCTTGAGGTCCGGGCCATAGATCATATTGATTCATACGTCTGTCGATCCACGCGCAGTATGTTCTAGGCTGTCCCGGAACATAAAATGCCAACGCGGCAGTCATGTCGTATTCCTCACTCATAATAAAGACTTTCGAGGGATCTTTAAACTGGGTTTTCTCTAATTCCACAACCTGCTCACCCAAATCTGTCCACCCTTTTAAGCGGTGAGTCGGATTTAAGTTATCTGGAAGAGGCACTAAATTTTGGAAATGAAGAGCACCAAAAATTACGATGCCGAGAAATAGCCAAACTGAACGGAAACTTCCGCGCCTGGACCAAAACTTATCAAAAGCTAATCCGGCGAGCATAACTCCACTGACATATGAAATAACTGCCCAGTTACCGTGAACCTTGGTATGCAAGCTCCATGCGAGAAAGAAGAACCATACGGGCAAGAAAAATACAGAAAGGAGAGCTGCCTGCTTATTATTAAGACCGAGCTTATTCGCTGAGTTTTTCTTTAAAGCAACAGCCGCCGCGCCAAATCCGCCTAGAATCATAAATATTAGCCACCACGGAGTAGCCATTCCGACCTGCTCGCCAAGGTAAGGTAGAATTCTATCAAACCGTATTAACTGCGATGCGCTATCTCCTGAAGCTCCAATAAGATACAGGACATGCTTGTATCCTACGAAATCATTCTGGAAATTCCAAATTAGAGTTGGGATGAATCCTACAAAAACTCCAGCCGAAAGGGCTAGAAACAATTTCTTCCAGAATCTACGAGGTAAGCGCTCTTTACGCATCAAAACTAACCCGTAAATAACGGAAAGTCCTGTAAACCCGAGCATTGTATATTTAGCGAGAATCCCGATTGCGAGAAAAGCAGCAACTAATACAAAAGGTGTTGTTCTGGATTCGTTAGGGTCGCGCTCAAGCCCCGGAGGGTGCGGTATTGTTGATGAATATAGAGCGAATATTGCACCAGTCCAGCATAGAATAAACGGACTATCCGTTGTCATTAATATTCCAAGCGCGAGAAAAACGGGCATGGAGTTATAAACAACAAGGGTCCACACAGCGGCAGACCTGCGATCCCAAAGCTTGGACATTCCCCAATAAAGCAATATCTGCGTCAGCGCCGAGCCAACAATTGCTCCAAAACGGACTCCAAATTCAGTATTACCGAAAATAGAAGTCCAAGTTGAGATAATCCACGCAATCAGAGGTCCCTTAGAGTAGTAAGTAAGCTGCATGTTGCGGGTCCAGTCCCAATACTGGGCCTCATCCTGCACCAAATTCAGCTGACCTGATCCTAAGAACCAGATACGGGCAAAAGTAGTGAAAATTATTATGATAAACGCCCACATGAGGGGCTTATTTTTGAACGAACTTGTTAATGATAACACTTAATATGACCTCCTTGCGAGGAAACTTTTATCCGAGCCTGCCACAGTTGACAACCTGCCAGCAGGATATCGAAAAATAAAATATATAATTTGAAAAAATAAAACCCCCGAAATCCGGGGGTGAAAAAACGACAAATAAAGATTCCTCTTGAAATCAATATCTTCCGAATGAAATATTAAAGACCAAGGCTTTTGATACGGGCTTCCGGAGTAATTATCTCAGTAACTCTAAAACCAAAATTTTCATTGATAACAACAAGTTCCCCACGCGCAACTAAACGTCCCTCTACGTACATATCGAGAGGTTCGCCAGCCAGCTTATGCAGTTCGATAACAGTTCCCTGACCAAACTGAATAATTTCGTTAACCAGCAGCTTTGTTCGTCCCATCTCAACTTTTACTTCAAGAGGGATATCCAAAATTCGCTTAAGTCCGTCTTCCGATCCCATGCTGCTCCAAAGGGTTTGATAGTTACAACTCTTGAAAATGTACCCCAAAATAATACAAACAACCAGCAAAACAACACACACTAAAAATAATAAAATAACGTGAAGAGATAACTACACATTCACAACATTCAGCAATAGAAAACTACTTCACTTTTACAATCTTTACGCCTGAATCCCGATTGGGTTCAAGAGCTAGAATGCTTTCTGCACTTCCTTCAAACAAATCGAGCGGATGATGACTGATAACCAGAACCTGAAAGTTCAGCCTTTCGGCAATAGTACTAATCAATTCCATAAAGCGAGGGACCAGATCCGGCCTTAGCCAGCAGTCTTGCTCATCAAGAACCAAAAATGGACGATGCGCTTCAGGATTAAGTCTTGAAAGAGCAATAAGGCGAAGCCCTACAGAAAGGATGTTACAAACAGATCCACCCTGCCCGACCATAATATCTTCTTCTCCGCCCTGATTAAGGATCTGGAAATCGACTTGCAGCTTTTTATCCCTTATGGACGCAACAGCTTTAACCTCTCTATCCTGCCCGAGAATTTCCCGTATGGCATGAGTGAGGTTCGTTTCGAGTTCGCTGAGCAGTTCACCGAACAATGCTGTGGTAAGCTCTTCCATTTTCTTTTCAGCATCAGGAGCGATTTGCAAAAACAGATCAGTTTTCTGTATCTCAGAACGCGTAGCTATCCAGTCATCGACTCTGGACACGGCTTTTGCTGTGATCCTGTCCGCCCTTCGCTCTAAGGATTCAAGAGATGGAATTTCTCCGGCAGAATTCACGAGCTATACCCCTCCGCCGTTCTCAAGCTTCTGCAAGCCCTCAACGATGGAATTGATATGTTCCCTGTATTCTGCAACGAGCCTTGCATTCTCAGCCCGCTTTTCCTCGAGCAATTGCCCGAGCTTCGCGGGATCGGATGTTCCGTACTGTTGCGCGGCTTGCTCTTCCAGCCCAGCAAGCTGTGTGCCTATATTTTTAAGGTTCTGCTCAGTGCGGACTTTATCCTCACGAAGTCTTTCATATTGCTTCTTAAGCAGATTCAGTTCCTGCTCAAGGCCATTATCATTTTGCGCGTTACCTGTTTGCATCTGTCACCTCCGTATATAAATCCCAGATCAATTTGCTTTCCGGCTCACCCGGATCAATATTCTCTTCCAAAAATTGTTTCAAGCCCGATCCTTCATGAGTCCTTTTCCACGCGAGTCTTTCAAGACCCTGCAAAAATTTAGATTCTGCAGCTTCAGCGTCTTCGATCTCCAGTGGAAATTCCTGATCAGGAAAAACCTCATAAAAATCACGATGCGGCACATCCCACTTTTCTAAATCGACACAGAAAGGGGTCCATATCGTTGCCTGCGGTTTGCGCTCAAGGGCATATTTAGTAAACGCAAGGCGCGTTATATTACCGGGATTTGCCCAAGTTGTTGCTCCTGCGGGAATGGTCAGACCCGGCCTATGAATATGCCCGTTAATAACCCAGTCAATTCCAGAAATTTCTTTAATGGCATAATGCGGCTTTTTATACTCAGGGAAAGCAATATTGTGGTGAGTTACCCACACGACTTTAATGAATTCAGCACCATCTACCTGCAACT
Organism: Maridesulfovibrio frigidus DSM 17176; assembly: GCF_000711735.1. Lineage (NCBI taxonomy): Bacteria > Pseudomonadati > Thermodesulfobacteriota > Desulfovibrionia > Desulfovibrionales > Desulfovibrionaceae > Maridesulfovibrio > Maridesulfovibrio frigidus. Next base: position 618,262 of record NZ_JONL01000002.1, read on the forward strand.
CTGCACATTCAATTTCTCCGCGATCAAAAGTCTTAGGGATAGGGAATCCATCAGGACTGGCCCCAACAAGCACATCACCTTCAGGTGTTTCGAGGATAAAAGACGGTCCCGCTTCGTTCATTAAATGCATTACGTTCGCAGCATCAAGAACAGCCATAGACACGTCCGGGGTGAAACGCGCCTGATATTTATCGTGATTCCCGACTAATACAGCGGGATTATAAACCCTGAATAAAGCAATCAACTCCACCAGCAAACTATTTGAATTTTCTCTAGGCCAGTTAAACAAATCCCCTAGAATAAGCGGAACCATACCCAGTTCTTTTGCCCGTTTAAAACAAGCTTCGATCTTATCCAAAATATCAGCAGAATAGCTGTTAAGGCGCTGTCCCGGAGGAGTCGCCGCAATATGCGGATCGCCTATCAGAAAAAGTCCATTACCCTTTACGCGTTTAAGACTCATGAAGCTCCTCCCCGATCAACTTATCCGCAGCCAACTCATTTCCGCACAAAGGACAACTGCCAATTTCGGCAAGTCGTTTTTCTATTTGCAGTTCCAGCTCTACTTTTGATTTCCCCAAACTCAGCAAGGCTTGCTCAGCTTCACTCTGCGCCAGTTTAAGAGAATCAAACCCTCCAATAACCCGCACTAAATTAGAATCATCAAATAACTCAGGGGCCGGAGCAAGCGGCGCAATAACCTGCGTTCTACGCAAAATATTATCCATAAACCCTTTGTTGCGGGATACGTTGCTGATGGTTGCGGAAAGAGCGGATATATCTTCAAGCACAGGTGGAGATTCCAGCAATGACAGACTACTACGCCTATTCGCCTGCGCGCTATTAGCAAAAGACAATTGCGTATAGCGAGAAATTTTAGCTTCCAAATCTTGTACAGGGAATAGCGGAGGAACTGCCGTCAAATCACTTAAGCTCTGAGCGCGCCTATTCAGCCCTTCTCTTTGATGGCGCAAATTACCAATCTGCCAGCCAGCATTAGCTAGCTGCTGAACGGGAAAAAGTTCTGGACCTTTCGTAAGCGGTGACAGCTCTTTTTCTCGGCTCGCAAGGTTATTCGCAGAAGTCTGAAGCTGGCCTTTGCGATCCAAGAATTCTTCAATACGCGGAATTTCATTTGAAAGCTTATCCGACTGCTCTTTCAGCTCGCGGGCTGATTCAAGCCCTAGGTTAACATTCGGCAACTCATTCAAATTGCCCAGTTCCTGGCCTATCTGCTCCATTTTCTGTAGCTGAAATTTTTTCTCACGTTTAGCTTCTCTGACCCTATTTTTAAGCTCAGTCTGCATCGCGAGCAAATGAGCTGCCTCAGATGACGAAGCAAAAAACTGAGCCGCAACGCTTGCCGGCTGATCTAGCAGGAAAATAGGTTTGCGCTGATCACCGATATGAACATCTAGAAATTTGTCGCCTTCAAGCGGAACTTGATTAAGACGCAGAATAGCCAGCACATCCTCAGGAGGTTTGCGCCCGAACTTCGCATATACTTCCGGCTTCTCTTCGCCAACCTTAGTAACTTCATACCAAGCCGTAGCTTTCTTGCGAATCCACGCAACCCTTACGCCATCGTCCATCTCAAGCTCTACTCGCGCAATCTTTGCACCATGCCGCACAAAATGTTTTGGCAACGGATTAGTCGCAATACAGCGCAGAGCCTCAACAACGGAAGATTTACCGCTATTGTTCGGGCCAGTAAGCACAGTCATACCCGGTCCTAGCTCTATCTCAGTATAAGCGTGTGCTAAAAAGTCTTTTAGGATTATTTTTTTGATCATATTTTATTAAATATTGCGTAATTTTTTATGGGTCTGGTTGCCCTGCGGGGCTTTTCTTAGGAATAGGTGATTTCGCCTTCGGCTGGACCAAAGGGCCCGCGGCCCTCTGGACTCCCGTTTAGGGGGGAGGGGGTTAGTTAAGATAGAATTTTTATTACTTTATGAAAGGGCAATACTCTAATGCTCTAGAACTATAAACAGAGTCCGAGCTGTTTTCGTCAAAAAGAACCAGTGGCGGTTCTACGATCAGGCCCGGTTTGCCCTTCTTTACTGCTTCTACCATGACTACTTTGGCTGGTTTAACTATCCGGCTATGCACAAATTTCATTCTTTTTGGCTCAAGCTTGAACATAGTGAGCGAGGCCAGTAGTTGCGTCACCCTTTCAGCTAGAAATACAAAACAGACCTTACCCCTATGTTTCACCATGCGATCCGCAGTTTTCGTGAAATCGTCAAGGTCAGATTCGATTTCAAATCTTGCTTTATTCCGCCCTTCGTCAGGACAGGGGCGCCCTCTTCCCTCACACCAGTAGGGAGGGTTTGCAACTACTATGTCATAACTTTCAGGCCCGGCAAAGTCTGGATTAGAAACATTACACCCTAAAATTTTAATCTGATTTGAAAACCCAAGCAAATCAATATTAATTCGTGCTGACTCAAGCATTTCAGGATCAATATCAATACCTGTAATATTAAGGTCCGCATCAGGATTACTTAGCGCCAATCCAAGCGGAATAACGCCGCATCCTGTCCCTAAATCGAGAACACGCGCGCTGTTTGGTACAGATACAAAACTACTTAACAATAAGGAGTCTGTAGAAAATCTGAATCCAGTCTCAGGCTGAGCCAGTCCTTTAGGAAAATTCTTTCTTGCTTCATCAGTCACAGCTACGACCTCCTGCGGCGTAAAGCATTCATAAGCATAAGTGCATCATCGGATTTAAGGAGCAGTGAACCGAAGCCGTAAATCGCTACCCAAACAGGGATCAACAAGAACCACAACATTCCGTATGAAATAGAATACCACGCTCCCGCTCCGATTAATCCGCTAAGCAGAAGCGATTTAAAAGCTCCCGCCCACGGCAGAGGAGAAACACCCGTTCTGCGCCACATCAATATGGCAAGCAAAGTGAAATTGAACATGGAAGATAGAGACACCGCCAGCGCAAGGCCTACGTGAGCGATCGTCTGCATTAACAAATATCCAGCCCCTACATTCACAGCCAGACAAAGGATCGCAACCTTAACCGGAGTCTTAGTATCTTCCTGAGCATAAAAGGCTGCAACTAAAGGACGGGACATGGCAATAAACGGCAAGCCCACACCATACGCAACCAACGCCTGTGCCGTAGCCACAACCGCCTTAGCATCAAAAGCACCGCGCTCGAAAAGAAGCCCTATGAGCGGCTCAGCCAAACTGATTAATCCCGCCATTGCTGGAAGGCTGATAAAAAGGGTCAGCCCAACAGTATTTCTCAAGGTCTCGGCAAATTCGCGGTCTTTACCCTTAGCACAAAGGGCCGACAAACTCGGCAATGCCGCCGTGCCAACAGCTATACCAAAAACGCCCAGCGGAAACTGAACTAGCCGATCTGAATAATATAAATATGAAATACTGCCGACAGGAAGGAAAGAAGCCAGAAGCGTGCCCAAAACAACATTAATCTGATAAACCGCCGCGCCAAAAACAGTAGGCAGCATAAGCTTACCCATACGTTTAACGCCCGGATTATCCATACTACGTTCGCCGAACCACGAAAGCCCCATTCTGCGCAAATACGGCTGTTGCAAAAGCCATTGCAATACACCACCAATCAGAACGCCCCAAGCCATAAAAAGGGCTACACTATTACCAGTAAAATATCCGACAAGTGCAGAGCCGATAAGCGCAATATTTAAAGCACACGGAGCCAGCGCAGGAGCCAAAAAATGGCCCATACTGTTCAAAACACCCATACAAAGTGCAACACCACAAATGAAAATAACGTAAGGAAAACAAATCCTTAAGAGGTCGACCGTAAGACTCATCAACTCAGGATTAGCACTAAACCCAGGCGCAATCAGCAGCACAAGCGGCTTTGCGCCCACTATAGCCAGCACCGTAATGACTCCCAAAACCAGCACCAGCCAAGCCAGAGCTGAACGGGCCATAACAAAGGCGGCTTCTTGCCCCTGCTCATTTTTAACACGACTGAAAACAGGCACAAAGGCCATAGTCAAAGAGCCTTCGCCAAACAATCTACGAAGTAAGTTAGGAATACGAAATGCCACAAAAAAAGCATCAGCAGGTAAGCCAGCGCCCAAAGCAAATGCCACAATCAAGTCTCGGACGAATCCAAGTATTCTCGAAAGCAATGTAGCTCCAGCTACAACAGAAGCATTGCGAACTATCTTAGCAGATTCAGCTGTCATTTTTTTAAGCAATTCCTCCGGAAATATTAACGATTCATTCCTCTGGAAGGCAGGGGCTTTGCCCCTTGCATCCCCACCAAAGGGGATAATCCCCTTTGGAAACCTTATTGAGGGGTAGTCTCTATGAAAGCAAAAATATCCTAGCCCGCCCTTACTAAACTATTAAAAAGTTTTGGGAGTCTCAAACCCTTTTCCCAAAAGGGTTTGAGCCGCCGGAGGCATAAACTAATCACTCATCTTTTGACAATTATTGCAGAAAGTGGACCCGCGTCCTGCGACTGTTCCTGTGGCAAATGTTTCTCCGCATGTTGGGCAGGGCTCGCCTTTTTTGCCGTATACTTTGAAACTATTTTGGAATCCGCCTGAGTCTCCGCCCGCGTCCACGTAATCTCGGATGGAACTTCCGTTTTCGCTGATGGCTTGTTTTAGTACTTTTTGTACTTCTACGAACAAGTTATCAAGTGTGGCTTTTGAAAGATCTGAAGCTTTGGCTTTTGGGTGAATACCTGCGCGGAATAGTGATTCGTCTGCGTAGATGTTACCGATTCCGGCTACCATGGACTGGTTCAGTAAGAGTCCTTTGATTTGGGCTTTTCGTCCCACTAATCTGTCTGCGATATCGGATGTAGATGTTTCTAATGGCTCGGGTCCAAGATTGCGGTAAAATTTCCACTCTTCTAATTCGGTGGGGCTTAATGCGCGCACTTCGCCGAATTTGCGGGTATCGTGAAATTCGATTGAGCCGCCATCGGTCAGCCCGAAAACGACGCGGGTGTGTTTGTCGGGAGCTATTGCTGTTTCGTGAGCTAATACTCTGCCTGTCATTTTGAGATGAAAGGTTACGTGCAGGTCATCGCCAAGATCCATGATGAGCAGCTTTCCGCGCCTGTGGACACGGGTCACTGTACGTCCGGCAACTCTTGAAGCGAACAAATACCACGGCATCTTTACTGTGCCGTGATTAAGGATCTTTACGGATTCGATTTCTTTACCGACTAGCGCCTTTGAAAGTCCACGCGATATAACTTCTACTTCAGGTAATTCTGGCATTATATTCTCTGATTTTTGATTTTATATATGTAGAGTTGCTACTCTTTTTTATCTCTGACGAGCAGTCCCAGATCGACATCAAATGTTTTGCCACGTCTATCCATCTTGAAAATAAGAGGCTTTTTGTCTTTATGTGCCTTTCTTCCGGCCACATGCATGGCTGTGAGGGAATGTACGGGAATACCCTGCGCCTTCAAAAGCACATCGCCGGGCCTGATTCCGAATTTGTATGCCTTGCGATCACGCTTAACGGCTACGATTACGGCTTTTCCCTGACGCATCTCAATTGTCATACCTAGCCTGCTTTCGTAGGCTGGTGGACAATAGAAAAATGAATCTGCGGCAGTGGGATAAAATTCTTCTCCCCGCCACGGCATAAACATGAAAATATTTGCTTCTGGATCTAATTCTTTAAGCCTGTGTGCAATTCCCCAACCGTGCTCAACGTGCCCCGCACCGGCAAGAATCACAACTGGCAGTTCTGAGTTACGGTGGAGACTTACGGCCTGCTCTGCCATGGCAGTATCCCATAATGACTGAACCAGAAAGAACCGCTCAACCTGCGTTGAATTAGAAGAATCCCGCCCTGCGTGCATGGCGAGGATCTCTTTTAAGCTCTCTTCCTGCTTGGGATCGGGAGGAATCACTTTTTCAGGTAATAAGCTGCGCTCAGTAGCATTCAGCCCTTCTAAACCCTTCGCACGAACTTCTTTGGTGATCCTAAAAGGGAAATTCAGTGCGGCTACAGTTAACTTGCGAGCTTTTGCCAGTTCGAAAATTGGCTGGAAAAATTTGAAATCGTATCGCCACTGGTTTTCCCAATCAAGACTCTCTTCAAGTTTATCGATTGGAAGCTGACCCAGATTATAGCGATTGAGAACATCCTGCTTTTCCGTATTCACCATTTCAAGACCGATGGCGACTTTGCGATTGTTGCGGGTAAGCCCTTGAATCAAGTTAAACTGAGCTTCGTGATCACAGCGGCTGGTATGCCCTTCACCGATCAATACATAGTCTGCATTGCTGGCATTACCGACAACTTGAGCATAAGAAATTTTATTGCCAGCTGTGTCGACGTATTCACCGGGACACGGCAAGAAAGACACCGCCATTTCGGGGTGAACTACCTTCGTGCAACCGCTCGCTGCAAAAATAAAAAAAAGCGCGCAAAGGGCCGTTAGACCCCTTGCGCGGATATGGATAATATATCGAAACATTAAAGTTTCCGAATTAATCCCAGATGCGCTGATCTTCGATAGGTCTGACCTGTGGAGGCAATGACCCCGGTGTCAGAACTTTAAGAATCGGACGCAGTTTGATCTTCTCACGGAACATGTGCAGAAGCTCATCTTCGCGTTTGAAGTTGGAAACCTCAATATTGAGGACCATTTCATCAATTCCGCCAGGATTAGTAACTTCGATCTGCCAACGTTTAACTTCTTCAAAATGAGCCATAACCTGCTCAACCTGATGAGGATAAACGAACATGCCTTTAATACGAGCAGTAGTATCCACACGCCCGACAATATTGCCGAGTCTAGGAGTGGAACGACCACAAGGACAAGGTGAACGATCGATGTAACTGAGATCACCGGTAGCGAGTCTGATAAGTGGGTATGTTTTGTTGAAAGCGGTGATGACGATTTCGCCAACTTCGCCATCCTTAAGAGGAATACCTGTGTCAGGATGGCAGATTTCAACAAATGCACGGTTAGTAATATGTAAACCATTCTTGTGGTAACATTCGTAACCGATACAACCAACATCAGCAGTTCCGTAACCCTGACGCATGATAAGGTCGAATTTCTTCTCAAGAGTAGTACGAACCTTCTCAGAGAATTTTTCACCTGTAACAAACGCTACTTCAAGGTAAAGATCCTTACGCAAATTCAAGCCGGCTTCTTCAGCCTTCTGAGCAAGATGCATAAGGTAACTTGGAGTTCCAACATAGCCGGTAACTCTAAGCTTCTGCATAATTTCAAGCTGACTGTTAGTGCTGCCAGGACCGGCAGGAACAACGGCACAGCTGAGATTGCGAAGAGGTTCTTCGAACATCAGTCCGGCTGGCGCCAAATGATAGTTCAAAGTAATCTGCGCAACATCACCGGAACGGAAACCGGCGGCGTAGAACCCTTCAGTCCAACCCCAGTAATCATCACTGCGATCTTCCGGGTCAAAAATAGGACCGGGAGACAGGAAAATACGGCGGAGCTCGCCGAGATCTTTAGTTAACAATCCACCGAGACGTGGTCCCATGGACTGCAAAAATATAAGTTCTTTCTTTTTTAATATAGGAATGAGCTTGAGATCATTAAGTTCTTTAAACTTATCAACCTGAAACTGAGCTCTATCAAAACGCTTTTTAACATCTTCTGAGTAACGGTAGGCATAGGTCAGAAGTTCTTTGAGCTGCAAAGCGCAATATTGGCGCCTTTCACCCTCATCTAATACTTCACGACGACTATATATACCCTCAGTGCGGTCTTTACGAGTCATTTATAGGTTTCCTCCAAAGTTTATTACTGAAGAAAGAGCACGCTCTTATTTCAGCCTATGCAATATATAAAGATTTTACTCACTTGTCAAGTTTTATTAATTTAGTACAGTTAATTCAGCTATTTGTATAACATACAACGTAAGAAACTTGAAAACCATCATCATAAACTATGGATTTCGACATATAATCCCGTCAAAAAAAAGCTCAACAAAAGCGAAATATTTCGCCCTCTGAATTCAGGTCTCTTTAGATCATTTTACTTTTTTGGTCACTTTTGCTTGACAGCGAGCGAGAGTGTAGATAGACACTACTTCGTTCACACGGAGGGGCCGTTAACTCAGTTGGTAGAGTATCTGACTTTTAATCAGAGAGTCGCTGGTTCGAGCCCAGCACGGCCCACCATGAACTTTAAATATACACTTCATCACTTAGATGGGGGGTTTATTTTTCAAGAGAAGGACGATTTAACCTCTTGAAGTTAGCTTGAAATCGTACTTTTTAAAAAAAGTTTCACTATTTCTTAAATATCTGCGTCGTATTACTTGACACAAGTTGCTAGTATCGATAGACAGCTATTTCGTTCACACGGACGGGCCGTTAACTCAGTTGGTAGAGTATCTGACTTTTAATCAGAGAGTCGCTGGTTCGAGCCCAGCACGGCCCACCATGAACTTTAATATACACCCCCTCACATGAGGGGGTTTTATTTTGCCTAGTGTACAAAAAAATCCCGCTCTGGAATATTTCCAGAGCGGGATTACTTGGTTCTGTAAGCTTGCTAAATGCTAGAATCTATTAAAACCATCATCATCGGTATCAAAACTTTTTGAGCCTGATGCCAGCATCTTTTGCGCGGTTCTATCGAGCTTGAAGTAAGTCATAGTCTGCTGCAACATCTGCCCCTGAGCTGAAAGCTCCTGAGAAGTGGATGACATTTCTTCGGAAGCAGATGCATTCTGCTGTATAACATGATCAAGCTGCTGAATGGCCTGATTAATCTGAACCACACCAGTGTTCTGTTCTTCACTGGCAGCGGCAATCTCCTGCACAAGCTCTGCGGTTGAGCGAATACTCGGAACCAGCTCACTAAGCATCTCTCCAGCCTTCTCAGCCACAACTACAGATGATGTAGACAGCTCACTAATCTCAGATGCGGCAACTCCGCTTCGCTCTGCGAGCTTTCTGACTTCTGCGGCTACTACAGCAAATCCTTTGCCGTGCTCTCCAGCTCTGGCAGCCTCAATGGCTGCATTGAGTGCAAGCAGGTTAGTCTGACGAGCTATATCTTCAATGATCATAATCTTTTCAGCGATGCTCTTCATGGCTCCTACAGCTTCACCAACCGCTTCTCCGGTCTGCTCTGCCTGTCCATGAGCTTTTTCTGCAACGCTTTCAGTCTGCTTGGCATTTTCAGTACTCTGCTTGATGTTGGAGCCAATCTGCTCCATTGAAGAAGCAATCTCTTCGATAGCTGCAGCCTGCTCTGTTGCACCTTGAGACAAACTCTCAGCTGAGGAGGAAAGCTCCTCGCTACCACTTGCAACATTTTCAGTTGCGCTGTTCACATTAGTAACAACATCCTTAAGACTGCTCACCATAGTGCGCATTCCATCAGCGAGCTGACCAAGTTCATCTTTTCTCCGCAAGTCAACGGAGGCAGACAAATCTCCAGAGCTTACCTGTTCCACGAAATGAACGCCCTTACGTAAAGGACCAAGGATGCCACTAGCAATGAGCCAAGCCATAAAAATACCGGCGATTGAAGCGACAACACTCAAAATAATAATCACTTCTTTTGTATACTCTGCCTGCTCAAGCATCTCTGCATCTGTCATGATATTATCAGCAACAATTGCTCTTACTTCGTTAAGAATAGTTTGAACTTTTGTTAAGGCAGGAACAGTCTGTGTTGCATATATATCAAGAGCTTCATCAAGAGATTTAAGTTTATTATCATGCCAACTAATCAATTTATCAATCTCGGCCAAAGTTGCTTCAGCCGCCTTTTCTACATTAATAACGAAGAACTCCTGAGCTTCTTCGCGTTCCCCGTCAGCTAAAAACTTATTCAACTCTACGACAGTCTCATGCAATTCTGCATGAGGTTTCAAAATAGTACTTACTAGCCTACCGAATTCAGGATCTTCTCTGGACTGCTTCTGCACCTCTGCTGAATAAAGCCATTTGCCCAAACCACATTTATGAGGATTCCCCTGAACCGAAATTTTTTCAATTAAAGGATTCATTAACTCTTTTATAACGGAGTTCATCCAATTAAGATGATCCAGCTCTTTCTCTCTTAAAAAACTACCCAGTTCGGGATCTACTGGCTGATACTTATCTTTAATAGAAATTGCGGACTTATGGAGTTTATTATGAGCATCTTCAATTTTAGCAAGCATCGGCCCGATAGAAGGAACAAGTTCTTCAGCTTTGTCGCGTTCGTCACTATAATACCATTTACCGAACCCACACTTGTGAGAATCGGTTTGAACATCAAGGGTATTAGTATCTTTATCTGTTAAAAGACTATTAACTTTATTAGCCCAATTCAGATGATCAACTATCTTTTGAACGAAATCACCCCGAAGCTTGTTACCTTCGATAACTTCTTCCGCATCACGTACTATTTCCCCTATTCCAAAAACAGAACAGACTCCAAGTACAATAAGTAAAGCAATCACAGACCCAAAGCCGATTGAAAACTTATAGGCCAAATTTAAATCTTTCCAACTCATCTGAGACTCCTTACCAATACAATAAATTTTAATGCGAACCTTATTGTTATTACAATTCCAATAAAGAACTGTACTTTTTGCATAAAACTAACGTAACTACCGCCTACGACTGTCATAATGTCACAATCGTTCATAATAAACAGCTCAGTAGCACATTTACCCTTTTTTGTATCGCTATTTACTGAAAAAGATACTCAGTAGTAATTATTATCAATAGCGTTGCAAACTAAGTTGCATTTAGTATAAATCAAACTATCAATCACATTAGCACTAACATTAGTATTACTTGACTATTGCATTCAGGCGCAAGCAACACTAGACTCTTATAAAGTAACTATCGTCAAAAAATGTAAAATCTTTAAAAAAAATTTCATTTGAATCAAATAAATCTTTAAGGATCAAGATAATGCATAAAACCAAAGAACAGAAACATCTCACCCAAATTTTTGCTGAAGCTCTTGCCCGGGTAGACCCATATAAAATCATCACCAATAAGCTGGCCCTAGCGAATGAGATTTTAACTATTCAAATGGATGAAGGTAATATTTCAGTTGACCTCAAGGAATTCGAGCGCATTGTTGTTATCGGTGCAGGTAAAGCTACCGCAAAAATGGCCAAAGCTATTGAATATGTTCTGGGGGACCGCATTGAATCAGGGATAATTTCAGTCAAGTACGGGCACACAGAAAATTTGAAGTACATCAAAACCATCGAGGCTGCTCATCCTGTACCTGATGAAAATGGAGTGAAGGCCGCTCACATGATTGAAGAACTTGCCTGCTCAGCGAGCGACAAGACTCTGGTTATCAACCTAATTTCAGGCGGAGGGTCGGCGCTTTTGCCCAGTCCCATGCATGCAGAAATTGACGGTGAAAAAATTTCCATAACCCTTGAGGACAAACAGGCTGTCACCAAGTCCCTGCTCGCTTGCGGCGCTGACATCAGCGAAATTAACTGCATCCGCAAACATCTTTCCAACCTCAAGGGCGGGCGACTCTTGCGCTGTATTCGCCCTGCAAGATCTTTAAATTTTATTCTCTCTGACGTAGTGGGCGACAATCTAGACACCATCGCATCAGGCATGACCAGCTTTGATCACTCCACATACTGCGACGCAATATCTATTATTGATCATTATGAAATAAGAGATAGAATTCCGTCCCATGTACTCAAAGCACTTGAGATGGGTAATAAAGGACAGTTGATTGAGACTCTCAAAAAAGATGAATTTGAAAAAGAAAGGGCTGAGAATATTCTAATCGGAACCAACCGCATAGCCCTACTGGGTGCGCGTGATAAAGCCGTTGAACTCGGTTATAATGTCCAGATACTTACCTCGCGTTTAGAGGGGGAAGCCGCAAACGCCGCAGATATGTTCTGGGCCATAGCGCAAGACGAAAGACAGTGGGAACTTCTGGAAAAAAAACCAGCCTGCATCATCGCAGGTGGCGAAACGGTTGTTACCATTAAAGGAAAGGGCAAAGGCGGCAGAAATCAGGAAATGGCACTTACTTTCCTGATGAGACTTGGACAGGACAAACTTAACGGTAAGGATATTCACTTTCTCGCAGCGTCAACTGATGGCAATGACGGCCCGACCGATGCGGCAGGTGGATTCGCAGATAGCGCAATTCTCGAAAAATCCCGCGAAATGGGGCTTTCCATTACAGACTATCTTAATAACAACGACTCTTATCATTTTCTCGAGAAAGTCGACGCCCTTCACAAAACAGGACCGACCAATACAAACGTATGTGATGTACAAATGCTGATTGTTAAATAAGCGACTTAATTCTTTCTCTTTGCCAAATCTTTTTGTACGCGCTGCGGCAAAATTGAGAGGAAATTACCCTTAGCAACTTTTAAAGCAACATCGGAAGGTAATGCGTCTAATAGAGAATAATATTTCCTGATTTCCATGGCATAACCTTTAAACTGCCCGACGGTATCAGAACCGATCATGAATTTATCAGGAAAGGATTTAATCAAATCAAGCCAACAGGGTTTGACAGTAAAAGTCGACCCCCCATCCGTAATGTAGTCATTGTAGGCAATCCATGAAAGATCGATCCATAGGCTTGGATGTTTATCCAACATCGCCCCAAGTTTCGCAGTATATTTACCCTGATCAACGTTCAAATAACGGCTAAGCCCAGCATGCGCCCATGTTAATCTTGTGTTTGGATGTCTTTTAAGAACATCCTCAACTTCATATACGTAAATAGGATCTTTCAGTTTGTTGCGGGAAGTACAGTTGTTATGAAGACAAACAGGCAGGTCGTGATCTGCCGCAAAATCGTAAACAGCATCAAGAGCTTCATGATTTGCACGCGCTGTTTCACCGTACGTAAGATTGGTTAGATCATCACGATGCGCAAATATTTCGCCAACTCCATGCCATAGATTCGGGAATGCCTCATACATACGCTTAACATGATCAACTGCGTATTTATCCGTTGGATTAAACCCGCATATATATGGATGAAAGCGATGCCGCTCTTCGTCTGGAATCTTTTCTACAGTTTGCGCAACATGATAATCAGTACCTGAATACCAGTATGTACGAGAATTGTTGTCCAGATAATATTCGGGAGCTATAGGATCATCTTTGTCCCACTTTTTTACAAGCGGCATACCAGACATCATAATATGCTCGACTCCATTGGCATTCATCGCCTTAAGAAGAGCCTCGGCCCCTTCGGTGCGCTGAATAAAGTCAACATAATGAAAGTGGGAATCCGCAATAGTATATTTAGGTGCGCCTTTAAGGAAACTATACGAATTATTATCTGCTATTGCAGCGTTGGCATTAAAAGCAAAAAAACCTTGAGCGCTGTAGGCCAGCGCTCCGGTTGATAACAATTTTAAAAATTTACGACGATTCATGTGCCCTATTCCTTAAGACGCCAAACACCATCATCACCGCGGCAGGCTTTAGCCATGATCTGTTCGCCACCATCTTCTGTGATAGTCACATCTCTGCATAACTTATTCTGATTCACGTAAGCAGGAGAAGGGGACGCAGTATAAGATTTTCCCGTATCAGGATTCTTCCAAGAGGTCGTTTCTCCAGACTTACTGTTCTCTAAAGACTTCTCAATTTTTTTCTCGTCTGATTTATCCCATTCATTACCGACAATGTAACCCATAAGAAGACCGATACCACCGCCGATTGCTGCTCCGGAAGCTTTATTATTGAAAGTCAAAGCTCCAATTGTTGCGCCGGCGAGGGCACCAATACCAGCACCGGACTGAGCTTTATTTGCACACCCAGAACCGACCAAAAGCACACACATTATTGAAAATAAAATCATTTTTTTCATAATAATAAGCCTCCGATTATAAAAGTGTCTAAAACAATAGAATAGAGATAGCGCAAGGCAACACTTGGTACAAGTAATATCAACCTAGCGGCACTCTGTTTTACTTGCCCCTCTATAACATTCCGTCTTCAATGCCTTTCTCTTTGCAGCAGACATTCCCGCTGGCGCAGATTTCCAAGCGTGAAGCGGGTTAAGAGGAATTTTGTTGCAAAAATCGACTCTACAAGCGGTAAATGCTCCGACATAAGGAGGATAGATCATACCGTTCAAAAACTTCCACGGAAGCTTATTTTTCCAGCTCCACATAGGGCCGGGCAAGACGGACCTTGTCATTGAAGGTCTATAACCTGTCCCGCCATAAAGAGCGCCCTTCATTTCAGAAGGAGAAAACCAATGAGCTTCACGCAGAGTATTCGCAGAAGCCCACGGCCACATTCGACCATGTGTAAAGAAATATATGGAATGTCTATTGAGAAACCCAACCAAAACCCCTCCGGCAGAGACACGCGAGGCCTCGGCAATAAGGGCTTCAGGATCATTACAGAATTCGAGAACGGTCCAAAGAACGGTAAAATCAAATTCGTTATCATCAAAAGGGAGAATTTCTCCGTTGCACTGGTAAAGAGCTGCTCTTTTTCCAAGCCTTTCAATTGCAGCATCAAGCATTATAGATGAGTGATCAACACCAGTCACATCAAAACCACTGCGATATAAATGTTCTAAAAAAATACCTGTTCCACAGCCAACTTCAAGCAGCTTTCTTTTGCGTCTGGGCCAGCCTGAAATCATATGATCCATCAGATTCACTTCCTGCTCAAGAGCAAAGCGTCCTTCAGGAGTTCTGAACCACTTATCAAATTTTTCCGCGTCGATTCCATCCCAAGCCATAAGCAATTCCCTTCATATTTACATAAACACCCGTTTCAAAAAACTGAATACTCACACTTCAAAACGAAAGTAAGTGGCCTTTCAAAGACATAGTAGAGTGCTCTGCGAAAAAGAGCCAGTTTTCTGTATATAAAAAGAGAGCGGATTCCGGCCAACCTTATAGGTTGATCGGAATCCGCTTTATGATCAGGAAAACCCGCGTACATACGGGGAGGAGAACCTTATAGCATCAACTTAGACTGTAATAAACGCTACTTTTTAGGAAACCCTATTTTCCGTTAAGCTCTTCGTAGACTTTACCTACAAGCTTTTCGGAAGGAGTCAGTGTCTTATCACCTGGAGTCCACTTAGCAGGGCAAGCTTCAGCCGGGTGATCTTTGAGATATACATTTGCTTCAACTTTACGAAGAAGCTCATCAGCATTACGGCCAACATTGTAGAAATTGACTTCGGAAGAAACCAAAACGCCATCGGGGTTAATGATGAAAGTTCCGCGAAGTGCGAGACCAGTTGCAGGATCATATACACCGAAGAAGTCGGAAACTTCACCGGTAGGATCTGCCGCCATTTTGAATTTTACATCCTGAAGCAATCTTTCGTCTGTTTTCCATGCAAGGTGAACAAATTTAGTATCCGTAGAAACAGAAATAACTTCACAACCGAGTTTTTCAAGTGCTGCATGCTTAGAAGCAAGGTCAGCAAGCTCAGTCGGGCAGACAAATGTGAAATCAGCAGGGTAAAAGAAAAGAACGGTCCATTTTCCTGCTTTCTGAATTTTCTCAAAATCTACTTCACAAAAGCCGCAATCCTCAGGATCGAATGCTTCCATAACAAATGTTTCGACTTTTTCGCCAATTATTGCTTCTGGAATGAAATCATCGGAATGCTCGTGTGTACAGCTCATTGTTTATCTCCATAATTTTTGAAGTTCAAAATCTTTATTTAATTTGTCCTATAACATAATTCTTTAGTTGCGTGAAAGAACAGTATGAAAAAGTTTTCACCATGTCAACATTAATAGTAATCTTTCTCATTAATACCATAACTAGCTGATTATATGGAACTCAGAATAACACTATAAGTAACATCAGCTATTGCTTTCAAATTTTATTTTATGTAATTTCATCCTACTAAAAAAACGGAGAATACTTAATGACCAATCTTTATGGATTCAATGAAATATCTCGCGAGACTCTGACTGAGCTTAACGGCGAGGTCGTTATATACGAACATGAAAAAACAGGCGGCAGAGTTCTTTCTGTAATTAATGGAGATGAAAACAAGACTTTCGGAATCAGTTTCCGAACTCCTCCGGCAGACAGCACAGGGCTTCCCCATATTCTTGAACACTCAGTTCTTTGTGGATCGCGCAAATATCCTGTGAAGGAACCTTTTGTAGAATTGCTTAAATGCTCGCTGCAAACTTTCCTTAACGCCATGACCTACCCTGATAAGACCGTATACCCTGTTGCAAGCCCCAACGAGCAGGACTTCCGAAACTTGGTAGGTGTTTACCTTGATGCAGTTTTCTTCCCAAATCTCACTCCAAATACTTTGATGCAGGAAGGCTGGCATTACGTTCCTGAAGAGGACGGTAAACTCACCTATAAAGGTGTCGTCTTTAACGAAATGAAGGGAGCGTACTCCTCACCGGACAGCCTTTTATATGAACACACACAGCATTCACTTTTCCCGGACATCACTTATGGTCTGGATTCAGGCGGTAACCCCGAAGTTATACCAAATTTAACTTTCGAAGATTTCATGAATTTCCATGGAAAATACTACCACCCTTCCAACTCATACGCCTTTTTCTATGGTGATGATGACCCTTCCCACCGGTTAAAAATGCTTGGCGAATACTTTGACCAGTTTGAAAAGATTGATCCACAATCAGAGATTGGAATTCAAAAACCTTTCGACAAACCAGTTGTTGTGGAAGAAAAATACGCCGCGTCCGATGATGGCGACCAGAAAGCCATGTTCACCTTAAACTTCGGCCTAGGTCATGAACGCGACGCTCGCATTGATCTTGAGCTTGAAATTTTAGAGGAAGTCCTTATCGGACTGCCTTCATCACCACTACGCAAGGCTTTAAATGATTCCGAACTTGGCGAAGACCTTGCCGGAGTCGGTCTTGAAAATGAACTACGCCAACTTTACTTTTCGACAGGCTTGAAAGGTATTGAAGCGGCGGACGCACCAAAGATTGAAAAGCTAATCTTCTCCACATTCAGCGACCTCATAAAAAATGGAATTGACAAAGAAGACATTGAAGCGGCTCTCAATACTATTGAGTTTGATCTTCGCGAAAACAACACAGGTTCATACCCACGCGGTCTATCTGTAATGATCACAGCCATGACTTCATGGTTGTACGACGCTGATCCACTCGAGCATGTCCGCTACGAAAAGCCAATTGCGGATCTCAAAGCTAGACTCGCAAACGGTGAGAAGATCTTCGAAGAACTTATTCAAAAACATTTCATAGGCAACAATTACCGCTCCACCGTTCTGATGACTCCTGACACTCAGGTCGGACCAGACAGAGAAAAACGCGAAGAAGTTCAGCTCGAAAAAGCACGCGCGGCCATGAGCGATGACGAATTCAAAGCCGTTGTTAATAAAGCTGACGAATTACAGAAAGAGCAAGAAGCTCCAGACTCTCCTGAAGCCTTAGATTCTATCCCACGCTTAAAAGTTGCAGATCTGGCTAAAGAAGGCATTGAAATTGTCTCCGAGAAAAAAGGCGAACTGCTTTATCACGAGCTAGACACTAACGGCATCTTATACATGGATTTAGCTTTTGATTTCTCTGGCTTACCAGATAGATTACTGCCTTACCTCCCCGTATTCGGGCGCACCCTTCTGCAAACAGGTACAAAATCTACCGATTTCGTAACCATGACCAGACGCATGGCGGCCAAGACTGGCGGAATTTCACCAGCTTCAATTGTTGCCACAAAACATGGCACAGATGAAACTTTCTCCCGCTTTGTTCTCCGTGCCAAGGCAACAGCAGAAAGAACTGGCGATTTGCTAGAAATACTCAGCGAGCTTATCCTTGAAGCAAATCTCGATAATCGCGAACGCGTTCGCCAAATCGTACTGGAATCAAAAGCCCGCATGGAGCAACAGCTCATCCCATCTGGCCACATGATTGCTGCCGTCCGCATGAAAGCAAGATTTAGTGAAGCAGGATTCATCAACGAACAGATGAGCGGTATATCCAATCTGCTATTCTTAAGAGAACTGGCTGATCGGGTAGAGAATGATTTCGCGTCAGTTGTTGCAGACCTCGAAGAGATTCGCGCAACAATACTGAATCAGGCGAATTTGCTTACCAACGTCACTCTGGACGGAAAAGCATACAACGCTATAAGCTCAGATCTAAGCGCACTATCTTCCGGCCTCCTAACCGGAACCGCAACCACAGCCAAACGCAATCGCCTGCAATACGAAAAAATGGAAGGACTATGCATCCCGGCGCAGGTCAATTACGTTGCTAAAGGGGCTAACGTCTACGAGCACGGTTACAAGTATTCCGGGGCCGCACAGGTTGTCAGCAAATACTTACGCACAGGCTACCTCTGGGATAAAGTCCGCGTACAGGGCGGAGCTTACGGATCGTTCTCCATGTTCGACCGCACAGCCGGAAATCTCAGCTTCGTTTCCTACCGCGACCCAAATTTGACCCGCACATTAGACACATATGACGGGGTTAGCGACTATCTCAGAAAAATTGAGCTAAATAACGATGAGCTTGAAAAAGCAGTATTAGGCGGAGTTGGAGATATTGATACCTACATGCTCCCAGATTCTAAAGGATACACCTCAATGGTTCGCCATTTAAGTGGGGAAAGTGCAGAGTTCAGACAGGAACTGCGCGAACAAGTGCTCGCAACCAGTGAAAATGATTTCCACCTATTTGCCGAAGCAGCGCAGTCCGTTGCAGACCACGGAGATGTTGTGGTTCTCGGTAGCAGAAAAGCCATGGAAGAATCTGATTTAGATTTGAAGTTAGTCGACGTTTTATAGTTTTTTGTGCCTCCGGCGGCCAAAGGGGGAAACCCTTTTTGGAAAAAGGGCTTTCCCCCTTTGGACTCCCCTTTCCCAAAAACTTTTAGTTAGAAGATCATAAAGAAATGGCGGAACTGCTGTATGCAGTTCCGCCATTTTACGTTGTGTCTTGAATTTAACTTATTTTGGAAGGGTCTCTCAAAAAGGTCCGAACCCAATAAACATAATCGCCCGTTCCCCATTTACATTATCTTCCAACTAAAAGTTTTTGGAGGTTCTTAGGACCCTTTTTTCAAAAAGGTTCCTAAGCCGCCGGAGGCATACCAACTACGACCTCTTAATTAATAAACCCCAAAAACCGCAATCCATCCCGCAATAAAAATAATGCGAAAGTGAAAAGAGCTAGTCCAAGCACACGCATAATTATCAAATATGTGCGGCTAGACAACAAAGAACGGAATTTACCGGCTAAATATGCAACTGATATCTTTGAACCAATGATGCAAACATAAAATCCTAAAAGAAATAATATCGGTGCGAGCATTCCTGAATCGCTTGAGGCAAGTACAGTGGGTGCGCCTACAGTTGCCCAGAATATATAAACATGCGGATTCATGTAATTTGCTAGAACCCCTTTCTTAAGCGATCCTGGCTTAATATTCATTCCCGGCAAATTTATCGCGCGGGTCTTAAAACAGTCGTAGCCGAAAAGAGCAACAACTATTGCCCCAACGATGGAAATAACACCCATCATAGAAGGATGGGCCTTCATCCACGACATGGCTAATATTGACATCAATAGTATGGGCAGATCGGTAAGAAGCGGTGCAAATGCTACCTTCGCACCCTCTTTGAATCCGTGTGACAAGGTTTGACTAAGTACAAGCGTCAACAACGGTCCGGGAGTCATCCCTGCGCCAAGTCCTAAAGCAGCCCCTGCGGCCATATATCCTAAAGCATCAGCATTCATTATATTATCTCTGTTCGTTACAAATAGGCTAGATTTTGAATTGGGTTTTGGTTGATTTAGTCAGACAACTTTGTAAAACTGCGCATCCAAGCAAAGCAATCATATTGTATAGGTATAAACTGTTTGCCTGCCTCCTATACAAAAGGTAGTGGGCTTCTGGCAAGATTTCAGTTCACCTGCTTAATTTGCAAAACAGTTGTTTCTGAATTGCGCAATTTTCTGAATCTTACATTTTTCCGAATCACGATTTTTATTAAAATAGAGTGAACTTCTCTGATTGTCTAAAAGTAGTAAAAAGGAATTTTTAAATTTGAATATTTTGTTTCTGACCCAATCAGGCCCTGATCTTCCGAGTGTCCGCTTTCGCGTGCTTCCTTTTGTAGAGCGTGCAAGGCAGCAAGGCCATACAGCAGATTGGAAACGAATTCCTAAAGCTTTTCACAAGAGAATAGCTTTTTTTCTGAGTATCCCTAAGGGTACAGTCATAATCATTCAAAAAAAATTACTCACAGGATTTCAGCTATCTATACTTAAAAATAGATCGCTAGCTCTTGTATTCGATTTTGACGATGCCTTATGGACTTCTCACCCGAGTTCATCGGCCGGACCGAGGCGCGATAAGTCGGAAAAACGAGACGCGGCCCTGCTTGAAAACATTTGCAGCAAGGTTGATCTTGTGATCGCCGGAAATAACTATCTTCGGGATCGGATAAAGAGCTTCAATCCCAATATTGAAATTATTCCAACACCTCTTGATACAGATAAATACGTTCCTTCTGAGTCCCGACTAGAGAATAAAAAAATAATCGTTGGCTGGATGGGAACCTCCTGCAACCTCTTTTTCCTCCCTGAAGTGTTTAAGGAGCTTGCAGATAAGATGAGAGAGCCTAACCTTTATGTTGTCTCCGACAAACCTCTACCTCCAAGCATTGCCGACCTGGCCGATTTTGAAAAGTGGTCCGGAGAGGCTGAAGTCCAGCAGCTTCAAAAGATGGACGTAGGGCTTATGCCCCTTACCGATGACGAGTACACCAGAGGAAAATGCGGGTTTAAAATATTACAGTATATGGCATGCGGAGCAGTCCCACTCGCCTCTGATGTAGGTTTCAACAGAGAAATTATTGAGCACGGCATAAACGGCTTTCTTATTAAAGAGCAGAGCGAATGGGGAAAATATGTAAATCTGCTTACTGTTGACCCGGATTTACGGTGCAAAATGGCAAAAGAGGCCCGTAAAACTGTCGTTGACCGTTTCAGTTTAGCTCCCCTTGCCGACAAGATGCTTGCGAGAATTGAAACGATTATCCCCAAGAAGCCTTATTAATATTTTTCTAAATATTTTTTTGTAAAAAACGGTATTTAATAAAATCAAAATTACCAGCTACTTCCGCCTTTCAGCTTAATCAACAAACCTCTCATAAAAAAATAACTCCTTTTTTTTTAGATATTTACAGACGTGTTATAAGTTAAATTTTATTTAATTTAATGGCTAAATATCTGATCAAACCGTCCGATAGTAAGAATACAAGACATTCTTACGGCCACTCAATGCCGTTATAAATATTGACCACCCCTGGAGGGGATTATGAGTTTTGACAATATATATGGAGATAATTTTCGGGCAGCCTGCGGCTTCTCATCCGAAAAAGAAGACTCTTCTATGCATAAGGAAGATGTGGCGGAACGGAGAAAAATGGTTCAGAGCTTAAAAGAGCAAATTCGGGCCGGAACATATAGACCAACCATCGGAGAAATTGCCATAAGCCTTGTCAAAGGCCGGCTCAAGAGCAAAAGCGCTTAACAATATACACTTTTAGCACGCAAAGCTTTACCTTCGTCCCACATAGATTTAGACTGTCGCCTTCTGAAACCGGAGGTATAATGTTTGTTGTAATCAATGTGGATGATCTAGGACTGCACCCTGCTGTGCGACGCGCAGTAGACACCTTAGCTAGTGCAGGAGTCGTTACGTCTTCTACCATGCTGGCTAACGGACCTGATTTATCGGAATCTGTTCTGCTCCAAGACACTCATCCCTCACTTGGACTGGGAGCGCACCTTAACTTGCTGCGCGGTAAACCCATATCCAATCCCGATCATATTCCAAGTCTCGTTGACGATGACGGTCTTATGTTCGGAAACTACACCTCTCTCCTTGTGCGCTACCTGACGGGACAAATTAAGCTCACCGAAGTTGAAGCTGAATGGTCCGCGCAAATTGAATATCTACTTGATCACAAGGTACGCCTTACCCATTTTGACAGTGAAAAACATATCCACGCATGGCCGGGACTCTTTGGACTTGCCGGAAAGCTTGCCCGGAAGTACGGTGTCGGCTGGATTCGAAAGCCAGCAGAGAAAACGTCTATCAGCCGTTTAGATAAAGGAATGCTGCGCACTCGTTTCTTAAAGACATGCCTTTATGGAAGCAAATCATTTGATGATCCACGCACACCTTGCTCAGTGTGGGGAATAGCTGACCAGAAAGATCAACTGGATCCGCTACTTTTTGAAAAGTACGTTGATACTTATAGACCGAAAATTGTTGAAATCGTATGTCACCCCGGTGAACCGGAAAAAGGGGACGGCCCCCTGCCCTCAGATTTCGGCCCCATGCGCGTTGAATATCAGTGGAAAGAAGAACTTAACTCGCTATCTCAAAAGGGATGGCTTAAAATATTTGAAAACATCGGAGCAATACCTGTAAATTACGGGCAACTTGATCCTAGAACCGGAGTACTTAAATAATGCCGAAGAATGCAATGCAGGAAATCGAAATCAGTATCGTGACTCCAATGCACAACGAAGAAGGTTGCGTAAGAGAATTTCATACTAGGATGACCGCCGCCCTCAGCGCAATGAATACCACTTACGAAATTTTGTTAGTAAACGACGGTTCTACCGATTGCACCGAAGATATCATCCGTGAATTATCCCTTAACGATCCTAACCTGAAAGGTATAATGCTAGCCCGCAACAGAGGGCAATGCACCGCAATTTACGCAGGCATTCAAGAAAGCCTAGGAAAGTACGTCGTAATTATGGACGGAGATCTTCAGCATAAACCAGAAGAAATTCCGTCACTTATCGAAGAAATTCGCAAAGGATGTGACCTCGTATCTGGACGCAGAACCAACCGCGGCGAATCCATGATTAAGCGTAAACTGCCTAGCAAGATAGCAAACTACCTTATGCGAACCACAAGCGGATGTCAGGTTCAGGACATGGGTGGACTTTCCTGTCTTAAAGGTAAACTTGCCCGCTCCATGACTCTTCGCGAAGGGCAGCACAGACTGATTCCGGCTCTGGTATACACCATGGGCGGATCAGTGACAGAAGTACCTATCTCTGCTCCTCCCCGCTTTGCTGGGAAAAGCCATTACGGAATAGGTCGCTCCATTGACGTGCTATTTGATATCGTCATGCTCTGGTTCCAATCTTCTTTCAAACAAAGGCCTATCTACCTTTTCGGGCGCATCAGCCTGCTTATGTTTATGGTAGCGTCTCTCATCATGGTATGGTTGCTGTACGGCAAAGTTTTCTTTGGCATACACATGGGAACACGCCCCCCATTCATGGGCGCGATCCTCTTATACCTCAGCTCTCTCGGATTTATGTCCACAGGATTTATCCTCGAGTCTCTAGCGAATACTTACGAAGCAGTGATGGGTACTAAAACCTATCAAATACGTGAGGTTGTTTCACAGGGTATTGCGGAGATTCCTAAAGATACTGACAATAAATAGATATTTGAGAAAAATCCCGCTAACAGCTTTTAAGGCTGAACGAGCTTTATAGAGAGAGGGGTTTGAAAAGACGTTTGAGTAAATTAGTTCTCATGAAACAAAAAGGCCGGGTTTTCCTATTTGGAAAACCCGGCCTTTTTTTAATTGAAAATTGATTCGGACGGTTTTTCAGCCGCCTTCTTTGGTGGATATATCAAAAGAGTTACACGCCGATTGCGTCGTTGATTGCCAGGAATAACCCTGCCGTTTTCGTCCATATTGGGCCACATGGGGCTTGTGTCTGCCAAGCCTTGAACTGTCAGTCTGCTTTTATCGAAGCCGTTCGTAATCAGAAATCTTGCGACGGCACTTGCTCTCGCGGAAGAAAGCTCCCAGTTTGAGGGGAACTGTTTGGAACTCATAGGTATATTATCTGAATGGCCTTCCACAACTATATCGTAAGGAGATTTGGCAAGAGTCGGAGCAATTCTAGCGAGTACCTTGCTGGCTCGGCTAGTTAAGTCTGCCTTACCCAGCCCAAAAAACACATCACCCTTGAGCACTATGGCTACAGAATCGGCCCTGAGTTTAATTTTCAGAGCGTCAGTTTCTTTACCTACTAGACGGGACATTTCGAGTTGCATTGCAAAAAGATTTCTCTGTTCACGGCTGATTGTTCTGCGTGCAACAGGTGCATCTTCTACTGTTTCAGATTTAACCTGAGACTCACCTTTAGGTGGAATTTTAACGCCCATAGCACTTGCTAAAGAATCGGACACATTTTCATATTTGCTTTCGTCAATGTCAGCGATACCGATTAACATTACAAAAAAGCACAAAAGTAACATCATCATATCAGCCAGCGTTAACGCCCAGCCGAGATCATTGTTATCTTTGCTCTTTTTCTTCAGTACGAAATCGTCAGACATTACTCTCCCCGCCCCTATTTACTTGGAAGCTTTTACTGTCGCCCACTTACGTGGAGGCAGATAGCCTTTGAGCTTGTCCATAACGATTGCTGACGGTGTTTTATCTTTTATAAAGAGAATGCCGTCACGGATTACCCGCATAAGAAGTGTGATTTCGTCAATTCTGTTTTCAACCTTAATTGCGATAGGCATAAAGAGCATATTGGCAAACAAAGCACCGTAGAGAGTTGTAGTCAAAGCCGTTGCCATTGCCGGCCCTATTGAGCTGATATCAGTTCCCATTCCCTGCATCATAGCGATAAGACCAATAAGAGTTCCAATAATCCCGAATGCGGGAGATAGAACTGCCATGGTTCGGTAAATTCCGGCTGCGCCATGCTCCTGCTCGTGATATTGCTGAATTCGGTTATCGAGAATCTCTTTGATCTCCTCTTTAGAATAACCGTCCACAAGCATCTGCAACCCTTCGCGCAAAAATTCGTTCTCGATATTCTTCAGACTGCCCTCAAGATCATCTTCACCCTTAGCTGCAACCTGCTTGGAAAGGTTCACAATAACTTTGATGTAGTTTTCAAGAGGCAACTCATCAGCGCCCATAGCCATCATAAATACTTTTAAAACGCGCATAACTTCGCGAAGTGGATAGCAAATAAAAGTAGCTGCGATAGTTCCGCCGCCCACGATAGCAATCCCGGGAATATTAATGAAAACCCCGACAGAATCAGTAGACGTATAGGTTGCAACGGCCAGTATAGCTATTCCGAAGAAAATACCTATTAAGGTTGCAATATTCACTACTTATTGCCTCCCTTTATGTCCCTGACCAATTCAAACATCTCATTTACTACATCTTCAGCCTCGGCCTCATCAACATTGCCGCGAATTTCATCCTCAACAATGCGAGCAATTTTCTTAGCGAGATTATGCACAATTTTCTTCCGCGCATCATCTTCCGCAATACCCATCAGAATACCAAGTTTATGGTAGCCTAAACGGGTAAATACTTCTTTGAGAGTCGCATTATCAACAAAGACAATATCTTCGATCTCTTCGAGGTCTGCTAAACTTTTCTTCTTTTTCTTAACCTTACTGAAGTAGCCCGGTTCCTTATCTGCCGCCCATTCACTGACTTTTAAACGATCAAACAAGAACATCGTTTCCGGAAAATCTTCGTTACCTATTTTTTTGTAGATAACCTTCGCATCACTATTAAGCATTTCGGCTATTTCATATATATCAACGGTCTGAAGTTCTGATGTCGAGGTGTAGGCTGTTTTTTGCAGTTCTTTAAATAAGTTGTTCGTCACTTCCAGAAAAGTGATCGGATCAGTAATCTGTAAAAATCTGTCCGGGAATGCCCGTCCGGTGCGGATGTCACTTATTTCAACAATTCTAAGGCTTTTAAGTTTACTGATAACTGTGTCAATCTCACCTTGCGAAACCAGAATGATGCCTCTAATGGCTTTGCATAGCTTATTATATTCAAGACCAAGATCATGATTTCTCTCTTTCTTGGCCTTATCACGAGGCATGCTCATGTGGTTTTGATAAACAAGGTCCATTATTCTACAAATGGATGTAAAATTACTGCGATGCCCTTTGGCGGAGATCATATCACCAGTACGCGCCAACCGTTTTACAAACAGGCGAATCATGTACTGGATTGTTTTAGGACACTGATCGAGAAGTTTCAGAATGATTTGGTCGGTGAGAATTACGAGATCACAATATTCAGCGGCTTCTGCATTTGCTGTGCGAGATCCCTTAGATATTATCCCCATTTCTCCAAATATTTCACCCTCTCCAAGCCTTGCTAATATTATTTTTTCATTATTAAGAACTTTATAAATATTTACAGCGCCCTTCTTGATCATATACGCAACGGAGCTTTCCTGACCTTCTTTAAAAATCTCCTGACCTTTAAAAAAGGATTTGATGTTCGGACTACTGGCCCCCATTGATAACTCCCCAAGTAATGCCCCCGGAAAAGGGGCTAAAATAATAAAAATTTACCATGTCTAATCACTAAATATTCATCAACTCCATTTGACAAACAAACCTATTCTGCCACAATAGATTCATGGTTTCTAGCTATATATATCTCAGTTTAATATAAAGAACAATATTATAACAAATTCCCACCTATGACTGAAAACAAATCAATTCCCAAAGTCTCTTTTATTTCAATTTTCATTACATTTTTTAAACTTGGCCTTACAGCTTTCGGCGGACCGGCCATGATTCCCTATATCCGGGTCGAAGTTGTTGACCGTAAAGGATGGATGGCCGAAGAAGAATTTTCCGCGGGAACTGCGCTGGCGCAAATTGTACCGGGGGCGACAGCAATGCAGGTGGCGGCGTGGGCAGGGTTATGCACTAGAGGGCTGGCAGGCTCTTTTTTCGCATATCTAGGATTTGCTCTTCCAGCGTTCACCATGATTTGTGCGCTATCCGCAGCATATATATATTTCGATAATATTTCTGTAATCGAATCCATGTTCGGAGGACTTAAAGCAGTAGTAACAGCCCTTATTGCACACGCTGCGATTAATTTTTCTGTGCAATATTTAGGTAGAATATCAGCTAAAATTATGGCTTTCATAGTCGGTTGCTGGCTGGCTTTTCAGGGCAATCCCATCATGATCCTAGTCATAATGTGTATAGCCTCAATCTTTATTTTCACCGACATCACAGGCTGCCCTCCCAGAAAACAATCCAATGTAACAACCAGCCTCAAGGGACCGTTAATGTTAGTTGCGGGACTGCTGACCACCCTAGCAGTGCTCTATATCACTAGTAACACTTATTTCCCGCTCGTTTTTACAATGGTTAAAGTTGACCTTTTTGCTTTCGGCGGTGGATATGTCTCGTTACCCATTATGCTCCATGAAGTGGTGCATATTCATCAATGGGTATCTCAATCTGTATTTATGGACGGAATTGCCCTTGGCCAGATAACTCCCGGCCCAGTTGTTATGACTGCGGCTTTTATCGGATATATTTTCAAAGGCATCGCAGGCGCAACAATTGCGACAATTTCAATTTTTGCGCCCTCATTTATTATTATCAATCTTGTCGCGCCTTTTTACGACAAACTTCGTTCATCAGCGTTGCTGCAACGGGCTCTCTTCGGAAGTTTGATCACACTCGTCGGGCTTATGGCGGCCATGTCCGGCCAATTTCTGCTGACTATTAAACCGCAATTTTCAGATATATTTATACTGATCACAGCTTTCATACTTTTAAGACGTGGTGTAAACATAGTTCTGGTCGTACCCGGATGTGCCGTGCTTTCACTTATCTTCGGAATGCTTCTTTAAATTAAAGGATTTTAAATCATTATGGAATGGAATTTATTTTTTGGGCACATAGCTATCGTTGGTGGTTTTCTGCTTGCCGCAATCCTTGTTATGTCGATATTGCGTAAGCAAAGAACTTCCTCTGCGGCATTTGCGTGGCTAATGGCTATCATTTTCGCGCCGTACTTAGGAGTGCCTCTCTATCTGGCATTCGGCGGACGCAAGCTTAAACGGGACGCGCATACCAAACAAGACATCCATCTTGTTGGCCAGGAAACTATCCCTAGAAAAGATGCCGACCCCATTGATTCTCTTTTACGTGAATACGATATTCCCGGTGCAACTAGCGGTAATGAAGTTCGCCTCTGCCATGATGGAGTTGAAACATATACCGAACTGGTAGATCTCATTGAATCAGCCGAGCACCAAATTCTGATCACCACATTCATACTTTCCCGCGATGAAGTCGGACAGGACATAGTCAATAAGCTTGCTATAAAAGCCGCTAACGGAGTGACTGTCCGCTTATTACTTGATGACATTGGGTCATTCTTCACCTCGAAAAAATTTCTCGCTCCAATCCTCGATAACGGGGGAAAAGTTGCTTACTTCATGCCACTTTTCAGAGCTCCTTTCCACGGCCGCGCAAACTTACGTAACCATCGTAAAATAGCCATTGCCGACCAGAAAACAGTGCTTGCCGGCGGAACAAATATCGCAAAAGAATACATCGGCCCCACCGCCTTTGAAGACCGCTGGGTGGATCTATCCTTCGTGCTTAAAGGCCCTGCTGTGCGCCACTATTTAGAAGTTTTTCAGTCTGACTGGCAGTTCGCGTCGGGCGAAACCATTAATATAATTCCTCCATGTGCCGCGGGTTCCGCTATTAGCGGGGAAGGAGTTATGCAGGTGGTTCCATCCGGCCCTGACGTACCGATGGACCCGGTTCATGACGCTCTGCTCACAGCTGCGTACACTGCTGAAAAAAAACTCTGGATCGTAACTCCTTACTATGTACCGGATGAAGCTTTGGCTCAGGCCCTCAGACTTGCTGCCCAGCGCGGAGTGGATGTGCGAGTTCTCGTTCCCGGTAATTCAAATCACAAAATCGCAGACCTTGCGCGCGGTACTCATTTACGTGAGCTGGCGGAATGTGGCGGCAAGATTATGAAATATCCACACATGATGCATGCTAAAGTCGTTGTAGTTGATGACAGGCTTGCGGTTGTAGGCTCTGCAAATATGGATATGCGGAGTTTATTCCTGAATTATGAAATAGTAATGTTTGCATATTCCAAAGCGGATATAATGCCTGTACATGACTGGGTCGAAGGACTCATGAATGAAGGAACCCAAGGCGTCGAACCCGTAGGACTGGCGAGAGATACAGTCGAAGGATTAGCTAGACTCATGGCTCCACTTCTCTAAAGTATATTGTAGTAGCTGAATCTCAAGATATTAAATAAGACCCAAAGGAATATGACACAACTAGTTCGGATCATAACTATAGCAACAGCCATGATTGCGCTTACTCCCGACACCTGCTTTGCGTGGGGGCCGGGAATTCACATGGCCATCGGCAATGCTATCCTTGCGCGGCCTGAGCTTTTGCCTGGGGCAATTGCAAGGCTACTCATGGCGAATTCAGCTATATTTCTTTACGGATGCCTGAGCGCTGATATTTTTATAGGCAAAGGCAGTAAGGCCAAGAAAAAGCACAGCCATAACTGGCAAACAGGTTTCGCCCTATTAGATTCAGCCAAAGATCCGCATCTGCAAGCCTTCGCACTTGGCTATCTATCACACCTAGCGGCAGACATTATAGCGCACAATTACTACGTGCCCAACCTTATGAAGCAGGCCCCCTCGGGCGGTAAGCTGAGCCATGTATATATTGAGCTACTAGCGGATGATCAGGCTAATTGGTCAGTACAACAAGCGGCGACCCTTTTTAAGCACGCGAATCAGGATGCGGATTTAAATCTCCGCGAATATATGGATTCACAAAAGCTGACATTCTTCCTTAAAAAGGGCGTGTTCCACAAGACCATAGGAATGATGGAGCATAAGTCCGTTAACGCATCCTTAAACTTTTCCAAGAAAGTGATTCCCGCTTTTCAGGCTGAATATCTACAATCCATCATGGACTATTCATATAGATTGGTAGTGAACCTGCTTCACGATCCACACAAAGCGACCGCGCTGCAATTTGACCCCATCGGCAGTGAACATCTAGCCCTAGCCAAAGCTGATAACGATTGGCGGCACACCATGAAAGGACCCCTTCCCTTTATGCCAAGATTCGAATTAGACCAGATTATTACTGAACTTCCGAAGTGTGATGGGGTAGATTGCCTACTTAAGGGGACGCATATCAAGCATCTGCGGCCACTCTCGTAAATATTAACACTCCAAACAACCGCAACCTCACTATCTGCTCTGGCTAAGAAGATTCGCGATCTTCTCAGTAGGCAAGACAGCGCCATACTACGCCTATCTGAGCAGTAAGGGAGCTTTAATGGTGAATTGATTTACCTATACGCCACTACTTTTGCTGATGTTGCTAAGACTTTGACTAGCTCGCAGAGGGCTAAGTTAGAAGAACTCCGAGGTTTGCAGGGTTACACATGCAAGGGGATGTATTTCTATTCGGATCGGATTAGTATGCCTAGGATTGGGGATACTGATGAGTTTTTTTGAGTAGGTTTATGACGGCCAGTGATAGAATAACTTTAATGAGCCCCCTTTTTATCGGGCTCACTTTCACCCGCTAACCCCTTCTAATTTATAAAGTTAATCGCATCCTCAATACAATATCCATAAACATCCACATCCCCGCCAGCATAACCGATTAGATCGGGAGTTATGAATCTGCCGATGACTGGATCATATTCACGGTATCCGAAGTGGATGAGGCCCGTATCTTTATCGTGCAAACCAGCGGCAAAACCTAAATATAAATCATAATCAGGAGAGCTGTTTTGAATCCTTCTACCGAAATAGCCATATAGAGCTTCCTGCAAACTATTTCCTGCCATGTCGGCAACAGTAAAAATACTGCCCAGATGATCAGTCGATAGCAAGTAAACATCGTCGCCTTTTGCCATGGCAATCGGGTCGGCATCCTCGTAATGTTGAAAACAGGTAGTGCCTGTGGAATCCTCAATCGCTACAAGAGTGGTTAAATATATCCACTGATAGCGCGGGTAAAGCTTGTCGTTTATCAATTTTCGGTGCGCAATCCATTTTCATCAAAACGATATTTGATGACATATCCATTCGGCAAGATGACTTCACAAAGCTGTCCCGTTGTTAAGTAGTTGTAACGAGCAATTTTTCCCGATTCGTTTTTCTCCATTCAACTTTTAGGATAATCGCTAGGCCGGACCTGAAACAGCCGAGTTAGGTCCGGCTGTGAAAAATGTGTAATAAATTGATAAAACGAAATTGCTGCGGTCAAGAAATTCTGCTCCCCGCACGGAACTTACTTAAGCTCAAAATATTTTAATAATTAATAAACAGCTTATACAGTCTTTTTATGAAAGAGCAGTTCAAAAAATTAGACGATTAAGCCTTGCCGTTAGACTTTTTTGTCCACCCCATTTATAAAAAACTCCTTTTTATTAAGAATATGATTCTTATTTATTAATAAAAACCATTCTACAATTCACAGCATTCGTTATAATTGCGACTATTATTCTCTAATGCCTTCCAGAAATATCCCTCTGATACTTTTAATGGAGTCCTTCTCTATACCTACTGTAACTTTCCACAAATCAATGCAACTTAGCAAACTACTACAGTAGACATACAACACTACTGCATTGCCGTAACCACTGTTACAATCAAACACACAGAAGAGGATCATGATTGCCCGATCATCTGGACCGTTCAAACCCGTATCTTCCCTTTTACAATTTTGCTAACTCTTTCTTTATTTAAAAAATAAATACCATTATACCGGACATTTAAGTCTCCATATTTTTGTTCAATATTGTAAACATGCGTATGGTTCAGATAACGAAGCAAACACTTCTCTCAATGCACTGATTAACAAATCAACGTCTCCGAAAATGTTGCTTACACACATTTAGTGCAATAAAACATTATATTATAAGGTTATAAATCAGATGTTTAAGTTATAAAAACTAAACTGAACAAAATTTACTACACTTTTTAAACTATTACATTGATTACTGTTGACTTGCAGTAAGACCGGGCATAGGTGGGATTTGTGGGTAACACAAAACTAACCAATTTTTTTTAAGGATATAAGCATGCATATTTTAAGAACTCTCAAGTCATGGATCGCTGTGCGCCACGCTCGTAGCGGAAGCAATGTAAATCACAACCTTCACGCTATAGTAACTCTTGCAACTTTCGGTCTTTGGCTTCCAGTGTGGACAGCTCTCTCCATCCGCAACGGCCAGCATGATCGGGCCAGAATGAGAAGTAGCCTTGTAGATCTTCGCAACATTGAAAAACTCAACATTTCACCAGAATACAAGCGTCAACTCGCTCGTATGTCTTAATCATTAAGTATTTAAAGCTCCTGCTTAAAATATTTTAAACTTGCCCCTCTCATAGTCGGCCTCTTGGAATTATGTTCCAAGGGGCCGAACTCATTTCAGCTTTTATTTACACACACTTTCTTTGCTAAAAGAACCTCCTTCTGCTATTTTGAACAAAAATATGGAGCGTACTTTAAATGAAAAAAATATTCCTTTTTCTTCTATTGGCAACGGCTATGATTTGCGGTTGTCAGCCAAGAATGAGTCTGTTTCCCGACGGAACGGACCCTCTAATTGAAAAGACCATTCAAGGCGAGGCCAGCGATAAAGTTCTAGTGATATCAATTGATGGGACTATTTCAGACCAACCTAAGAAGGGGCTATTCGCAGCCCGTCCAAGTCTAGTGCAAGAAGTCTCAGCGCGTCTGAAGCTTGCAGAAAAAGATCAAGACATCAAAGCTCTCGTACTTAAAATTAATTCTCCAGGCGGTTCTGTTACAGCCAGCGACATCCTTTATAATGAACTGATGATGTTCAAGAAAAAGACTGGTGCAAAAATCGTCGTTTCTATGATGGATGTGGCTGCTTCCGGTGGGTATTATGTAAGTTTGCCTGCTGATGAAATCATGGCGCACCCGACAACCTTAACTGGGTCCATTGGTGTTATCTTCATCCGTCCTAAAATTGACGGCCTGATGGATAAGATCGGAGTTTCAATTGAAGTATCCAAGTCTGGACGTAACAAAGATATGGGCTTCCCATTTAAGCCGGACACCCCTGAGCAGAAAGCTATTATCGATTCTATTATTACAAACTATGCTAATAGGTTTAAAACTCTGGTACAAAAACACCGGACAATTACCAAAGCAAACATGGATCAAATATCCACTGCCCAGATTTTCAGTGCTGACGGAGCAGTAAAAGCAGGCCTAGTGGACAGCATCGGATATATTCCTGATGCAGTTGCTAAAGCATGTGAACTTGCGGGAATTTCAAACGATTCCAAAGTAATTACTTACAAACGCAAAACTTACCCAAATGACACTTTATACAATTCAGCGTCATCTCAAGTAAGCGCACCAGCTCTTATTAATATAGATGCCGGATACTTGATGCCCCCGAAAGCAGGCTTTCATTTCCTTTGGTATCCCGCTGCCCAGTAGCATAATAACGAGTTTTAATGCGCCGAATATGAGCCGCTAAGCTTTGCTTTCGCGCTAAAAAGATGTATGAACTTCCAGCTTGCCGTATATTGCGTCAGCACGCCCTCAGGAGGTAGATTATGAACATTACTAAGACAATACTCACAATGGTTATCCTTGCGTCACTTGCTCTATTTGTAGGTTGTACTCAAGATTCGCAGAATAAAATCGGTAGATCTATCCAGAACTGGACAGGTGTTAACGGAGTTCTTGAAATCTATTCAGGCGGAAAAGTCGTTAAGAAATTTATTAAAATTGATAAATTATCCACCGCAACTGGAACCACAGGTAAAGTAGATCGACCTTACCGTTTCGGATACGGAATCCTCGATGCCAACTTTAATGGTATAAAAGATCCCGGCGAAAAAAAGGTATACTTCGAGTTCAGTGACTACTCCACTAGTTATATCTTTTTCGAAAACCCATAAGAGATTATAAATTACATACCGGGCCGCATGGCCCGGTTATTTTTTTGCCTATGAACAAATGCATTAGAGCGGCTAGAGCCGTCACCCTCCAAGATGGAGCAGGTCTTATCGAAGACTTTGCTCTCATCCACAACGGAACCGAGATCCTCGAAACGGGAACATGGTCTGACTTAAAAGACAGTGCTCCCGCAGACGTTGCAGACCTCGGTGATGTTACTATTGTTCCTGGACTGATCAATGCACACGTGCATCTCGAACTTTCACATATCGAAGGTAAAACAGTACAAGGCCAAGGGTTCATGCCGTGGGTTATATCACTGCTTAGCAACGCTACCTACGATATACAGGAAGAACTGATCCGCAAGGCTCTAGCGAGTATGCTTGAAAGTGGAACGTCCTTTTGCGCTGATATTTCCACCAATAATTGCTCGCGAATTGCTGAGCTTATAGATGAATCAGGTATTGGTTTTTACGGATTCTGCGAAGCCATCGGTCAGCAGATTCCAAAAGAAGGCGCATCATTTTTCCCAAGCAAGACTTATCCACTTGGCAGAAACGCAGGAGCAGGACACGCTCTCTACTCCACACATGCTAAAATGATTCGTGCATTGAAAAAAGCCGATTCTGCGGCAAATTTGCCGTTCTCAATTCATTTGGCCGAGAATGAAGAAGAAGACGAGATAATCGCTCATGGAACTGGACCTTTTGCAGAAATGCTGAAGGGCGCAGGACTTTTAGCTGAATGCGGAAGCAATGGACTATCCCCTGTTGAATACGCCCACTCACTAGAAATTCTTGACAAATCTACGCTTGCGGTTCATTGCGTTCGAGTTTCTGAAAATGATATTAAAATTTTAGCAGACACCGGAACGAACGTCTGCCTGTGTCCACGAAGCAATGATTTTATTGGAGAAGGACAAGCTCCGTGGGAAAAGATCATTAATTCAGGCGTTAACACATGTTTAGGCACTGACAGCATAGCTTCCAACCACGATCTTAATATGTGGAATGAATTGGAATATATGCTGAAAAGGATTGAGATTAACATCTCAGCGCAACAAGCTTTATCCATGATCACTAAGAATTCAGCTAAAGCGCTGATGATAGACAAATTTTACGGATCTCTTGAAGCAGGTAAAAGGCCAGTCTTTGCGATTGTCCCTGCCAGCCTTGAAGACCTTTTATTTTAATAACTCCGTTATAAACGGCAAACCACTAATCTCGCTTTAAATAAAAGGCGCATGCAGAGGACAGCTTATGGAGTGGCGACACAAAGACCTGTTAGACATCACACAACTCTCGAAAGAAGATGTGGCTCATATCTATGAAACAGCGACATACTTCCAAGAGATTAATTCGCGCCCGGTAAAAAAAGTACCAACCCTAAAAGGCCGCAGCGTGGTCCTTTTTTTTGCTGAACCGAGTACGAGAACTAAAACGTCTTTCGACATGGCCGGCAAAAGACTTTCCTGTGATACATTCTCCCTTGCGAAAAGCTCCAGCAGCTTAACCAAAGGAGAGACTCTCAAGGATACAGCCCTGACCTTAGAAGCCATGAACATTGATGGTATCGTCATCAGGCATTGGGCCAGCGGAGCCGCAGCTTTTATGGCTGAACGGCTTGATTGCAGCGTGATCAATGCTGGTGACGGCAGACATGCCCACCCTACTCAGGCACTACTCGACGGATTCACATTTCATCAAGAATGGGGTTCCGTAGAAGGTAAAACCATTCTTATCCTCGGAGATATCGCCCATAGCCGCGTAGCCCGTTCAAACGTCCTGCTGCTTACCATGATGGGCGCAAAAGTTAGATTTTGCGCACCTAGAACTCTGCTTCCACCAAACATTAAAAGCTGGCCTGTAGAAGTTTTTACCGACGTAAACCAAGCGTCCAAAGGCGTTGATGCTATCATGTGTCTGCGTCTTCAGCTTGAAAGACAACAAGCCGGACTTCTTCCAAATGTTCGTGAATATTCACGCTACTTCGGGCTTGGCCCCAGACAAGTGGAACTAGCTTCTCCTGATGTAAAGATACTACACCCCGGACCGATGAACCGCGGAGTTGAAATTGATTCAGCATTGGCGGATTCAACAGCAAGCCTTGTGCTTGATCAGGTTGCAAGCGGTGTAGCTGTTCGGATGGCTCTTCTTTACCTCTATCTCACTCGCAAGAAATAAGGAGCATGACTATGACCAATCCTGAACTGGTTGTTCGCAAAGCGATATGGAAAGGAGAAGAGGTAGATCTCCTCGTTGCGGATGGTAAAATACAAGACATTCTTCCTTCGTCAGATACCATGTACGAAGGTGCTGAAGTTGTTGCTGCAAGAGGATACCTGCTCATGCCCAGTCTCACAGATGTTCATACACATCTTAGGGAACCGGGTTTCGAATATAAAGAAGACATAGCTTCCGGCCTAAACGCAGCTGTACACGGCGGTTTTTCCAACATCATGTGTATGGCTAATACTGATCCTGTGAACGACAACGCTGTTATCACCGATCAAATGCTACATAGAGCACGGGCAGAATTCCCTGACGGCCCACGTCTCTTCCCCATCGGAGCGCTTACCAAAAAGCTCGAAGGCAAAGAACTTTCCCCCATGTATGAACTTGCGGACACTGGTTGTGTTGCCTTTTCAAATGACGGCTTGCCAGTAGAGAACACCGAACTTTTCCGCAGAGCATTAGAATACGCTTCAGATACAGGATTACCTGTTATCGATCATTGCAAAGATCCATATTTAGAAATTGGCGCAGGCATGAATGAAGGCGCGGTTTCTTCACTTCTAGGACTAGCGGGGCAGCCTGATGTTGCGGAAGCGACTCAAGTTGCGCGAGATCTACTCCTAGCTGAATATCTCGATATTCATATTCACCTTGCGCACATTTCCTGCCGTAAATCTGTGGACCTTATCGCATGGGCTAAGAAACGCGGAGTAAAGGTCACAGCTGAAACATGCCCGCACTACCTGCTCCTCACCGAAGAAGCAGTAGAAGGATACGGAACCAATACCAAGGTGAACCCGCCCCTTCGCACCGCTGATGATGTGGAAGCTCTACTGCAAGCTATCCGCGAAGGTATCATTGATATGTTCGCGACTGACCATGCTCCCCACGCAGCACATGAAAAGGAAGTCGAATTCATGGTTGCCCCTTGCGGAATATCAGGGCTTGATTCAGCTCTGTCACTGTCATGGTCGCTAGTTGCAGAGAACAAACTTACTTTTGATGATTTTATAAGGATGTGGACCACCGCACCGTGCGAAACATTCGGACTGCCGTTAAATGGCTTTAACAAAGGGGATGTAGCGGATTTCTTCCTGTTCGCCCCTGACGAAGAATGGATTCTTTCACCCGAAACTATGCATTCTAAAGGTAAAAACACTCCTTTCATAGGTCAAACCCTGAAAGGACGGGTGATAAGTCATTTCCTTGGCGGCAAAAAAATAGTATGACACCATGACAAGACAGTGGGAAACCCTGCAAACTAGGCTAACGATTAAAGATTTAAATATATTTCGCCTTAAGGAGACACTATGAGCGAACCCTTTAAAGATGCGGTTGGAATTTGTAAAACCATTATGCGTAACGGCTATGACGCTTACATTATCAGCGAAAGGCTCCAGAAGCTTACCATCGATGATAAAGGTAAAGAAATAGCCCTCGATATTTCAACTGAACTTGATTTCAAGGGACTGAGCAAGCTTTTCCCTAATGTTCAATCAGCAGAAACAGACGATATTACTGCGATTTTGAAAGAAGGAGAAACAACTTTCAACTTCTATACATCAGACTCCAGCAATTCATCACATCCGGAAGAGTGCGTTTCTCGCATGACTCCAAGACTGCTTAAGGCTCTGGAAAAGCAGAATGAAATTCCTATGTCTGCGGCTTGCCCTTATATCCCTAAAGCAAGAGACCCTTACGAAGGGTTTGCTGAGCTTAGCACTGGACAGGTTTGCTTCCTCGGAATTCCTGATCAGACTCTCAAAAAAGATTACCTCATGGGAATTAAAGCTTTGCGGTTTGCCGCGAACTACAACCTCCCCATTGAAAGCAATACCAAAGCTGCTATCATCAGAGCGTCTAAACGCATTCTCGACTATGTTCCAATCCCTGAAATCATGGATGAATGGCGCAAAGTTGAAGCAGAGAATATGTACACATTCATATCCCTGCTATTTGAAACAATGATTCTACACGGACTTATTCCCGAAGTTGCAGCTCTTTCACGCTTCACACAGGTAAAAAACAGCAAGACTGGTGAAACTGAAACCGTATTCAATCACACTCTTGATGTAATGCGCCACTATCCTGAAGAACTTCCTTATGACTGGTTCGGAGTGGCAGCATGTCTGTTCCATGATGTAGGTAAACTATTCACAGCGGAAGAAGTTGAAGGCGAATGGCAGTTCCTACAGCACCATCGTGTGGGCGCAAAAGTTACTCGCAAGATCCTCAGCCGCTTGAACTTCCCGCAGGAAGATGTGGATCTCATTTGCGAGCTTGTCCGCAACCACATGCGCTTCCAGTTCATGCTGACTGATAAGGGTATCAGGAAATTCAAAGCAATTGATGAATATCCACGTCTCATCGAGATGGTTCGTGCAGATATTAAAGCGCGCGGAACTCAATACAAAGAGTTCAACCACAACATCAAAATGCTTGAACGTGCTGATATTCCAGCAGAAGCTCTCGATCCATTCCTCAATGGTAATGAGATCATGCAGCACACCGGACTCAACCCCGGACCTGTTGTCGGTATCATCCGCGAAGCTCTGCTCACAGCGCAGATTTCAGGTGATGTTTCCACAATGGAAGAAGCTATCGAATTTGTTCAGGATCACGCTGACAAAGAAAAGCTTCGCTAGTCACTGCTTAAACAAGCCATTTAAAAAGCCCGAATCGATTCATCGATTCGGGCTTTTTTGTTTTACGATTTTACAATTCCTGCAAGATGGAAAATAAGTCATTTAGATTAAATGACTTATTTTCCTTCCTGCTCGGCACGCTCCTCCTCTACAGTTTTACCGCATCTCTGACACTCATCGCCATGATGATCCTCGTAATTTACCTCTCCTACGATTCCAGAATCTTCCTCATTTTTCATCATGAGTTCAAAGCAGTCATCGCAGTAGGCAACTTCAGGGTACTGCTCATCAGTAGAATCTGACATTAGATTTCCGAATATTCTAGC
Source organism: Maridesulfovibrio frigidus DSM 17176 (assembly GCF_000711735.1). NCBI lineage: Bacteria > Pseudomonadati > Thermodesulfobacteriota > Desulfovibrionia > Desulfovibrionales > Desulfovibrionaceae > Maridesulfovibrio > Maridesulfovibrio frigidus. The sequence goes on from NZ_JONL01000002.1 coordinate 657,250, forward strand.
AGCTTTCATAAACACCTCTCTTTTTATGGTTCAATTAGTTCAGAGATATACTAATAAGAATTACACTAAATAAAGCAATAGCAAATACAGTAAAAAGATATTTAAATCAAAAAATCTATTAACAGAAACAAATGAAGTATTTGCGGCGCTGGCAACTGAACGCGATGAAACAGGGAGAATCGTAGATAAGACTTTCGAGTCCACAGAAAACCAGCACGAACATCATGTATAAATATGACTCCGAAGGTAGGCTCACTACTACCTACTACTCCGGCAAGGCTGTTGAAGTATATGCTTATAACAATCAGGGTCAGCGCACTCAATCCCATGTCACGAGTGGAAAGTTTAGTAACTACACCTACAACCAGATTGGACAGCTTGTTCAGGCGGGAACTACAACATACCGCTACAATGGTGATGGCGATTTGGTTGAAAAAAATGAGTCAGGACAGATTACTCGTTACAACTATCTAACCACAGGACAGCTTTGTGAAGTTATATTACCGAACGGGTCGCTCATCGAATATCGTTTTGATGAAAACGGATTGCGCACCGAAAAACTGATAAACAACAAGCTTTACCAGCGTTATCAGTGGACAGCTTTGACCACTCTGGCTGCGGTTGAGGATTCGACAGGCACGACCCGTTTTCAATACGGCGAAGATGGTGACCCCATTGCAATGCAGAAGGATGATGAAATTTACTTGCTAGCAACTGATCAGCTCGGTAGTATTTTTACTGTTGCCGACATGGCAGGAAATAGTTTACAGGAAGTCCTATATGGATCTTTCGGTAGAAGGATTCAAAACAGCAATCCCGATCATGATTTATACTTGGGATTTGCTGCGGGACTGCACGATAAAGATACGGGGCTTATTCATTTCGGCTATCGTGAATATGATCCTGCCATCGGTAGATTTATAACTCCTGATCCTATCGGTTTAGCTGGTGGGGATATTGATATATATGGATATTGTTTAGATGACCCGATTAACTTTATAGATCGGGTTGGGTTGGCGCAAGTTCACGAAAGAAGATTAAAAGGACTTGAATTTTTAGATGAACCAAGTGGCAAAATTCTTAAGAAGGTTTTACAGACAACAACACCTCTTGGCCGCCTTGCGGGAGCATTTCCTGATGCGGTCGATAGGCTAATGGATAAGGGTAATGTAAAGCTTAAACATGAGTATATAAAGTATGACAAGGCTGATGAAAGTAAAAATGAAGAAACTAATTCAGGATTTTCAAAAAAAGGAATTACTCATGACGAAAAGGGGAAAGATACTCCTATAGGACCTCATTATGACGATGCTACCATGCGTCAGGCAGAGAAAAACATCGAAAAAACTGGAAAGTATAAAAAAGGTAAATATAGAGAAGTGGGAACAAACTGCCAAAACTATACTGAAGCTATGGGTGAGGAGTGTGAACGGTTAAAAAACAATTAATAATTAAAACTTGAAACCACAATGAGGGGGAGGACATATTTCCTCTCCCTCAGATTTGAGGAAATATGAAACGTTTTGCGGTTATAATCTTAGTGTTGATAGTTATCTATCCTATTTATTATACTAATTTTTTTCAAGCACACTTTGTGTCAGATCAATATTATAAGAGTATTTTCGAAAGCCCTTTTGATGTTTCCAAAAAGGGTGAGCGGTTACTGATACCTATTATTTTTAAGTACCGTACAGAGTATGATCTTATAATATCAATACCAAAAAATGACAAAAAATGCTTTTTTTCTGAAAAGAATACGTTAAAGTACAAATTTACATCCGGGGGAAAGATCTTAAAAGAGGGGGTCACGTATTCCCCTTCAAACGCATCTCACTATTCCGCCTCTCGCGAAGGCCCTCTTTCAGCAATTTTATTAACATTCAATTTACCTTTTCACGAGGCAGAAGACGGTTTAGTTTTGGTGCTAGAAGTTGTCAAGCCGCTAACTTCTTTTCGCAAATATTCTGGATCTATTATATGCACAGTTGAGCCTGCTTTAATGAACTAACTGGACACCTGTGTAGGATTCGCAGATGGTCTCGCAGATCATGATACGGGTCTGATTCACTTCGGATATCGTGAATATGATCCTGCCATCGGGAGGCTCATAACTCCCGACCCTATAGGTTTAGCTGGCGGGGATGTAGACGTTTGTGGTTATTGCTTGAATGATCCGATTATTTGCAGATTCTTTGTAACTTTTTTCAGAATAGCCATTGACACACTATTTATAATATCATACCAAGTTAATCAGAGTGATCGCAAGACCCTGAGTATCCATGTTCAATCCATGGCTACTTAAATTGCAGACTCGGGTATCCATGTTCAATCCATGG